>NZ_CP063815.1:0-653457 GCF_015277895.1 Microbacterium abyssi | reverse complement strand
ATCTGCTGCGCGCCCTCGCCCCTCTGACAGGTGAGCCGTGGCTCTTCCTTCCCGGCGACGCGTTCGATCCTCTGCTGGCACGTCCCCTCACTCCCGCCGATCTGGAGGCCTGAATGTCCGATCTGCCCGCCGAAGCCCGCGACCTCGACGCCCGCGATCCGCTCGCCGCGCACCTCGATGCGTTCGTCCCGGCCGCAGGTGTCAGCGCGTACCTCGACGGCAACTCGCTGGGCCGTCCGCTGCGGGAGCTGCCGGATCGCCTCGCCGCGTTCGTGCGCGAGGACTGGGGAACGCGACTGATCCGCTCGTGGGACGAGCAGTGGATGGAGTTGCCGATCCAGCTCGGCGACCGCATCGGCCGGGTCGCGATAGGCGCGGCGGCGGGTCAGACGGTCGTCGCCGACTCCACCACGGTGCTGCTGTACAAGCTGATGCGCGCGGCGGTCGATGCATCTCCAGACCGATCGGAGATCGTGATCGAGGAGGGCAACTTCCCCACCGACCGGTTCATCGCCGAGGGCATCGCGGCAGAGCGCGGGCTGACGCTGCGGTGGATCAGCCCCGACCCGGTCGCCGGCGTGCAGCTCGCCGACGTCGAAGCCGCTCTGTCCGAGAGCACCGCTCTCGTCGTCCTCAGCCACGTCGACTATCGCTCCGGGGCGCTCGCCGACATGAGGGCGATCACGGATGCCGTGCACCACGCGGGAGCGCTCATGCTGTGGGATCTGTGCCACTCGGTGGGCGTGATCCCGGTCGAGCTCGACGAATGCGGCGTCGACCTCGCCGTCGGATGCACCTACAAGTACCTCAACGGCGGTCCGGGCGCCCCCGCATTCGCCTATGTGAACGCGCGCCACCACGGCCTGCTGCGCCAGCCCATCCAGGGATGGATGGGCGCAGGCGACGTGTTCGCGATGGGCTCCGCGTACGCGCCGGCCGCCGGCATCCGTCAGTTCATCAGCGGCACCCCACCGGTGCTCGGGATGCTGGCCATGCAGGGCATGCTCGACCTGATCGAGGAGGCGACCATCGCCGCCGTGCGGGAGAAGTCGAAGGCGCTCACCGACCTCGTCGTGCGCGCCGTCGACGAGGAGCTGACACCGCTCGGCGTGCGGCTGCTCAGCCCGAGGGATGCCGCGCTCCGCGGCGGACACGTCACGATCGGCCACCCCGACTTCGCCGAGGTGACGAAGCGGCTGTGGGCGGACGGCGTGATCCCGGACTTCCGCTTCCCCGACGGCATCCGCCTCGGGCTGTCGCCGCTGAGCACCTCGTACGCGGAGGCGCTCAGCGGCGTGCTGGCCGTGCGCGATGAGCTGAGCTGAGCTGGGGCCGAAGGTACGCTTCGATTCCTCGCTGCGCTCGTCGCTCAACGCGTTTCGTCTCGGCGGCTCCGCCGCCTTCGCTCAACGACCCGCAGGGAAAGGCCGCAGCCTCCGCTCAACAGTGAGGGCTCAGTCGGCGACTGCGCGCAGGAACGCCCTGACGTTCTCGCCGAGCCGCTCGATGCGCTGATCCCGTGCGGCCTCTCGATCGAAGCCCTCGTAGGCGAGCGGCGGCAGCAGCCGGACGTTGTGCGAGCACCCGAACTCGGCGCACGCGAGCGTGCCGATGGTGTCGCCGTTGCGCCCGGCGGCACCGGCCTTGCGGGCGGAGAAGAACTGCACGTCGTTTCGGAGCGTGACGTCATCGCACCACGAGCACTGGGCTCGAGCGAGCACGCGCTGCTCCGCACGTTGGAGAAGCGCGCCGGTGAGCACGCCGTCGACCTCGGTGACCACATAGGCGCGGCGGGCGAACTTCTGATCCGACCAGCCCAGGAAGTCGAGCCGATCGAAGTCGATCTCGACGAAGCCGGACGGCAGAGTCAGGGAGGAGACCTCCTTGCGGGAGGCGTTGATGAAGGATGCGCGGATGTCGCGCTCGGTGAGGGGACGCATGATGATGCTCTCTGTTCAGACTCGAGGATGAGCCGGCATCGCTCAGATGGATGCCGGGTACGACGATCTGCCGGGGACGGGGATCCGCCTCCGGCCGATGCTCAGCCTCTGCCGCCGGCGCGCGATGCGCCTGCGACCGCCTTCCGCGCCTGAGGGGCGCTCACACAGAACAGCACGGGGCGAGTTTACCCGCCGATCGGACGCACGTCACGCTCGCTCCAGGCGCCGCCAGGCGAGCTCGGCGAGCACGGATGCCTGCAGCCCCAGCACGCCGTCGTCGAAGACCGCGTGCTCGGAGTGCAACGGCCCCGATCCTTCATCGGGCGCCGCGCCCAGGAACACGAGCGTTCCCGGCACCTCCTCGAGCACGTACGAGAAGTCCTCCGAGGCCATCGAGGGCGCCTCCAGCCGGGTCACCCGCTCAGCGCCGACCAGCTCATCGAGGACCGTCAGCGCGAAAGCCGTCTCGCCAGGGTCGTTGTAGGTCACCGGGTACGACGCGATGAACTCGGCCTCGAGTGTGCATCCGTTCGCCTCGGCGATACCGGTCAGCATCACGGGCAGCTGGGTGCGGATGATCTCGAGCGTCGCCTTGGACAGCGTGCGGATGTTGGCCTCCAGGTGCACCTCCGCCGCCAGCACGTTGCTGGCAGCCGAATCGCTGGAGAGCCGCGTGATCGAGATCACCGCCTGATCGGTGGCCGGCAGCCGCCGTGCGCTGAAAGCCTGAACGGCGAGGATGAGCTGTGCAGCCACCGGGACCGGATCGATCGCGTTCTGCGGGAACGCCGCGTGGCCTCCGGTTCCGCGCAGAGTCATGCGCAGCGCACTGGCGCTGGCCATCATCGATCCTGCCCGGGTGACGAGCTCGCCGCGCGGAACAGTGCACTCCACATGGATCGCGAAGGCGGCGACCGGCCGCTCCCCCGCCGCCTCCAGCACACCCTCCTCGAGCATGATGCGGCCTCCGGCCTGGCCTTCCTCACCCGGCTGGAACATGAAGACGACGGTGCCGGGAAGCTCTGCCTGTCGGGCGGTGAGAAGCCGCACTGCACCGAGGAGCCCTGCCATGTGCAGATCATGGCCGCAGGCGTGCATGGCACCGGAGGTGGACGCGAAGACCAGGCCGGTGGCCTCGGTCACGGGAAGACCGTCCATATCGGCGCGAAGCAGCACGACCGGGCCCGGCATCCCGCCGCGGAGTACCGCGGTCACCGACGACAGCGAACGCCCGGTGCTGACCTCCAGCCCGAGGCCCGCCAGCTCGCGCAGCAGGATGGCCTGCGTGCGAGGCAGCTCGAGCCCGATCTCCACGGCGGTGTGCAGTTCACGCCGCACGGCGACCAGGTCGTCGAGCAGGCCCGCAGCCTCGAAACGTGTCGTCACGTCAACGTCCTCTCCCGTTCGCAGCCGCTTAACGGATCAGTCGCTGAGCGGATCAAGCGCTGAGCACCATGCGCTCGCCCAGCACCGGGACTGCTTCCAGCAACTCCCGCGTGTACGGCTCAGCAGGGTCGGCGAGCAGCTCATCCGTCGGCCCGTATTCGACGATGTGCCCGTTGCGCATCACGGCGATGTCATCGCTGACGTACCGGACGACCGCAAGGTTGTGAGAGATGAACAGCATCGTCAGCCCCAGGCGCTGCTGCAGGTCACGCAGCAGGTTCAGCACCGTGGACTGCACGGAGACGTCGAGGGCGCTCGTGACCTCATCGGCGATGAGGATCTCGGGCTCACCGGCGAGCGCTCTGGCGATCGTGATCCGCTGGCGCTGACCGCCGGAGAACGACTTCGGCAGCTCATCCGCGCGCCCCGGGTCCATACCGACCTGCTCCAGCAGCTCGGCGACTCGATCGCGACGTGCGGCGCGGGACATGTCATGTTCGGCGGCTTTGAGCCCCTCGGCGATGGATTCGCCGATCGGCATCTTCGGATCCAGGGACGAGAAGGGGTCCTGGAACACCATCTGGATGCGACGGCGAGCAGTCCTGGCCGAGCGGCGTCGTCCGACCGAGCTCACGCCGTGCACGCGGATGTCGCCGGCGTGGATCGGCGCCAGCCCGACGGCGGCATTGGCGACGGTGGACTTCCCTGAACCGGACTCGCCGACCAGCCCCAGTGTCCGCCCGGCGGGAATCGCGAGGGACACTCCGGACACGACCTCACGGCGTCCGTACCTGATCTGCAGGTCTTCGATCTCGAGTGCGTTCACAGCGACACCTCCACGGGTGCGGGAGCGGGTTCGGCCGGCAACTCGTCGCCGATGACCGGAAGCGGTCGGGTGCGGTCGGAGTGCATGTCGGGCAGACACGCGATCAGCCCTCTCGTGTACGGATGCGTCGCCTGCTCCTTGATGCGCGCGGCATCGAGCTGCTCGACGATCTCACCGTCCTTCATCACCACGACGCGGTCGCAGAACCCCGAGACGAGGGCGATGTCGTGCGAGATGAAGACGATGCCGGCCCCGGTCGCGCGCTGCGCGCGGCGCAGCACGCCGAGCACCTGCCGCTGGACTGTCACATCGAGGGCCGTGGTCGGCTCGTCGGCGATGATGAGGCGCGGGTGCCCCGTCAGCGCCATGCCGATCATGGCGCGCTGGCGCATTCCGCCGGAGAACTGGTGCGGATAGTCGCGGAGGCGCTCGGCGGGGTTCGGGATGCCGACGGCATCCAATCCGTCCACAGCACGCTTGCGAGCCTCGGAACGGCTCATGCCGAGATGCTGCTGCGGCACCTCGGTGAGCTGGCGACCGATGGTGAGCGCCGGATTCAGCGACGTGAGCGGATCTTGGAAGATCACGCCGAGTTCGACGCCGAGCCGCTTCCGGGCGGCAGGGCCCAGCCGGGCCGCCATATCGATGTCGTCGAAGCGCCGCTCCTCCGCTGTGACGATCGCGGGGGCATCCAGAAGACCGGCCAGCGCCATCGCCGTCAGCGACTTTCCCGACCCGGACTCGCCGACGATTCCGACGATCTCTCCCGCTCCGACGCTCAGGTCGACACCGCGCACCCGTTCCACGACACCCCCGTCACCGTCGGGGAAGGCGACGCGCAGCTGCCGCACCTCTGCAAGCGGCGCTGCGTCGCCTCCACGAGCCGCGGCCGGTGGGGTGCCGCGGCGCGACCCGAGCCCGGCCAGCGCTGCGCCGCGTCCTGTTCGCGCCACCGCGCGGACTCCCTGGCCCGGCTGATCAGCGATCGCCTCGGCGACCATCGTGAACACCAGACCGGCGAAGACGATCGCGATGCCCGGCCCGACCGCCGCCATCGGGTTGGTGTACAGATGACCGAGCCCCTCGTTCAGCAGCCGCCCCCAGTCATACTCGGGCGCTTGGACGCCGAGCCCGAGGAAGGACAGTGCGGCGAACGACAGCAGAGTGACGCTCGCCGATGCCGCCGACTGCACGAGCAGCGGATTGGCGATGTTCGGCAGCACGTGCTTGAACATGATGCCGACCGGCCCCACCCCGACGACGCGGGCGGCGCGCACGTAATCCTGATCGGACACGGAGGAGGCCATGTTGTAGACCAGGCGCGTGATGCTGGGGATCCCCGCCAGACCGATCGCGAGCATCGCTCCCGTCGCCGAGGCGTCCCAGATCACTGTGAAGAACAGCACCAGCAGCAGCCAGGGGAAGGCCAGCAGCATGTCCATCACCCAGATGAGGGAGCGACGCGCAGGCCTCGGCAGGATCGCCGCTGTGAGACCGATGATGAGCCCGCCACCGACGAGCATCGCCGTCGCGCCGATCGTCAGCAGCAGCGACAGCCGGGTGGCGACCATGACACGGGCGAAGATGTCGCGTCCGATGTCATCCGTGCCGAACGGATGCTCAAGGCTCGCGGAGGCCCAGCGCTCCGCGATGTTGCGCTCCGTCGCCGCCTGAGTCCAGACGTCCGGCCCGATGACTGCGATCGTCAGCAGCACGGCGATGCCGACGAGGGCGGCGACGCCGCTGAGGCTCATCCAGCGTGAACGGCGGCGCGGCTTCGAGGTCGCACCGCCCGTGAGCGGCGCTTGCGGATTGCGCGGAACGAACGTCGTCATCTCGGGCTCACCCTTCTGCGATCGTGGTGCGCGGATCGATCGTGATGAGGATCAGATCGACGACGAGGTTCACGGCGAGCACCATCGTCGCGTAGACGAGCACCATGCCCTGCACCATCGGATAGTCCTTGGTGCCGACCGCCGAGACCAGCGTGCTGCCGGTCCCGGGGATGGCGAACACGGTCTCGATGATGACCGTTCCCGCCACCAGGCCGGACAGCAGGAGCCCGCCGACCGTCAGCGTCGCCGTGATGATGTTCGGCAGGGCATGTCGCAGCAGGATCAGTCGCTGGGGCAGACGCTTCGCACGGGCTGTGGCGATGTACGTCGAATCCAGGACGCGGATCATCTCGACCTGCACGATCCGCGCCAGGTACGCCATCGGGCCGAGAGCGAGACCGAGCACTGGCAGGACGGCGTTGTCGATGTCGCCCCAGCCGGCCGGCGGGAACAGCCCCAGCCACATGCTGAACAGGGCGATCAGGCCGACCGAGAGCAGGAAGTCGGGCACGGCGATCAGCACGCCCAGCAACCCCGATATGCCGCTGTTCGCGGCTCGCCCTCGCCCCGTCCTCGCCAGCAGAGCGGCGCCCATGCCGATCGGGAGCGCGCCGATCACCGCGACGGCGAAGCCGAGGGCTGCGAGGCTGAGTGTCGTGGGGAAGCGAGACACGATCGTGCCGGTGACCGACAGCCCGGACTGGATCGAGGTGCCGAGGTCGCCCCGCAGCAGACCCCCGAGATAGTCGAGGAGCTGCTGCGGGACGGACTTGTCGAGCCCGAGGTCTGCGCGGGTGCTCTCGACCAGGCTCACCGGAGCGGTCGGGCCGAGAGCCGCGCGGACCGGATCGCCCGGCACGAAATGGATGAGGAAGAAGGCCGCGAGGATCACGACGAGCAGGCTCACGATCAATCGCCCGATCCTTCGGATGGCGAAATCGGTGCGCGGCGATCGCCGCTGCTGCAGCTCTCGCAGCTGAAGCAGTCGCGCCGTCGCCGGCGGCCGGTTCTCTCGAGCCTGTGTCGTGGTCATCGCCGCCTGCTCACTCCGTCATGCGGATCGTCACCGGCTGCAGATAGTCGGTGATCTCGAAGGTCGCGCCCGACATGTACGTCGGCCGGATCGTTCCCGTGAGCAGGAAGGTGTGGAAGTTCTCCACCACGACCTTCTCTGCCTCCTCCCAGTAGCCGCACGCCTCATCCGCGTCGGCCGATGCGCGGGCCTGGTCTGCGAAGCCGTTGTACTCCTCGTCCGAGACGCCCATGAAGTTCAGGCCGCCGTCCTCGGGGAAGGCCCCGCCGTAGAACAGATCCTGCGTGACCGGGCTGCCGACGCCGATCTGGATCCAGCCGGTGTCGTAGTCGAACGTCTCGTACAGGTACTCCGACCAGCCGGCGCCGTCCATCGCGATCAGGTTCGTCGTGATGCCCAGTCCTTCCCAGTCCTCCGCCACGAGCTCGGCCGCAGACGAGTGCGCGGTGGAGGTCGCGTCGTAGATGAAGTTGATGTCGAGCGGCTGACCGTCCTTGCTGCGCTTCCCGTCGGAGCCCTCGGTCCATCCCGCCTCGTCGAGCAGTTCGGCGGCACGTTCGGGGTCTGACGCGGGACGATTCCAGATCGGCTCCTCGCGGTAGCACGTGAACGGGGCGTCGGTGATCCAGGACGTCAGCTCCTCTGGCCGCCCGCCGGAGACGACCTCAGCGGTGTCCTCGTGGTTGAACCCGAGGATCAGGGCCTCGCGTACCAGCGGATCGTGCGTCGGGCGGTCTTCCCGCTCGTTGAAGAGCATCTGGCCGATCGGATTGATGGTCCCGGCGAACTCGTGGCCGGCCGCCTCGATGCGGTCCTGATCGGGCCCCTCGACAGCCGCGGCGTTGACCTCCCCGGACAGCATCAGGTTCGCCCGCGTGGACGTGTCTGTGACGACGCTGATCTCCAGCGTGTCCGGCAGGCCCTCGGTCTCGGAGGTCACGCCATCCGGTCCCCAGGTGTAATCGTCGCGGGCCTCGAACGTGTACAGATCCGCTCCGACGTCGGTGAGCTCGAAGAGCCCCGTGCCGTTGGACGCGGCCTCGAGGCTGCTCGGGTCGGCCAGCCCTGCTTCGGCGACCATCGGAATGCTGCCGAGGATGCTGGCCAGGAACGGGTCGGATGCATCGGCGGACACTTCCAGCGTCAACCCGCTTCCGGTGGCGTTGATGCCGGCGGGCAGCACATCCGCCATCGTCGTCGTATTGGCCGGATCGGCGTGGAAATTGATGTTCGCCGCCGCGACCTCCGCTGTGAACTCCGTGCCGTCGTGGAAGGTCACGCCGTCCTTGAGCTCGAACGTCACCGAGGTGCCGTCGTCACCGAGTTCCCACGACTCCGCGAGCCAGGGGAAGTCCTCGCCCTCCTTGTCCGTGTAGATCAGCGTCTCGTAGGCGTAGGTGACGATCTGGATCTCCTGCGGCTGCGTGGCGCTCATCGGGATGATGCTGCCTACCTCGGGGAAAAGTGCCTGACGGAAGGTTCCCCCGGAGACGTAGTCGCCGTCATCGGGCGATCCGCTGTCGGTGGACCCCGAGCATGACGCCAGTGTCATCGCGAGGACGACGAGTCCGGCGCCAACCGGTACTGCGATACTGCGTTTCATTGCAATCTCCTCATTCGGGTGGTGGTGCGAGGGTCAGCCGACGGTCACGTCGGCGGTGAGAGTGGCGAGCGGACCGGCCGCCTTCACGCTCACGTTCACGGTCGGGCGAGCGGTGTAGGGCACGTGCGTCTCGAGGATCTCGACGACGGACACCTCCAGCGGATCCGCACCGGCTTGGATCGCCTTGGCGATGGCCGCCTCGGACGCCTGGGCGATGGCGTCCTCGCGGTCCTCCATCGACGCCATGTGATCGGCGCGTCCGCCGGCGAGGGAGATGGCGGCTCCGACGGCGTTGGCAACGCCGCCATGGTCGGGTCGCAGGATCTCTCCGGCGCTGGGGAGGCGGTCGGGCACGAGGAAGCCTCCGCCGCCGACGACCACCAGCGGAATGTCGACCCGTCCGAGCGACAGCCGCTCGACGGCCTGGTCGAGTCGATCTGCGACGACCTCCAGTGCACGCTCGAGCGCCCGTGAAGTCGCCCCGGACATCGCGGGCAGGCGCCTGCCTGCGACCGGACTGCCGGCGAGCGCCGCAGCATCCGTGAGCGTGGGCGTCGATCCGCCGAAGAGCAGCCCCTCCCGGTTGATGCGATAGCCGACCGACTCCGGGCCCACGCGTCCCGTGACCACGTCGACGATGGTCCCGCCGCCGATGCCGACGGACAGCACATCCGGCATCCGGAAGTTCGTCCGCACGCCGCCGATCTCGCGCGGCAGAGTGGATTCGCGGGGGAACCCGCCGACGACGACACCGAGATCGCTGGTGGTACCGCCGACATCGATGACGATCGCGTCGTCGTGACCGGACAGGTATGCCGCGCCCCGGATCGAGTTGGCCGGTCCGGATCCGATGGTGAGTACGGGGTACTGCGTGGCGTAGTCGAGCGACATCAGCGTGCCGTCGTTCTGCGCGAAGAACGTGACCGCGTCGAGACCCTCCTCGGCGACGACCGTGACGAGCGCTTCGGTGACCGAGCTCGCGACGCTGTAGAGCGCGGCGTTGAGCAGGGTGGCGTTCTCGCGCTCGAGGAGGCCTGTGGGTCCGATGTCCTGGCTGAGGAACACTCGGGCGTCCGGGCCGAGGTGCCCGCGCAGCAGTTCTGCGACCTCCAGTTCCTGCTCGGGAGAGGAGGGGCTGAAGATGCCGGCGACCGCGATCGCGTCGAAATGGTCGAGCCCGTCGACGAAGCGCAGCACGCCGTCCCGGTCGAGCGGCGAGATCGGCGTGCCGTCGACCATGTGCCCGCCGCCGAGCATGGCGGAGTCCGCCAGCACCATGTCGACGAGATCCTGCGGCCAGCCCGTCAGCGGCGGGTACTCCGTCGCCGCAGGGGCTCCCAGCCTGATCATCGCGACCCTGTCGAGCCGGCGCCGCTGGACGATGGCATTCGTCGCATGGGTGGTGCCCAGCATGACGCGCGAGACGCGGCTGCGGTCCGCGCCGATCGCCGCGAGCACGTCGGCGATGCTCGCGCGGATGCCGCCGGTGACGTCGTCGCTCGTCGGCTGCTTCGTGTGCGCGAGGACAGCGCCGGCGCCGTCGAGGATGACGGCATCGGTGTTCGTGCCGCCGACGTCGACGCCGAGGGAGAGATCGCGGGCGCTCATCGGGCTGCTCCTTCGAAGGGCGTGTAGGGAAGGTCGTAGCCGAAGGCCGCCGGCCCCGCCAGCTCGAGCCCGCGAGGCGTGCGCCAGATCGGATCGCAGGGCCAGGCGAGGACGGAGACGCGCTGTCCGAAGCGGAGCATCTCGGTCGTGATGGCGTGACCGGTCTCCGCGTCGATGATCGTGATGAGGTCGGGCACGCTGACGAGGACTTCGCCGTCCTCGAGGACGAGGAGGTTCTCGTTCTGAAGTTCCAGACGCTGCAGCCGTCCGCGGTCGTCGCCTGTTCCCGTGATCGTGACGGAGCCGCGGACGAACCCGCCGACGGTGCGGCGATCGAGATCGGTGATCTTGCCGCTCAGCAGCACTCGGGCGTCGAGCTCGGCAGCGACCGCCGCGACAGGGTCCGACGCGTTCAGGAGTGCGTGGCCCACCCGGATCGCCGCGCTCACCGTTCCTTCGATGACGGCGCCGCGCACGGTCTCGGCGGTCATCGGGTAGTGCGCCCCGATGCAGATCGATCCGCTCGCGACGGTGAGAGCGCGGGCGTGCCGCTCGAGCCAGTGCAGATCCACCGTCTTCATGACCGCGATGTTGCCGACGACGTCACTCTGCACCGCCCAGTCGCAGTGCACGCCCGCGACGTTCATGGCCATCATCGCGGCGTCCGGGAAGGCGCGTCCCATGCCGTCGGCGTCGAGCACCTGCAGCCCGAGTCTCGCCGCCCAGCCGATGGGGCGCACGCCGTTGCTGCCGCCGATCTCTGCGGCCATCAACGTCGTGACAGGGCGGCCGATGAGGCGCTCGGCCTCTTCGAGCAGAGCGTGAATCTGCCCCTTCGAGGACAGCATCTCGATGCCGACGGTCGGGGCCCCGATGCCGGACATCAGGATCACGACGTCTTCCGGACCCAGATCGTGGACGGACACCAGGGGCACCGATCCGTGTTCCCTGAGCTCCCGCTCGACCATGGTCTGCGCGCTGTAGACCTCGCCGCCGCCGCCGGTGCCGAAGATCGCCGTGCCGACGCCGAGAGCTGTGATGTCGTCGGGGGTTATCTCGGTGATGTGCTCGCCGACCCGTGCCGGCGGGGATGTCTTTGCCATGCCCCCACGTTACGGAGGGTCCTACAGGCGGACAATGTTCCTTCAATCCACTGTTTCATGTCAGACTGTGCTCGTGGCACAGTACCTGGTTCGAGATCTCGGTACAGCGGCCGAACGTCTCGGTCTGCGGCACCTGGCCGGCCCGATCGACGATCGCTCGATCGACCGAGTGGATCTCGGCTCGCTCGACCGGTTGGACGCGGTTCCCGCCGGAGCGCTGGTGATCCTGACCGGTGAAGAGCAGCCGGCCCCGTTCCGCGTCGACGTCGCACTGCGCCGCGCAAGTGCCCGGCGCCTCGCCGGCATCGTGTTCACGATCGATCTCACCCTCGCCGAGACGGCGTCGGCGCTCGCCGCGCGCGGCGGCGTTCCGGTGTTCTGCGCGCCGGGTGCCGACGCCGCAGAACTCGCCAAGGCGATAGACCGCGCAGTGGCCGGCGGGGCTTCGGAGGCGATGATGCGCGGTGCGCAGGCCGTCGAACGCGCCACCGAAGCAGCTGCCGGCGATGATGCCTCCAGCGACGGCATCCTCGCTGCGGCATCGCGCGCGCTCGGCACGACGCTGTCGATCGTCGAGGATCCGACCGTGCAGTGGACCTCCAAGGATGCGGTCTGCATCGGGGAGGTGCCGATCGGCCGTCTCGCGGCCGCATCGCCGGACCCGGCCACGGACGTCGCGATTCCAGTCGTCGCAGCCCTGCTCTCGCGTGCTGCCCAGCGTCAGAGCCGCGACCGCTTCGCGCCGACGCAGTCGCGAGCGGACCTGCTGATCGAGCTCGTGCTCACCGACTCCTCCCGCGTGGAGGGATTCGTCGGACGAGCGGCCCACCTGGGGCTCCCACTGCAGCTCTCTCATGTCGTCGCGTGGCTCGCTCCCGCCAATCCCTCCGCGGTGCACGATCGTGCGCCCCGCACCGTCCAGCCGGCCCTCGAGTTGTTCGCGCTCCAGCTCGTCGAGGAGCGGTCGGAGATGTGGCATTTCGCGTTCCTGCAGGACGATCTGATGCTCGTGTGCACGGAGGAGCACGGCGCCCCGGACCACCAGCGCCGAGTGCGTGAGGTCGCCGTGCGCATCAAGGAGCACGCCCATCTGCTCGCGGGCAGCGGGTGGGAGTACACAGTCGGGCTGGGAACGCCGCAGCTCGGGGCCACCGGGTTGCGGCAATCCGCCGCGGAAGCCCGGATCGCCGCCGAATCGGCGATCGCCGCCGGGCGCCTCGGCGGCGTGGAGCTCACGGACGTGACCGGTCTGCGGCGCGTGCTCCTGGACGTCTATGCATCGCCGATCAGCCGCGATCTGCTGCACGACATCCTGCGCCCGCTCGACGAGCTGGGCACGGATCGGGCGCTGACCGCCGTGCGCACGCTGCAGTCGTATCTCGCGCACGAGGGTTCGCTCGTGCACACCGGCCGTGAGCTCATGCTGCACCCGAACGGCGTCGGCTACCGCATGCGCCAGATCCGCGAGCTGCTCGGCATCGATCTCGACGACCCGGACGTGCGCTTCGCTGTGGAGCTCGCCTGCAGGGTGCGCCTGCTCGGAGCCGGCTGATCGGTCCGACTGACGCACGAAAGGAGGAAGTTGCCGGTCATCCGCGTGGATTCCCGACGACTTCCCCCTTTCAAATGGCGGATTCCGCGCGCAAGGTCGCGCCGTGCTCGTCCAGAGCCGGCGCGCGGTCGAGCCGGGGCGTGCCGTTGGTGCCGAGCGCGGAGCGGGCGATGGAGACCCCGTCGTCGTCGAAGACCAGACCGAGGGACGCCGCATGCGCGCCGTGCGCTGCTTCCTCAGGGGTGCGCACGCGTGCGACGAGCACCCTGGCGGCCTTGAGCCGCTCGACGACCTCGTCCAGCGAAAGCGCCGCCACACGTGCGCCGACGATCGCCTCCAGCTCGTCGCGTCCGGCGACGCGCTCCCGGTTGCTTCTCCAGCGTTCGTCGCCGAGCGTGTCCGCCAGGTCGAGTGCCGCGACGAGCCGTGAGAACATCGCATCGTTCGTGGCGCCGAGCACGACGTGCCCATCGGATGCCGCGAAGGAGCGGTACGGCACGATCGACGGATGCGAGCTGCCCCAGGGCTTCGACGGCGGACCGCCCGCGGACGTCGCAGCGATGACCGTGCCCAGCGAGCTGATCGCCGTGGCGAACAGCGAGAACTCGAGCTTGCGCCCCTGACCGGTGCGCTCCCGTTCGAGGAGCGCGGCGAGCACGCCGTTGATCATCGACATCCCCGTGGCGATGTCGACCATCGCGACGCCGGATCGCACCGGGTCTGCGCCCTCGTAGCCGGTGACGTGCATGAGGCCGGATTCCGCCTCGACCGTCACGGCGGTGCCGGGTTCGGCGGCGAGGGGGCCGGTCTGCGAGAAGCCGCTGATCGACGCGTAGACGAGACGCGGATGCCGCCCCCTCATGCGCTCGGCGCCGATGCCCAGCCGGTCCGCGACGCCGGGGCGAAAGCTCTCGACGACGACGTCGGCGGTACCGATCAGCCGATCCGCGATCTCCTGGTCGGCCGGCCGCGTGAGATCGAGCGCGATGCTGCGTTTTCCGCGGTTGATCGCATGGAAGTAAGCACTCGCACCGTGGATGAACGGCGGGCCCCAGTGCCGCGTCTCGTCGCCGATCTCGGGTTGCTCGACCTTGATGACGTCCGCGCCGAGTTCGGCGAGTGTCATGGTCGCGTAGGGGCCCGCGAGCAGTCGGGTGAAGTCGATCACCCGGATGCCTGCGAGAGGGCGATACGGTTCCCCCGCCGTCATGGTGCGTTCCTTCTGGAAACGAAGACCTGCTCGCCGCGGATCCAGGTCTCTGCGACGCGCACCTGCGCGATCTCGTCCGCCTGCACCGTGAACACGTCGCGTTCGAGCACGGCGAAGCTGCCGTCGAACCCGGGCGCGATCTCGCCGACGTGCTCGAGCGGCGACAGCATCCGCGCCCTGCCGGTATACAGCATCAGCGCCTGCGGGGCCGTGATCGCCGCTGCAGGGCCGAAGTCGACGCCGTTGTACGTGCGCCGACGCACCGCCGCCTCGATCGAGAGCATCACGTCGTCCGCTCCGCTCCATGCCGTCGCCGGCCGGTCGCTCGACAGCGCGAGCGCCTCGACGCCGGCGTACAGCCGCGCGATCGGGTAGGCGTCCGTGATCTGCTCGGCCCGCAGCGCCGTCTCGTAGCCGTCGTACTCGGCGAAGAAGAACACGGTGTGCGTCGCGATGCCGAAGGTCATGCGCGCTTCGCGCAGCCGGCGCACGTAATCGTCGCTCACGATCGTCGCGTGCTCGATGCGCACCGACGGGATGCCGGTGAGCCACGGCTCGTCGTCGGCGAAGAGCTCGACGACGCGATCGAGAGCCTGATCCCCCATCGCGTGGACCGCCAGCTGCACGCCGTTGCGGCGCGCCCACTCCCCCGCGGCGAGCACGTCCGTGTCGTCAACGAGGCGAAGGCCGTGATCGCAGGACTCCGGATACGGCTCGTGCACCCACGCGGTGCGGTTCGAGTAGGCGCCGTCGAGGACGACCTTGACGCCCGCGATCCGCATCTGCCCCTCTTTGTCCGCGGGGGCGAGGTCGGCGAGCGGATGCTCCGGATCCCAGCCCGGGTACAGCGCCACCCTGGTGCGCAGACCGCGGCCGGCTGCCGCACGGAAGGTGTCGAGCGGCTCGTCGATGCGCGTGGAGAGCAGGTCGCACACGGCGACGATGCCGCGCGAGGCGAGCTCTTCTCCGATCGCGACGAGCGCATCGATCTGCTCGTCCCGGGTGGGTGCGGGGATGAAGGCCGTGACCGCGGCGACGGCGGCGATCTCGGTGAGCACTCCGTTCGGCGAGCCATCGGCGTCACGCTCGAACCGGGCGCCCGCAGGGTCGGGAGTGGATGCCGTGATGCCGGCGATCTCCAGCGCCTTCGTGTTGCACACGGCCGAGTGCGCGTCGCAGCGCCACACGAGCACCGGGCGTTCGGTCGAGACCCGATCGAGATCGGCAGCCGTCGGCATCCGGCGTCCGGGGAACTTCGTGTCGTCGAACCCGCGGCCGAGGACCCAGGCTCCGGGCGCCGTCACCGCGGCGCCATGCGCGCGCAGGACGTCGACGAGATCCTCCACCGAGGTCACCGAAGGCGGGAAGCACTCCGCTGCCGCGGCGGTCCCCGCCATGAGTGCGGGATGCGTGTGACTGTCGATCAGGCCGGGCAGCACGGTGCGTCCGCCGAGGTCGACGGCATCCTCACCGCTGACGTCACCGGCGTCTCCGACCCAGTCGACGACGCCGTCGCGGATGCGGAACGCGGAGGCGAAGTCGTCCTCCCCCGTCCCCGTGAACACCTTCGCGTTCGTGAACAGCTGCGTGCCCATGGCCTTCCTCAGATGTCCCGGTGCGTGAACCGGCCGCCCAGCAGCGTCGCCGCCACCGGCATCGTGCGCAGCTCGTCTCGATCGGACGCGTACGGGTCGCGACCTGTGATCACGAGGTCCGCCGGCTGTCCGACTTCGAGCGTCGAGCGAGTGGATGCCGCGAGCGCGACCTTCAGCGGAACCCGCTGCTCCGGATGCCAGGCCTCTCGGTCGTCACGACTGCGGGCGGTGGCTGCGGCGATCGAGATCCACGGGTCCAGGGGCGCGACCGGGGCGTCCGATCCGAGCCTCAGCTCGGCGCCGGCACGGTGAAGGGAGCCGAACGCGAAGGCACGGCCGGTGCGGCCGGCCCAGTGGTGGTCGGCGATGTCGCGGTCGTCCATGGCGTGCTCGGGCTGCACGCTGGCGACCAGTCCGAGTTCGGCGAAGCGGGCGAAGTCGTCTTCGCGCACCAGCTGCGCGTGCTCGATCACGCCGGGCATGCCGAGTTCGGCGAATGTGTCGAGGACCTCGCTGTTGGCGCGGTCGCCGATCGCGTGCACCGCGGCGCCGATGCCGGCCTCGCGGGCGCGCACGAGCAGCCGTCGAAGCTCGGAGACCGGGACGCTCTCCATGCCACATGCGAGCGGATGGGACGGATCCATGCCCGGGTACGGGTCCCAGCACCACGCGGTACGTGTGTTGAGCGATCCGTCCACCACGACCTTGAGCCGGCCGAAGGTCACGAGCCCCTGCTCGTCGATCGGGTCTCCGGTGCGCCACCCGGCTGCGATGACCTCTTCCAGCCGGTCGGGCCAGACGGCGGCCTCCACGCGCAGGCCGGTGATGCCGTCGCGCACACGCGAGCGCCACAGCGAGACGTTGTCGGCGCTCTCGAACTCGACGACCCCGACGACCCCGCGCGACGCCGCGGCATCCGCCGCTTCGCGGTACCCCGCCAGCGGCAGTGCGTCGGTCTGGTCAAGCCCGTGGTGCAGCTCGATCCAGGGTCCCTCGCGCAGCAGACCGGTCTCATCGAGGTCGACGCCCAGACGCGCGGCAGCCGCGCGGTTCATCCAGCCGCAGTGCAGGTCGCCGCTGACGAGGACGACGGGCACCTCGGGTATCGCCGCCTCGATCGCGGCGAGGGAGGCGGGGTCCTCCCAGAGTCCGTCGCGGAAGCCGTAGCCCATGAGCATGCCGTTGAGCAGCGGGTGCCCCGCGTCGAGCGCACGGCGGGCGGTGGACAGCACGTCGGCGGCGCTGCTGGTGGCGGTCAGGTCCACCCGGCTGCGACGGATCACGTGCTGCGTGAAATGCACGTGCGCGTCCCACAGGCCCGGCCCGATCCAGCGCCCGGATGCGTCGACGATCTCGCCGTCGGGCTCGACCGTTCCCGAGGGCCCGATCTCGGCGATCACGCCGTCGCGCAGAACGATGTCGATGGTCTCCGTCTCGCCGTAGCGGCGAGCGCCGCGCAGCGTGAGGGGCGAGGGGGCGGTCATGATGCTCGATTCTCTCAGGCGGCGGAACGTCAGGCGACGGGGACGGGAGCGGTGGCGAAGCCGAAGAGGTCCTTCGGGTCGTCGGGAGCTGCGACGAGGTCGATCTCATGAGCGAGATCGGTGCCGGCCACATCGGCGCGCAGATGCCGCAGCGCCGAGAAGTCCTCGATGGCGAAGCCGACCGAGTCGAAGATCGTCACCTCTTCCGGCGATGTGCGACCTGGGGCCGTGCCGGCGAGCACCCGCCAGAACTCGGTGACAGGAAAGTCGGCGGCGACGTTCTGGATCTCGCCCTCGATGCGGGTCTGCGGCGCGTACTCGACGAACACCGGACCGCGCTCGAGGATGCGCGGATCGAGCTCCGTCTTGCCAGGGCAGTCGCCTCCGATCGTGTTGATGTGCATGCCGGGCGTCACGTCGGCATCCTTCAGCACCTCGGCGACGGCCTTGTCGGCGGTGCACGTCGTGACGATGTCCGCACCGGACGCCGCCTGCGACGACGAGTCGCAGACCGTGATGTCGAAGCCGAGCGGGCGGAGATTGCGGACGAACTTCTCCGTGGCGGCCGCATCCACGTCGAAGATCCGCAGGGTCTCGATGCCGAGGACGGCGCGGAACGCCAGCGCCTGGAACTCGGCCTGGCTGCCGGCGCCGATCATGGCCATGACGCGGGAGTCGGGCCGGGCGAGATGGCGCGCGACCATGGCGGAGGTCGCCGCAGTGCGCAGTGCCGTGAGGACGGTCATCTCGGAGAGGAATACGGGATACCCGTTGTGGACGTCGGCGAGGACGCCGAAGGCCGTGACGGTCTGATACCCGCGGGCGGGATTGAACGGATGCCCGTTGACGTACTTGAACGCGTAGACGTCCGGATCGCTGATCGGCATGAGCTCGATGACCCCGAACGGGGTGTGATTCGCGATTCGCTCGGTCTTGTCGAACGACTCCCAGCGGCGGAAGTCGGCCTCGATGGTCTCCGACATCTCGGCCATGATCCGCTCGGCTCCGGTGCGCGAGACCCACCGGACGAGGTCTGCGACGCCGACGAACGTGGTCATACGGCCTCCTCCCGCCCGTGCACATGCGACATCCGCGCCGCGAGCCGCGGGTTCTCGTACGGCCCGGGCGCGTTGAGCGCTTCGATGACCCGCTCGACCACCTCGGCCGGCTTGTCCTGGCTCATCTTCTCCTTGGCCTCGAAGCGGTCGACCCGCATCCGGAACCCCACCGTGCCGTGCACGATGCGAGCGGCGTAATCGGCGTTCTCGAGCGTCCGGTTCATCAGATACGGCTCGGGCAGCGGGTTCTCGAAATGAGCGACGAGGCGCTCGAGCACCTGCAGGTTCTCCTCGTCGGAGAGGAGCTCCGGCGTGCCGTACAGGTGAGCTGTGGCGAAGTTCCAGGTCGGCACGGCCGGTGAGGTGCCGTACCAGCTGGGCGAGACGTACCCCTGCGGGCCGTACACGATCACCATCGCCTCGTGACGGCCGAGTTCGTGGAGGCGCTCGTCGGGCCGGCCGACGTGGCTGACGATCGCGATGTCGTCGGCATCCTCGTCGAGCAGGATCGGGTAGTGCGACGAGACCAGGCCCTTCCCCGGCACGAAGCTGACGATCGTCGCCCACGGGTTCTCGCGCACGAGCGCGCGGATTCCCTCGGCGTCGTCGAACGCGTAGTCGGGGTTGGGTCTCATCGATGTCTCCTAGGAGGTGAGGGCGGCGATCTCGTAGCGGTGCGGGGTGCCGAAGCGGTGTGACGAGACCGACACGGCCTGCTCGCGCAGGTAGGGCAGCAGTTCGATCCGGCCGGCCGACACCACGGGGCCTGCGTAGATCGCGACAGCGGGCGAGCCGCCGGTGTGACCGGCGACTGCCCGGGCGTCGCCACCGACCAGGCGGATGCGCCCGCCGGACTCCGCCAGTCGCGCGGCGCGCGCACCCCAGCCCTTCTCGTCCTCGACGGCGACGCCGACGGCCAGCTCGCTCAGCCAGGAGCGAATCGATGCCGGCAGCTCTTCAGCGGTGCTGACGCTGAGCCGCGCACCCGTTCGGACTCCTGCCGCGATCACGCGGATCGCCTCTGCGGGCGCGGCCTGCTCGAGACGGATCGTTACCGGCACGGCGTCGTAGCGCAGCGCGTTCTGCTCGGTCTCGAGCGCCGTCACATCGCGCACGGCGCCGAACTCGTCTGACCAGGCAGCGACATCGGTCGAGAGCGCGCCCTGCAGCCAGGCGACGTCGGCTCCGGCATCTTTTGCCGCGGCGAGCGCGCCACGCGAGACGGCGTCGGCGGGCGCATCGGCGGTGACGGGAGCATCCTCCCAGTCGGACAGGCCGATGAGGTAGTTCGGACCGCCGGCCTTGGTTCCGGTCCCGACGGCCGCCTTCTTCCAGCCGCCGAACGGCTGGCGCTGCACGATGGCACCGGTGGTTCCGCGGTTGACGTAGAGGTTCCCGGCCTGGACGCCGGCGAGCCACTGCGCGATCTCGTCCTCGTCGAGGGAGTGCAGTCCGCTGGTGAGGCCGTAGTCGATCGCGTTGACCATGCCGATCGCCTCGTCGAGCGTCTTGGCCGTCATGATGCCGAGCACGGGGCCGAAGTACTCGGTCAGGTGGTACGGACTGCCGGCGGCGACGCCCTCACGGATGCCGGGGCGCCACAGCTGCCCTGCCTCGTCGAGCTTTTGCGGCTCGATGATCCAGCGCTCACCGGGCTCGAGCGAGATCAGCGCGTGCAGCAGTTTGCCCTCGGCCGGTCCGATGAGCGGCCCGATGCGGCTGGAGCCGTCCCACGGCTGACCGACCGGATAGGAGCCGACGGCGTCGATGAGCTGGCGGCGGAACCGCTCGCTCGTCGCGACGGAGCCGACGAGGATGACGAGGGATGCCGCGGAGCACTTCTGCCCTGCGTGGCCGAAGGCCGAGTAGGCGACGTCCTTGGCGGCGAGGTCGAGGTCGGCGCTGGGGGTGACGATGATGGCGTTCTTGCCGCTCGTCTCGGCCAGCAGCGGCAGGTCGGGGCGGAAGCTGCGGAACAGTTCTGCGGTCTCGTAGCCGCCCGTGAGCACCACGCGCTCCACGGCGGGGTCGCTGATGAGCTTCTGACCGAGCTCGCGTCCGTCGAGCTGGACGTACTGCAGCACGTCGCGCGGTACTCCGGCCTCCCAGAGCGCTTCGATCATGACGGCTCCGGAGCGGCGGGCCTGACGTGCCGGCTTGATGATCACCGGGGATCCGGCGGCGAGCGCCGACAGCGTGGATCCCGCGGGGATCGCGACCGGGAAGTTCCACGGCGGTGTCACGACGGTGAGGCCGACCGGCTTGTGGGTCGCTCCGTCGAGGTTCTCCATGCGCTTCGCACTCTCGGCGTAGTAATGCGCGAAGTCGATCGCCTCGGAGACCTCCGGGTCGCCCTGTTCGATCACCTTGCCGGCTTCGGAGCCCATCACCTCGAGCAGGTCGGCGCGGCGCTGCTCGAGCACCTCGCCGGCGCGGTGCAGGATCGCGGCGCGGCCGTGCGCTCCCAGTGCACGCCAGCTCTCGCCCGCCGTGACGGCGCGGGCGATCACGGCATCCACCGCGGCGGCATCCGAGAGCGTGTTGCTCGCGACGGTCTCGTCGCCGAGGATCGAGTCCGCCATGCGCGAGCGGATGCCGTCGGCCCAGGCGCGGTTCGCGGCCAGGCTCGGGTCGGTGTCAGGGGTGTTCTCGAAGGCGTCCGTGGCCGATGCGACCGCGGGTGCGCCGCGATCCTGAGTGCGGTTCGGGGCGGGGACTTCGGCTGGCATCGACGCGATCGAGGCGAGGAAGCGGTCACGCTCGCGTGCGAACAGCGCGGGGTCCTCGTCGAGGTCGAAGACGGCGGACATGAAGTTCTCGGTCGACGCGCCCTCTTCGAGGCGGCGGATCAGGTAGGCGATCGCGACGTCGAACTCGGTGGGGTGGACGACGGGCGTGTAGAGCAGCAGCGATCCGACGGTGCGGCGGATGACGGTCGCCTGCGCGGTCGCCATGCCCAGCAGCATCTCGAACTCGATCCCGTCCGTCACGCCACGCCGGTTCGCCAGCAGCCAGGCCAGCGCGATGTCGAACAGGTTGTGACCGGCGACGCCGATGCGCACGTTCTGCACGTGCTCGGGGCGCAGCGCATAGTCGAGCACGGCCTTGTACGAGGCATCCGAGGCCTCCTTGCTGTGCCAGGTCGCCAGCTCCCAGCCGTGGGTCTCGGCGTCGACCCGCTCCATCGGCAGGTTCGCGCCCTTGACGACGCGCACCTTGATCGCAGCTCCCCCGGCGGCCACGCGCGCGGCGGACCATTCCTGCAGGCGGATCATCGCGCCGAGCGCGTCGGGCAGGTAGGCCTGCAGCACGATTCCGGCGGAGAGGTCGCGGAACTCCTCGCGGTCCAGGATGCTCGTGAACACCGCGATGGTGAGATCGAGGTCCTTGTACTCCTCCATGTCGAGGTTGATGAACTTCTTCCCGCGCTCCTTCGCGATGCGGAACAGCGGGACGAGCGCCGTGGCGGCGTGATGGACGGCCTCGTCGAACGCCCAAGGGCTGTGCGGGGCGACCGTCGAGGACACCTTGATCGAGACGTAGTCGACGTCGTCGCGCTCGAGTAGGCGGCGGGTCCCGGCCAGGCGGCGGGCGGCCTCGTCCTCGCCGAGGATCGCCTCCCCGAGCAGGTTGATGTTCAGGTGCACGCCCTCATCGGATCGGATGCGGCGGATCGCGGTGCCGAGCTTCGCATCGGTCGCGTCGACGATGAGGTGGCGGACCATTCCGCGCAGCACCTTGCGGCTGATCGGCACGACGATGCCGGGGAAGGCCGGTGCGAGCGCGCCGCCGAGCCGGACGAGGCCGCGCAGCGCGGCGGGCAGGAACTTCGGGGTGAGCGGGGCGAGGTCGCGCAGGTTGTGTGCGGCGACCCTGAGGTCTTCGGGGCGCACGACGCCGTCGACGAAACCGACCGTGAAGTCGAGGCCGTTCGGGTCGCTGAGAACGCCGGCGAGACGCTTCGCCGCGGTGTCGGTGGGCACCTCGCGGCTCTCTTCGAGCCAGCGTTTCACGAGGGCCACCGCGTCGTCGGCGAGAGCGGAGAGTTCGGCGTGGCCGGTGGCTGCGTCGGTCGTCTGGGTCATCGTGCTTCCTCACTCGAGAGCGCGGCGGAGCCGCGCGACCTGGTCTCAGTGTGAAGCCTCGCCTTTGTTCGTGAAAAGCGAGCCTTTACGATAGATACCATTCGGTTCTGTCGATGAATTGAGGATGGTCGATGTTCGAGCTGCGACGACTGCGCCTGCTGCACGAGCTGGCTCTGCGCGGCACCATCGCCGACGTGGCCCGCGCGCTCTCCTACAGCCCGTCCACCGTGTCTCAGCAGCTCGCACTGCTGGAGCGGGAGGCGGGCGTCGCGCTGCTCGAACCCGACGGTCGTCGGGTGCGTCTGACGGCGCAGGGGCGGGTACTGGCCGCGCACGCCGCCAGGGCTCTGGAGCTCGATGAGACGGCTCGGGCCGAGCTGTCGATCTCGCAGGACGCCCCGGCCATCGTGCGCATCGCGGTGATGCCGACCGCGGCCGAAGCCCTCGTCCCCGCGGCGCTCACGCTCCTCGCCGAGCGCGAACCGGGACTGCGGCTGGAGATGGCCGAGATGCCGCCCGAGGAGGCCCTGTTCGAGCTGCAGGCGCACGCCTTCGATCTCGTAGTCGCCGAGCAGTACCCGGGGTACACGCGAGAACTCCAGCCCGGCATCGAGCGCACGCTGATCGGCCGCGATCCGGTGAGGCTCGTGGTGCCGCCGGATTCGCCGGCGAGAGAGCTCGCCGACCTGGAAGACGCGGCGTGGGCGATGGAGCCGGAGGGTGCCGTCGTGCGGCAGTGGGCGGTGCAGCAGTGCCGGGCGGCGGGCTTCGAACCCGATGTGCGGTTCGAGGCGACGGATCTCACTGCGCATGCGCGACTGGCTGCGGCGGGCCACGCCGCAGCCATGCTGCCGGACCTGATCTGGACCGGCGAGCGCTCCCCGGTGCGGCTGCTTCAGCTGCCCGGTGACCCGGTGCGCGAGATCTTCGCCGCCACGCGGTCGTCCTCGCGCGACGGCGCCGCCATCGGCGCAGTGCTGACGGCGCTGGCCGATGCCCTCGCGGCTCATTGGCCGCGCTGAGGCGGAGTCCGCTTCCGGACGTTCTTGCGGGTCGTTGAGCGAGCGCAGCGAGACGAAACGCCTTGAGCGAGCCGCAGGCGAGTCGAAAGGAAGGCCGGTAGCGAAGGCTTCGACTTCCTCCGGTCGCTCAGCCCGTTTCGTCTTCGGCGCTACGCGCCTCCGCTCAACGACCCGCATGAAATACGTCTCTCACTCCCAATCGACCTCCGCGGTCGCGAGGACGGCGTCGTCGGCATCCAGCAGCGTCGCCCTCGTCACGCCGTCGCCATCCGTGCCGGCGATGCGCAGCGGCCGGTCGACGAGCACCGGCGCGATCGCGCGGACGTCGAGTCGCACAGGCCTGCGACCAGGGGAATGCCTGCGGACGGCATCCATGAGCAGGATGCGGGTGAGCGGCCCGTGCACGAGCAGGTCGGGCAATCCTTCGACCTCGCGCGCCCAGGCCCGGTCGTAGTGGATGAGATGCGTGTTGAAGGTGAGCGCCGAGAAGCGGAACAGCTGGCGGGCGTCGAGCTCGAGCTCATCGATCCATTCGGCGAATGCCGCGGCATCCGGGTCTGTCCTCGGCGGGCGTGCGGGCGCATCCGCATCCGTCTGCTCGAGGAAGACGTCGTGCCACACGCTGCGGATCGCCGTCTCACCTGCGACCGCGTACTCCCGCTCGACGTCGACGAACACGAGCCGTCCGCTGGAGCCGCTCTTCTCGACGACCTTCCCGAGCGTCGTCGTCTGGGTGACCTCGTCTCCGAGCCGGATCGGCCCGAGAAACTCGGTGCTCTCCCCCGCGTACATGCGCCGCGGCAGATCGATCTCGGGGATCACGCCGTCCCGCGCTGGCGTGCCGTCCGGCCGCAGATCGGCGAGCGCTGCCGTGAACGGGAAGAGCACGCCCTCCCATGCGGAAGGCAGCTCGTCACCGGCATCCCGTCGCCGCTCCTCGGCGGCGAACGTGCCGCGGTAGACCTCGACGGTGTCCTCGTCGACGACCGAGGTGCGCACGACACTCACGGCAGCACACCCGCCGCGCGCAGCTCGGCGATGCGGGCGGCGTCGTATCCGGCGAGGTCGGCGAGCACCTGGTCCGCGTGCTCGGCGAGCCGGTTCGCCGTGCGTGCCGGAGTCGCGGGGGTCGCGGAGAGCTTGATGGGCTGTCCGAACATGCGCAGCATCCCCAGGTCGCCGTAGTCGGCCTCCACGATCATGTCGCGCTCGGCGGTGCCCGGGTCGTCGACGACCTCGCCGATCGTCTTGATCGCCGTGAGCGGCACGACGTCGCCGGCCATCTGCTCGAGTTCGGCCTTCGTGTACCCGGCGAGCCAGTCGACCACGATCGGCTTGACCTTGCGCTCGTAGACCTCGGGGTCCAGGCGTTTGCGCATCGTGTCGATCTCGGGGTCGGCCTTGACCTCCGGCGTGCCGAACAGGTCGCAGGCGGCGTTCCAGAGCTTGTCGGTGTACGCGCCGAAGAACACCTGACCGTCCGCGCAGTCGAACAGCTCGTACGGTTTGACCCAGGAGTGCTGATTGCCGGCGGGCTCCGCCACCTTGCCGCCGACCGTGTAGTCGACCACCGCGGTCTCGGTGAGCGCCATGATGCTGTCGACCTGCGCGACGTCGACGAGCTGCCCGACACCGGTCGCCTCGGCGTGACGGAGCGCGGCGAGCGTGCCGACCACGGCGAACAGTGTGGCCGAGAGGTCGCCGATCGTCACGCCGACGCGCACCGGCGGCTGGCCGGGGTAGCCGCTCATCGACCACAGTCCGCCGGCGGCCTGCGCGGTGTTGTCGAAGGCCGGACGGCGACTGCGCGAACCCGTCTGGCCGTAGCCGGAGATCGCGGTGTAGACGAGCTTCGGGTTGATCTCCCGCAGCACGTCGTAGCCGACGCCGAGCTTGGCCATGGTGCCGGGGCGGAAGTTCTCGACCAGGACGTCGGCGTTTCGCACGAGGTCCTTGAGGACCTCCTTGCCCTCGTCGCTCGCGAGGTCGAGGCCGACGCCGAGCTTGCCGCGGTTGTACTGCGCGTAATAGGCGCTGAACTCCTCGTCGCCGTCGGTGAGATACGGAGGGAACCCGCGCGAGACGTCGGGATCGCGCGGGTTCTCGATCTTGATCACCATGGCGCCGAGATCAGCGAGCATCTGGGCGGCGTAGGGGCCGGCGAGCACACGGGACAGGTCGAGAACCGTGACGCCGTCGAGCGCACCGGGCGCGGGGAGCGACATGTCAGTCATGCGGATGCTGCCTCCTTTGTGGTTTCGGATGCGCCGGCGGCGGCGAGCGCGCGTGCCACGTTCGACGGCGCGGGGATGCCGCGGATGCGGGAGAGCCAGAGCGTGGTGGCCGCGAGTGCGCCGAGATCCAGTCCGGTCTCGATGCCCAGCCCGTGCAGCATCCACACCAGGTCCTCTGTGGCGAGGTTACCGGTCGCGCCCTTCGCGTACGGGCAGCGACCGAGGCCTCCGACCGCGGCGTCGAACTCCGCGACGCCGAGCCGCAGAGCGGCGTGGACGTTGGCGAGGGACTGGCCGTAGGTGTCGTGCAGGTGCAGGGCGAGATCGGAGACCGGGATGCCGGCGGCCATCACCTCCTCCACCACGCGGGTGGTCAAGCCGGGGGTCGCGACGCCGATCGTGTCGCCGAGGGCGATGGTCCGGCTGCCGGCCTCGTGCAGAGCGGTGGCGGCCTGCAGCACCGCCTGGATGTCGACCTCGCCCTCCCACGGGTCGCCGAACGCCATCGAGACGTAACCGCGGACCGGGATGCCGTCGGCGGTCGCCGCCTCAATGACCTCCACGGCTCGGTCGATGGCGCCGGATCGGGTGTTGTTGAGGTTCGCCTCGGCGAAGGACTCGGTGGCGCTGACGACCACGGCGACCTCGCGGATGCCGGCGCCGACGGCGCGCTCGAGCCCTTTGAGATTCGGGACCAGGGCGACGGCCCTCGCACCGGTAGGAACCTCGACGCCGCCGACGACCTCGGCGGCATCGGCCAGCTGCGGGATCCAGGCCGGCGGGACGAAACTCGTCAGTTCGAGATCGCGGGAGCCCGCCGCGTACAGCCGGCGGCACAGCTCAGCCTTGACGCGCGTGGGAATGATGTCGGTCTCGGCCTGCAGGCCGTCCCGTGGCCCCACCTCGTACACGGTGACCCGCGCGGGCAGCCCTTCCTCTGTCTGCGCGCGCGGCGAGGGCTCGGCGAATGTCATACCGAGCCCCGCCCTGCACGCAGCTCGGCCAGGATCTCGCGGGCGTGCTCCACTCGGATCTTCCGGTCGGCCACGATGCGTGCGGCGACCTCGCCGATCTCGTCGACGTCGGCACCGGCGCTGGCCGCGACCGTGCGGGCGTGCAGCGTCATGTGCCCGCGCTGGATGCCCTCGGCGGCGAGCGCACGGCACGCGGCGAGATTCTGCGCGAGCCCCACGGCGGCGATGACGCTTGCCAGTTCGCGGGCGGTCTCGACACCCAGGAGCTTCACGGATGCCTGTGCGGTCGGGTGCGCGCGGGTCGCTCCGCCCACGAGGCCGACCGCTAGCGGAACCTCGAGGGTCCCGACGAGATTGCCGTCGGCATCCTTCTCGAACTGCGACAGCGCCGAGTACCGTCCCGTGCGGGCGGCGTGGGAATGGCATCCGGCTTCGACAGCGCGGGTGTCGTTCCCGGTGGCGAGGACGACGGCGGTGATGCCGTTCATGATTCCCTTGTTGTGCGTGGCCGCGCGGTATGGATCGGCCTCGGCGAAGGCGCTGGCGGCGACGATGTCGTCCGCGACCTGCGCACCGCCGAGGAGTTCGGCGTCGAAGACGGCCCGGGCGCGGGTGAGACGAAGGTCGGCCTTGTTGGTGAGGATGCGCAGGAGGGTTCTGGTGCCGGCGATCTCGGCGATGCGCGGAGCGATCGCCTCGGCCATCGTGTTCACGGCGTTCGCCCCCATGGCGTCCCGAACGTCCACATGCAGATGCACGATGACCTGAGCGCCGGCCCGTGTGGGCAGAACCCGCACCGAGATGTCGAAGGCGCCGCCGCCGAGCGAGACCAGCATCGGATCCTGCTCGTTGGCCAGCGCCAGGACCTCGTCACGCGCCTCCAGCAGTGCGAAGCGCGTGCCGTGCGGATCGACCGCGTCGAGCACCTGGATCTGCGCGATCATGACGTCGCCGGTGTACGAGGTGGTGAAGCCGCCGTGGTCGCGCGCCATGCGTGCTGCGTTCGAGGCCGCCGCGACGACGCTGGGCTCCTCGGTGGCCATCGGGATCAGCCGATCGGTGCCGTCGATGGTGAAGTTCGTGGCGACCCCGACGGGGACGCCGATCAGTCCCACGACGTTCTCGATGATGTGGTCTGCCTGCGCGAGCGACAGCCCGCTCTCGGTGCCGAGCGCATCGAGAGCACTCGCTTCGAGACCTGCGCCCTCGGC
This sequence comes from Microbacterium abyssi, assembly GCF_015277895.1. Taxonomy (NCBI): domain Bacteria; kingdom Bacillati; phylum Actinomycetota; class Actinomycetes; order Micrococcales; family Microbacteriaceae; genus Microbacterium; species Microbacterium abyssi. The sequence continues at coordinate 625,698 of NZ_CP063815.1, read as the reverse complement.
GACGAGCGCGAGCCGCTCCTGCGGGGTGTGGTCGCGCAGACCTGAGATTCGGCTGTTGGTCGGCATCGGCCACCTTCCTTAGTGGGCAGACGCCGGGTCCTCGGCGCTGCGGGTCACCGTCGACACTAGAAGCGGGATCCGCGAGCGACGATGGATGGATCGCTCATTGAACGCATGCGGGTATATGAGAAGGACACACTCCTCCGTCGACAGCGCAGATCTAGACTCGCAGGACGCAGCGACGACGCGAGCCCCGAGGAGGCCCCGATGCCCTACACCGAGTCCGCCCCAGTCCGGCTCTACTACGAGGTGTTCGGCTCCGAGGCGGATCCGCTGCTCGTGCTCGTCTCGGGCGGCGGAGCCCAGTTGCTGAGCTGGGACGAGGAGTTCATCGCACACCTCACCGACGGCGGTCTGCGCGTCGTCCGCTTCGACAACCGCGACACCGGGTTCTCCGAGCGCTTCGGCGGCGAGGAAGACGTCGACGGCGGCTACGACCTGGCAGACATGGGCGACGACATCGTGCGCATCCTCGACGAGCTCGGCGTGGACTCGGCGCATATGGCCGGGCATTCCATGGGCGGGATGATGGCGCAGACGGTGGCGATCCGGCATCCCCAACGCGTCCGCAGTCTCGGATTGCTGTCGACGATCCCCGGGCGCAGCCCGCGGTACGTGCTGCACGGGGAGCGCCCCGAGCTGCTCGCGGCTCCAGTGCGTGTGACGCGTGAGCAAGCCGTGGCCTTCGCGGAGGCGGCGGTGACCTCCGCGCCGCGAGGCCGATACGACCCGCAGGTGCAATGGCACATCGCGAAGGCGGGCGAGGCCTACGACCGCGGCTACGCGCCCGAGGGCTACGCACGTCAGTGGGCGGCCCTGCGCCGCGCGCCGGAGCGACTCGAGGATCTGCGGAAGGTGACCGTGCCGACGCTGGTGTTCCATGGCCGCGAGGACGACGTGCTGCACTGGTTCTCGGCGGTCGACATCGCCGAGGCGATCGCAGGATCGGAATTGCAGGTGCAGCCCGACATGGGACACCTCATCCCCCACGAGCTGTGGCCCGATCTCGCGCAGGCGCTGCTGCGCACCGCTCGCCGCGCAGAGGAGCAGCGCTGAGGCCTCTCGTGGTGCTCGCAGAACGTGACATGCTCGACACGGGAGTCGTGCGAACCCAGGCGCGACCTCACGAGGAAGGAGCCCGGATGCGCGACGATTCCGAAGCGATCACGGTCCTTCTGAACGCCGCCTACGATGCTGAGTCCGTCGGCCCGACCGACGTCAGCGATGCGTGCGCCGCATCGGAGCGTCCGAGAACCAGGCTGCCGAGATCGCCGATAGCGTGCACCGCTCGCAGCGGGAGCTGTCACGGCTTCGTCGGCGAGAGCACGAGCTGTCGGCTCTGTTCTCCAGCGCTCGGGAACTCGCAGAGCTCCGTGACAGCGACGCCGTGCTGGTGCGGCTCGTCCAGCGCGCACACGAGATGATGGGCGCCGATCTCGCCTACCTGTCCGAGTTCGACCCCGACACCCGTGAACTGCGGGTGCGGGAGACGAGCGGGTCGGTGAGCGCGTCCCTGCCCTCACTTCGCGTTCCGCCCGGGCGGGGACTCGTGAGCGCGGTGGTCGAATCGCGGTCACCTCAGTGGGTCTCCGACTACTCGTCGTATACGAAGGAGAGGCACGACTCCGGCGTCGACGAGGCCGTCTCCGCAGAGGGACTCGTGTCGATGCTCGGCGTCCCGATGCTCACCAGCGATGACGTGCTCGGCGTGCTGTTCGTGGGCAATCGCGCGGAGAAGTCCTTCTCTCCCGAGGAGGTCTCGCTGCTCTCGGCACTGGCAGACCACGCGTCCGTCATTCTGCAGACGACTCAGACGCTGCGCAGCCTTCAGGAATCCGAGGATGCCAGCCGCCGGAACCTGCAGAGCCTGACAGCGCACCTCGTCGAGCGCGACCGTGCCAACACGGTCCACCAGGAGCTCGTCCAGGCGGTGCTCGCCGGCGGAGGATTCGGCCCGGTCGCCGAGACGCTCGCCTCGGCGCTCGGCCGCGCCGTGGCGATCCTCGACGACCACGATCAGATCATCGCCGCTGCAGGGCTCCCCCTGGCGCCCGGCATGCTGGAACCGGATGCCGCGATCCACGACGCCATCGCCGAGAGCCGCCGTTCAGGGCACTGCGTCGCCGTCGCCGGTTCGGGCGTGCGCGCCGTCGCCGCGCTCAGCGCCGGCAAGCGGCACTTCGGGGCGATGCTGCTCGGCGACGGGGAGTTCGAACTCGGAGCTGTGGACTTCCGCACGGTCGAGCGGGCAGCGCAGGTGGGCGCCCTGCTCGAACTCCAGCAGGAGGCGGCATCCGGTGCCGATCAAAGGGTGCGCAGCGAGCTGATCACCGATCTCCTCGACGACGTCCCAGAGCGGCGATCGGATGTCGAGCGGCGGGCGCGCCGTCTCGGCGTCGATCTCCAGTTGCTCGACACCCTGCTGCTCCTGGCCGTTCCCGGGGATCAGCAGACTGCTGCCGCGCGTGCCCTCAGCCGGCATCTCGACGAGCGCACCCTGGTCGGCGAACACCGCGGGTTCATCGTCGTGGCGTACTCCTCCGCACAGGATGCTCTCGAGCCCGAGCCCGAGCGCCTGCGCACACACGTGGAGGCGGCGATCCGGCATCCGGTCTCCCTCGTCGTCCCGCGCTCGGCGACGGCCGCGCTGCCGGATGCGTTCGTGTCCGCGATGCGCACCGCGCGGCTGCTCACCGCGCTGGAGATCACCGGCATGACCGTGCAGGTCGACGAGTTCCTGCCCTACTCGGCGATCCTCGACACGGATTCGCACGCACTCGGAGCGTTCCTGCGCGACACGATCGGCGCCGTGCGGACGTACGACGCCGAGCGGGGCGCCGACCTGCTCGGTACACTGCGCGCATTCGTGCGGAACAATGCCAGCCCGACGCGTACGGCGAGGGCGCTGAACTTCCACACGAACACGATTCTGCAGCGACTCGACCGGCTCGATCACGTGCTGGGGGCTGATTGGCGGGAGGACGAGCGCATGTTCCGCCTGGGCATCGCCGTGCGCCTCGACGAGCTGCGGGAGCGGCTCCAACGTCGCTGAAAGGTCAGCGATCCGCTTCGACGTCGAATACCTCCTCGCCGGTCTGCGGGAAGGCGTGGGGACCGCGCGGCCCGAAGACGAGGAGCAGCTCTGCCGGAGCATCCGACTCGTTGCGCACGCCGTGACGCACGCCCTGCCGCGCGTAGAAGGCGTCGCCGGCGCGCAGGATGCGTTGATCGTCGTCCGATGAGATGACGACCTCGCCCGTGGTGACGACGTACATCTCATCCGAACTGCCCGGCGAGCAGCTGTCGCCGACGCCTTCGAGATGGAAATGCTGCCCCTCCTCGGCTCCCGGCTCGAGGTGGTAGAGCATCACCGAGATCGGCAGGTCCGTCGTCTCCTTGAAGTACCACTCGATCCCGATGCGGGCCCTGCCCTTGTAGAGCTCCCATTCGTGGGCGTTGTCGCCGCGCCGTTGGACACGCATGGTGAACTCAGCTCAGGGATGCCGGCGCCGGCGCCGCGAATCCGGAGATGTCATCGGTGGACTCACCGTCCAGTGCGAGCTCGGCGAGGATGCGCCCGATGGCCGGCGTGAACTTGAATCCGTGGCCTGCGGCGAGCGCCACGATGATGTCGGGATGCTCCTGCAGTGGGCTGAGGATGAAGCGGCGGTCGGGGGTGAGCGCGTACTGGCACGTCACCGTGCGCATCTCCGCGCCGGCGGCCGGGATCAGCCCGTGCACGAAGTCGCCGAGCTGAGCGGTGAGCTCGGGAGACGGCACATAGGTGCGCTCCGCCGGTGTCATCCGGTTGAAGGACACATCGCGAGCCGCCTTGATCGTCGGCTCGCCGTAGGTCGGGAAGCCGTAGTAGCACTCGTCGTCCTCCCAGATCCAGACGGGGAAGCGCTCCGCATCATGCACCTCGGGGGCCGGAGTGTGGAAGTACGTCACCTGTTCCTGCATGACGTCCAGCGGGATGGCGGCACCGAGAGGCTCGAGGAGTTCGTTGGTCCAGGCATCCGCCGCGACGACGACCTTGTTCGCACGGACCTCCCCGTTCGCGGTGCGCACGATCACTGCATCCCCATCCGGGATGAGCGCCTCGACGGCCGTGCGGTCGCGGACATCGGCGCCGTGCACGCGCGCCCGCATCTGCAGAGTGGCCACTGTGCGGGCGGCGTGAGCGATTCCGGTGTCGGCCGTGTAGACGGTCTCGACGCCCTCGGGAACCTGGAACTGGGGCCAGCGGTCCCGAACCTCTGCGGGGCTGAGCAGTTCGTGAGGGACGCCGCACTCATCCAGTGCCGCGGTGAAGTCGGATGCCGAGTACGGACCTGCGACGGGCAGGAAGATCACGCCGCCTGTGACCGTGAGAAGTCGCTCGCCGGACTCCGCCTCGAGATCGGCCCAGTCACGGTAGGCGGACTGGGCCAGGCGCACGTACTGGGATGCGCCGTAGGACGTCCGCACGATCCGCGATGTGTCGTGCGACGCGCCGCGCACGTGACCGAGGTCGTACTGCTCGAAGGCGACGACCTTCGCCCCGCGACGGGCAAGATGGTACGCGGCTGCGCTGCCGAGCGCTCCCATGCCGACGACGGCGACCTCGAATGACTCCATGACGCTTCGTTCCTCCCTGGGCGGATCTGATCCACGCCAGTGTGCGGGAGAGCGCCGGTCACGCATATGGATCGAGAACCCACGCCTGCAGGGTCGGGATGTGTCCCGTGCACGGCGGCCGGCCATCATGCGGGACGATTGCCTGGTGAAGAAGATGACGCTTGGCCGCGCTGCCGCAGGCGCGGCGATGCTGCTCATGATGAGCGGATGCGCCGCCACCGCCGATGGCACAGGCGCCGGTGACGTTGCATCCATCGCGCTGCCGCCGGCCGGTGCCGCACCCGACTACCAGCTCGGAGGCGCTTACGCGCCGGCGGACGGCGTCGAGATCGTGGGGCGCGATCGCGGCGCCGAAGCCGCCGACGGCGTCTACTCGATCTGCTACGTGAACGCGTTCCAGACCCAGCCCGGAGAGCTCGGCAGCTGGCCGCAGGACCTGCTGCTGCACGCCGGCGGCGCCCCGGTGTTCGACCCGGATTGGCCGGACGAGGTGCTGGTGGACACCTCGACGGACGAGAAGCGCGAGCGGATCGCGGCGATGGTCACTCCGTGGATCACCGGATGCGCGGCCGACGGCTTCGACGCAGTGGAGTTCGACAACCTCGATTCATACACGCGCTCCGGCGGAGCACTGGAGCTCGACGACAACCTGGCCCTCGCAGCCGAACTGGTCGACGCGGCGCACGCCGCCGGACTGGCGGTCGGGCAGAAGAACGCTGCGGAGGATGCCGTCGCGCTGCACGAACGTGCGGGGTTCGATTTCGCCGTGGTCGAGGAGTGTGCGGCCTACGAGGAGTGCGACGCGTATGCGGACGTGTACGGCGCGCACGTGATCGACATCGAGTACACCGATCAGCTGCCGCGACCGTTTGCGGAGATGTGCGCGGATCCGGCGTCGCCGGCATCCATGGTCCTGCGCGACCGCGACCTGCTACCGGCGGGTGCGGACGGACACGTCTTCGCGACCTGCGATCGGGCGTAGTCTCGTCACCGTGTCAGCCTTCTCCCCCATGCAGCGGCTCGTCATCACCATCGCCGTCCTCGCATCGTTCGTGACGTTCCTCGACGGCACCGTCGTCACCGTCGCGCTGCCGGCCATCAGGGATGAGCTCGGCGGCGGCATCACGACTCAGCAGTGGGTTGTCGACGCATATCTCATCACGCTCAGCGCGCTCATCCTGCTCGCCGGAACGCTCTCCGACGCATACGGCCGCGTGCGCATCATGCGCATCGGACTCATCGCGTTCGGCATCGCGTCAGTGGCAGTGGCCGCGGCGCCGGAGCCGCTCACCCTCATCATCGCCCGCGCCCTCCAGGGTGCTGCCGGTGCGCTGCTCGTACCGAGCTCGCTCGCCCTGATCATGGCGACCATGCGCGGCGAGCTGCAGTCCCGCGCGATCGGCGTCTGGACCGCCTTCACCACCGGCGCCCAGATCGCCGGTCCGCTCCTCGGCGGGCTGTTCGTCGACCTGCTGTCCTGGCGATTCGTGTTCCTGATCAACGTCATCCCGATCGGCATCACGCTGGTCCTGCTCGCTCGGCTGGACCTTCCCGATCATCCGCGCGGTGCGCGTGTGGACTGGTGGAGCGGGATGCTGTGCGCCTTCGGACTCGGCGCCCTCGTGTTCGCCCTCATCGAGCAGCCGAATCTCGGGTGGGGCTCGCCCGCTATCTGGGTGCCGGGCGTGGTGGGCGTCGCGCTGTTCCTCGGCTTCCTGGTGCGCCAGCGTTACTCGCCCGCTCCGCTGATGCCGCTGTCCCTCTTCAGCGCCCGCAACTTCGCCTGGGGCAACCTCGCCACACTGTTCGTCTACGCCGCGCTCTCGCTCAACGGCTTCGTCATCGGCGTCTACCTGCAGGAGGGCGCGGGCCTCCCCGCGACGGCAGCAGGGCTGGCGAGTCTGCCGATCACGATCCTCATGATCCTGCTCAGTTCCCAGGCCGGCGCGTGGGCGGGAAGGCTCGGCCCACGACTGTTCATGACCGCCGGCCCGCTGCTGATGGCCGCCGGCGCCCTCCTTCTTCTCACCGTGGCCGAGGACTTCAGCTACTGGTGGCAGGTGCTGCCATCGATGATCGTTCTCGGACTCGGGCTCTCCCTCACCGTCGCACCGCTCACCTCCGCGGTGCTCGGCGCGATCGATGAGAACCACTCCGGCATCGCATCCGCCGTCAACAACGCGATCTCCCGCGTCGCCGGGCTCATCGTCGTCGCGATGCTGTCGACGATCGTCGGCGGCACACTCGACCTCAGCGGTTTCCACAGCGCCGCCTGGGTGACTGCAGCGCTGATGGCCGCGGGCGGCATCGTGTCGTTCATCGGGATCCGCAAACTCGCGCCGCCTGTGACTCCGTCGGAGAACGCGCTCCAGGAATGAGCGCTCACACACCCACCGAACATCAGAAAGAGTCGTTCATGCCCGACACCACCTGCCACATGTCGATCTCGCTCGACGGCTTCGTCGCGGGTCCAGACCAGAGCCGAGAGGATCCGCTCGGCAAGCGCGGCATCGAACTCCACCGCTGGCACATCGGCGACGCACGAGCGAACGAGGCCGATGCCATCGCGACGGGCTGGCTCATGCGTCCGCGCGGCGCGTACGTCATGGGACGCAACATGTTCGGCCCGGTACGCGGCGACTGGGACGAGGATTGGCGCGGCTGGTGGGGCGCGGAGCCGCCCTACCATGCGCCGGTTTTCGTGCTCACCCATCACCCGCACGACCCGATCGAGATGGAGGGAGGCACGACCTTCCATTTCATCACCGACGGCTTCGACGCGGCGTACGCGCGTGCGCGCGAGACGGCCGGCGACGACGGAGTGGACATCGCCGGCGGCGCATCGACCGTGCGGCAGGCGCTGGCCGCCGGCGTCGTGGACGAGCTCACGCTCGACATCGCTCCCGTACTGCTCGGATCCGGCGAGCGGATCTTCGACGGCATCCTCGCTCTGGGCATGGAGCCCGTCGAGGTGCTGCACTCCCCGCTCGCCACGCACATCCGCTATCGGCGAAGCGGCGAAGTAGGGAATGCGGTCTTGTAGTGAGGAATCGACTCGCACTACGATGAGCTGAAATCGATTTCACGCAGGCGCGCCGGCGCCAGCGCCAGCTGCCGAGGTCCTCAATGACGACATCCCCTGCCCCATTCACGACGACCACGCCGGTACTGGCACCGCTGGGGCTCGGCCAGCTGCGACCGACGGGCTGGCTGCGAGCGCGCCTCGAGAGTCAGCTCAGCGGGATGGGCGGCACGCTCGACGAGTTCTGGCCCGACGTTCGCGACAGCGCCTGGATCGGCGGCTCAGCGGAAGGGTGGGAGCGCGGCCCCTACTGGCTCGACGCGATGGTCCCGCTCGCGTTCCTCACCGGTGACGCACGGCTCATTCAGAAGGTCGAGCGATGGATCGACCACATCCTCGAGCACCAGACGGAAGACGGCTGGATCGGACCGATCGACGGCGATCCCTCCGACCTGCACCATGCCGACTTCGGTGGCTTCGACGTCTGGCCGCGCATGATCGCGCTGAAGGCGCTGCTGCAGTACGAGTCCGCGACAGGTGACGAGCGAATCGTCCCGGCCGCGCTGCGGCTCGTCGAACGCATCCGGCAGGTGCTCACCCGGCATCCCCTGCATGAATGGGGACGGGTGCGATGGGCAGACCTCGTGGTCTCGATCCTCGCGCTGTACGAGCGCACGACGGATCCTTCGCTGCTCGAGGTCGCGGAGCTCGTGCGCAGTCAGGGTTACGCCTGGGATCGGTACGCGCAGGACTTCCCGTATCGCGAGAAGGTGACGGATGCCGTGCTCCATGGATTCCGCGATGCATCGGCCGGCGTCTGGATGAACGACGACTTCCTCGTCACCCACGGCGTGAATATCGCCATGGGCTTGAAGGCGATGCCGGTCTGGTGGCGCGTCAGCGGTGACCCGCAGCTGCGCGAGGCGTTCTCGTCGATGCTGGAGCAGCTCGACCGGTATCACGGCCAGGCGACCGGCGTGTTCACCAGCGATGAGCACCTTGCCGGCCTGAACCCTTCGCAGGGCACCGAGACCTGCACGGTCGTGGAGTACATGTTCTCGCTGGAGACGGCTCTGGAGACGTGGGGCCTCGACGAAGACGTCGCCGACCGCCTGGAGCGCGTGGCGTTCAACGCGCTCCCCGCGAGCGCGCGATCGGACGAGCGGGGTCACCAGTACGACCAGCAGGCGAATCAGGTGATCTGTCATGTCACGGAAGACCGGGTGTACACGAACAACGGACCCGAATCCAACACGTTCGGGCTGGCCCCGCACTTCGGATGCTGCACGGCGAACCGGCACCAGGGCTGGTCGAAGTTCGCCGCCCGGCTATGGATGCGCAGCGACGATGGCGGCCTGGCGGCTCTCTCGTATGCGCCCTGCGAGATCGACACGGTACTCGGAGGCATCGGCATCCACGTCGCGGTGATCGGTCAGTACCCGTTCGATGACCAGGTGGTGATCGAACTCGCCGTCGATGGCGAGGCGAGCTTCCCGCTGCACCTGCGCATCCCCGCGTGGGCGCGCGATGCGCAGATCAGGATCGACGCCGACGACCCGATCTCGCCGGCGCCCGGGAGTCAGCTGACGCTCGATCGAACCTGGCGCGGCCACCACCGGATCACGGTGGCGTGGGATGCCGAGGTCGAGGCCCACCGTCGGTTCGGCGATGCCGTGACTCTCACCCGCGGCCCGATCGTGTTCGCCGCCGCGGTCGAGGAGGACTGGCGCGTGATCGGCGGCGAACCGCCCCATGAGTCGTGGGAGGTGCTGCCTGCCGGAGACTGGAATCTCGCGCTGGTGCGCGACGGCGCAGCATCCGTGCCGGCGACCGAACTCGTGCGTCGCCCGAACGGAGCGGAGCCGTTCACGCCGGAAGGCGCTCCGCTGCGGCTCGAGGCGGTCGCTCGGCCGGTCGCCGGCTGGACTCTCGAGCACGGCGCTGCCGCGCCTCCGCCCGCCAGTCCGGTGCAGGCTGACGGGGAACGCCGGATGATCACGATGCTGCCTTACGGCGCGGCACGCCTGCGCGTGACGGAGATCCCCTGGACGCTGGACGGGTGACGTCTGCCGCTCGCTTCGGTCTTCGCGATCAGGGCACGATCCGCAGGATGCGGTCGTCGTCGGGGCCGGGTTCGCCGCGGCCGTCGGTGTTGTTGGTCAACACCCACAGCGACCCGTCAGGTGCCACGGTCGCGTCGCGCAGCCGCCCGTACTCGCCCACGTGGTGCTCGGTCGAGTCGGCGAGATCGTCGAGCGGCACTTCACGGAGGCGTTCGCCGCGCAGGTTCGCGATCCAGATGGAGCCCTCCGCGACGGCCATGCCGCTGGGGCTGGCGTCTGCGGGCGCCCACTGCTGGACGGGATCGATGTACCCGTCCTCCTCGGCGATGCCCTCGACCTCGGGCCAGCCGTAGTTGCCGCCGGCCTCGATGACGTTGAGCTCGTCCCAGGTGTCCTGGCCGAACTCCGAGGCGTACATCGTGCCGTCCTCGGCCCAGGCCAGGCCCTGCGGGTTCCGGTGTCCGTAGCTGTAGACGGGAGAACCGTCGATGGGGTTGTCCTCTGGCACCTCGCCGTCGGGAGTGAGCCGGAGGATCTTGCCGGAGAGGCTTTCCACGTCCTGGGCGCTGGAACGATCGCCGGCATCGCCCACGGTGACGTAGAGCATGCCGTCGGGGCCGAACGCGATCCGCCCGCCGTTGTGGACGCCGGCGGAGGGGAGCCCCTCGAGGAGCACCTCTCGCGGCCCGAGACCCAGCGCGCCCGGATCACCGGTCAGTTCGTACCGCTCAAGCCGGTTGTCTCCGCTGGCGGTGTAATACGCGTACAGGTGCTCCTCGTGAACGGCGATGCCGAGCAGGCCGCCTTCGCCGCCCGGGACCGCCGCGTCGATCACTCCGACCTCGCGTGGAGTGCCGTCAGCGGCTAGTTCGAGCATTCGACCGGAGTCGCGTTCGCTCAGCAGAGGGGTCTCGTCGTGGAACGCGATCGACCACGGGGCATCCAGTCCGCGTGCGACGACCTCGACGGACGATGGCGCCGCGGAGGCTCCGCCGGTTTCGGATGCGCTGGTCTCGGATGCGCTGGGGACCGGCTCGTCGCCGGGTGTGGTGCACGCGACAAGTGCGCTCGTGGTCAGCGCAGCGATGACCATGAGCGACAACGGTCTGCGGACGCGTGTGCTGAGCGTTGTCACGTGGCACCACCTCCGAGGCACGTGCGGAAGGCGTCCCGGGTTCTGGCGCTCTACGTCAGGCGGGGTTGACCCGATCAGTGCGTCCACGAGTTCCGGTAAGACTCGGCGCGACGAAGATTCCGAGCAGGATCATGCCGGCGGCGAGGCCCAGGTGCAACCAGTTATCGGCGGTGTTGAGCGGCACGAAGTTCGCTGCGTGGTCTCCGGGGACGAACAGGCCGTACAACCACAACACAAGATAGACCACACCTCCGCCGATCAGATACCACCGTGAGGCCATCACCCGCATCGCGCAGACGATACCGGCTACTCCGAACAGCAGGTGCACGATGTTGTGGAGGATGGATACCTGGAAGATGCCCAACAGCATCGCCTCGGACATGTGCCCGGCGAACTGCATGGTCTCCATTTTCGTCGTCAGGCCGGGAATGAATCCTGCTATTCCGACGACGAGGAAAACGATTCCGATGATGAGTGCGGTCTTCTGAAGCGGGGTCTCCGCGAACGGGCGGTCTCCGTTGACCGAGTTGGCTCGAGTACTCATGCTGGCTCCTTCGTTCGGTAGGCGTGGGCCGTGCAATCGCCATCAACGCTCACGGTATTGACGCCTCTACGTGCACGACGAGGGGGTTGACATACGGAGGGCGTGCCGGATCGCGCATGGTGAGCGAGCGTCGGCTCGCTGCGGCTATCCTCACCTCATGACGACGACGTCACTGCCCCATGGTCGGCAGTTCACGCTCGCGTGGACCATCCCCGACGAGATCGGTGGACTCACGAGCGCGATGCTGCACCGATCGCGCGCATTCGCCAAACTCCCCGGTGTCTCGGTGGACGTGCTGACGTTCGACGACCGCGTCGACTATCCGCGCATCGAGGACAAGCTCCGCGAGCGCGGCGAGTTCGTCGATGCGATGCACCTGGTCAACCTCTGGGACTGGTTGCGTGAAAACGATGTTCCCCGGGCGAAGAACCCCGTGGGATCGCCCGAACGCGCCTTCACCCCACTCGCGACGGATCCGGCATATCGCTCGGAGTACCGCGAGGCCCGTGAGCTTCACCGGGTCAGGCTGGCATCGGACGGGAAGACGGTCCTGCAGACCGACCACTATCGTGCAGACGGGTCTCTGCTCGCGAGCAACCGACAGGACACCGACCAGCGCGGAACGCTCGGCGGACGATCCGTCGTGATCTGCGATCGCCGTGGGGAACCAGTGCGATCATGGGGCACCACCTGGTCGCTGTACCGCTACTGGCTCGACCGGCTCACCACCGGCGACGGAGCGTGCTTCCTCATCGCCGACAGCAAACCGGTTTCTCGTTTTCTTCGTTCGTACCGGCGCCCGGACCGCACGACCGTAACCGTCGTGCACGGCTCCCATCTGGCTGGGAACATCGGACCGTGGGGCAGACTCCGCCCCTCGCGCGCGGAGGTGATCCGCCACCTCGACCAGTATGACGCAGTGGTCTTCCTCACCGAACGGCAGCGCCGCGATGTGCAGCTGCGCTTCGGGAGCCGTCCGAACCTCTGCGTCATCCCGAACAGCCGGTCATTACCGGCGCCGTTCGACCACGAACGACCCGTGGGCCGAGGCATCCTGCTCGGGGCCTTGTCAGGCCTCAAGCGCCCAACCCACGCGGTACGCGCCGCGCTGCTCGCGCGCCGATTCGACCGAAACGTGACGCTCGACATCTACGGCAACGGGCCGAGACGGGCCGCTATCGACGAACTCATCATCAGTGCCGGCGCGACCGACGCGGTGCGAGTCCACGGCTACCAGGCCAGTGCACGCGACCAGTTCGAGCAAGCGTCTTTCCTGCTTCTCACCTCACGCTCGGAGGGCTTCGGTCTGGTGCTCCTCGAGGCGATGGGCGCCGGCTGCATCCCCATCGCCTACAACATCCGCTACGGACCCGCAGATCTCATCGAGAACCGCCGCAACGGCTTCCTCGTCACCACCGGCAACATCGCCGGTCTCGCCCGCGCGATCCTGAAGCTGCAACGGATGCCACAGGCCCACCTCACACAGATGCGCCAGGCAGCCCGGCGCACGGCAGAGCGATACACAGACGAAGCCGTGCTCGATCTGTGGGCACGAGAGCTCGCGGCGGCGCGTGAACGAAACGCCTCTGACCAGGGATTTAATGGCGGAGACGGAGGGATTTGAACCCTCGGTCCCCGTGAGGGGACTCCACCTTAGCAGGGTGAATCTCCATGCCTTCGTCCACGATGGCTCTGATGACGCCGTTTCGTACTCTCGCTTGACAACCGCGTGGTTCTGCAGCCTTCGGAGCTTCTGCGAGCTCGACTCGTCACGCACGTGAGGCGCCACACTACTCGTCAAGATCGCCGTTCTCCGGACGCTCCGGACACTTTTCGGACACTTGATGGGCACGGTAATGCGCCTGGTAGCCGGTCACCTGGGTGCGAGCCAGCCGAGGTTACGAAACACGTTCTCGGAAGCAGACGGCTCTGCCTCAACGCCTCTGCGCCCGGACCTGATCGCGAGAATCTTCCTGTCCAATTCCGCCCGTCTTCGTAGAACGAGTCCACAAAACTCTCCACTTGAGCGATCAGGTGTTGCCTGGACAGCTTGGAAGCCTTGCGCGACTCGGTTTCTTTGGAGTGATGGGCGTGAGGAACGAATCGGTGACGACTGATCGTTAGCGTCGGGAGGCGCTGGCGGCGAGGCTGTCATCATGCCCGGTCCTTATCCCAGAGAATTCCGCGAGGACGTCGTCGCGGAAGCTCGCAGCCGCGAGAGCGGTGTCACCATCAAGCAGATCGCCGGTGATCTCAGCATCACCGAAGCGACGTTGCAGAACTGGCTCTGCCAGGCCGATGCCGATGACGGTAACCGTCCCGGCCAGACCGCCGCGGAGGCCGCGGAGGCGGCGGAGGCTCGCGAGTTAAGAAGCGGATCCGGTTGCTCGAGCAGGAGAACGAGGTCCTGCGGCGTGCGGCGCGTATCTGTCGTAAACGAACCTGAAACTCGGCGGCTCCCCAAAATGACGTACCCGCTCGTTGCTGGAGCTCGCCGACGCGGGGATTCCCGTGACGGTGTCGTGTCGGGTTCTCAAGTTCGCCCGTACTCGCTCAGACGCATGGCAGGATAACCCGGTTGGGTTATCCTGAGCTTGGTGCGCTTGGCGAAGTGCCGTGATCCGGAAGGAGCGCTATGCGGACGTTGATGCTCAAGATCACGGCAGCAGCGTTGCTGGCGCTCGTCTCAGTGGTAGGCGCCTCCGCTCTGCCGCATGCGGCTTCAGCCTCCGCCGCAGAGAGCGCCATCACAAGCACACTGGCAACAACCGCATCGTCCTCTAGCGCAGATTCCGCGGCTGCGACCTCCGATTCCTCGAAGATGATTTTTGGCCAGGTACTTGAAGCGTCCGTCATTGCATCACCTGCTTTGATCACGGCTGGCGTGTGTGCAGCGCTGATCGGGTGCTGCATTCTGGTGTTGGCTCTCCTCCGCCTCTACCTCGGCAGCGGTCGTAAGCATTCTTGGGTCGCGACGCAGCTCCGTATGTCACCCGTCGTTTCTGCTGCGGTGCCGCTGACTCGGCTGATCCGTCCGTCATTGGTTCTTCTCTCCATCAGCCGAACCTGATTCCTGCGCTGACGCGCATTCACGTCTGCTCGATCGAGCGATGTGAATATCTGGCGCGTTCTTTACTGGGCTGCGTCGCGCAGCTCTTTGGTGACGGTCATGCCGCGCACCAAACATGAGCACCAAAGAATCACCGTTCACGCTGGAGAGACATTGAGAATCGTTCCCGTTTCTATCGCAACGGTTGTGGCGGCCACGTTGTTGCTATCGGGCTGCGCCGCCGACCCACTGGCCGAACAGTACGCGGAGATCGCCGACACAGGCTACGCGTCTGCGGATGGCACCATCTCCGAATTCGCGCCGGGCGATCGCGGCGAGACCGTTGCGTTCGATGGCACCACAGATGAGGGCAACCTGGTGTCCAGCAGTGATTATGCCGGCGAGGTGCTGGTGGTCAACTTTTGGTACGCGGCGTGCGCTCCCTGCCGAGTTGAAGCTCCGGATCTTGCTGCTTTGTCGGCCAAATATCAGGATGCTGGCGCCAGCTTCCTAGGTGTCAATGTCTACGACCAAGCAGAGACATCGCTCGCATTCGCGAGAAATTTCGACATTACGTATCCCTCGATCCTCGATGCCAACTCGGGGGCTGTCCGGCTCGCGTTTGCAGGTCACGCTCCACCCAGTGCGGTGCCGACGACGTTGGTTCTCGACAAGCAGGGCCGCGTTGCCGCCCGATTCATCGGTCTTATCGACGAACCTTCGATACTTGACACCATAATCAGCGACCTCATTGCAGAGGAACCGTAATGGGTACGATCGATCAGATCGTGGTGTCAGGGAGCCTACTGATCGCCATCCCGTTGGCACTTCTCGCCGGGCTCGTGTCATTTGCCTCGCCGTGCGTATTACCGCTGATCCCCGGCTATCTCGGCTACGTCGGCGGACTCAGCGACAACGACAGCCGCGCAGACCGACGGAGGATGCTGCTGGGCGTGCTCCTTTTCATCCTCGGCTTCAGCGCGATCTTCGTGACGCTGGGACTCCTCTTCGGGACAGCGGGACTGTTGTTGGTGCCGTGGATGGATCTGATCACGCGCATTGCCGGCGTGATCATCATCCTGATGGGCCTTGTTTTCATCGGAATGTTCACGTCGATGCAGCGCATGATCAAGCCCCGCTGGAAGGTCGCGACCGGCCTGGCAGGTGCGCCCTTTTTGGGCATTGTCTTCGGCCTGGGCTGGGCTCCATGTATCGGTCCGACCCTGGCGGCTGTTCTCGCGCTCAGCTTGAACGGGGGCTCTCCCGCCCGTGGCGCACTGCTCGGCGCGGTCTACTGCCTCGGCCTCGGCATACCGTTCCTCCTGGTCGCCCTGGGGCTGAACTGGGTGACCGGGTCAGTGAGCTGGCTTAAACGCCACATTCGCATCATCAACATCATTGGTGGCGTGTTGCTGATCCTCGTCGGTATCGTCATGGTCTCCGGGTTATGGACAGCGCTGATGTCAGGCCTGGGAGGGGTGATCAGCGGTTTTGTCCCGGCCATCTGACCACATCGACACCCCGCCGCCCGCACCCAACCGTGACGAGATCACGCAACCGGCACTCGGTGTGAGCGGGTACCTACGGTTCTTCTGGCGTCAATTGACAAGCATGCGAACAGCGCTGTTGCTGCTGCTGCTGCTGGCTCTCGCCGCTGTCCCCGGCTCATTGGTGCCACAGCGCAGTTCGGATCCGAACGGAGTCATTCAGTACTTCAAGACCAACCCTGATCTGGCTCCGATCCTCGATGCCCTGCAGCTGTTCGATGTCTTCACCTCGATATGGTTCTCCAGCATCTATCTGCTGCTGTTCCTATCCCTGATCGGATGCGTCATCCCGCGCACCGCTCACCACTTCAGAGCACTGCGGACACCCCCGCCGAAGACACCGGCGCGGCTGGAACGTCTGGCCGGGTTCAGTTCCGTGGAATCGACGGACACGGATGCGGCCACTGCTATCGAGTCCGCACGCGCCCTCCTGCGCAAGAGTGGCTACCGCGTCCGCGTGTTTGACGGGCCGAACCTATCCGTGTCGGCCGAACGAGGCTACCTGCGGGAAACTGGCAACCTCGTGTTCCACACGGCGTTGATCGGCGTGCTCTTCGCAGTAGGGATCGGTGGAGGCTTCACATACACCGGTCAGCGAGTCATCGTCGAAGGACAACCTTTCGTGAATGTCCTGAGTGACTATTCAAGCTTCACTCCTGGGCGGTTTTTCGATGAGAGCATGCTGCCGCCGTTTCAGATGGTGCTGGAGGATTTTTCCGTCGAGTATGAGCAGGAGAACGTCAACGCGTTAGGGTTCCCCATCGACTACACCGCGGACGTCTCCATCTCCATCCCAGGAGAACCGGTCTCCCGCGGCACCGTCAAAGTCAATCAGCCTCTGCCTCTGTTCGGCTCAGACGTCTTCTTACTCGGCAACGGCTACGCACCTCGCATCACAGTGACGGACGGTGAAGGGAATGTGGCCTTCACCGACACCGTCCCCTTCCTACCTCAGGATGCCAATCTCACCTCGATGGGTTTCATCAAAGCGCCCGACGCACTGCCGCAACAGATCGGCATGATCGGGTTTTTCTATCCCACTGCGGGGGAACTCTCCACCGGTGCACTGACCTCGATACACGCGGACCTTCTCAACCCACTGCTAACCCTCAACGTGTACACGGGCGACCTGGGCCTCGACGACGGCATTCCCCGCAACGTGTACCAACTCGACGTCGACGGGATGACCCAGGTGGCCGGAGGGAACACCGGTACCGAGGCGATCAAGCTCCGCCCGGGCGAGACAGCACCACTCCCCAACGGGCTGGGAACGGTCACCTTCGAGGACGCGAACCCCGACCCATCCACGGCGAAAGACTATGCAGACAGCGTCCTGCGGTTCGCTACTTTCGACATCACCTATGACCCATCGCGAGGGTGGGTGCTCGCATTCGCTCTGCTCTCTCTCGGCGGGCTCCTGACCGCCTTGTTCATCCCTCGTCGCCGGGTATGGGTGAAAGCCATTGAGAGCTCAGGGGTGGTGCGGTTGGAGTACGCCGGTCTTGCACGCGGGTATGACCCGGGCCTTGAACCTGCCGTCAACGACCTCCAGAAACGACACCGCCAACAACTCAACATCAAGGACACCCCATGACCCTCATACTCGATGAATACTCACTCCTCACGGTGTACACCGCGATGGGCATCTACACGCTCGCGTTCGTGATGTTCGCGATCGACATGGCGAAACGATCCACCCGCAAACTGGCACCCGTCAGCGTGGACTCACAGCGTCGACATAGCGACGCCCAAGGAGCCCTCGCCACCCTCCAACAAACCGATCCCCCGCACCAACCGTCGAGCTACAAGTTCGAGCGGATCGCCTTCTCGCTCGTCGTGCTCGGCTGGGTGTTCCACGCCGCGGGAGTTGTACTGCGCGGGATGGCACAGGGCTTCGTGCCCTGGGCGAACATGTACGAATTCGCGCTGATCTCGTCCGCCCTTATCAGCGGCGTCTTCATCGTCATACAGTGGTGGCAGAACCTGAAGTTTCTGGGGGTCTACATCACGGGGTTCACCCTGATCACATTGGGCGTCGGTAGCGTCAATTACTACGTTCCGGTGAAGCCGCTACCGCCGGCGCTGGACTCCTATTGGCTCGTCATCCACGTCATCGTCGCGTCCCTGGGAACCGCGCTTTTCGCCATCGGAGCCGGACTCGCAATTGTCCAGCTGCTGCAAGCCAGACGCGAAGCAGGTAAGAAGTCGCTTGCGCTGTTGAAGACACTGCCCGACGCCATGAAACTGGAGAATCTCACCTACTTCACAACCGTGATCGGTTTCGTCTTCTGGACCTTCACCCTCATTGCCGGCTCCATCTGGGCGGAGCGATCCTGGGGTCGATATTGGGGATGGGACACGAAAGAAGTGTGGACATTCATCATCTGGGTCATCTACGCCGGATACATCCATGCACGAGCCACCCGAGGATGGCGTGGTACACGTTCCGCGTGGCTGGCGATCATCGGTTTCCTCGCCGTCATCTTCAACTACGCCATCGTGAACGTCTTCATCCCCGGCCTGCACTCGTACTCAGGGCTCTGAAGATCTTGCAAACGCTCACTTCCCAGTACGACCGTCAGGGCGGCCAGGTCATGAACACCAATCCCACACCCCCAAACAACGTAGGTCCAGGTGGCACAACTGGAAGGGATCGAAGCGCCCGCCAAACGCTTCTCATCCGCCTACGAAGACTGAGAACGCACAGTCTCCCTTATTTAGGACGGAGGACGGGACCGTGGAGCTGATGAGGGGTCGCCCGCTGGTTCTTCGCGACGCTCACGAGCGGCTCCCGCTCGCCCTTGTCCGGACAACAATCACCGCGAACGAGCCAAGGAGACGGTGTGTTGACTGACGCGATCCTTCCCTTCTTCCCTGAATGGTTCCGTTTCGACCCCACAGGCGCTTCTCCCATCGTCGCGGTGGCGGCATTGCTGCTGTGCGGGTGGTATGTGCACGGTGCGATCTGGATGTGGACGCACCGCAGGCGGTGGGCCGTGCCGAGGACGATCGCATTCGTCCTCGGCTGTGCGCTGATGTTCATGATCGCCACGTTCGGCGTGAACCGTTACGCGAGCGTCTCGCTCACCGCGTTGATGTTCCAGCAGATCACGGCGATGACCGTCATCCCCCCGCTTCTCATCGCCGGTTCTCCCGGTCGTCTCCTGCTCCGCAGCACCCCGCACCACGGAGCAGGACGTCTCGTCTTGCGGGCGGCTCACGCCGGGCTCCGATCGCGATGGGCGCGTGCGCTGCTGCACCCACTCATGCCCATCGTGATCGCTCTCGCGGTGTTCCCTGCCCTCTACCTAACGGACCTCATCAGCTTGGTGATGGCGACACGGGTCGGAGCCGACCTCCTCCTCGCCTTCTTTTTGGTTGCGGGCATCGTTGCAGCCGTGCCGCTGTGGTCCTCGGACCCGCTTCCGAGGGCGCCCTCGTTTCCGGCGCGGCTCGTCGACATCTTCGTGGAGATACAGATTCACGCCGTTCTCGGGCTCATCCTGATCCGAGCGGGCACCCCGCTGCTCGCCGCGTACACAACCCCGCAGCAAGGGGTGGATCCGGCTTACGACCAAGCCATCGGCGGGATGCTGCTGTGGACCTATGCCGAGCTGCCGCTGCTCATTGTGCTCATCGTCTGCCTCTCCCGTTGGCATTCACGCGATCGTCGCCGTGCACGCTTGAACGAGTCCCAAGAAGACGCCGAGCTGGAAGCGTACAACGCCTATCTCGAACAGATCGATCAGAAGAATCGGTCACGATGACGAGAGGTCGGGCTGGATGGTGCGACTGCCAAATGTATTGGTGTCAGTGATGCTCGGTGAATATCGAGCATCGAGGGCGAGCGACGTTGTGCCGCTGGCATTCCAAAGCACGATGGACACGTCAGCATGGGCTGAAGCGATCTCCGCTCCCACGCATATCTGCGAGACCGGTCGTTCTTGTGAACCTGTAGGACCGACAGAAGGGGCTGTGTGAACGAGAAGACGAAGGATCCTGTGGCAGCAGCAGCCGAGGAGTGCGGCTGTGCACCTACACTCGCCGAACGCGACTCCCTTTGGAAGAAGGACGTGAGCCGACGCGGAGCGTTCGGGCTCGGAGTCCTCGGCGTCGCCGCCCTCGCCGCATTCGGCTTCAGTTCCGGTATCTCGGTCGCGTACGCCGCGTCGTATCCCAGCTGGGACGACGTGCAACGAGCCAAGAACAACGAAGCCGCCAAGACCGCTGAGATCACCCGTATCAACGGGCTGATCCAGTCCCTGACGCAGAAGGTCGCCGAGACGCAAGCTGCCGCCAAAACGGCATCAGATGAGTTCTACACCGCACAGCAGGAGTATTTCGCCTCGATCACCGAGGCTGAGAGCCTGCAATCGCAGGCCGACGAGCAGGCCGAGATTGCGGATGCTTCGGCCCGCAAGGCGGGTCAGGTCGCAGCCCAGCTCTATCGCGACGGCGGTGACGACACTGTTCTCAAGCTCTTCTTTGCCGGCTCAGCGGCCAATGCTGACGAATTGCTCTCGCGTTTGGGCACCATGGACAAGCTTCTCGAGTACAACCAGTCGGTCTACGATGAGGCGATCTCGGCGCGCAACTCCGCTCAATCGTTGACTGACCAAGCGAAAGTTGGCCGCGACGAGCGCGACCGCCTGCAGCAGGTCGCTGAACAGAAAATGGTCGCAGCACAGGACGCGGCAGCGGCAGCACAGGTTGCGCTCGACGAGCAGGCCGCGAACCTCGAAACGATGAAGGCTCAGCTCGCCGCCCTGAAAGACACCACCACCCAGACCGTGTCTGACTACCAAGCCGGGGTTGCCGCCCGCGCCGCAGAGGAGAAGGCGCGCCGCGCACGCGAAGCCGCCGAAGCCGCGGCCAACGCTGGCGGGAACAGCGGAGGCGGCGGGGCAGGAGGATCCCCCGGCTGGGTGCGCCCTCATGGCGGCGCTCGGAGCTCAAGCTACGGTCCGCGTACTCCGATCTGTGGCTCTCAGGGCTGCTCGTCGAGCTACCACTACGGCGCAGACCTCGCCAACGGGTGCGGCGCAGCGATCTACGCCGCAAACTCCGGCACCGTCGACTACGCCGGACCGAACGGAAACTATGGCAACTACATCCGAATCCAACACGGCGGAGGCGTCAGCACCGGGTACGCGCACATCAAGCCCGGCGGCATCATCGTTCGCAGCGGTCAATGGGTGAGCTCCGGTCAGGTCATCGCCTACGCCGGTGACACCGGGCGTTCCTTCGGCTGCCACCTGCACTTCGAGGTCTACATCAACGGCGGGTACACCAATCCGGTCCGGTTCATGGAGGCCCGAGGCGTCTACGTCTGAGTCTTCTTAGACGAAGACGTACCCAATCTGATGACGATGGCTTGCGTGGATCGACGCGACGCGCGCTCGCAATCTGACCCGCCAGAGCAGGGGCTTCGTGGTGACTGACGATAGGGATGCGCCGGTCAGGTGCTCGTTGCGATGGCTTCGCCCAATCGGTTGATTCCGACGGGCGATCTGCTGACGGCACCCGAAGAAGCGGTCGCGTAGGGAGAGGTCGACGCTGTAGGCGACGAACGCGAACAGTAGGTGGGCGATCGCCGCCCAGACCAGCAGCAGCGAGATGCCGACGAGGGAGAGCGTGTCGGTTCCGTTCATAGCGAGATCGCCCTATCGATCGAGGCGGTTCGGGGTAGACATGAGTCAGCCCGCGTTCGCTTGAAGCCAGGCCAGTGAATCTACGGCGGTTCCCTCGATGTACACCTCGAAGTGCAGGTGGTTCGCGGTAGAGCGGCCCGTGCTGCCGACCAATCCGATCAGCTGCCCGGCGGAGACCTTTTGTCCGACGGCGACTTGTCGGCTCCCGGTTTGCATGTGCGGGTAAATCGTTCGGACCCGCTGGCCATTCACGACCGATTCCAGCACGACCGCCACACCATAAGCGGAGTAGCTGTCCTGCGAGATTCTCACGACACCGTCGACGGAAGCGAAGACCGGGGTGCCGCCGGCGGCCAGCATATCCGTGCCCATGTGCACCCCACCTCGAGCGCCGAAGCCGTCACCCAAGGTGAAGGGACCACCCAGGGGCCAGCGCACGACACCGCTGCCTGGCGTCACCATGCTGAATTCGAACCGGGCAGTGGCGAGCTGGGCGTTGGCACGTGTGGAGGCAGCCTCGGCCGCCTTCTTCTGCGCGATCTCCTCTGGCGTGGTTGCCGAAAAACTCCCCCGTATGAGCGGGGGAACCGACACATCTGAGGCGACGACCAGGGATTGCGCAGCAGTTGCCCCGATCTGTTGAAGAGTCTGATTTTCGATGTCCGTAGGCATGGCGGCGTATGACGGCAGCGCGAAGGCGGTGATCAGTCCGCTCACCGCTGTGAGGATCGTCATCGTCCGCGTCATCCGTTTGACCGCCGCGAAGAGTCGCGGCCTTCCTGTGGAGGCTCTCGGCTCGCGGCGGGGGCTCATCTTTTGTCGCCGGGTTGCGTCGAGGCGGCGACAGCGGCGAGTCAGAAGAGCTGGGTGCAGTTCGCCTCCAGGTGACTCATATTGTTCGTCCAAAGTTGACTTCTTTCGTTTCGACTCGATGTTCACGCCGAGTCCTCCCGAGTTTTCGCCGCACTCAGTGCAGCCACGTGGCGGGTCGCGAGCCCGTCGACCGCGCTCTGCCGTGCGGGTCTCCCCCTCGGGCGAGGCCCGGCGTACTCGACATGCACGCCAATAGAGCTCGTCCGCGCTTTCACCCAGAGTCCACTGTGAGGCCACGACGCCATCGCCACTTCACGAGCCGTCCCACGCTGGAGGTGTCTTCTTCCATGACCGGTGGCATCCCTCAAGCTCAATCTCGGGCACGTCGTTTTCGGATCTGGCCCACCATGAGCGAAATTGACACGATTCCAACGCCCACAATGACCGCTCCGATGATTATTGGGATCACGATGCCCACGGATTCGTCTCCCTGATCCGGGAGTGCCGAAGGCGAGGCTTCGGGGCTTGCTGTGACATCTGTGTCTGTCGTCGGCTCGGGAGCCGATGCTCCGGGTTGTGCGCGGCTGTCCTCGTTCCCACACGCCGGTAGATCCCAGCCGAGAGCCGGCTCGACGTCGCCCGACGGTGCGTAAGTGAATTCGTATCCCTCGGAGATGGGATGTCCGTCACTGGACACGGCGTTCCACACCACGGAGTAGATGCCTGGTTCGCCGAGCTCCACAGCGGTTGAGAGGATGTTGCGGTCGATCGTGGAGCAGGTGGATTCATAGAACAGCCCATCGGGGTCCTGTATCTGCGCGAAGCTTGCTCGGCTGAAATCGACGAGCTCACCGCTGAAGGTGAGGATGACCTCGTCGAGCTCCGTGACGGTCTCATCCGCAGCTGGTGAGGCTTCCAGCAGGTTGTCATGCGCGAAGGCTGCCGGGGTGGGGCCACTGATGGCCGACAACGCAGCGAGGGCGATGATGGCTCCAGCAGACCAGGGGGCTTTTCGTGCAGTCATGCGTGAATGTCCTTTCGTGAGACTTGTAAGACGTCGGTGTCGGTGCGCGGGTTACTGTGCTTCCAGCGGATGACCATTACGGCTGTTAGTGCCGCAAGCGTTCCTCCTATGGACAGCGCAATGATTCCGCCGACGGCCTGGTCCTGCATCGGGGTGAGTCCCCACGTGCGGCCCATCGCGCCGAACCACTCCGACACCATGAGGTCGGATCGGGTAATGATGGCAACGGCGAACAGCGCGGACACCAGGGTCAACGCGATAAGCGTGCTGAGCAGCCATTGGCGCGAGAGTTGGGGTGCCGACTCTTCTGTGCGGAAAAGCGCGGCGACAAGCACGCACCCCGTCAGGAGCAGATGGGTGATCAGCCATTCGTAGCCGAGTTGGTCATACAGCGACCAGCGCAACAAGTCGGTGTAATGGACCACCCACAACGAGCCAGCGAACAACGTCGCGGCGAAGACCGGGTGCAACGCCAGTCGCGCCACGGGGCTTTCGGCTGCCTGAAGTATCCACTCCCGTATACCTCGGCTTTCATCCTTTCGTGGACGGATGGCGGCGATCGCGAGAGTGAGAGGTGCCGCAGATGAAAGCAGAAGGGGTATGACGAGGCTCAACAAGGCAAGCAACAGAAGGCGCATGCTGATCAGATAGTCGCCGTAGACGGCGATCGGGCCGCTGGTCGTCCACAAGAGCAGCGCCATGGCGGCGATCCAACTCACGATGCGGAGCATGGGCCAAGGTTGCTCGCTTCGGAGACGCCGGACGCCCGCCATGTAGAAGAACACTCCGAACGCGGCCACGAACACCCACAGGAGATCGGGACTCCATGCGGTGAACCAGCGCTCTACGGTGAGGTCGGGCGGCACGGGCGCATCAGTGAGGATCTCCGCGGCCGTCGTTTTTGCTACGGGCGCCGTGTCGGCCGGCGCCGCCGTTCGCGCAAGCGCGGCAGCCGCCCCACTCGCAATCCCCATGAATGCCAGCTCGATACACACGAATACCCAGAACATGTCGCGTCCTGCGCCAGCTTTCGCGATGAGGCGACGCCGGTAGAGCGCCCCAAGGACACCCATGGCCAGCAGAGTGACGATCTTCGTGAGCAGGATGAAGCCATACGGAGTTGCCAGGTCTTCCCATCGTCCGATTGCTGTGAGTGCACGTGCGTATCCCGAGACGGCGACGATGATGAAGGCGACCAGCGCGAGCGTCGAGTATCTGAGGAGGAGGTCTTCGAGGGAGGTTTGCGGGACGACGGGGCGAACGACGACAAGAAGCGTCAACCCACCGAGCCACACGGCGGCCGAGACGACGTGTAGGACGAGGGACATGACGGCGGTGTCGTGATTGGCGAGGTCGCCGGAGTGTCCTTGCGTCGCCATGGGTACCAGGCTGATGAGGGCCAGCAGCGCAGTGATGAGCACGGCGCCGTACCCGCGCACGGCAAATGTGAGCACTGTGACGGCAGCGGCCAGGACGGCGGTAATGAGCCATGCTCGCCCGAGCTCGGTGTCCAGAAGGAAGCGTCCCAGTTGCGCGCCGAACTCTGATCCGAGGCTGACTTGCGGGTTGAAGGATGACAGGAATGTGAGGAACGCGACCGCCCCGCTTGCCACGGTGAGTACCGCAGCACCTGTGGAAGCGACGTCGAGCGCGATATTGAATGGCTTCGTACCGGCTGCGAGTCCGAATAGTGTGAGTACGAGAGCTCCGGCCATTACCGCGCCAGACACGTTCACGAACAGCTTGGCGAACGGAAGGCCCCAGCGCACCAGAGCACCTGGGTCGTTGGTGAAGCGGGGGTCCGCGCCGCCGCCGATCATCAGTGCGATGGCGGTGGCGATGATTGCGGCGACGAGCAGGATCGTCGGCCCGGTCAGGCGGAGGAAAGCCGGACTCACGGTGTACTTTCCCCGCCCTGTGCGTCGTCCTCTTGGGCGGCTGGCGTTGTGCACTCGCTAGTCTTCGGCAGTTGCTGGACGGCTCCGGCCAGCGATTGAAGGACACTGTCAGCAGACAGGATCGTCGTGTCCACGTACACCTGCACGGCAGGCTCCCGTCCGTACGTTGTCAGGCGCAGCTTGGGCGTCTCGGATTCGTCAACGATCCAGTCCACGCCGCTCAGGCTGACGCACTGCTGTGTTGTAGGGGCAGGCGGCTCCAGGCCGCAGGTGATGAGTACGCTGCTAGGCGTTCCCCACGCAGCTGTCGCCTGAGCGTCCGTCCAGACGCGGCTTTGATCGCCAACTGAGTCCGGAAGACGCACGGTAACTTCCGCACACAGCGGGTCATTGGCTTCCACCGCCGGTTCCATATGGATCGTGGATGCGCAGCCGCTGAGTCCCACCATCACCGCTGCGGCGGCGGAGGCGATAAGGAGCCGAGTCGTAGTTTTCATAGGTTGTTCCGTTCGCGGCTTGCGCCGCCGGTATTGCGAGTGTGGCGCAGGGCAAAGGTGGCAATCAGCAGCGCCAACAGGCTTGCGCCGCCGAGGACTGGGCCGATCCACGGCATCAGTGCCACTGCGGGGGTGATGCCGGTGTGGCGGGGCACTTCGCTGATCTGCGCTCCGGTTGTGTCCACGGATAGTTCCGAGAGCACCGTTCCGTCGTTACGGATGATCTGGCTGGTGCCCGTGGTGGAGACGTTCACGACCGTCCGACCGGTCTCGATGGCACGCATGCGTGCGGTAGCCAGTTGTTGCAGGTTCTCGTCCGTTCCTCGGAAGTCGGCGTTGTTCGTCTGGAACACGTATAGCTGCGCTCCGGCCATCGCGCTTTCTCGGATGACGTCGTCGTAGATCACGTCGAAGCAGATCGCCAATCCGATGCGCATGTTTGCGACGTCCATGACAGGTGCATTTGAACCCGGGGTGTACTCCCGCTGGATCAGGCCGATGAGGTCGGGAGCGACGGCTTCATAGAACCATCGATCTGGAACATACTCACCGAACGGCACCGGGTTGGTTTTGTCGTGGAGTTGCACCGGACCGTCCCCTCCCCACAGCAGTGAGGTGTTGAATGTGTGCCCCTCACGCTGTGTTGCTGCGTTCGCCAACGCGGGTGCTCCCATGTCGCGGACGAGTCGGTCAAGCCTGGCGGCGGTCTCCGCGTCGCGGAGCGGGTCAGAATCGACGGATCCCTCAGGCCATACAAGAAGATCCATCTGGCGTCCGGCCAGCGGGGTACTCGCCGCTTCCTGCGCGTCGAGGATGGCTCCAGCAGATTTGGCGTCGAAATAGCCACTCGGGCCGTTGCCTTGCACCCACCCGATCCTCATGGTCCCGACTTGCTCTGTGGGGAACAGCGGGATGAGCACGGTAAGGAGTACAACCAGCACGGCGGGAATCGACCCTCGCCGTCGACGCTGACTCAATGCCTGTAGGACGCTCGCGCAGATAAACACCATCAGGAAGGACAGCCCTGTCGTGCCAACCCATGAGGCGGCGGCGACGAAGGGACTGTCAACGAGAGTGAGACCTGTCCGCGCCCAGGGGAAGCCACCGTATGGCCAGCTGCCCATCACGGTTTCTCGCAGCACCCAGAGGCCGGCCACCATTGCTGGTGCGACCGTTGAGAGACCTCGCGAGGAGAGGGCGAGCCGGTACGCGAGAGCGATCAAGACGCCACCGGCGCCGAACAGCATCGATTCCAGGCCCGCCAGTGCCACCCAGGGTACCGGCCCCAGGAACTTCGACACCCACACGAGGTGTGTGAAATAGAAAGACGCACCGAAGAGGAGCGAAACAAGGAACGCGGCCGGGAGCGAACGCCCTCGCAGCGTCCAGAGCGCGACCGTCACGCTCACGAAAGCAACCGGCCACCAGCCGATTTCGGGGTAGGCGAGGTCCAAGGACGTGCCGGCAAGGAGCGCCGCGACCACCGCGAAGCGAAGTGGCAACGTCGGCGGGATGATTCGCGGCGCAGCCCCACGTGGGGAGGGTCGCCGCTCTCGCTGCGCCAGGTGAACCATCGAAGAGTCAGCGTTCAACGTCACCGGAGCTCAGCTTGTTCAGGTATTGGTTGTAGGCATCGAGTTCTGCATTGCCGTGCGCGTCGACGTACCGATCTGCGGCAGCAGCGGTAGCCGTATCGTCACGAAACCACCTGTGCATGACGTATATCAACATCAGCACTGTAGGCGCCTCACCGTACGACCACGCGAGCCCACCGGCGAGACGTTGGTCCTCGAGCGGGTCGATGCCGAGAATCTCGGTCGAGGAGACGAAGGAGCCGACGAGAATCGTGCTCCCCATCATCAGAAACACTCCGAAAAACGCATGAAGTGCGGCCTCCGCGAAGACATCGAGTGCACGTCCGCCGTGGCCCATCCTGATGGGCAGCGGATCGGAGGACAGCACAGGAATGGTGAACAGAACTCCAGCGACGAGGAATGCGACCTCGAGCGCGATGTGCCCGCCGGTCAGCGCGAGAATGATGTCGGCAGAGCCCGCCAGGTAGAGCCCATAGAACGCCAGCAGGTAGAGCGGCACGGTGCACCAGGGACTGAGCGCCCATCTCCCAGCGCGACTCCGCAACCCGATGTGCGCGCATTGGAGGACAATGCGTCCGATGCCGCGATGCGGGGTCGCTCGCAGCAGCAGGTTTCCCGGTGAACCGAGGACCAACAGCGGCGGCACCGTCATCATCAGTGTGAGCTGCTGGAACATGAAGACGGACACCATTGCGTACCCGTATGCCTCAACCCCGAGGCCGGTGACGGCGGCGAGGAGGACGCAGCCGAGAAGGAAGCTGATGGTCCGCCAGAGCGGCCACCGTCGACCTTTCACCCACAGCCTGAGCGCTCCAACCAGATACACGACCGCGAGCAGCACCGCAATGAGGGGCAGCACGGGAAACGGTGTTGCTGTTGGCGCGATCAGCGTCTCAAGAGTGGGAGGTACGTCAGGGGTCCAATCGTTCATCGCACCGGACCCAAAGAGAAGGCATCGCCTGCGGTGGTAGCGGACGTGCGCCGTGTGGCGAATTTCGTGACAACGCATGTCGGCGCGGGACCCTCACCCCGCGCGAGTTCGGCGTACTCGATGCCAACACCGTCCGGCACGACCCGTGCCTTCACCCAGAGACGCCGACGCGGAACCAGCAGCCCAGCGAAAAGTCCCAGTGTCGCGAGGAGTGCGAATGCAAGCACCCCGCCAGCGGATGGGTCGCGTTGCGTTTGCAGCGACGCGAAGCGCTTCACAGGATTCTCCGGAAAGGCGATCTCCCAGGTGACGGTGCCCCAGCAGTTCGGAAGGTCGGCGGTCGATCCCGGAGTGAGTTCCAGGGTTCCAGGCCCCCTGTTATCACCGGTGTGCTGACTCAGCCCAGTGATGTCCAGTACGTAAACGGATCGCAGGGTTCCGTCGTAAACTCCCAAACCTCCGCTGTAGACGATGAACGTGATGTCGGGGTTCTCGTCGGGGGGCTTGATGATCCCGAGGGTCATGTTCGAGTCCTGTGGCAAGAACGGCAGCGAGTCGCTGCAACGGAGAGCAGTTTTCGGTTCATTGTCGAATCGTCCTGATGGTCGCACCGGCAACGATGAAGACGACGGCCGCGGCGGGTTGGACCGTTGTCCATACCGGCCCGGAGAAGGGAAAGGGCGCCACGGGGTTCCAGATCACTGCGATGGCTACGAACACCGGAATCCACCACCAGTGTCGCGCCTGCATGGCGAACCAGGCAACGATCAACGCAAAGATGGATGCCACAAACTGGACCAGGGGCGCCCAGTCCGCAAGGATCAGCGCCGGGGCGAGGAACAAGATGGCTGCCGCGATGAGGCTCGGCGCGAGGGCGTTTCTCTGATATCGGGAAGGGGCTGGTGTTCCCCGGTTCATGGTCAGCTCACCGTCTCCTCTACTGACGGGTACCCGTTCATAGTCAGGTCTGGTTGCGTGGTGCGTCGGCCACTCCTTCGAAGGCCGGCGACCACAAGGAGGACAGCGCCGACACCGAGAGCGACGTCGGCGAGATTGCCGATGAAGAGGTCCCCATAGGCGAGGAAGTCCGTAACATGGCCCCTGCCAAACGCAGGCGGCGCGAAGAGCCGGTCGATGAGGTTGCCGACCGCACCTCCCAAGATGAACCCGAATCCGATGGCCGACCCTCTGTTCCGAGTTCGCGCAGCTGCAACGAACAGAAAGGCCGTCGCCGCAATTCCGATGAGCGTGATGAGTCCAGTGGCGCTGGAGCCGAATGAGAAGATTGCGCCGGGGTTGAACGCCAATCGAAGACCAAGAACGTCGCCCAGAAGAGGTGTACGTCCGTATTGGCCCAGCTCGCTGACAGCCAGAGCCTTCGATCCCTGGTCCACCACGACGACGCCGGCAGCGACGATGAGAGCCGCGGCGAATCGACGTAGACGGCTACGCGTCATCGCGGGCATCCTTTGCGGCTTTGGCTCCTCGGTCTCGTTGGCGGCGTTGACGACCCATCAGGAGTACGCCGAAGACGCCGCCGCCGAGGATGATGGCGAGGGCGCTCAGGACGAGAGCGGGGAGGAATTCGAATGCCCCGCCACCGGAGGGGGCGCCGCCGTATTCCTTCGTCGTTTCAGTGGGGGAAGCAGAAGCTTCAGTCGGCGGTTCTTCGGAGGGCGAAGGACTGGCGCTCACACCTTCTGTTGTGTCGGCGCCGGAGCCGATGGTCATGGGCTCCACGGTGTACGTGTACTCGCCGCTGACGGGATGCCCATCGGCGGAAACGACCTTCCAGCGCACGGTGAACACGCCCGTGGCGGCCTCTGGCGTGAGGTGCTGAGTGATCGACGTGCCGCTGATACCCGGAGCATCGATTGCGACATTTGCTCCCTGCTGGTCGAGCACCTCGATGACGGACGCGTCTTCCATATCCGTGAGCGCTCCGCTGAAGCTCAGCGTGATCTCATCCGGAGAGCCCTTAATTGTGGTGTCCGCTTGTGGATAAGAGGAAACGAAATCGTCGTGCGCTGCGGCGGGGGTAGAGATGCCGAGCACGCTGCCGAGGGCGATGAGCAGTGTGGCCAGGCCAGCGACGGGTGCTGA
Source organism: Microbacterium abyssi (assembly GCF_015277895.1). Lineage (NCBI taxonomy): Bacteria > Bacillati > Actinomycetota > Actinomycetes > Micrococcales > Microbacteriaceae > Microbacterium > Microbacterium abyssi. The sequence continues at coordinate 595,146 of NZ_CP063815.1, read as the reverse complement.
GTGTTTTTTACTCATGAGTGAGGTGTTCTCCGGGGAGCGATTCGGGTTCGATCTGGAATGTGGAGTGTTCGATGCTGACGGTGAAATGCTCGGTGACGCATTCCTGGAGCTTTGTCAGCAGCGCAGCGGAGTCCTGCATGGTCGCTGCGGTGTCGACGACGACATGAGCACTCAGCGTGGGAAGATCTGTCGATACCTGCGTCGCGTGCAGGTCGTGAACGGCAACCACGTGCGGGAGCTCGAGGATGTGTCGTCGGACCTCGTCAAGGTCGAGGCCCTGAGGAGCGGATTCCAGGAGCATTCGGCCGGAAGCGCGCAACAGGATGACGGTGCGCGGGATGATGAGTAAGGCGATTAGAACGCCGGCTACCGCGTCCGCTTGGTACCAGCCCAAGAGCGCGATGAGGATCGCACTGGCGATGACGGCGACGGATCCGAGGGCGTCGTTGACGACTTCGAGGAACGCGGCACGCATGTTGAGGTTCTGCCCGCGTCCGCCCACAAGGACAAGCAGGGATGCGATATTGGCGACCAGTCCGACGATGCCGAAGAACAGCAGGCTGCCTGACGCGATCTCCGGAGGCTCGAACAGTCGCCTCACACCTTCGACGAGCGCGAAGAGGCCGACGCCGAGTAGCAGCGTGGCTTGCGCGAGAGCGCCGAGTACTTCCGTGCGCCGCAGTCCGAACGTGTAGCGGGAAGTAGGTGGCCGGTTCATCAGATGTGCGGCGGTGACGGCCATCGCGAGTCCGATGACATCGGTGAGCATGTGCGCCGCGTCCACGAGCAGCGCGAGACTGCCCGTGATAACCGCGCCGATAACCTCGACGACGAAGAACGACGCGGTAATCGAGAACGCGATAATCAGGCGTTTGCGGGGGGTGGCATTTCCGGTCCCGTGGCTGTGACCTACTTCCGTCATGATCGGTATTCCTTCAAGGGCGGTCGGTGATCTGGTGGGCGATGGTGAGCGCGTCTCGCCACGCTCCGGTGATCGTGTCGGCTCCCCGCACGCTGTGGCTGGGCATCCCGGCGACGAACAGGCCAGGCACGTTGGTTTTCGTGCGCGGAAGTTTGTGCGACGGCTGTTCGGGGAGCCAAGAATCTCCGGGCGCGTATCCGGTGGCAAGGATCACTGACGTCGGCTCCATCTGCGATCCGTCGGCGAACGTCACCGACGCACCACCTGCATCTACGACGGCTGGCGCCCGCACGATCCCCGGGGGAAGGCGAGAATGGTCTCCGAAAACTGGCTCAGGGCGTCGTACGCGTGACAGCCACGGCACCATCGGGCCGGCTGCCGACGCGTACTGCTCCCGTGCCCGATATCGACGTCGTGTCCGCGACGAGAGTGTGACGTCATGAGAGCTGCAGAGTTCTTCGGCGAGCTGGACACCGCTGTTGCCTCCGCCGACGATCAGTACGCTGCCTGGCGGGATCTGCGCGGGGTATTCGTACTCGCTGGAGTGGAGTACGAGGCCTGGGACTAGCATCGTCCGCGACCATGCCGGGATGCGCGGCACCGTGGCGGCACCGGTGGCGCAGACGACGTTGCGCGTTTGGATATCCCCGCTGGATGTCGACAGGTGAAGGGTGAAGCCTACGCCAATCTGCGTCACCTCTTGGGCTTGCACTCCCCACGCGGTTCTTACACCGAGTTCAGCTTCCACCGATGCCAGGTAGTCGAGCATCTCATCGGCGCGCGGGTAACGGCTCTGGTCTCCGGGAAAAGGGAACGCAGGTAGGGCGCTGTGACGTGCGTCGCTGAGAAGCACCATGGAATGCCATCGGTTCGCCCAGCTGCGATGTCCCTGAGGTGCCGCGTCGATGACGGCGAAGTCCCTCTGTGGCTCCAGGCCCTGAGCCTTCAGCGCGGCGGCAACGGCCAATCCGGCCTGTCCGGAGCCCACGATGATGACCCGTCGGTGCGATAGTGTCCGCGCCATCACAGATCACCATTCACCGCTGACTCGATGCTGTTCTCAAGGTCGTCCCACTTCTCGAGGGTGACGGGTTCACCGTCGACGAAGAACGTGGGAGTGCTGCTGACTCCGAGTCGATCGCCTTCATTGACATCCAGCTCGACCCGGTCCGCCGTTGCAGGGTTCGCGACAGCTTCATCGAAGGCCGCCATATCCAACCCGAGCTCCTCAGCGAAACTTCGGAAGAGATCGGCGCGTGAATCCTGTGCCTCGCCCCACTGCGTTTGTGTTTCGAACAACCGGTGGTACATATCCTCAAACCGGTCCTGCTGCGCGGCCGCCTCGGCGGCGATCGCCGCGTTCTTGGAGTTGAAATGACCAGGCAAGGGGAAGTAGCGGACCACGTAGGTGATCTCGCCGTCGTACTTTTCACGGAGGTCCTCAACGATCGGGTAGAACGCGCCGCAAGCTTCGCATTCGAAGTCCAGAAACTCCACCACTGTCACCGCCCCCTCGCCTCCGTCGTCGAGGACATGTGAGCTTTCTCGTATCACCTGCGGGTTCTCGCCGCCTTCAGCGACGGGCGTCGCATTGTTCTGGCTGACAAGGACGTAGATCAGCACTCCCACGAGCAGTACGACCACAAGCGCAACGGAGGCGAGAGCGGCCTTCACAAAATTCTTCACAGACACTCCAAACACACACAAAAGGACACGGATCCCGGCAACAACAGCCGGGTGAGCGCCATCACAAGGAAGATGGCGCTGTGCGGAGTGTGTTCAGGTGCGTGACAGAGAGAGCTGCGTCAGCGAAAGAGGCGCGGTGAAAGGTCTACCCGTCGCAAGAGAGGGCGCACGCATGCGAGGCAGACAAACCAAGGCGCGCAGAGGCACTCGGACGGAGAGCGCACGCGCGATAACAAACATGAGGAAGCAACAGGCGATACCGAGCAGACATCCTGCTACACCGAGGATGACTCCGTCATCGACCGCAGCACCTGGGATGGGGACTTCTGCGGAGTACGTGTCTTGTGTAGGCGTCGACGCAATGTCGACCGAGATAGTCAGGATAGATGTCTCGGACTCGTGATTCTCTCCCGACCACGCTCCGAGCATCAGGATCAGTGACAACCCGATCCCGGTAATGATCTTCGTTATCAGTGATGTCTCGGAGAGCAACGCCTTCGCGCGTTTGCTAACCGTCGGGTTCATGTCTGGACAATAATATCAGCCGCATCCACGTTGACGCGGGCAGGGCGCAGTCTCGCAGGCGCAAAGGTTACCCTTCAGATCGGGTGACACGGTCGCGTCGTGGCGAGTTTGCTCACGCCTGGGCTGGCGCAGCTCGTCTCTCACTCCGATTAGTCCGGCGATCTGCCCGTCCGCCTCGACGATGACGACGGTCGTCGACAAGTTCGTCTGTTTTGTCGGCGGAAGGAAGTACTCCGGAGGGAACTATCTGCGTGAGTTCCTCATGCCCGACACGTGAAGTCCTGCCAAGCAAGTTCTCGATCGATACGTTGACGATCGGGCCGAGATGTTCGGTAGCTCGGCCTGATTAATATGTAATAATCTGCGTATGCATGCAGATACTAAGTGTTCGTTGTCGGTGGAGAGCAGTTATGTCGAGCTGGCCGCCGAGGTGTTCTCGATGCTTGCGGATGCGACGCGGGTGCGGATCATTCTTGCGTTGCGGGATGAGGAGCTTTCGGTGAACCACCTCGCCGATATCGTCGACAAGTCCCCGGCTGCTGTCTCGCAGCATCTAGCGAAGCTCCGCCTGGCGCGGATTGTGCTGGCGCGGCAGGAGGGCACGAAGGTGTTCTACCGGCTCGCGAACGAGCACGCCCGGCAGCTGGTGGCGGACGCGATCTTCCAAGCACAGCACTCGCTGAGCAACGACCCTCCCCACCACCGTGGGGAGCACCCGTCACCGGAGGACCTGCGCTGATGCTACGCGTTCTGCGCAACGCCACCTATGCGAAGCTGTTCTCCGCGCAGGTGATCGCCCTGTTGGGCACGGGGCTTCTCACGGTCGCCCTGGGGCTGCTCGCGTTCGATATCGCGGGGGATGCCGCTGGGTCCGTGCTCGGCACGGCGCTGACGATCAAAATGGTCGCCTATGTCGGCGTCGCGCCCCTGATCGCGGCAGTGGTTGACCGGTTGCCGAAGAAGGCGGTGCTCGTGACAGCCGACGGGGTGCGGCTGGTGATCGCCCTGCTGTTGCCGTTTGTCACGGAAGCGTGGCAGATCTACGTGCTGGTCTTCGTGCTGCAGTCCGCGTCTGCGACTTTCACCCCGGCGTTTCAGTCCCTGATTCCCGCGGTTCTGCCCGAACCGAACGACTACACGCGTGCTCTATCGCTGTCGCGACTCGCCTATGACCTCGAGGCGCTGGTGAGCCCGACGATCGCCGCGGCGCTGCTGACACTGGTCAGTTACAACAACCTGTTCGTCGGCACTGCCATCGGATTCGCGTGCTCGGCGGCCCTCGTGCTGCTTTCCCGGCTGCCGGTCCGATCCGATGACGAGCCCTGGACATCGTTCTGGCAGCGACTCCCGATGGGAGCAAAAGTGTTCGCCCGCACGTCAACGCTCCGCTTTCTGATGTTGACCAACATTGTCGTCGCGGCCGGCACCGCGATCGTGCTCGTGAACTCGGTGGTGTACGCCCGCGGGGTCTTCCATCTTGACGACGCCGCTCTCGCGCTTGCGTTGGCCTGTTACGGCATCGGCTCGCTCGTGGTCGCGGTGAACATCCCCTGGGTGGTTGTGCGGATCGGTGTGATCCGCACGATGATCATCGGAACAATCCTCATCGTCGTCGGCCTCCTTGCGGCAGTCATCGTCACCGCCGTCTCTGCGAAGACCGGGTCAGGCTGGATCGCACTGCTGGGCACCTGGGTGGTGCTGGGCATGGGAACATCCCTGGTGAACACACCCTCATCGCGGCTTCTCGCCGATGCCTCTACGCCCGCGAACCGGAACCTCGTCTACACGGCTCAGTTCGCCCTCTCCCACGCCTGCTTCCTGATCACCTATCCGATCGCGGGCTGGCTCGGCGCTGCCAGCCTTTCCAGCGCGGCACTCGCCCTGGCCCTGATCGCCATCGTGGCCGCAGCGTCCGCGCTTGTTTTCGCCAGAGTGAAGATCCTGCAAGGCTCCGAGCGGCGTGCCAGGCAGCCAACCTCTCAGGGCGGAAAGCCCGACACCACGAGGACGCGAAAGTAATGCTGGTGTCCGAACGGGTACTCCCCATCCTCGCTGGTTCCGGCGGGCGCTTCATCAACGGCAAGGAGGCCTGCCGCGGACTCGCGCGGAAACCAACCCGGGACTTCGGCCTCCCACGTCTTCGCTTGGTCCTAAAACCGAGGTGGTAGTGAGATGGCAAAGAAGCAACGACGATCGCAGGCGACAAACCAAGATCAGATGATCGTCGTGGTGTGCCGAGGCGGCGACTGCGGCAGCCGGCGCAAGCACCCCGACACTGACCACGCTGCACAGCTTCGCGAGATCAGAAACGCCGCTGGCACGAACACCGCTGTCACAGTCAGCAGATGTCTCGATGCGTGCGAGCACTCCAACGTCGTCGTCATCATTCCTGATGCGGACGGCCGAAACGCTGGCGAGTCACCGGTCTGGGTCGGAGAAGCAAACGACGCCGAGGTCACCGCCGAAATCCTCAAGACGATGGCCGGCCCCAGCGATCTCACCGGTGTTCCCGCGCTCGTCAACATCCACACCTTCCACCCGACTCGTCAGAATCGTCGGGAACTGGACGAAGAGATCAGCTGAGACGCACGCACGCCGACCGGATGCCCGGAGCGGTATCAGTTCACGGTTCGTTTAATTCATGAAAACATGTATCGTATTGAACATGCCTACTGCTCTCGCGTCCGCGACGCACACCGCAGCGGTCGCGCGGCTCGGCCACGCGCTGTCTGATCCGACCCGCGCTGGCGTCCTGTTGGCGTTGCGGGAAGCTCCTGCATACCCGTCAGACCTCGCGGATGCTCTAGGCGTCTCGCGGCAGGTCATGTCGAACCAGCTTGCATGCCTGCGCGGCTGCGGACTGGTCGAGGCAATCCCGGACGGCCGGCGCACTTGGTACCGGCTGGCCGATACCCACCTCGCCCCGGCCCTCGACGAACTGATGCGCGTTGTCTTGTTCGTCGACCCCGACTGCTGTGGCGGAGAGAACTGCACCTGCGCATGAGCGCCACCGAGGCTCGGCCCGGCAACGAGCGCCGCATTGTCCTCCAGCGGCGTGTCCGGTGGATCGTCACCGCAACGATTGTCTACAACATCGTCGAAGCGATCGTTGCCATCTCGGCTGGCTCAATCGCGTCCTCGACCGCGCTCATCGGATTCGGCCTCGACTCCACCATCGAAGTCCTCTCGGCGGCAGCCGTCGCGTGGCAATTCACACGCCGCGATCCAGAGCGGTGGGAGCAGGGGACGCTGCGCGTCATTGCAATAGCTTTCTTCGCCCTCGCCGCATACGTCATCGTCTCCTCTGCTCTGGCCCTGCTCACTCAGACAGATGTCGAGCATTCGACGCTCGGCATCGTCATGACCGCGCTCAGCGTGGCGACCATGCCCTTCCTCTCGTTCGCGGAACGTCGCGCCGGCCGCGAACTCGGTTCGGCGACGGCAGTCGCGGACTCGAAGCAGACCCTCATCTGCACGTACCTGTCCGCCGCGGTGCTCATCGGGCTCGTGCTCAACAGCCTGTTCGGCTGGTGGTGGGCCGACGCGATCGCGGGTCTCGTCATTGCGGGCTTCGCGATCCGCGAGGGCATCGAAGCCTGGCGCGGCGACGCCTGCGCGACCACCGTAGGGATGCTCCTTGAAGACGACCATGAGCACGGCGAGTACGACTCGCACGAGCACTAAGAATTCACCGACCCCCTGGCGGAGGTCCGCCCGATGTGCTGGGCATGCGAAGCTGCGGTGGTTGGTCTCATCACCGCACAGAGCACCAGGAAAATGCGCTGTGCCGCAGGTAGCGTGGCGGTATGTCGATCGAAACGTATATCGCGGTTCTGCACGACGATGAGGCGGCGGCCGATGAGGGCGAATCCGTCCTCTGCCCGCTCCAGCCCGATGGGCAACCCAAGCCCAGCATCGATCACGATGGCGTGCTCTATGACCTCCTTGACGCTCAGGGTCCGGACGGTGTCTTTGAGTACAGGCGCGCGGAAGCGTGAACCGTTCTGGGCTTCATCAGACCAATCAGAACTGATCTGAAGCGCGGTTCAGCGCACCAGGCGCGCGATCGCCTGAGACGCCTCACGCACTTTCTCTTCAGCGATGTCCCCGCCGGCGCGAGCGGCATCTGCCACACAGTGACGCAGGTGGTCTTCGAGAAGTCCGACGGCAACGCTTTGCAAGGCGCTGGTCAGCGCGGAGATCTGAGTGAGGATGTCGATGCAATACTTCTCGTCCTCGACCATGCGGTGGATACCGCGTGATTGTCCTTCGATGCGCTTGAGACGGGCGAGATAGCGGGCTTTGTCAGTGATGTACCCGTGGTCGCCGTGGTCGCAGGACGTTGTGGGGTCGGCAGCAACAGTCATCTGGATCTCCGGGCGGGTGTCGTCATCGATTCAGGATGGCGCGGGTCGTGGTATCGGGCCGCAGATCGAGTCGGCGCAACAGCTGTGCGTTGAGGGCGACGACGATCGTGGACAACGACATGAGAATCGCTCCGACCGACATCGGCAGCACGAATCCGATGGGGGCGAGGATGCCGGCGGCGAGGGGCACGGAGATGAGGTTGTAGCCGGCGGCCCACCACAGGTTCTGCTTCATCTTCCGGTACGAGGCCCGTGACAGTTCGATCACGGAGAGCACCGAGCGAGGGTCGTCGCTGGCGAGGATGACGCCGGCTGAGGCGATCGCGACATCTGTGCCGGCGCCGATCGCGAGCCCGACGTCGGCCTGCGCGAGGGCAGGGGCGTCGTTGACGCCGTCACCGACCATCGCGACCTTCCGGTCCTCGTTTTGGAGCTCCTGGACCTTGGCGGCTTTGTCCTCGGGGCGGACCCCGGCGAAGACGCGGTCGATGCCCAGTTCCTCGGCGACGGTGTGTGCGACGGATGCAGCGTCGCCGGTGATCATCACGACCTGAACGCCGAGCGCGTGAAGGGCGTCGACGGCTTCGCGGGATTCCGAGCGCACCTCGTCAGCGAGCTTCAGGGCTCCGAGAACGCGGCCGTCCTGGGTGACGTGGAGGATGATGGCACCGTCTGCACGCCACCGATCGGCGATCGCGAGTTCGCTCGCGCTCTCCTCGGAGAGCAGGTGCGGTCCGCCGACCCGGATGGTTGTTCCCTCGACGGTCGCGGTGACGCCCACGGCGGGTGACGACGTGAAGTCGGCGCTGCGTGGGACGGTGAGCTGCTTGTCGTCGGCCGCGCGGACGATGGCCCTCGCAAGTGGGTGCTCGCTGTCGGCTTCGGCGGCTGCGGCCAGCGCGAGAACGCGGTCGGGGTTGGTGCCGTCGACGGCGGAGACTTCGGAGACGACAGGTTCACCCTTGGTGAGGGTGCCGGTCTTGTCGAACAGCACCGTGTCGACCGTGCGCATGCTCTCCAGCGCCAGGCGATCCTTGACGAGCACGCCCCCGCGCGCGGCGCGTTCTGTGGCAATCGAGACGACCAGCGGAATGGCCAGGCCCAAGGCATGCGGGCAAGCGATGACCAGCACCGTGATCGTGCGGATGACAGCAGCGTCGGGAGCCCCGATGAGCGTCCACACGATCGCCGTGATCGCTGCAGCGCCCAGAGCGAACCAGAACAACCACGCGGCAGCCGTGTCGGCGAGGCGCTGCGCGCGGGAAGAGGAACTCTGCGCCTCCGTCACCAGGCGTTGGATGCCGGCCAGGGTCGTGTCATCACCGGTCGCGGTGATCTCGACCCGAAGCCCCGAGTCGGTGGCGACAGTTCCTGCCGTGACCTGGTCACCGATGCTGCGCTCCACGGTGCGGGATTCGCCAGTGACCATCGACTCGTCCATCGATGCGTGTCCATCGACGATGCGTCCGTCCGCGGGGACGCTTGCGCCGGGCCGCACGACCACGACATCGCCGACGACGAGCTCGGCAGGTGAGACCGTGACGACCTGGTCGCCCTCCACACGTTCCGCCTCGTCCGGCAGGAGCGCAGCGAGAGAGTCGAGAGCGGACGTGGTCTGAGCGAGAGAGCGCATCTCGATCCAGTGCCCCAACAGCATGATGACGATGAGAAGGGCGAGTTCCCACCAGAAATCGAGCTCATGGTGCACGATGCCCAGGGTCGCACCCCAGGAGGCGACGAACGCGACCGTGATCGCCAGGCCGATAAGCAGCATCATCCCCGGCTGGCGAGAGCGAAGCTCACTGACCGCCCCAACGAGGAACGGCTTGCCACCCCAGACGTACATGACCGTGCCCAGCACGGGCGACACCCACGAAAGACCGGGGACGTCGGGGAGGGCGTAGCCGAGGATCATCGAGAACATGCCGGAGAGCGCGACGGTGGGGACGGCCAGAACGAGCATGATCCAGAACAGCCGCCGGAACTGACCGACGTGGTCGCCATGTCCCGCATGACCGCCGTGCCCACCGTGGCCGGACGTTGCGCTGTGGCCCTCGTGCGACATCGACTCGCCATGCTCATGCGGCACTGCACGATGGTCCGTCTGCGAACCGTGCGCTGTCGCGGTCACCGCGGCAGGGTTCGACGGGGTATGGCCGTGCGCCACATGATCGTGATCGGCGTGTGCGTGCTCCGCGCCGCCATTGTGCGGGGTGCTCATGGACATATCCTCCTCGGAGTTGATGAACCGTGCAGGCCAAATGCTGCAGCCGGCACGCTAGTGTCGCCGTCTCAGACGGCGGCGGTGGCGTATCTGGCCGGGTCAGCGTCGAATGCGGGACCGCATCCGGCGCAGCAGAAGTAGTACCGGTTGCCGTCGTAATCGCGGAACAAACCGGCGGCTTCCGCGTCCGCCTTTACGACGGCGCTGCCCACCATGACGGGGCATTCGGCGTACTCGTCCGCCGATCGGGCGAGAAGATCCTTGCGTCCGTCGGCAGCGACGGTGCCAGGCTTGTGGCCGCAGCAGGATCCCATGATGGAGTCGGACATGTGGCGTTCCTCTTTCTCGCGATCGGTACGGACGGTGCGTCTCACACCCAAACCATATACCCCTAGGGGGTATTCCGGGTACGATGAGTAAAATGCCTTGCGGCCATTTCCCGTATTCGCGAACGAGGTCAGTTCGTCACCCGAAGAGGCGCATAGTCCGCGGTGTTAGCATCCTGAGCAGGACGGAGGATCAACGCATGCAAGTCGCGTTTCGCACCACACGCCCGCAGCTGTCGCTGCGCGCGGTGTTGATGCTCGGCGCGGCCACGCTCATGGTCATCGTCGGGCTGCTGGCGATGCACACCTTCACCGCCGAACCAGCCGGGCACGGATCACCCGGGCTCACCCACTCAACATCCGCAGCCGGCGATGAGCACGTCACTGACCTGATGGGCAGCCCCGACAGCGTGGGCACCGCCTGCGATGGGCCCTGTCACGTAAGCACCGGGCCCGGCCAGGGCCACAACGACATGCTGACGGCCTGCGTGCTCGCGCTACTCGCCGGCCTCCTGCTACTGCTTCCTCCGACGCTGATCCACGGTCGCGGCCTGCCCCTTCACCGAGCGATGAGCCTGGTGAAGTGGGATGCCACAGGTGTCCTTCCGCGAGCTCCCTCGCTCACGTTCCTTTCGATAAGTCGCACCTGAGTAGTCGCCGCCGACCCAAGCGGTCGGTCTCGTGGCGCCGCCTGGCGCCGTTATTTGCGAACCCTCATACGACTTATCGAAGGAACAATCATGAACAAGAAACTCCCCCTCGCTGTCAGCACCGGCATCCTGACACTCGCGCTAGCGCTCAGCGGCTGCGCGGACAACAGCACCGCACCGTCCAGCGAGACCACCTCCCCGTCGCAGTCGTCGTCGACCTCACAGGCGACTGAGGCGGACGAGATGTTCGTCACGATGATGATCCCGCATCACCAACAGGCCATCGAGATGGCCGACATCTTGCTCGCCAAGGACGGGGCAGACCCACGCGTGGTCGAACTCGCCGAACAGATCAAAGCAGCGCAGAGGCCCGAAATCGACAAGATGCTCGGATGGCTCGAAGACTGGGGCGTGGACTACGACCCTGACTCCATGGCCGGCATGGACCATGGGTCAATGGGCGGTGACGACAGCATGATGTCCGAAGAAGACATGACCCTGCTGGAGAACGCAGACGCCGCCGAGGCCAGCCGTCTGTTCCTCGAACAGATGATCGTGCACCACGAAGGTGCCGTCGACATGGCGCAAACTGCCCTTGACGACGCGCAGAACCCGGACGTCCTCGACCTCGCCCAGCAAGTGATCGACGATCAGACCGCAGAGATCGCCACAATGCAGGAACTCCTGGAACAGCTCTAGGACCCGACCCGGGCGGGCCGAGAACCATTCGGCCCGCCCTTACCTGCCACCTCTCTGCCACGCCCTCGACATCCATTACATGTCGGTGCGCTCCTGCCGCGCGCCGCAAAGCCAGGCCGTCCCGCGGCCGCCACCGGAAGCCATCATGAAACGCTCACCTCTTCTCGCCACTACCACTGTGACGGCCCTCGCCGTCATCGCCACCGGCTGCACCGCAACACCGCTCGGAAACCCCGATCCGGCACCCCGCATCGACCACATCCACGGCATCGCCGAAGACCCACGCGGCGATGACCTGCTCATCGCCACACACAACGGCATCTTCACCCTCGACCCCGGCGGGAAGATCTCCGGCCCGATCGGCGGACACGATTTCGACGCCATGGGATTCACCGCCTGGAAAGACACGCTGTTCGCGTCCGGACACCCCGGGGAAGACACCCCGGATGAACTGGGAGCCCCGAACCTCGGCATCATCCGCAGCGACGACTACGGGAACTCCTGGTCCCCGATCGCTCTCAACGGGACCACCGACTTCCACGTCCTGACCGCAGGACCAGACGGCGTCCTGTACGGCATCCCTTCCAGCCAGGTGAACCTACTCACCAGCACCGACGACGGAAGCACCTGGACAGAGCGTGCACCCCTCGGCGCCGCTGATCTCGCCGCCACCGAATCCGGCGTGTACGCCGCAGCCGAAGAAGGCATCCTCCTCAGCACCGACGGCGGCAACACCTTCACGCCCGTCGACGCGGCCCCTGTTCTGTACGCTCTGGAAGCGCGCACGGACGGCACCCTTGTTGGTGCCGGTACGGACGGGGTCCTGTGGTCACAGGACGAGAACGGTCCTTGGCAGAAGTTGGAATCGCTGCGCGGCGCCGTGCAAGCACTCACCGTCATCGACGAGCGCATCATCCTCGTCGACGACCGCGGCATCGTCGAGATCACCACAGACGATACGACCGTCCTCAGCCCCGCCCGATAAGAGCGGATACTGACACCCCCCCGCGCTCAAGGACCTCTCATGGATGAGCCCAAGAACCCTCTGCGGAATCTCACGTTCTTCATCACAGCCGCGACGATCGCTGTCGCCCTCCTCGCCACCGCCAGCTTCCTCACCATTGGAGTGATCTTCCGATGACCCGCGATGGAACCCACCCGCTCGATCCTGTCCGAACGCATCGACGACTCATCCGACTCGGGTACATGCTCCTGACCACCGGGCCGGTCCTCGCGCTGACGCACCTGTTGAGTGATGCCCGGTGGGCCGAGGGCACCTGGTGGACCTACACGGTAGCCAGCTACGACGTCGCGCTGATCATGGTCATCGGTGCCGTGGCGCTGGTCCTGCGAAAGCCCCCTCGCCCGGCCGCGGGGACGGATCGACCAGACACCAACCGTGAACGTTGAGGCACGCGTCGCGGGGCCGGAGCTACCATGCCCTCCCGGGGTATTCAACGGGGTGCCGCAGGCGACACCGCGATCGTAGTTTGAGAGCTCCAGGACGACGAGAGGATTCGATCATGACTGTCGCGGCAGAAATGCTCCGCACCTATCCGAAGGACCTCGGGCAGGTCGACCAGAAGGCGCTCGTGGAATGTATCGAGGCCTGCATGGAATGCGCCCAATCGTGCACAGCATGCGCGGATGCGTGTCTGAGCGAGGAGATGGTCTCAGAGCTCACGAAGTGCATCCGCACGAACCTGGACTGCGCCGATCTCTGCGACACCACCGCGCGCATCCTGTCCCGACACACCGGCTACGACGCCAACCTCACCCGGGCAACGCTGGAAGCGTGCCGCACCGCGTGCGCAAGTTGCGCCGACGAGTGCGAGCAGCACACGATGCACGAACATTGCACCGTGTGTGCGGCGGCCTGCCGGCGATGCGAAGACGCGTGCGCCACGCTCCTCGCGACCCTCTGAACCGGACGCTCGTCGACAGCGCGACGCGCAACCAATCCAGACGAACAGGTGAATCACATGTCACAGGACGCCCATGAAGGAAGCCAACGACAAACGGAGGACAAGAAGCACGGATCGCTGAAGATGTACCTGCGATTCGCGGCGATGATCCTCACCGGCATGGTCGTGATGTATTGGACGATGTTCGCTGGAGTATGGGAATGGGGACACATCCGCTTCAGCGAAAGCCGCGTGTTCATGGCCCTCACCATGGGCGGCGCCATGGGGCTCGTCATGCTCGCCTGGATGCTGAACATGTACAAGAACGCCAAGGCGAATATCGCTGTTGTCATCATCAGCGTGCTCCTGCTCGGAGGCGGCGTTGCGCTCGACCGCAGCCAAATCACTGTAGACGACACTGCGTACATGCGGGCCATGATTCCCCACCACTCCCTGGCGATCACCCGATCCGAAAGAGCACAAATTCAGGACCTCCGAGTCTGCCAACTCGCCATCGAGATTAGCGAAGCTCAACGCCGAGAGATCCTTGAAATGGAGTGGCTCATCGACGACATCGAACGCAACGGGCTCGCCACGACACCCGAGGACTCACAGAATCGTCCCGTCCCCGACTTCCACCGGGCGGCCGAGCGTGAATGCCATCGCGACGAATGACGATCTGGAGCGGTTCCGTCGTCGGCAACCACATTGTCATTGAGTCGCTGTCGGCGGAAGGAAGTACTCCGCGGGGAACTATTCGCCGGCCGATCTGGATCAGATCAGCTCGGCGACCAGCTTCTCGATGCGGGCGCGAATGCCGTCGCGGATCGGTCGGACGGCATCGATGCCCTGGCCGGCGGGGTCGTCGAGCTTCCAGTCCTCGTAGCGCTTGCCCGGAAAGAATGGGCAGGCGTCGCCGCATCCCATGGTGATGACGACGTCGGAGGCCTGCACGGCCTCGGTGGTCAGGATCTTGGGCTGCTCGGCGGTGATGTCGATGCCAAGCTCGCCCATCGCTTCCACGGCGATGGGGTTGATCTGCTCGGCGGGCATAGAGCCTGCGGAGCGGACTTCGATGCGGTCGCCGGCGATGTCTCGGAGGAATCCGGCGGCCATCTGCGAGCGGCCAGCGTTGTGCACGCAGACGAAGAGGACGGAGGGCTTGGCGGTGTCGGTCATGAGGACTCCTGTGGGTGGCGGTCAGTGGTGAGCTGGTTGACGAGGGCGCGGACGCGGTCTTCGATGTCGTCGCGGATGGCTTCGACGCCTTCGCGGGAGGCGAGGGCGGGGTCGCCGACGGCCCAGTCGTCGTAGCGGACGCCGGGGATGATCGGGCAGACGTCGCCGCAGCCCATCGTGATCACTACGTCGGCGGCGCGGACGGCGTCGTCGGTGAGGGGCTTGGGGAACCGCTCGACCGCGGCATCTCCTTCGATCTCGGCGAGGATCGAGCGCACGTGGGGGTGGATGACCTCGGCGGGGCTCGAGCCCGCGGAGCGGGCGATGACCTTGCCGCCGGCGATCTGGTTGACAAGGGCCGCTGCCATCTGGGAGCGGCCGGCGTTGGCGACGCAAACGAACAGCACCTGCGGCACCGACTGGTCGCGGTCGCGGGTGAAGTCCGCGAGACGCTGACGGGCGAAACGCTCGGTGAGCGGGACGAGGGCGCCGGTGACCTTCGCCGTGCGGGCGAGCGACGTGTAGGACTCACGAACGATGCTCAGCACGGCCTCCGGGGCGAGATCGGGAACCTCCGCAGCGAGCTCATCGGCGAGGTGGGTGATCCGGGCATCGAAGTCGGGGTGGTCTACGCGGCCACCGGAGTCGCTGTCCATGCCGGGCTCGGTCATGGTCGCCGGTGCGAACGAGTCCAGCAACGCGGTGACGGCACCGCGGCGGCCCGGGTTGATGCGGTACCAGACCCACGTCCCGCGGCGCTCGGACGTGAGGACGTCGACGTCTTTGAGCACCTTGAGGTGGTGGGAAACGGTGGGCTGGGACACGTCGGCGAGCTCGGCGAGGTCGCACACGCAGGACTCGCCGCGCGGGTCGGAGGCGATGGCGGAGAGCATGCGCAGGCGCAGCGGGTCCGAGAGGGCCTTCAGAGTCATGGAGACGGCGGATGCCGCCTCCTGACCGATGGCGTGAGTGGGAACGGGACTGCAGACGTCCGCGGGATCCGCGAGCGTGACGTTCATGACGGGATCCTCTCGCCGGTGTACGGATCGGTGTGGAACCAGGCGCGTGCTGCCCAGAGGGAGACGTAGACGAGACCGACGAGAACAGGGACCTCGATGAGGGGGCCGACGACCCCTGCGAGAGCCTGCCCGGATGCGGCACCGAAAGTGCCGATAGCGACCGCGATGGCCAGCTCGAAGTTGTTGCCAGCGGCCGTGAACGCCAGCGACGTGGAGCGGGCGTAGTTCAGCCCCAGGACCTTGCCGAGCAGGAGCCCGGCGAACCACATCAACCCGAAGTAGGCCAGCAACGGCAGCGCGATCCGGCCGACGTCGAGCGGCTTGGACAGGACCGCGTCGCCCTGCAGCGCGAACAGCAGCACAATGGTGAACAGCAGCCCGTACAGCGCCCACGGACTGATCACGGGGAGGAACTTCTTCTCGTACCAGGCCCGGCCGCGACGCTTCTCACCGATCCACCGGGACGCGAAACCCGCCACGAGTGGCACGCCAAGGAAGACCAGCACGTTCAGCGCGATCTGCCAGACGGAGATCTCGACCCCCTGGGTATCCAGGCCCAGCCAGCCGGGCAGGACGGTCAGGTAAAACCAGCCCAGCAGCGAGAACGCGACGACCTGGAACACCGAGTTGATGGCGACGAGCACGGCGGTCGCTTCGCGGTCGCCGCAGGCGAGGTCGTTCCAGATGACGACCATGGCGATGCATCGTGCGAGGCCGACGATGATCAGCCCAGTGCGGTACTCGGGCAGGTCCGGGAGAAAGCTCCACGCGAGGGCGAACATCACCGCGGGACCTGCAACCCAGTTCAGCACCAACGAGGAGACCAGCAGCTTCTTGTCGCCGGTGACGGCGGCGACTTTGTCGTAGCGGACCTTCGCGAGCACCGGGTACATCATCACCAGCAGCCCGAGCCCGATGGGCACCGAAATGCCACCGACCTCGAGGTGGCCGAGCAGGTCCGATAGGGCAGGGACGAACCGGCCGAGAAGGAGACCCGCGACCATAGCGAGCCCGATCCACAACGGCAGCCACTTATCGAGGGTGGACAGGCGCCGGACCGCGACGGGAGCAGAAGCGACAGTTGCGGTGGTCATGACAGCAGCGCCTCGATCTTCTCGGCGATGACCGGCTTCGGGTGCGCGCCGATGAGGATGTCCGTTCGGGCACCGTCCCGGTAGAACCCGAGGGTGGGGATCGACGTGACGCCGGCGGCAGTGACCGTGTCGGGATTCTGGTCGGCGTCGACCTTGACGATCTTCACGCGCCCGTCGTACTCGGCCGCCAGCTGCTCGAGCAGCGGAGCGACCTGACGGCACGGACCGCACCAGGTGGCCCAGATGTCCACCACGACAGGGATGTCGGAGCCGAGGACCTCGTCCTGGAACGTGGCGTCGGTGACGGCGGTGAGGGTGCTCATGCGAAGACCTCCTCGGCCTCGGTCAGGGCGTCGACCTCGGCCGAATGGGCTGCATCGTTCTCCAGCGCGGCGAGGAAGTGCTGAGCGTCTTGCGCTGCAGCACAGCCGGTACCTGCCGCAGTAATGGCCTGGCGATACGTGTGATCGACCAGGTCTCCGGCCGCGAAGACGCCGGAAAGGTTCGTCCGGGTCGAGGGGTGGTCCACGAGCACGAAGCCTGCAGCATCGGTGTCGACAATTCCCGTGACGAGCTCGGAGCGCGGGTCGTGGCCGATGGCGATGAAGAGCCCGGTCGCAGGCAACTCCCGCTCCGCACCGGTGACGGTGTCACGAAGGATCACGGACTCGAGCTTCTCGGCCCCGTTGAGGCGTGCGACCTCGCTGTTCCACGCGACCTCGATCTTCGGGTGATCGAGCACACGCTGCGCCATGATCTTCGATGCGCGGAACTCGCCGCGGCGGTGCACGACGGTCACCTTCGATGCGAAGCGGGTGAGGAACAGGGCCTCCTCCATCGCGGAGTCGCCGCCGCCGACGACCATGATCTCCTGCTCGCGGAAGAAGAACCCATCGCACGTGGCACACCAGGAAACCCCGCGGCCGGTCAGGCGCTCTTCGTCAGGGAGGCCGAGCTTGCGGTAGGCGGAGCCCATGGCGAGGATCACGGCACGGGCGCGGAATGTCTCGCCGGCGCCGGTCTCGACTGTCTTGACTCCCCCATCGAGATCGACGTGAACCGCGTCGTCGAGGAGGATGCGGGCGCCGAACCGCTCGGCCTGCTGGCGCATCGACTCCATCAGCTCCGGACCCTGCACGCCGGCGATGAAGCCGGGGAAGTTCTCCACCTCCGTCGTCGTCATCAGCGCACCACCAGTTGTTACTGAGCCGGCGATCACCACCGGGGACAGGTTCGCCCGGGCCGCGTAGATCGCGGCCGTGAAACCCGCGGGGCCGGATCCGACGATGACCAACCCAACCTCTTGATTCGACATGTCTCTATATTGACATTCATCAAAGCAAGGCGCAATCAGGGGCGGGACAGTTCACCGATTCTTCACCTGGACACACCAAGAGGGCGGCTCCCAAGGGAAACCGCCCTCTCCGGAGCCAAGTCAGTCGACCCTGACGGGACGGGCCCCGATCTGCAGCACCGACGGTGTGCCGCAACAGCTGGCGCCCTCACTGTCGAAGCCGTCGGCACGCCCGCAGACTCCAGTGTCGGGAAGCACGAGCTCGTTGCGCTCGGCGGCCTCATGGTCGCCGGCGAGGTGCGCCGCGACGCTGCGCACCTGCTCGTACCCGGTAAGCGCGAGGAACGTGGGGGCACGGCCGTAGGACTTCCCGCCGACGAGGAACAGTCCCTGCTCGGGCTGCGCCAGCTGACGCGCACCCGTGGCTCCGACGGATCCGCAGGAGTGGATGTTCGGGTCGATCTCCGACGCGATCCCGGCAACGGCGTCCAGCGACCCGTCTAGGTTGACGCGTACCTCGCGCAAGATGCTCGTATCGAGTCGGAACCCGCGAGAGCGAAGACGTGCGCGACGCCGGAGATCTCCTGATCGTTCTCAGCGATGACCGTCAGCGCGTCGCCGTCTGTTCTTCCCACAGAGGTTGTGGGCAGCGTGGGCTGATGGAATGAGGTGAGGACCTCCGGTATCGATATGGGTAACCACACCTGATCGAGTCCACGGAGGTCCTCGTGTCTTACGTTACCCATGCCAATGCCAAGCTCACTCCTGCCGGTCGGCTTGCGCTGGTCCGCGCTGTCGTCGATGACGGATGGTCTCACGCGCGTGCTGCGGAACGGTTCCAAGTCGCTCGGGGCACGGTGTCGAAGTGGGTCTCCCGCTACCGGACCGGCGGGCAGGCGGCGTTGCAGGATCACTCTTCGCGTCCGCGCAGGTCACCGAATCGGACGCCGGCGCGGACGGAGCGGCGGATCATCGGGCTGCGAGTCACACGCCGGTGGGGTCCGCATCGGATCGCATATCACCTGCACCTGCCACAATCGACGGTGCCGAAGGTCCTGGCCCGCTACCGGGTGCCGCTGCGGGGACACATAGATCTGGACACCGGGATCAGAGTTCGCAAGCCCAGGCCGGTGCGTTACGAGCACGCGAATCCCGGGGATCTGGTCCACGTCGATGTGAAGAAGCTCGGCCGCATCCCTGCTGGTGGTGGCTGGCGCACCTTGGGCAAGGTGAAGGGGAAGAAAAGAAGGTCCAATATGGGCCATACCTTCCTGCATCCAGCGATCGATGACCATTCGAGGGTGGTCTATTCCGAGATCCTCGACGACGAGCGCAAGGAGACCGCTGCGGGGTTCTGGGAACGCGCGGATGCTTACTTCGCCAACCTTGGGATCACCGTGCTGCGGGCACTCACCGACAACGGCGTGCTGCTACCGCTCACACTTGTTCAACGCCACGCTCGGCGAGCATGTGAAGACCCCATACCGCTCTCGGAGGCCAATCACCCATCGACCGCGTCCACAATGTCAGTGGGAAGAACAGCTAGCTAGATCTCCCCGATTTCTTGCCCCAGTCGCAGATACAACTCCGTGACAGCCTCATCATTGACGCGGTAGACGACCCACTCCCCACGCTTCCGCACGGCCTTGGGCGGATCAGCCAACAAGAGGCCCGCCGCCTCCAATTCACCGAGGTACGGGACGATGGTGGTCGGCGCCACCTCCAGCGCGTCGGCGATCGCCTTGCGCCCGACGTTCGGCGTACGGCGCACTTGTCGGATAATGCCCGCTTTGACCATGTTCCCGAGGACGGCGAGTGGCCCCTCGGCTCCTTCACCGTCCACCGGGCGTGCATATTTGGGCATGTCTCCATTGTGAGCCGTAGCTGCTCACACATCTACTAGGAACCGAATTGATTACCCGTTTACTTCCAGAGTGGATGGGTGTACCGTTCACATCATGCTTAGGTCAATGTCGCCGAGCGGCGCAAGTAGCGGGCGCGGGGGCATCTTGTCCCCCAAACGGCCTACAGACATGCGAAAGCGGACCGGAGTAACGTCCAGTTCGTCACTGCGGCGTTCGCCGGTGCAGTGCAGTCCCGGCTACGCCGCCATCCTGATGCTTCGGGAGGGCTGACCATCATGGCCAGGGAGCGCACACGTCAACGGGGCCTTCTTTGGGCTCTGATCGGCGGAGCAATCCTGCTTGCTGGCCTTATCGCGATCTTCGTGAACGCCATGCTCACCCCGCCGGTAGACGACCCGACGTCACCGCCGGCAATCACCCCCTCGGCCCCACCGGAGACCTCGCCGCCGGCTACAACGGGCGATGTAGTAGACCCCAATGTGGCGGAGGTCGGGTGGGTTCCTGAACCGATCACGACCGATCCGGAACTATACATTCGGCGAGCCCTCGAGGCAGCGTCCACATTCGACACACAGCTGGGCGAGCGAGAGGAATGGCTCACTTACCTCGACACCTGGTTCACCCCGGACACCCGGTACACATCGTCCGCCGACCAGCAGGAAGAGATGGAAGCGGCACAACTCGAGCTGCGGCAGTCGGTAGTTCTCCCGGAGCCAGAGTGGGACTCGCTCAGCCAAGAGGAAGGCCGCGTATCGGCATCCGTTGTCGGCGATATCGGCTTCGTCGACGTGCCTGAGGATCCCAGTGGTGACATGCGTATCGGCACGGCAGATGTGACGTTGACGTTCGTGCGCGTTTCTGGTGACGGCTCTGAGCACGCTTATGACGAGACCGTGCGGGTCAGCGTGCAGGTGCTCTGTGGTGAGGGTTCGGTGCCGACGCCGGGGTCGTCGCAGCAATCGGGCGATTGCAAGGTCGTGCGTTACTTCCCGGAGCCCATGGAGCCCTGACGTGGGCGTTCCTGCTTTCGCCGTCACGGCCCTCGCGCGATCGAGGACCGGACGTCGGATAGTGGTCATATTGTTCGCGGCGGTGGCGCTGCTTGGCCTGTTCGCCCTCGCTCCGTTGGCGATGATCCCGTTGGCACTGGCCGGCTCTTCCATCACCCCAGCCGCAGCTGCTACCGCCATGGTTCCGGCTACCAGCGGAGATTGGGGCTACCCGCTTGCAGGCGATTACTTCAAGGGTCGCGGGTACGGCTACAACCCCGTTGCCGGATGCTCCTACTGCTCTACGGACCATCAGGGGTATGACATGGCTCAGGGCTGTGGAACCACCATCCACGCCGCCGGCCTCGGAACCGTCATCACTGCCGGTGAGTTCTACGGCTGGGGCAACACCGTCCGCATCGATCACGGCGGGGGCCTCGTGACCCTGTATGGGCACATGCAATGGGACTCAATTCGCGTCGCTGTCGGAGATGCCGTCGTGGCAGGTGATCCGGTGGGGTCCGAAGGCAACACCGGTAGATCCTTCGGCTGCCACCTGCATTACGAAGTCCAGCGCGACGGAGTCGCGATCGATCCCGAGCCGTTCATGACCGCGCTCGGCCTGCCCCTGAAGTGAGACCGAAAGAGAGATCATCGTGCACAGTCCATTCACCGTCGACGTCCCAGATATCAATCCGGACTTCTCCGCCCCGTTCTTCCAAGGGTTACAGGTCATCGCCTCCTACGTCCTTGCCGGCGCGATGATCGTGGTCTTCATCATGCTGGTCGTCGCCGGCGCGGCGCTCAGCTTTCGCGGGTTGGCCTCCGACCGTGTCCGCACGTGGGCGGGCGAGAACATCCTGTGGATCTTCATCGCCGCCGCCGTCCTGGGCGCGGCGAACGGATTGTTTGCCTGGTTCGTCAATTTCGACTTCGGGTTCTGATGTACCGCACGCGCACAGCCATCGCGGGAGTCCTCCTCGGGCTCCTGGCAGCAGTGTGCGCGCTGGCCCCTGCCCACGCAGGCACTCATGATCGTGTGACCACCATGGCCGAGACCGCACCCGCCAGAGTTCTGATTCCCGTCACCGGGCAATCATGGTCGTCGCCCGCGTACCCGGTCCTCTGCAAGGAAACTTCCGGTCAAGTGTCGTGCACGCCCACGAACGGCAGCGACGTCAAGCCACAGCAGTGTTTCCGAGGCGTCCTCATGGATGGTATCCGCGCCACAGTCTGCACCACCTACGAGGGTCATGTGCGGACGATTCAAGAAGCCGGCGGCAAAGCGCTCGTAGTCGAGTACGGGTGCAGCGTCGGCGACGTGGTCTGCGTCACGTTCGAGAACGCTGGCCGCGGCATGGCGATGGGCACGACCGCGGTCATGCTGCTGGTCGCGGCGAACATGCGGTTCGACACCACCACAGTGCTGTGGACGGCAGCGGTTGGCGAATGGTCTTTCTGGCAGTGGGCGGTCCTCGCTGTGCTCTTCGGCGCGATGGTCTGGGCGATCGCGGCGGCGATCGTCTCCGGTAGCCGGGATGAACTTGTCGGTGCCATCGTGCGCACCTTCATCGCTATCCCCGCCGTCCCCCTGACCCTGTGGGGCATCGGGCATCTCTTGAACGCGATCGATGATCTGACCTGGTACGTCATGAACCGGGACGGCCCGATCACGCTGTTCCAGGATCTGCAGAAAGTGATGTGGGCGGGTGGTCAGGCCAACTACTTCTTCGCGTTCCTCATCCACGGGCTCTTGCTGTTGGCGATGTTGCTGCTGATGCTCGTGTTCGCATTTCGGAACATCGCGCTGGCCGCGTTGATCGCCGTGGGCCCGGTCGCGTGGATGCTGTTCCCCGTGAAGACCGTCGGTCCGCAATGGGTCGTCCGATACATCTCAGCGACAGTTGCCCTGCTGTTAGCGGGGCCGTTGACGAACGGGTTCGTCGCGTTGATCGTGAACGGGCTGGCCGATGTTGAGAGCATCTGGGACCCGCAGTCCTGGCCCCTCCTCGTCGGTCTCGTCCTCGCCGCATTCGCGCCCCTGGCGGTTTTTGGCCTGTTCAGTTTCGTCGGGGCATCGGCCACCGACAGCATCGGCTCGCGCATCGGCAGCTCTGCGGGCCGGGTCGCCACGAGCGCGGCGCGCTCTGCTGGTCGGATGCCGTCACGATTGGCTGGCATGCCCGCCGGAATCCCCGCAGCAGGAGCCGCCCGCGGCGCCGCATCCGCAACCGCGGCCAAGCCGTCCCGTTCCAGCACGCAGCGTCCCACCGGGGCCGGCAGCCCAGCACGGAGCCGTACCGCGCCGAGCGCGAAGCCCGTCTCAAGCGGCGCGCCGGCCGCATCCCGTCCCACGCCGTCGGCAACGCCGGCATCTTCGCGTCCTGAGAGGAAGACGCCATGACCGCTGCATTGAATGAAGAGCGCCCGGTCCGGCTTCCTGGCCGCTCACGCCAGGGGATCGTCCTGGGCATGGACGGCTGGCAGCTCGGCTGCATCGCCGCGGCAGCGGTCATCGTGCTGATCTTCACCAACCGATTCGGCCCGGTCGGGCTTCTCTACGCGGCCCCGCTCTACCTGGCACTCGGGATCGCCGCGGTGATCACCGTCCACGGGCTGTCTGCACCGAAGATGTTCGGCCTGTGGGTGATGAAGCAGACGCGTCACGCGACGGGCGCCACGACACAGGTCTTCCGTCCCGAGCATGTCCATGTGGTCGGCACGTTGAACCTGCCCGGCGTGCGCGCGTCAGTCCAGTTGTGGAACGTCGAAGGGATCGCGTGCGTGTACGACCCGCGAGGCCGCACCGTCTCGGTGACCGCGGAGCTCGAGGTTCAAGGGTTCCTCATGCACAACGCTCCCGAGCGCCTCGATCTCGCGCAGCAGTGGTCGCGAGTCCTGGCATCGTTCACGCAGCGGCCCGGCGTCAAGCGCATCACCTTGCAGGAGCGAACGCTGCCGACGACGATTCGCAGCGCACGAGAGCACTACGACACTGTCACGGAGCATCGAGTGCTCGATCGCACCTCCCCTGTGGCGGCGAATTATGAGCGCGTCATGAACGATTCCGAGCGGTTTGCCGTCGCGCATCGCAATTACCTGACGTTCACGCTCGATCTCGTCGCCCTCGGCACGCAGGTCAGGGCACTCGGCGGCGGCCGCACCGGTGCCCAAGCTCTCGCGCTCGTCGAAACCCGCACCCTCGCCGATGCACTGACCACCGCGAGGATCAACGTCCGCGCCTGGCTGTCACCGCGCGAGATCGCCGCCCTCGCACGGATCGCGTTCGACCCCGAGTTCGCTGCCAACGTGCAAAACCGCACCGAGAGTCTCTTCGGTGTGGATCCGCTCGCGATCGGGCCGATGTACCTCGAGGAGCCGGCCGGTTCCAACCGGTTGGTTCGCACCGACTCCGGTGTGCATACGACGATGTGGATCCACGAATGGCCACGATCTGATGCCCACGTCGGCTTCATCTCTCCTCTGGTGTTCGCTCGGCACCCGCACACCGGGGAAGCCGTCACGCACATCCTCTCCCTCGTCCTTACCCCGGTCCCGTTGAAGCAGGCACTCAAGCGGGTGCGGGATGAGAAGAAGGTGTGGCGC
Organism: Microbacterium abyssi; assembly: GCF_015277895.1. Classification (NCBI taxonomy): domain Bacteria; kingdom Bacillati; phylum Actinomycetota; class Actinomycetes; order Micrococcales; family Microbacteriaceae; genus Microbacterium; species Microbacterium abyssi. Next base: position 570,797 of record NZ_CP063815.1, on the reverse strand, counting down.
GGGAACGAGAAGCTCCGCGCGAAACGAGGCACGGACGGCAACGCCGCCGACGACGCCGACTGGCTGGCGCTGGAGAAGGAAGAGCAGGAACTCGTCGCCGGTCACGGAGAGTTCCGCTACGGAGGGTACCTCACCGTGACCGCTCCCGATGAGGAGCAACTCGACCAGGCGCTGGCCGGAATGCGGAATGCTCTCGCACAAGCCGAGATGGAAGCGCAGATCCTGTACTGCCAGCAAGCCGAAGCCCTCATGGTCAACGCGATCCCGATCGGCCTGGGGATGAAATGACCCGGCGCGGCCTCGTCTTCGAACCCGACGGTCTCTCCCGAAGGGAACGCCGCGCACTCCGCAGGGAGAGCGCGCGCCACGAGCGACACGATGCCCCGCCGCCGGTCACGCGCCGCGGTCGCGGGCTCCCAGAGCCGGCTGTTCCGGGCCCGTTCGGCCCCGGACTGGCCGAGGGCGGGTATTGGAACCTCGCCCCGTTGCAGATTCCGCCCCATCAGGCGACCTCGCAGCACATCGCCGGCATCTACCCGTTCGTCGCCGACGCGGGACTCGGGCACCGGGGCCCGATCGTCGGTGTGGACCTCAACGCCGACTCGCTCTGGCACTTCTCGCCCTGGGAGACCTACGCGGACAGCACCGACCGCGGTTCGTTCTCGACCAACGTCCTGGTGCTCGGTGCCTATCGGGCCGGGAAGAGCGCGGTCATCAAGACCCTCGTGACCCGGTCGATGGCGTTCGGGCACCAAGCAGTGGTGCCCTCCGACCCGAAAGGCGAATGGGTCACCGTCGCCGAGGCGATCCCCGGCGGGAACGTCATCCGGCTCGGTGGCGCCTACGACACTCGCCTGAACCCGCTCGACCGGGGCCCGCGTCGCACCGGTGTCACGAACGAGCAGCACGAGCAGATGGTGAAGCAGCGCCGGATCACCGTCCTGACCTCTCTCGTGGAAGCCGCCCTCCCCGCCTCACACCTCACCGCCGTCGAGCACGCCGCTCTCCTCGAAGCGCTCGAGCGCTGCATCGTCCACACGAACGACCGGCCGACCCTGCGCGGGGTGTACGTCGAACTGACCTCGCTGGCACGGGAGACCGACCAGGATCGGCATCTTGCGCAGGGCGCCATCCAGCCCAGCTTCGTCCTGCGCAGGTTCGTCAACGGCGATCTCTCCGGGCTCTTCGAAGACGAATCGACCGTGAGCTTCGATGATGCGGCCCCGATCGTCGTCGTCGATACCTCGGAGTTGTTCGCTCGGGGGGATCTGGTCGCGCAGCTGTCGCAGATCTGCACGACCGCGTGGAATCAGGCCGTGATCTCCGATCGCGGCGCACGCCGAACCCGCTATGTCATTCGCGAGGAAGGGTGGCGCGACATGACCTCGCTCGCGTCGTTGCAGATGTATCAGCAGTGGTTGAAGCTTTCTCGTCACTACGGAATCAGCAACATCGTGATCCTGCACAAGATGGGCGATCTGGACGCTGTCGGTGAAGCGGATTCTCAAGAACGCAACCTCGCTTACTCGATCGCCGGCGATATCGAGAACAAGTTCATCTTCCGGATCAACCAGCAAGAAGGCACCAGCATCCAACAGCGCCTGAGCATCCCACCCGCGCACGCCGCCATGGCCCGGCAACTGCGCAAAGGCGAGTTCCTCGCCTACGTCGGACAGTTCTCCTACCTGGTGGATGCGTTCGCCACCTCGACCGAGTGGGAGTACGACCTCTTCAAGACCGATGACGCCATGGATCTCGACAGCCGCTACGACGACGAGTTCCGCAACCTCGACAACCCGGTCGTCGACTCGCTCTGGCCCGACGACACCTCGGTCGACGGATGGCTGACCGCCCAGAAGGAACTGCAATGACCACCGACACCACACCCCGCGCATACGCGACCGTCACCGGCCCGAACGCCACCTTCATCGCCCCCAACGGTGACGCAGAACCCATCTCCGCGACCACGGGCGAGGACATCCGCCACATCGTCGTGCGCCGCGCGACCGACGAAGCTAGGCGCACCGGAACCGCCCTCGAACTGGTCACATCTGGGGACCGCGGTGACCATCGCCTCCTCATCAGCGCAACCGGTGACATCACCGCCGCCCCAGTCGACATGGCGCCGGCGACCACCACGCCCGAGGTGGCGGAGCCGGAGCCTGTCGTTCCCCCAGTTGAGCCGTACGACGTCAACACCGAAGTGGATGCCTCGGGTTCGCGACATTCGTTCATCCGCTCTGCCGGCGACGCGCCAAAGGCGAGCATCGGATGGCGAGGACTCGCCGCACGCGCCGGCATCGTGATCGCCGAGACGAAGACGCAGCAGCGACGGCGCGAAGCGATCGGTCGGGTGTCTCGGCATTGGGCCGGGTATCGGAACATCGCGGTCGCCAACGGCAAAGGCGGTGTCGGCAAGACCATGACGTCCGCGATGGTCGCGGCGGTTTTCGCCCGATACGGCGGTGGCAACGTCCTCGCCTGGGACAACAACGACACTCGCGGAACGCTGGGCTGGCGCACCGAGCAGGGGCTCTATGACACCACGATCCGCGACCTCCTCCCCGCAGCCCGCGACCTCCTCGCCGCGACCGCATCCGTCTCCGATATCTCCCGGTTCGTGCATCACCAGCCCGACGATCGCTACGACGTCCTCCGCTCCAACCCGGAACTGCTGGCCGCGCATCAGCGCATCGAGAAGGACGAGTTTGACCTACTGCTGCAGGTCGCCGTGCACTACTACCGGCTCACCGTGTTCGACTCCGGCAACGATGAGTCCGCCGACCGGTGGCTCCGGATGGTCGACAACTCACACCAACTCGTCATCCCCACCCTCCCCTCCCCCGAGTCCGCCGAGTCCGCCTCCCTGCTCCTGGACGCGCTGCGGCAGCGTGACCGGCACTCGGCGGCATTGGCGACGAACGCCGTCGTGGTCGTCACCACCCCCGAATCAGGCTCCCGCCGCGCCACCAACACCATCGCCGCCGGATTTTCGGACCAGGTACGGGTCGTCGAGACCATCCCGTTCGACCCGGCGCTCAAGAGCGGCCAGTTGCGGTTCGACGCGCTCGGCCGGGCCACGCAGGACGCCTGGCTTCGCGTCGCGGCAGCTGTCGCAACCGGGTTGGACTGAACAGGACACCATTATGAACAGCAGCTGGTTCGGCAAGGCACTCGCCGTCCTCGTGGCGGCAACGTTCATCCTGGCGCTTGCCTTCACCTTCATCGCAGAATCCATCACCCAGGTGGTGTGCGGCGTCCGGCCCGAAGCGAACAGCCTGTTCTCCGGCCTCCTCCTCGCCGTCACCGGCGACCCGGCCCAGTACCGGCTCGCCGGGTGCGCTCTGCCTGTGTGGCAGATCCGCGTCGCCGACCTTCTCGCGGTACTGCTGCTCACAGCTCTCGGGGTCTCGGTGTACGTTCTCTACCGCCGGTACCGGGAATCGGACCGGGCGTTCATCGCCGACCTGCGCACCCGGCCCGGATTCGCGCCAGCATCCGAGATCCGCCAGCACCTCTCCGCCCGCGCCGTGCTGCGTCGCGCCCGGCAGCTCCGTCCCGACCTGGAACACCCGAAGCCCACGGATGTGGGGTGGCGGGTCGGACGCTCCCGCGGCCGAGACGTGTACGTGTCCATCGAAGACTCCGTCGCCCTCGAAGGCCCGCCCCGGTCCGGCAAGGGATACCGGGTCCTCATCTCCGCGATCCTCGACTGGTCAGGCCCGCTCATCACCACCTCGACCACGAACGACAACCTCACCGCGACAATGCACATGCGCCAGCACCGCGGCCAGACCCACGTCTTCGACCCCCAAGGACTCTCCGGCATCCGCCACCCACTCCGGGTCAGCCCGCTGGCCGGATGCGAAGATCCCCTCGTGGCGATGCAGCGCGGCAATGCCATCATCACCGGCACCGCGCTGGGCGCCTCGACCACGAACGGAGAATGGGCGCAAGCCTCCGGCGTCGTCCTCGCCCGGCTCCTCCACGCCGCCGCCGTCGGCGACCGCACCATCGAAGACATCTATGACTGGGGATCCAGCCCGGCCCTTGCCCGTACCGCCGTCGACGTGCTCCGCTCCGACGGAGCACCCGGATGGGGCGACAACCTCGAAGCCACCATCAGCGGGGACGAGAAGCTCGTCTCCTCGATCTGGTTCGGCGTCCAAGGCGCCGTCGCCCCGCTCGCCGTCCCACAGATCCGTGCCGCGCTGATGCCCGGCCGCGGCGATCCCGTCTTCGACCCGAAAGAGTTCCTCGACGCCGCGAACACGCTCTACCTAGTCGGGTCTTCCTCCGGCGCGTCCGCGATGGGCGGGTTCCTCGGGGCGCTACTGGATGACATAGTCGAGGTCGCACGCATACGCGCGCTCGCCTCACCCGGGTCGCGGCTCGCGCACCCGCTGGGCTTGATCCTCGACGAGATCGCGAACATGTTCCGCTGGGGCGCCCTCCCCCGCGTCATGGCCGACGGCGGCGGCCGCGGCATCTGCACCTTCGTGGTCCTCCAAGCCCTCTCCCAAGCAGAAACAGCATGGTCCCGCGCAGAAGCCGACACCATCTGGGCCGCAGCCACCGCCAAAGTCCTCCTCGGCGGCGCATCCCACGTCGCCCACCTCCGGGACGTTGAAGCGCTGCTCGGCACGCGCGATGCCCGGCGCACCGAACGGTCCTGGGACAGCGACCAGACCGGTCACCACACCAGCGAACGTCAAGAACGGTTGCCGCTGATGTCGGTCGACGAGATCCGGCGGATGCCGCAAACCCTCGGCCTCCTCGCCTACCGCAACCGCCGGGGTGTGCTCCTCGACCTCACCGGCTGGGACGAACGGCGCGATGCGCGCGAGATCCAGCACGGCAAACGCCACACCGAACAACAACAGCAAGCCGTATTCACCGCGCCCCCGCCACCGCCGCAGGCTGCGGACCCAGTCGAACAGGCAGAGGCGGTGAGCGACGAATGAGCAACAGACGACGCACAGGCCTGAAAAACCTGTACCGAGACGAGTTCCTCCGCTCCCGGGCCTGGTTCGCCAGACGAGAGCGCTGGTTCCGCGACCACACCAACACCGGCCAGGTGCCATGCGCGGCATGCGACATCGCCGGGACGAAGACGCAGCTCGAGTTGCACCATCTCGACTACCGCGGGGTGCGGATCGTCCGGGGTGAGTGGCAGGCGTGGGAGGACGATGATGACCTCATCGCCCTCCACCCGTACTGCCACGACCTGCTCCATCGTCTGATCGATCGCGACATCATTCTTGCCGCCCACCGCACACGCCGGCAGGCAACGATGCACGCCCTGCAAGTACTGCAGGTGAAGCTCCGCCCGGTGAAGGACGCATCATGAGCGAGTTCGACCCGGCAGACGTCGATGCGCTCCTCGCCCAGGAACTCAGCGGCTTCGACCCGCGCTCCCGGTACGGCGGATCCGCCCCGATCGGCGGGCTCGTCACCAACTGGCGCGAGCTCACAGCCGGCGAAGCCGCCGAGCGGTGGAACGTTCTGCGGACGTGGGTCGAGTGGCTCACGGTCCGCTACAACCTCCCCCTCAGCGTCGTCCCCACCTGCTGGTGGAAGCACAGCCACCTCGTCGAAGAACTCTCCGCCCTCCACACCGCACACGTCGCCGCGTTCGACTCCAGCGACGCCGGATTCGGCCCCATCGGCTGGCACGAACGACTCGCCATCGCCACCCCCCGACTCGCGAGGGCATACGGGGGCGGATGCAACAACGGACACAAACCCGCCAAACCCCGCACCTGGACGGACGTCACTGACGAGCAGGAATGGACGGCGTGGACCAGCCAGGCCCACGCACAATGAGGACACCACCAGGTGTCCACGACGAAAGGAAAACGAAGATGACCACCAAGATCCCGGTCACGCTGGAGGGCAACCTCACCGCCGACCCGGAACACGGCACCGGAGAATCAGGCAACGAGTACGCCCGCTTCTCACTCGCCGTCAACGACCGCCGCCTCAACGAGGACACCGGACGATGGGAAGACGCCGGCACAGTCTTTCACCGGGTCGTCGTGTTCAACCAGCAGGCCCGCCACGTGACCGACTCGCTCCACAAGGGCGACGCCGCGATCGTCGTCGGAGACCTCCGCTTCGGCACCTACACCGACAAGGACAGCGGCCAGACACGCGAGACCCGCGACGTCGTCGCCGACAACGTCGGCGCATCCCTGCGGTTCACCGACGCGACCATCAACCGCGCCCCAAAAGCTAACGGCCCCGCAGCAGACGCTTCGGGGCCGGTAGCAGCACCGGCCTCGTACGCCGGAACCGGAGTCACCCGCTGAACAACCAAGCCAAGCGGACGGGAGTCATCGTACTCCCGTCCGCTTACCAATGACATCCCAACGGCCGACCAGTACCCTAAGCCCATGCCAGACGCCGAAGAATGGATCGCCGCATACGGCCCGCGCCCGGTAAGCGATGACCCCAACGACTCGGCCATTCCCGACGCCGTCCTCAACGACCCGACTCTCTCGCTCACGGCCAAGGGACTGTATGCCCTAGTGCTCTCGAAACAAGGTCAGCCACTCAACCCGTTCGAGGACGCGTTCGAGGACTCGAAGGACATCCACGCAGCGGTCGAGGAGCTCGTCGCAGCCGGCCTGGTTGTACGCACAACTCAGCCCTGAAGGAAATCCAGTAGAGGAAGGTGCCCGGATGCCGACCCTCACCGTCCCCAAGAGAGACGGCGGATCCGCGACCGAATGAAACCTGAACGAGCACAGCCAAACCGGACACTGCGCCACTACCCAACAGGGAATCCTGACGGGCTGTGGAGAGTGGTATCGGGGCGCTGCGCAGGAGCCGCGGTGGCCTAGGTGTCGGCGTGCTCTGCACGAGCCACCGCGATACCGTGTCGGCGGTTGAAGACTTCCTCGTAGACCTCGTCCTCGATGAGCCCGCGGCGTACGGCGTCTCCGACCTCCGACCAGGTGCCGTCCGGGTCGACGATCAGCGAGTCATACCCGTCCGTCTGCACGCCCTTCACGTAGGGGAATCGCGTGAGCTCGTCGACGAGCTTCGCCCGGTCAATGAAATCGGCGGCGTAGCGCTGGCAAATCTCGTAGGGGGTCGCGCCGGAGAATCCGTCCAGCGGCATCGTCACCTTCGCCGCGGTGCGGAGCGCGCTGAGCACCGACGGCTGCGCGATCCCGAGCCACTTGGCAATCTCCCGCTGACTGTATCCGTGCTGATCCAGGCGGCGCAGCTCGCGCCGGTAGTCCAGCTCGACCATCTCCTTCCGGCGGCGCGCGAGCACTGCCGCACGCGCCTCGGGCGGAACCTCCGCGATCGTCATGGCGGCCACCTCCGATAGGCCATTCTATCAGGGGTGATAGATACCGTTATCGGTTGAGGGCTCGGCGCACGCTGGTGGCTCCGACTCCCAGCACGCGGGAGATGCTCGCCCAGCTGTACTGCTCGGCCCGCATGCGCTCGGCTGTTCCGATCCGCTCGGGTATGGTGACGCTTGGCCGGCCGCCGACGCGGCCCTGGCTGCGGGCGTAATCCAGGCCGCGGGTTGTGTTGTCTCGGATGGTGTCGACGCGGAGCTGCGCAAACACTGCGACGATGCCGTAGAGGACGCGACCCATCGGTGTCGCGGTGTCGATCGTCGGCTCGGTGAGGCTGACGATGTTCACCTGTCGGGCGTCGAGCTCCTGCAACGTCTCGATCGGGATGTGCTTACTGCCAGCGAGACGGTCGACGCGGCGCACTTTGAGGCTACCCCCGGACGCAGGTACTCGAGACAGGCGAGCCACTACGGGCGCGGTTCTGCTCGCGCTTGGAGACTCAGGCGTAGCCGACTTCGTGTGCCATGCCGAAAACGGTACCGCCGATGTTTCGGCGCGGTTGGGTTTCGGCAGGGGGTTTCGGCGGGTCATTTCTCGGCGTGTCGTGCACTTGGTCGTCGACGTCGGCGGGGCTGCCGATAACGATCGTTTTCGGCAGGAACTCAGCCTGTCATGAGTCGATTGCCCTGTAGGCGAGGCGGAGTTTGCCGAGTGCGCGCGCATACCGGGTGCGGGCCGTCCCCGGATTGACGCCCATCACTCTTCCTGCGGCGGCGATCGACAGCTCCTCCCACACAACGAGCCGGACGAGTTCTTGATCGCGTGTGGGAAGGAGCTTCAAAGCCTCGGCCGCGATGAACGCCTCATCCGGAACGTCCTCGACTGATGTCACCGCGGCCGCGGCCCGCAGGGCCTCGTCCGCCCGGTCTCGACGAGCTCTGCCGCGATGGTGGTTCGAGAGCACCTTGCGAGCAATCCCGTACGCCCACGCCCGACGCTCGTCATCTACCGCCGGGAGTCGTGAGCGATGCTTCCACAGCGCAGCGAGTGTCTCCGACGTGCAGTCTGCGGCATCGTCCGTCGGTGTCACGCGCCGAGCGAAGTACCTCAGAAGCAACGGGACGAGGGGCGCGACTGCTTCCTCGAATGCCCGATCCCCAATCTTGGCGGAGTCGACGGTCTCATCGTTCGCAAACTGATCAGCAGGTGACGTCAGCTCGCTTCCGGCTGCTCTGGCCGCGGTCATCGGCCGTCCCCATAGACCTCGTCGAAAATCTCATCCGTGAGCTCGTGGCGGTCGATTCCGTCCCACCCGGGAGCTCCCTCGTATTCCGCCGCGGCCTGTGCCGCTCCCCGGTCGCCAGCTGCGATCCGCTCTGCAAACGCTCGCATGATGTCTGTTATCCGGCCACCGTCAGTTGCTACGATCGCGGGCCAGTCAGCTGCTTCCGTGATGACACGAGACGCGGTCTCCTGCGCGGCGGTGTCACCGCGGTCATTCGCGGCGATCCACGCGGTCAGCCAATCCTTGTATGACTCCGACTCGTAGGTACGTCGGAGCGACGTGACCGGGGTGAGTGCGTCAGCGGACGAAATGCCGATGACACGTGCGGTCAGGTCCTCGCGGGTGACTCCCGGCGCGAGCGGCATCCACGTGGGATAGACCGATGCGACGACCTTGTCGAGATCGGGCGCACTCAGGTCGATCCACTCATCGCCACAGTCATACTCGGTGACCTCAGCGCTGATGCAGTGATCGCGATGGTCGCCGGGGTTCGGGGATCCGAACCATCCCGTCCGCGCCATGAAACCTGCCGCAGCCGCACCGGCGGGGATCCCCAGCACAAGCGTTGCAGCGATCGCCCCCGTGATCAGCCCCCAGCGTGGCCGCTTACGTTCGCGACGTGCGCGGCGCACCGCCCGAAGCGCATCACCGTCGGAGACGGTCGCCAGCGATGCGGGGTCGGCCGCCCGCAGGGCGCCGATCAACTCGTCGTCGGACATCATCTTCATGAGCGCTCCCATCGTGTCTGAACACTCAGTTCATGTCCGCACCGACCCGAACCGTTTCGTCACACTAGATAACGATCGGGGTGCGTCTCCGCCGGGCCCACTCTCGACCCGCAAGTGACAACTGTTCACGACGAGAACGACGCGGCCCCAGGGCCGAGGCGTACTCGAGCATCTCGCCAGCCGTTCCGAGAAGTCGGCGCATCACGCCGTAATCACCCATGAAGCACGACCTGAGATAGTGGTGCCCATGGCGGGGACAGCGGAGCGCGGTAATCCAGTGAGTCACGTTCACTCGGAGCCTGTCCCACCACGCCCACAGGGAGCGCGGCTTGTGCGAGCGCTAGTTGGCGTCGGTTATGTGGCCATCTACGCGGCCGCTGCGATCGCCGCCGTGATGATCAGTTCGCCGATCTTTTCCGCCACAGGTAGAGGCGACGCGACGGTGGCCATCACGCTCACCTTCCTCCCGATAGTTCTCACCGCAGCCCTCGCTATCGCAACGATGGCCAGGCCGATCACGCAGCTCCTGAGCCCGACGTATCTCGCTGTTGTGTGCGTCATCCCGTGCGGGAGCATAAATTGAGCAGTCCGGGCGGGCCGTGGGGGCGACCCGCCCGGACTGTGCGTCACGAGACGAGCTCAAGCGACGCGGGGCGCGCGCGAGGCGCGCGGGGTACGCGCTCGCGGGGGGACGAGCGCGTACGTTTTAGGGCTGGACGATGGGGAGTCCCGTCGCATTGGCAGCGTCTTCGAGGGAGCCGAGGTTGCGGAGGTCGGTGAAGCCGGCTTGCTTCATCAGATCGATTGCGGCGCCTGCGCGGTTACCCGACCGGCAGTAGATGAGGTAGGCGGCTTCCGGGTCGAGGTCGGGCAGTGCAGCTTGCAGCTCGCCTGCGGTGACATCCAGCAGGAGAGCGCCGTCGAGGTGTCCACTGGCGTGCTCGGCGGGGGTGCGCACGTCGATGATGACCGCACTGGGGTCGACGTCGTTCTGCGGTGGGGATGTGCCGGCGCAGGACGTGAGGGTGATCGCGGCGATGACGGTGAGGGTGGTGAGGGCGAGGCGGCGCATGTGCGTCCTTTCGTGGAGGTGTGGTGGTTATCGGTCGCAGGCGCCGTTGGCGCAGTGGCGGGTGGGTTTCCGGCTGAAGCGTTGGTGCAGTGCGCATCCCGCGCACCATCCAAGAACGGCTTCCAGAAAGAGGAGGGTGAAGCAGATCCCACACAGGCCGAGGGTCACGGCGAACGGGACGATTCCGGCACTCATGGTTAGGCAAGAGAGGGCAGCGAGACCGAGTGCGAGCCACCACGCGAAGGCTTTCTGCGGCGCACCGACCCAGTAAGGCCGGCGGCGGCGCGTCAGCGCCCATCCGAGGGCGAGGGTGAGGGACAGCCGGTTACTGATGAGGATCCGGGTGGTCATGTCGAGAAGGAAGAACATCCCGAATGTCTGTAACGGCCTGATGTTGTCCGAGGCGAGCGTGATGGTGAGTGCGGTGATGCCCGCGGCAAGGAGGATGCCGGCGGCGATACGGATGGCGTGCTCGTTGAGGACGGGCACCTCGTATCCGTCGACGTGTTCCCCTGTGCGGGGCGCGGCGTCGGACGCGTTGGGCATGGAGGGCTTTCTGTGGCGGTCAGGAGGAGAGGGTTTGGACGATGAGGGTGGTGAGCATGGTCAGCCCCACGGCCAGCACGAGGACCGCAAACCCGGTGCGGATGCCGGAGGAGGGGAGGCGGCGCGAGAGCGCTAGACCGATGAATGACCCGGCGAGGGCGAGGGCGGTGAAGGTGACGACGGTGGGCCATTGGATGGCCACGGCACTGATCTGCGTGAGGAAGCCAGCGGAAGAGTTCACGGCGATGACCAGGAGCGATGTCCCTACGGCCGCGGCAATGGGGAGGCCAAGGAAGGTGAGCGCGGGGACGATGAGGAACCCGCCGCCTGCGCCCAGGGCTCCCGTGAGCACGCCCACACCAAGTCCGGTGGCGACCGTTCGAATCGCTCGCGTGATCGGCCGCGTCTGACGAGGTTCGGTGGGCTCTCGTCGGCGCCGCATCATGGCGATCGCGGTGACGATCATGATCGCCGCGAACAGGCCGGTGAGCACAGGTTCCGGAAAGAACCGGCCGACCATCCCGCCCGCCACTCCCCCGAGCAGACCGGTCGCCGCGAAGACCGCAGCGACCCTCCACAGCACCTCGCGTCTACGGACGCGGAATGCGGTGGAAACCACGCTGGTGACGGCAACAACGAAGAGGGAGGAGACGATCGCCTCTCTCGTTCCGATGCCGAGGACGAGGGTGAAGATGGGGACGGTAAGGATGGAGCCCCCGCCACCGAGGAGCCCGAGTGCGACACCGACCAGGACCGCGAGGATCATGGCGATGACGATGAACGTATCCACTCGAGCTCCCGAGCTTGGTCAGGCCGGGGCGGTCTGAGGTGCGGTGGCTGCGACCCAGGCGTTGTAGCTGCCTTCGATTTCGATGACGTCGTGCCCGGCGCGGCGGAGGGCGCTGGCGACGACGCTGTTGCGGACGCCGCTCTGGCAGTAGGTCAGAATCTTCCCGGCCGGCAGTTCGTCGGCGTGCCAGAGTGCTCGGCCTCCGGAGAGCTGCACGGCGTCGGGGATGTGTCCGGCGTTGTACTCGGTGCGGTTGCGGACGTCGAGGAGAAGCGCCGCGTCGACCTGGTCAAGGTCGGTCGGGGCGATCATCTTGGGCTGCACCGTGGGCAGGCCTTCGAGGGTGGTGATGAACCCGTCGACCTGGTCGATGCCGACACGCAGCAAGTGGTCCCGGAACTGGGCTGCGGTGTTCGCTGAGTCGATGAGCAGCACAAGCGGGCGGGTTTCGGCCTCGGGGTTGTAGACCCACGCGCCGTAACTGGCTGCCTTCGCGACCCCGGGGACGTTCAGCGCGCCCGGCACGGTGCCCTCGTGGACAAGGGAGTGGTGGCGCGTGTCGACCACGATCACCCGGTCCGCCTCGATGCCGGCGCGAAGCTCGGGCGCGGAGTACTCGGTGAGCGGGGCGAGCTGGCCGCGCAGGGCCGGGCCGACACGATTCTGCCGCTTCATGCGCGCGAAGTACGCGTGCGCGTCAGGTTGATCGTTCAGCAGCGCGTCGATGAAGCCCTGCTCGTCGCCGGCCTCGAGGTAGGGCGCCCACCACGCGAAGCGGCGTTCGTAGCCGACCGTCGAGCTGGGGACCGCGCCGAGGGCTTTGCCGCACGCAGACCCTGAGCCGTGAGCCGGGAGAACCTGCACATAGTCGGGCAGGGTGAGGAACTGGTCGCGGAGGCTGGCGAACAGGTCGCGCGCACCGTCGAACCGGCTATCGACACCGCTGGCGGCCTCATCGAGCAGGTCAGGACGTCCGACGTCACCGACGAATACGAAGTCTCCCGTGAGGACGTAGCCCGGCTCCGAGGAGGCGGCGCCGTCGGTGATGAGGAAGGACAGGTGCTCGGGGGTGTGCCCGGGAGTGTGGACCGCCTCGATGGTGATGTTCCCGATAGCGATGCGGTGGCCGTGCATCATCCGGGTGGCGTCCTGGAACCCGGAGCCGTACTGCCAGTCAGGGCCACCTTCGCCGGAGACGTACATCGTCGCTCCGGTGCGGGCCGCGAGCTCGCGGGTGCCGGAGAGGTAGTCCGCGTGGATATGGGTTTCGGTGACCGCAGTGATGGTCATGCCGTTCTTCGCGGCGAGGTCGAGGTAGACCTGCACATCACGGCGCGGGTCGACGACGATCGCTTCACCGGTGCGCTGGCATCCGATGACGTAGCTGGCGTGGGCGAGGTCGTCGTCATAGAGACGTTCGAGGAGCATGGGTCTGCTTTCGGTCGCTGTCAGTGAGCGCAGCTGCAGCGCTCGTCGTTGGGGATGCCCGCGAGGGCTTGTTCGATGTGCTGTCCGCAGCCGGCCCAGGTGGGCTTACCGCAGGTTGAGCAGGTGATCTGTGCGCACATAGGGGGTCCTTTTCAGGCGGCGGTGGGGGATTCGGCGATTTGCCGGCGCACGTCATCCATGTCGAGCTCGCGGGCCTTGCTGATCAGGAGCTCGAGCTGAGGTTCGGGGAGAGCGCCGGGCTGCTTGTAAACCAAGACGCCGTCACGGATGACCATGAGCGTGGGAATGGAGGTGATGCGGTTCGCCGTGGCGAGCCCGACCTCCGCTTCGGTGTCGACCTTCGCAAAGACGACGTCGGGGTGGCGCTCTGACGCGGCCTCGAACACGGGGGCGAACGCCCGGCAGGGCCCGCACCAAGCCGCCCAGAAGTCGACGAGGACGATGCCTTCGCTCGCAACCGTGCCGCCGAAGGTCTCGCCGGTCAGATCGATCGTGGCCATGCCCGTCACTTCCCGAACAGGCGGGAGAAGAACCCACCACGCTGCGACTGCGCGGCCTGGACCTCGCCGCGGGTGTGGTTGCCGTTACACCAGTCCGATGCGGGCACGCTCTTGCGGACGGCTGCGACATGCTGTCCGCATCCCGCCCACGTGGTCTTCCCGCAGGTCCGGCACTTTGTTGCTCTGCACATGTGATCCTCAATCTGTAATACCCCTGGGGGTATCAGTCCGGGGTGGACTCAGCATACCCCAGGGGGTATCGTGATTGTCAACTCCACGGAAGGAACGAGAATGAGCGCAACCGAGATCACCACTGAGCCGTTTGCCCACGACGCCGAGGCCAAGCGGAAGGTGGTCAACCGTCTCAAGCGCGCTCAGGGCCAGCTCGCAGCGGTCATCACTGCCGTGGAAAGCGACGCGCACTGCCGTGACGTTGTGCAGCAGCTCGCCGCCGTCTCCAAAGCCCTCGACCGGGCGGGCTTCCTCGTCATCTCGACGGCACTTCGCGACTGCATGACTGATCCCGATGCCGACGGCGTCAGCACCCCGGACGAGCTCGAAAAGCTCTTCCTATCCCTGGCATGACCGACGTCAGACCCCTCGACCCCGAGGCCACGCAACCACTCCCCGCCGCGGCGCCGACCCCCGCGCTACCGCGCACCTACTGGCAAGACGAGATCTCCGAGCCGAAAGCCCTCGCCCGCCAGACCCTCGAAGCGTTGCGCACCTACCGGGCCGCAGAGGTCGCCATGCGCCGCCGCACGCGAGAAGCGATGTCGATGGCCGAAGACGAGATGCTCGCTCTACGCTTCCTCCTCCGCCGCGCGGATCGAACCGCACGACCCGCCGAGCTCGCCCACTACCTCGGCATCACGACCGCCGACACGAACGCACTCGCGGACAAGCTTCAGCGCGACGGACGCGTCGAACGCGTCGCCGGCTTCGCGATCAACCGCAGCGCATCGATCCGCGCCACCGAGACGGCCGATGCCGAGGTCCGCGACACGCTGAACGGCATGCACCTCCGCATGTACGCCGCCGCGATGAAACTCACCCCAAGCCAACACCGGCACATCACCGGCTTCCTCGCCGCGATGACAGATGCGATCGACTCCGTAGACCCTCGGTAGAAATTCGCGCTCGCGAGCAGCCGGAAAACACGCCGAAAACGTCTGCCGCAAGACGGTTTTGATCCACGTTTCCGGCGGACGTTTTGACGCACTCCGCGCGACGCGGTCAAAAACGATCGTTTACGGCAGATTGATCGGACGGGCAGACTGGCCAAGTGATCCTGCCCTTTGCCGAGTAGTCCCCGATAACGGCGCGCGCACCCACTCGGCAAGGGGCTGTTGGCGCAGGTGCACAGTTGTGAAGATGGGATCTCAATTACCGATCGGAGGCAACATGCCAACTGGAGACGTTGAGACCTTCCACCAGGACGGCGCGTGGCACAACCGCGTGACCGGCGCTGCATCGAACGAAGGTGGCGCGCATCGCACGAAGGAAGAGGCGATCGACGCCGGTCGCGACCTCGCTCGAAGCCGCAAGGTTGAGCACATCATCAAGAACGAGAGCGGGCAGATTGCCGAGCGCAACAGCTACGGCAATGATCCTCGCGACGTGAAGGGCTGATATGCCCCAGGGCCGGCCGAGCTGCGGCCGCCCCTGGGGGTGGCGTTAGCTCGGCCGGCCATGTCACTACCTGCGGCCGACTCACTTCCCGGCGGCGCCCGGTATGAACCGAAGTGGGACGGGTTCCGCATGCTGCTCGTCGTCGATGACGACGCGGTAACCCTGTGGTCGAGGCAAGGGAAAACCTCACCCGCGGTTTCCCGGAACTGGTAGCTGCGGCGGCGCAGCTACCAGCCGGTGTCGTCCTGGACGGCGAGGCCGTCGTGTGGATCGACGGCCGTCTCGATTTCGATGCGCTGCTGCGCCGCACAAGCGCTGGGGCGGCGAGAGCGGCCACGCTGGCTCGGCTGGAACCGGCGTCGTATGTCGCTTTCGACGTCCTCGCGATCGCGGATCGCGAGGCCCGGGATCTGGCGTTGGATGATCGGCGGATGCTGCTTGAAGAGTTAGCGACGGGCTGGTCGCCGCCGCTGAACCTCTCCCCCGTGACGGCGGATGCCGTCGAGGCCGCCCAGTGGTTCGAGGCGCTGACACCTTCCGGCGTTGAAGGGCTCGTCGTGAAGGGCGCAGCGCAGCCCTATAGGGGTGGCGATCGCGTGTGGGTGAAGGTGAAGCATCGTGACACTCTGGACGTGATCTGCGGCGCGGTCATCGGATCACGCGGCCGCCCTCGAGAACTGGTCCTCGGCCTGCCTATCGATGGGGAGCTGCGGATCGTCGGCCGCTCTACATCGCTTTCGGCTGCGGCATCAGGGACGCTCGGCAAGCTGCTGGAGGCTCCGACGGGTACGCACCCGTGGCCGGCGTCCGTGAAGCCTGTCGCGGTCGACCGGTTCAGTCGGGCCCGCGGGGAATCGGTGCAGCTCACGCTTGTACAGCCGCTCGTGGTCGAGATATCCGCCGACACCGCCATCACCGGCAGCTCGTTTCGTCACGCCGTCCGATACCTGCGCGCGCGGCCCGAAGTGCCGGTCGCTGAGGTCACGAATGTGAGGTAGCGACGCGCCCGACTCCCTGCCCACTCATCAGGTAAATCTTCGAAGCTAGAACAGAATGCGCATACTGGAGTATCGGTTGTATGTTCATTGCTTGGGAGGCGGGGATGCTGGCGACTCTGCCACGTCTGATCGATGCGGACACGGTGGCGACCATCATGGCCGCGCCGGTCGCGGTCGCGTGTGGGTTCCCCTCTCCCGCGCAGGACTACTACGACGGCCCGATAGACCTCACGAACATGCTCGTCGACGATCAGGCGGCGACGTTCATCGTCCGCGCGTCCGGGCATTCCATGACCGGTGCCGGCATCAGCGATGGGGATGAGCTGCTGGTCGACCGGTCAAAGCTCCCGCAGCACGGCGACGTTATCGTGGCCGTCCTTGACGGGGAGCTGACCGTCAAGCGCTTGGAGCTCACGCCGGCCGGCGTGGTCCTGCGGGCGGAAAACGCGCAGCACCCGGACATCGTTGTGCCCGAGCTGAGCGACCTCCAGGTGTGGGGTGTCGCGACGTACTGCATCCACCATCTGCGGTGATCTGCGACCGGGAGTTCGGTGAGGTCCCGTCCCAGGTGTGTCTGCCGTGGAACACGGTCGCGCACCGGTTTGAGTTCGAGGGGGACGGGAAACGCCGCCCGTTCACGTACGACGAGATCGAGCGCCTGTTCGACACCGCCGACGCTCGCGTCGAGCTGCTCGTGGCGTCGGGCCGGAAGGGCGCTCTCGGGGCGTTGCGTGACGCACAACTGCTGAAGACGGTCTACGCGTTCGGGTTGCGCCGCACGGAGGCGGTGATGCTCGACACCGTCGACCTGCACCACAACGCAAAGATGCGCCAGTGGGGGCGTTACGGCGCGATACACGTGCGGTGGGCGAAGGCTGCAGGAGGTGGTGCGCCGCGGCGGCGGACGGTGCTGCTGGTGCCGGAGTTCGACTGGTGGGTGCCGGGCATGCAGCAATGGCTCGAGCAGGCCCGGGAACGCTTCGCGCCCGGAGTTGACCTTGACGCGCTCTGGGTGACCGAGCGTCGCACGCGTCTGTCCGCCGGGTATCTCGACCGGAGGTTCGCGGAGCTGCGGGACGAGGCTGGCCTGTCGAAGGATCTGACGCTGCACAGCCTCCGGCATTCCTACGTCACGCATTTGCTGGAGTTCGGCTATGCCGATCGATTCGTCCAGGAGCAGGTCGGGCACATGCACGCCTCGACGACCTCGATCTACGCCTCCGTCAGTTCGGACTACAAGAACCGGGTGCTCGCGGAAGCACTGAAGGCCCTCATCGAAGGAGAAGCTGATGACCGTTGAGCTCGACACCGGATGGAATCTCCGCAGAGTGATGGCTTCGCGCGGGATCTTCCAGACCTCCAAGCTGAAGCCACTGCTCGAGGAACGCGGGATCGACCTGTCCAGGGAGCAGGTGTATCGGCTGGTGACGCAACCGCCTCAGCGGGTGCGTCTCGACGTGTTGGCGGCGTTGTGCGATGCGCTGGAGTGCTCACTCGACGATCTCGTGACAATCGCTCGCCGAGAGGCATCGACCCCGGTGGCCGTGGGCGAGGAAGCGACGCGCGGGTCGATCGGTGATCTCCGTCCTGTCCGCGCAACCATCCGCCGTCCGCGTACGAAGTAGCCACGGTGGCCAAGCCTCCGCAGCAGCCGAGAGTCACGGAAGTTATCGACCTCGTGCGTCCCCTCGTTCCCGAGATCTTGCCCGAGCGTCTCGCTGAGATCGTGCATTCGGTTGCGCCAGTGCCCCTCACGCAGCGGCTTCTTGAGCTCGCGCTGATCAAGCAGCCTGGGGTCCTCGAGGGGCGGCATGCGAATGTGCCTGTGACCGTCCAGGATCTGGCCCGCGCGCTGGTAGAAGAAGGAGCAGACCGGGTAGTGCTGCCGACGTGCGAGTCCTGCGGCCGCTCGGTGAGAATGCCCCACAAGACGCCGAGCGGTGGTCGGCACTGCTCTCGTTGCGAGCGGAACGCCAGGTCCGTCTCCTGCGCTTCCTGTGGCCGGGTCCGACCCGTGCAGCGCACGATCGACGGACAGCGCTTCTGCCGCGAATGCTGGCGAGCCGACCCTCGATCGTTCGGTGACTGCTCGCGGTGCAGGCAGCACGCGACCATCATCGTCCGCCGCCCGGAACTCGTCTGCCTGGCCTGTTATACCGCACCGATCAAGACCTGCGGTCTCTGCGGAGAACCTGGCCGGGTCGCCTCCCACCTTGACGGGCGACGGGTATGCGCACGCTGCTATTACGCGATGCGTAGACCGCAGCCCTGTCCCGAGTGCGGGCGCAGGGTGTTCTTGACCGGTTTCATGAACGGTCAGAAGGTCTGCGCCGACTGCGCGGGCGCTCCGGTGACGATGGCCTGCCCTGGGTGTGGCTCGATCGAGGAGATCCGCAAGCATCATCTCTGCGTCGAGTGCCGCCGGCCCGTCGCGATCCAGCAGTTGCTCGCCGACGACGCGGGAGAGATCCGCGCGGACCTCCACCCCCTTGCGGACTATCTGCTCACGCACCACAGCAAAGCCGCATCGCTCGAACGCTGGATGCACAAGAGCAAGTGCGCGATGGTGCTCCGCGAGATCGCGGACGGAACCCTGCCACTCACCGCCGAGGCGATCATCACCCGAGCCCGGTCGGGACAGTCGGTAGCGTTCCTCCTCTCGCTTCTGGTCCGCTCAGGAGTGCTTCCGGAGATCGATGTCGAAGGCACGCGCTTCGACCACTGGCTCGATGGATGGTTGGCGGGCATCGAACATGCCGAGGACCGGCTGGTCCTGCGCCGGTACTGCACCTGGGAGCTCCTCCGGTCCACCCGGGCTTTCCGAGCGGTACCCCGCAGTACATCGAGTCCGGTGACGTCCCGCTGAATGGTGGAGTTTCTCGACACCGTGCGGGATCAGCTTCTGTGATTATGCCGCGTTGAGTTCTGGGATGGCCACCTCCTCGTCGATGGCGGTGAGGAGTTTCATGGAGTGTTCGGAGAAGTAGCGGCGGTCTGCGCCGTCCCATTCGTCGTGCTGCTCGATCAGCACGTGCCCGGCGAGGCGCAGGAGCGCGGCGGGGTTGGGGAAGGTGCCGACGACGTCGGTGCGTCGTTTGATCTCCTTGTTGACCCGCTCGAGCGGGTTCGTGGACCAGATCTGCCGCCAGTGCTGCTGTGGGAATCCGCAGAACGCGAGGATGTCGTCCTTCGCGTCTTCGAGCATGTCCGCGATCTTCGGATGTGAGCGGGTCAGCATGCGCACGACCTCGTGGAACTGTGCGAACACGTGCTCGGTGTCGGGTTGGGCGAAGATCGTGCGGATGATCGACGCGACCATCGGACCGGACGCTTTCGGGACGTTCGAGAGCACGTTGCGCATGAAATGGACCCGGCAGCGTTGCCAGCTGGCGCCAGCGAACACCGTCTCGATCGCGGAGATCAGGCCGGTGTGAGCGTCGGAGATCACCAGCTTGACCCCGCCGAGCCCTCGAGCCTTCAATGACCGCAGGAACGTCGTCCAGAACGGCTGTGATTCTGTTTCTCCGACCTCGAACCCGAGCACTTCCCGGCGCCCGTCGGCGGCGACACCGATCGCGACGACGACCGCCTGGGAGACCACGCGCCGGCCGACGCGGGCTTTGCAGTAGGTCGCGTCGAGGAACACATACGGGTAGGAAGTGTCCGCGAGGGGCCGGTCGCGGAACGCGGCAACGTCCTCGTCCAGGTTCGCGCAGATCCGCGACACCTCGGACTTCGAGATCCCGGTGTCCGCGCCGAGCGCCTTCACCAGATCATCGACCTTGCGGGTGGAGACGCCGTGAACATACGCCTCCATCACGACCGCGAACAGCGCCTGATCAACGCGACGGCGCCGCTCCAACAACGACGGGAAGAACGATCCCTGTCGCAGCTTCGGGATCCGCAATTCCAACTCGCCCGCTGTCGTCGTGAGCGTGCGGGGACGGGTGCCGTTGCGTTGCGTCACACGGTCCGGGGTGCGTTCGAAGGGGGCGGCGCCGATGAACGCGGCCGCTTCCGCGTCGATCAGCTCCTGGTAGAGCGCTTCGGTCGCGACGCGGATCCGGTCGGTGACATCGGTGAGTTTCAGTTCCCCGAGCAGCTCGAGGAGGGCAGACTGGTCTAGAGCCATCGTGCTTTGTGTCTTCCTGTGAGAGAGAACTTTGATCGGTACTTCTCACTGACCATCGCACGATGGCTCACCCACGTCTACGACGCGGGCGACCCTGCCGGAACCTCCACCACTCCACGGGACGTCACCTCGAGTCCAGCCGCTGGCTTCCAAAGGCAACGGGCCGCGCTGAAGTACTGCGCCGCGCTTCTTCGAGAGATTCGGTCACAGCAAGAGACGCTGGCAACCTATCCGCAGCGCCGGCTCGACGCATATCTGACTGATTCACCGAGCCAGCGTGACGCGCTGGCACCATTCACTCGCTGGCTACGACGGCACCGGATGAGCACCCTCCGAGTCGAGTTCCGAGCCCATCGCCTCGAAGGGCGAAGCTACGCCTCCGACCACCGATGGCAGATGGCTCGCAAGTTCCTGTCGGATGCCGGCATGGACCCGAAGACCCGGGCAGCCGGGCTCCTCGTACTGCTCTACGGCATCCAGCTGACCCGCATCGTCACGATCACCCGGACACAGATCGATACGAGCTCGCGGCCCGTCACGCTGACCGTCGGGGCCGAGCCGATCGGGCTCCCCGAGATCCTTGGCGACGCCATCAGCGATCTCGCCGACGCCGCGAAGCACCATCCTGAAGGATGGCTGTTCCCCGGCCGGAACCCAGGCAATCACCTCACCCCGGGCCCGCTGAGCCGTCGTCTTCGCGCCGAAGGCCTGCTCGCGGGAAGCGCACGCACCACAGCGCTCATCGAGCTCACCCGGCAAATGCATCCCCGGATCGTCTCGGATCTCCTCGGCATCACGACCTCGTCCGCCGCCGCATGGTCGCGTCTCGCCGGCGGTGACTGGTCCGACTATCCGGCACTCCGTTCCGACCACGCCTGAACGAGCATCACACGTCAGCGCCCGGGCCGGAAATCGCTTCGCGCAACTGCTCGACGGTCGGCGACCCGGCGATCCCAGCTGGCGTGCGGAACATCCGGCAGGCGAGCCCGACGTGGGTACGCTCGTCGGCGAACGGGTCGATGCCGTCGACGAGCACGGTTGGGGAGCCGTGGAACCCGAGGCGCACGGCGTCCTCGGGGGTCTCGACCAGCTGACGTATGACCCTGACATCGGATCGGTCGTTGACTACTTCAGCGAGCCGCTGGTCGAGCACCTCCCAGTTGGGGCAGCCGTTGAAATACTGCAGGATGATCTCCATGATGGTCCTCTCAGTTCTCGTTGCCGCGGATCATCAGAAGCGCTCCGGCGATCGCGGCGGTGACGATCACGACGTCGGCGACGTTCCCGATGAACCAGTTCCCGTAGGCGAGGAAGTCCACGACGTGCCCCTGGGCGAACCCTGGAGCACGGAAAAGCCTGTCGCCGGCGTGGGAGGCGGCGGCCCCGCCAAGCGCGCCGATCACGATCGCCCACCCGGGGTGTCGGACACGGAACGCGAACACGATCGCGGTGACGGTGGCCGCGACGGCCACCAGCGCGAACACCCAGGTGGAACCCTCACCGAAGGAGAACGCCGCGCCGGGGTTGTAAGCGAGTTGCAGGCCCAGCAGGTCGCCGATCAGCGGGAGGCGCTCACTTACTGTGAGCGTGGCCTCCGCCCATGCCTTCGTCCCCTGATCGATCAGGAGGACGAGCCCGCCGAGCGCGAGTGCCCCCGCCGTGAGCCGCCAACGCCCCCTCTGCTGCCGCTCTCCCGACGTCAGCTCAGCATCGGCAGCCGCGTCCGGGGTCATGCGAGGACCTCGACGAGGCGGACGATGACGCCGGAATCGATCAGGATGAACAGGCCCAGGCCGATGAACACGACGGGTACGAGCCAGTGCTCGACGCGTTCAAGCGTTTCGGTGACGGCCTTGTGGGTTCCGATCAGGCGTCCAGCAGCGCACCAGACGGCGACGAGGACGAGGAACACCGCGATCATGACGACGACGTCGCCGGGCGAACTGGTGCGGAAGATCGGCGTGTAGAGGGAGATGTTGTCGGCCCCGTTGGCGATCGTGATCCCGGCGACGCCCCACAGCCCGACCGCGGTGATCTTCTCGTCGTCGTCATCGTCGTCACCGTTGCGTCGCAGGCCCCGCACGAGGGTCCAGATGCCGATGCCGAGCGGGATCAGGCCGAGGAAGCCCACCCATTCGTCGGGGACGATGGTCAGGCCGAGCGCGGCGATCACGCTGATCACGACGAGGGTGATGAACCCGAGGTACTGGCCTGCGACGATCTGCCACGGTCGCGGCTTCCCTCGGCTGGAGGCCAGGAACAGCACGGTCAGCACGACGATGTCATCGATGTTGGTCGCAGCAAACAAGCCGATCGCTGAGCCGATGGTCGCAAGCATCAGCTCTCCAGCCGTGGGGTACGCGTGCGGGCGGCGCGGAGTCCGTTGAGGATCACGACGACCTCGGCGATCTCGTGGACCAGCACCACAGCGGCGAGTCCGAGGACGCCGAACAGCGCGAGCGGCAGCAGCGCGGTGATGATCAGCAGCGACAGGACGATGTTCTGGTTGATGATGCGGCGTCCGCGGCGGGCGTGGTCGAACGCGCGCGGGATGAGGCGGAGGTCGTGGCCGGTGAACGCGACGTCGGCGGACTCGATCGCCGCGTCCGAGCCGGTCGCGCCCATCGCGATGCCGATGTCCGCGGCGGCCAGAGCGGGGGCGTCGTTGATGCCGTCGCCGATCATTGCAACCGACCCCGCCTTTGACAGCTCCCCGATCGCGGTCGCTTTGTCTTCGGGACGCAGTTCCGCGCGCACGTCGCTGATACCGGCCTGCGCTGCCAGCGCCCGTGCCGTGCGGGCGTTGTCGCCGGTGAGCATCGTCACCCCGACGCCCTGCGCCGCGAGAGTCCGCACCACTTCGGGGACCTCGGGACGCAGCTCGTCGCGGACGCCGATCGCGGCGACAGGGGCCCCGTCGCGGTGCACGATCACAACGGTCATGCCCTGCTCCTCCAGGCCCGCGACCTGGTCGCCGAGCACCCCGGCGTCGAGCCAGCGGGGGCTGCCGACGGTGATCCGAGTCCCGTCGATCTTGCCCTCGATGCCGTGCCCGGCCTGCTCGGTCACGCCCTCCGCAGCCTGGGCTCCGGGGGCTGCGGCGGTGATCGCCGCGGCCAGCGGGTGCGTGCTGTGCTGCTCCAGCGCGGCCGCCCAGGCCAGCGCCTGGGCGTCGGTCACGCCGTCCGCGGCGAGGACCGCGGTGACGGCGGGCTCGTTGCGGGTGAGGGTGCCGGTCTTGTCGACGGCGACGTGGCGGACCGTGCCGAAGCGCTCGAACACCGCGCCGGACTTGATGATCACGCCGAACTTGCTCGCCGCGCCGATCGCCGCGACCACCGTCAGCGGCACCGAGATCGCCAGCGCGCACGGGGAGGCGGCGACGAGGACGACGAGGGCTCGGGTGATCCACAGCTCCGGGTCCCCGAACAGCGAGCCGACCAGGGCGACCAGGGCCGCGAGGACCAGCACGCCCGGGACCAGCGGGCGCGCGATCCGGTCCGCGAGGCGCGCTCGCTCGCCCTTCTCCGCCTGCGCCTGCTCCACCAGCTCCACGATGGTCGTGAGCGAGTTGTCGGTGCCCGCCGCCGTCGTCTCGACCTCCAGCGCACCGGCGCTGTTGATCGCGCCGGCCGACACGGCGTCGCCGGGCTCGACCTCGACCGGGATCGACTCGCCCGTGATCGCCGAGGTGTCCAGGCTGGAGCGCCCCGCACGGACGACTCCGTCGGTCGCGATCCGCTCGCCGGGACGAACCACCATGACCTGCCCGACCGCGAGGTCCTTCGCCGCAATCTCCACCGAAGCGCCGTCGCGGCGCACGGTCGCGGTGTCGGGGACCAGCTTCAGCAGCGCTCGCAGCCCGCCGCGGGCGCGGTCCATCGCCTTGTCCTCCAGCGCCTCTGCGATCGAGTAGAGGAACGCCAGCGCCGCAGCCTCTTCGACGTAGCCGAGGACGACTGCGCCGACCGCGCTGATCGTCATCAGCAGCCCGATGCCCAGCTTGCCCTTGAACAGCTTCCGGATCGCGCCCGGCGTGAACGTCGACGCGCCCAGCAGCAAGCCGACCCAGAACAGCACCAGTGCCGGGATCTCCATGCCGGACCACTCAAGGATCAGACCAGCGAGGAACGCGACACCGGAGAAGACCGGCACCATGATCCCGCGGTCCCTCCACCAGGGCCGCTCCTTCTCCTCGCTCTCATCGACTGCCGTGGTCGTCGGCTCGTGCTCGCAGCCGCATGCCGCGCTCACGCGTCTGCTCCCGCTCCGCAGCAACCCGGAAAGGTGCACGACGAGTCCACGCACGGAGCGTGCTCGTCGACAGCCAGAGTCACATCCACCAGCGCGATGAGAGCGGCCGCGAGGTGCGGATCAGCGATCTCATACCTAGTCTGGCGACCCTCCGGCTCAGCGACCACGATGCCGCAGTCGCGCAGGCAGGTGAGGTGGTTCGACACGTTCGAGCGAGTCAGCTCCAGCTCACGCGAGAGCACCGCCGGGTAGCTCGGTCCCTCGAGCAGGGTCATCAGGATCCGGGAACGCGTCGGATCCGCCATGGCCCGGCCGAGCCGGTTCATGACGTCGAGTCGAGAAGCAATAGTCAGCATGCACTGAACTGTACAGCACAGGCTGATCAATCGCCGGATGCATCAGCCTCCGCCACAAGGCGAAACAGCAGTCGACATCTGATGAATACGCGACTCAGCAACAATCGGTGCTACCAGTAGAGGTCCTGGACCGATTCACGCACGAGCTGGACGTGTACTCGATCGACGAAGCATTCCTGTCGGTGGATCGTCGCACCGCGGCGGACGTGGAGGCCATGACGCGCGTCGGCCGCGATATCAGAGACACGCTGCGCCGCCTCATCGGCGTACCGGTGTGCGTCGGGATCGCGCCGACGCGCACGCTGGCGAAGCTCGCGAATCGGACGGCCAAGAAGATCGATGTGTTCGACGGCGTGTGCGTCTGGCCGGCGACCCGACCGGACTGGCGACAGCGGCTCATGGAGGCGTTGCCTGTCTCGGGGGTCTGGGGCATCGCCGGCCGCCTGGAGCGGCGGCTGAACGGGTACGGGGTCCGCTCGATCTGGGACCTGGCGACGGTCGATCCGGTACAGGCGCGGAAATGGTTCAACGTCGTGGTGATGCGCACGGCCCTGGAGCTGCGCGGAGTCGCATGCATCGGCACGGAAGAGGATCGAACGGGCAAGAAGGATCAGCTCATCGTGTCGCGATCGTTCTCGGAGAAAGTCACGACACGAGACGGCATCCGTCAGGCACTATCGGTCTATGCACAGCAGGCCGCCGCGCGCCTGGTACGGCACTCGCAGGTCGCCCGCAGCGTCGACGCCTTCGCGGGCACGAGCCACTGGACCGAGCAGAAGCACTATCCGAGCGTGCGGGTCCGCCTCCCGTTCCCCACGGCCGATCCTGTCGAGCTGACGCGCGCAGCTCATCAACTGCTCAACCAGATCGAGGACGGCACGCGCTACGCGCGCGCTGGACTCATGCTCACGGATCTCCTACCGGCCGGCGTGCATCTGCCGCTGGAGCCGTTTCGACAGCCACACGAGGACGCCGGGATAGCGGCGCTCGTCGACGGCGTGCAGAAGAAGGCCGGCAAGGATGCACTGGGGCTCGGCTACGGCGGGTTCCGGCCCGGGCCGTCCTGGCAGATGAAGCGGGGGATGCTGACGCCGCGCGCGACGACGCACTGGGCCGAGCTGGCACGAGTACGAGCGTGAGATTCCTGAAGGCGGCATTCGTGATCCTCGTCGGCAAGATCGACCACGGCTTGGCAATGGGAGCTCTTGATCTGCATCGCGTCATGGGCAACGTGGATCCGCGCTCCGTAGGCTCACCGGGACACGTTCGCAGACGTGACAAGTACTCGCGCCGCCAACGCCGTGACTTCAGGCCACAGGTTCGGTCCTTCGAGCATCGAAACCTGTCGGCGTCAGCGCATGCCAGGCCCCGAGGCCTTCCCACCTCAAGTCTGGCGAGAAGTTGGGGTCAGTCTCCGCTTCAGCTGTTTGCAGGTTGTTTCGGCCGAGCCCAGCGTGCGGGGAGCTGCGGTCCGTCCCAGACCTTGATCACGCCCCACAGGGCGGCGGTGATCGGCACGGCGAGAACGGCCCCTACGATTCCGCCGAGCACTGTTCCGACTGTCAGCGCGACGAGGATGACGAACGCGTGCAGCCGCATCGATCGTCCCATCAGGAAGGGCTGCAGGAAGTTGCCCTCCAGCTGGTTGACGAGTACCACGATGCCGACCACGATGAGGGCGTTCACCCATCCATTGGCCACCAGCGCTACGAGCGCGGCGAGAATTCCGGCGACTGTCGCACCGACGATGGGGATGAACGCGAGGAGGAAGACCAGAACAGCGAGAGGGATGGCGAGGGGTACCTGCAGGATGAGCAGGCCGATGAGGATCCCGACAGCGTCCACGGCCGCGACGGTCGCGGTGCCGCGCACGTAAGAGCCGAGGGTGCTCACGGTCTTGTCCCCGACGCGGCGGGCTCGCACGTAGCTTTGACCCTGGAACGGGCGCAGCAAGAACTCCCACATCTGCGGTCCGTCCTTCAGAAAGAAGAACAGGACAGTCACCATCAGCACGAGGCCGGTGACGAAGCTGGCGACGGCGCTCACGCCGGCGATGGCACCTGAGCCGAACTGGGCGCTGGTCAGGAATCCGACCAGCGTGTCGACCCACTCATCGATCTGATCGGGCTGGAGGAAATCGAACGGCAAAGTCTGCAGCCATGCGAGTAGATGCTGGAAGCCTTCCTCCGCCTGGGAGTACAGCTCGTCCCACTGATCCCGAACCGCCCACACGATCAGCCAACCAAGTGCCCCCAAGATCACGAGGATCCCGAGAAGTGTGATCACCGTCGCCAGGAGCGACGGCACCCCGCGCTGTCGCATCCAACTCATCACGGGATTGAATGCGCACGCCAAGATCAGCGCGATCATGAGCGGAATCGTAACGAGCGTGAGCTGCTGAAACGCAAAGATGATCGCGACCGCGACGATGACCACGACGATGATCTGGATCGCGCGAATGGCGAGCTTGCCGAAACTGTCGGTCCACAGGCTCCACGGCGCCCGAGTTGCTTTCAGTTCAACATCCTGCGACTCGAGTCGTACTCGCTGTGGGTCGTTTCGGAACAGTCCCATGCGCTTCAGACTAACGACCCTCAGGACATACGGGAGATGCAGCCTTCTGCACCACGCGTCGAGACCTATCGGCGTCACCGCAGGCCAGGCCCCGACGTTGGTGTCGCCCCCGGCGCCCGGTAAGGCGCCGCCGGGTCGGAAACCTCCCCGTAGCGTGCAAGTATCTCGTCGACCCGTTGCAGCGTATGCTCCTTCACTTCGGTGAGTTTTGCATTGACGACGGGCGTGACCTCCTTGTCCAGTCGCACTCGCAGTTCGTGGTCGATGTCATACGGTTTGAGCCCTCTGGCCACTCGGGCAATCGAGTCCATCTGGATCTCTTCTCTGAGCGCTGCGCGCCGCCGTAGCTGCAGGTGCTCGTAGATCTGCGGACGCTGGGCGTGGATGTTCTGGAGACCTTGCTCGTGTTGTTCTCGCAGTGCCTCAAGTTCCCGGTTCCGCATCCGCTTCAATGCCGTCAGATACCGCTGCGACGTGAAGTCGCCGGACTCATCTCGAGGATCTCGATTCTCCACCGACTGTTGCAGGTAGTACGCGGCCGGGAGCGGACCGTCCATCAGATCGCGTCGCAGTTCCCTGACTGACCGCGGAAGGCGCAGGTTTCCTCGCTGCTCGAGCTCCGTAGCGATCACCGCAAGCTCCTCAACGGAGCGTTCTCGCCGAAAGTACCTGTCAGCCGCGGCGTCGTTGGCCCGCCGGTCGGCCGCGTAGGCGCGATGGATGTTGCGTGGGGGGAGCCCTGCTTTCTTTAGTCGGCTGCGCAGTCGGGATGCTTCTCGGCCGCGGGCGCGCTGTTCCTCGAGGTTGCGCTCATACCACTGGCGATATGCGTCGGGCCGCTGTTGCCGACGCTCGGCTGCTGCGGATCGTTGGCGTTCCCGGATCGCTTCGGCGTTCGCGTCGCGATGCCGTTGCGCGGCCATTGCTTGGTTCTGTCGTGCGCGCTCTGGGTGTCGTTCACGGTATCGACGCTGATACTCACGAACTTTGTCCGGATGCTCCTCCCGGAAACGCCGACTGCGCTCGCGAGCCGCCTCCGGATCCCTCTCGCGCATGAGCCGGCTGTGCGCGTTGTGCGCGAGACGCCGGAGCTCGCGGGAGCGTCGGCGCTCTCGGGCACGACGCTGTGTCTCACGATCGCGTTCGGGATTCGCTTCTCGTGCAGCCTTCCGTTGGCTCGCGATCTGTTCACGGTTGCCGTCCCGCCATGCCCGTCTCTGCTCATCGATCTTCTCGGAGTGTGCTTCGCGATATTGCTTGCCCCACGCCGCCACCCGCTCGGGATTGGCTTCTCGCCACGCCTTCGCCCGGGCTCTCGCCCGAGCGATCGCTTCTTCGCTTTTCGCGGCCATGGGACATCAGTCCGGGTTATCCGTGTCGGGGACCTTGCCGTAGACCAGCGCGGTCAAGGCTTCGCGGTGGGCCGTTGGATCCACGACGGTGCGCCCGATGAGATCGCGGAGCTCGGCGGATACATCACCGGGCGGAGTCTCGTCGAGGCACCAGTCGATGTCATCGTCGAGCTTGTACTCCGGGGCGTCGGCGGGAAGCCCCGGGTAGTACATGATCGCGATGGTTGCGACCCTCTGTAGGAGCAGGTCTGCGTCTTCCAGTTTCATCAGATTCCTCTTTCGATCGATGTCGCATACGGGGCGGCGGGCGCGAGTCGTGGGTCGCCTCTTTCGTCACGCCTGCGGTCCAGCGGAGACACGGCACGCCCGTACTCGAGATCCGCTGCGAGACGCTCGTACTGGTGCAGCCGCTCCTCCAGCTCCTCACGCGATTGCGGCGGGAGCTCGATGTGACGAGGGATATCGTCGCGCGCGGGCCGGGCGTGAAGAAGCGCGTCGTTGGCGGCGGCCGCGACAGTTGCCTGGAGCAAGGCCGTGCGCGCGGCGAGGATCCAGGCCGCCACCTGCGCGATCAGCCGGCGATAGCTTCTCTCCCCCGCTGCCTCTCCGTTCGGCGCGCGCAGGGCGTGCGTGTGGTTGTCTGCTGCGGTGTCCGTGTCGGTGTCGGTGTCGCGGGCCGCACGGGCGAGGTCCTGGTGAGCAGCGTGGGAGGCGTCGTCAAGATCCGGTTCGGGTAGGCCGCGCAGCATCTCCTCGGCGACGATCTTCCGCGCTGCGGCGTCCGTTGAGGCGATCACGATGGCTTCATTGTGGCGACGCCCACGAGTCAGGCCCACATACAGTCCGGATGCGTCGACGCCGGGCCCGACAAGGGCGGCGTCGGTAGTCTCGCCCTGGATGCCGTGCACCGTGGTCGCATAGGCGAGGTGAACGTGTTCCGCGGCGTAGTCACGTGTGACCATGCGGATGTCGGATGCGTCGTCCGCTCGCTGGAGTTCAAGGGCAGCGGGACCGATGCGTCTGACGATCCAAATGGCCCGGTTCTCAATCCCGGCGAGGCGGTCGTTACGGCGGGTTTGGACCACGTCCCCCTCGAGGATGCGCTGCTCGTCACTTCCCACCGCGATCCGGTCGAGGCCGATCTCACCACGGGCGAGTCGTTGTTCCTGGATCGCCTCGTTGACGTCGGCTGCTTCCTCGTTCGTCGCGGTGACAATCGCGACCGTTCGAGAGTGTCTCTGCCGCGTCAAATATCCGTCGACGAGCGCGTCGCGAGCGGCCAGTGCATCATCGACTCGTCGAACGTGGCCTGTCCGCTGCAGCTCGGCGGCGATGTTCGCCGCATCCTCCGATGACCGAGGTGACCGCAGGCACAACGTCAATGCGGCGTACATGGGATCCTCGAACCGGTGCACGCCGGAGAGTTCCACCGTCGTGCCGGCGCGACGCTCGGCCAGCGCCATCGCGCCGGCGTGCCCGACCGGGGTCGCTTGATGTGGATCTCCGACAAGGGCGATGCCGGCACCGGTCTCGAGGGCGAGCGTCGTGAGCGCGTTGGCGGCGTGCAGATCGAGCATCCCGGCCTCGTCCACGACGATGCGCACGTGGGGGTCCAGGGGCAGGTGTCGTGGGCCTCGGAAGATCGCGCCGGTCGCTGGGTCGCGCTGACCGGGGTGCAGCCGCCACCAGACGTCTGCCCCGGCATCGTCTTTCCGCCACCGCCATCCGTGATCGGCGAGCAACGCATGAACGCTCGTTCCGGCCGTGCGGACCTCGCGGCTGGCAACCGCGGCCGCCTTCCGAGTCGGGGCGACGATCAGCATGTGCCGGCCTTCTGCTTCCAGCACGGTGCGCGCCGCACGCAGCAAAGTCGTCTTGCCGGTGCCGGCCGGTCCCGTCACCGTGACCAGTCGACGGGTGCTGGCGACGGCCGTCGCCGCGGCGGACTGCGTAGGGTCCAGTCCGCTCCCCTGCAGCAGTGGATGGGTGCGGCCCCTATGGCGTGGATCGTCTGGCGCGCTCCCGCCTTCGATGCTGAGGCTCGAGAGTCGTTCGCCTAGTTCGGTCTTCAACGTCGCGAACTGGTTCGTCACGAAAGCCTTCACGTGAGCGGGCTTGCCTGACGCATCGGGGAGCAGATCCCGGGTGTGCGCGAGCGCCCGCCATGCGACGTCATCAATGAGGCTCTGCAGAGTCTCGCGGTCACCGGTCACGCCTGAGGCTGCGACTGCGCGTGTGGCGCCGGCCCGGATGTCGAGGAGGCTGAAGCGGCCGTTGCTCGATTTCGAGCGCTCGTCCGCATCTGCCACGGCACGTCGAGCGAGCAGCCCTCTGTCGACAGCCTCCGGACTCTTGTGTGGCGCGAACACGGGGACACGACGGTCGAGCACATGCGGGTCGAGGCGTACGAGCTCGTCAGTGACAATCCGGGACCATTCGCCCTCGTCAAGGTCGTGCGGTTTCACCGGTCGGCCCGTGGCCCACGCGTACCGGTCGATTCTTTGCAGCACATCGTGACTCGGTTCCTCCCCCGGGTGCGCGGCGCGCCACTTCGCCAGCTCCACGGCACGGTTCGCCTCGATCTGATTCGCCCGCCGCGACAACGGACGCACCAGATGCGCAAGCTGCGAGATCTCACCATCCTCGTCGAGCGTGTATCCGTGTCGAGCGAGCGCGGCCACCCATGCCGGGTCCGTGCGCGCGGCGAGATCCCCTTCCGCGTTCACGAGGTTCTGCACACGCATCGCCACCCGCGAGTCGACGTTCGACCACTTCCCGTCAACGCCTCGGACCTTCACCCCCAGCCAAAGATGACGATGGATGTGTGGGTCCAACGCCCGCGACCGGCGATGCTGCAGCTCCACCACTTCGATACGTGCGAGCTGCTCCCGGACACGCCCGCCGGCCCCCCGACGCGCGTTGAGCTCCACCTGCCATGTCGAAATGATCTGATCCCGAAGCCGATCCTGCAGCGCCTCGAACTCGCCGGCGAGCTCCGGATGAATCAGCGCGGCAATGCTGAACGACTTCGGCGCATTGACAGTACTGTCTAGCACCAGGTCGGCGTGTGGGGAGTCCAGTTGACGACCGCGCCGCTCCCCCGACGCTGGGTCGCAGCCGTCGATCCACTGAGCGAGCTGCTCGGCGTTGAGCTCATCGCGCTCGATGGCTCCGGGCTCGGCAGTGAACCGTGTGACAGTGGCGTCGCCGACACCGCTGTAGGCGTCGAGGGCCGTCGCGCCCGCAGATCGGAGATGGGAATCGCATGAGCCACGCAAGGCGTAGTCCATCGCCTGGCCGACTCCTCGCGAGCCGACGCCACGTTTCCAGCGCTCGAGTCCTCCTCGCACGCCATCAGAGTACGCCGAGTTTGCCTAACACGCCAGATGATTCACAGAAAGTGCCTGCGTGCATTGTTCGTGTCCCTTGCAAGTCAGAAGTGTTGCCGCCGCTCACCGGTTCGTTTGCGAGCGGCTGTGATTTCGGCTTTGAGCTAGAGTCAGTCGAATGGGAGCAGAGAACCAAAATGCCACTGAGGACACAGCTGTTCTCATCGAAGTCCGCCCAACCAACGCGGAGGGAAGACTCATCTCCGAGGACTCCACGATCGAGCGGCTTACCGGGCGCATCGACGACGTGCAACGCGGAGTTAAGGCTGGCGTCGCCACATTAGCGAAGAGCCTGCCCGAACTTCCCACCCCGGATGGATGGCATCTCGCGTCGGTCGAAGCAACGTTCGGAGTATCGCTAGGTTATGAGGGTTCAGTAATCATCTCCTCGATCGCCGCGGAAGCGAGCTTCGAAGTATCCGTCACTTTCTCCCCTCGGCTCCCCTCGAGCTAGCCACGTGCAGGTCTATCGCGGCGGACGGCCGGTCGGCCGGGCGATCTGTGTAGCTCCGCGCATCCTCCTCACCGCAGGCCATGTAGTCGGCGATACACAGCCTGGTGATCTCGGCGTTTCACTTGGTCTCGACGAACCCCGCGTCGCCGTGATCTTCACGCGACGAGATGCCGATCTGGACGTCGCGATCCTGCACGTCGACGGCGACTTCGATGTATCGCCCGTAAGGAGACCTTCCCCCGCGGAGCTCTGGCATCTGGAAGCTACCCCGGGCGATGCGCGGCCCGATCTGACCGGAACCATCACGTCCGTACGCCGGAGTCGTAGAAACGCGTACGGGCGTTCGGTGCCAGCCCTTCAACTCCGGGTGGACCAAACGCTCCAAGACTTCCATGGATACTCCGGCGCGGCCGTCACGGCCGACGATGACAACTCGGCGGTTGCCGTCCTTGTTGAACAGCAACCCGCAACGGCGCGAGGACGTTCGTCCGGCTTCGCGAATGTCTTGTATGCCATCGCAATTCCGACCGCCCTCGAAGCATTAGGCGTACATGCGCAGATCGAAGTTCCTGCACGTCGTGGCCCCCTACCGTCGTCGCTTCTCTATCATGACGAGGTCATCGCCTCGTTGCGCGGGTATCGGTCCCGGCTGACATCAGAGGACCTTCGGTTTGTTAGGCCGCCACAGGGCACCCCGTGGAGCCCAGATTCGCTATGGTCGTCGCTGAGCGAGGGCGGCACGGGCTCAGTGCTGCTCGTCGGGCACGGAGGGGTCGGCAAGACGCGAACGCTCCTCGAGGTGGGAGATATTGCTGCAGAATCTGGGTGGGACGTCATACACGTCCGGGGCGGCAACGCGGCCCGCGTCGCGGACACCATAAGCGAGCGCGTGCGAGACCCCGCAGCAGCGCCGGTGTTGCTACTGCTCGACTATCTCAATCTCGCGCGGGAGCTCGACCTACTCGCATTGACAGAGATCGCGAACGCGGCTTCGAGCTCACCGCGCCTCAGACTGCTGGCAACGAGTCGTACCGGATGGGAACTGCGTCACAGGCATGACGCCGGGATGAGCCGCTTCAGCAGGGTCTTTCTGGCGCCCACGGAGCAAGACGCAAGAGACGTCTGCCTCGCGATCGTTAGAGAGATTGCACCGTCGGCCACGACGAAGTTCGGAGCCGCTACGGTGCTCGACCTGACGGGCAGCCATCGGCCAATTCTTGCCGTCCTTCTCGGCCAAGTCGTGGAAGCGCAAGTAGTCACAACTGGCGATCTCCCTGCGGCGCTCGTGTCCGAAGACATCGCCTCCTGGCTCGATGACCGCCTGCTCGAGGACGACATACTTCCTACTCAAGCGAGCGCAGGCGAAGAACTGCCCTCACACATGCTCGTCGCGGCTGTCTGCCTCGCGTCGGCACCCGCCAGCGCCGATGCTCTACTCGAGACCGCTCTGTGCGCAGTTGAAGGAGCATCCCGCGAACTGGTGGCAGTCACGCTCGAGCGTCTACGTCAACTTGGCTGGCTTATCGACGTGGACCACCAGCTCTCGTCTGCACACGACGTTGTCGTGGACAAGATCCTCGAAGCTGCCGTGCTACACCACAGCACTGGGATCGTTCGGGAGTCGGCTCTCGCGACGGTCTTGAGAACCGCCCTAAACTCTCCCGCTCCGTTCGCGAACGTGATTGCGTCACTCGAACGCGTCCTGGACGAACGCGTCGCGCAGGACCTGCCGATCGTGGAGCTACGATCTCGAGCGACCCACTGGCTTATGCAGTCCAGCGAAGCAATCGCCGAGCCACTTCGCGCGGATACCGCTGGGAGCGCGCGAGTTGCTGCGCAGATCCTGGAGTCGGAGCTCTGGTCGAACGACCTCACGAGTCGCTGGGTCGCGCTTGGGTCTTCGTTGCTTGGAGCGGTGGAGAATTCACCGCTCGCAGCCGAGCCTTTGCTCGTCGCGTGTAGATCCTTGGAGAAAGATGTTTCTCCAAGCATCTCGGATCGAGCCGTCGCATGGATCGTCCAACAGGGTAGTTCAGTGGACGAGTTCGTCATGAATGCGTGTCTCACCCGGAAAGACGTCTCGTCCGTCGACAGCGAGACTCTAGTGTCCGTAGCGCTTCAGTCTCTAGAGCCGCGGTGGGGCGAGGTATCCGCCGACTTCACCTTGCGCCGCCTACTCAGGCGCCCGGAGCTCTCAGCTTCGGACCTGACTACGTGCAGTGACTATATCCGAGGTTGGCTAGAGTCATTCGGGGAGACCGAGCACGCGATACATCTCTTGAGCGCAGTGGTTGATCGGACAGAGCTTCGGCAACGCTCGCGGCAGCTCTGGGACCATGCCTGGGGTCTGACCATCGCGTGGATACAGGCTCGCCCTCACCACATCGATGGAGCGTTTGCACTGGAGTCGCTCCTCGGCAGCGAGAACGCTAGCAGCGACTTCGACTCAGATCTCTGGCCGCTAGTTGCTGACTGGTTGTCAGCCCGCGGCACGGAACCTCCTGCCGTATACGTACTTGAGAGCCTGCTTAAGACGAAGCGACTTGAGCAAGACCGCCACGAGTTTGTGATCGTCTCGGTCGAGAGCTGGGTGGCCGCTAACCTCGGGAGCAAGGCCACCTCATTCCTACTGAAACCGCTCATTGCATGGGAGCAGGCGCATCGAACGTGGTCCGAGAGGATCTGGAATCTCGTCGACTCCTGGCTCGCTGTAACGACGGATTCTGAGAACTCGGGTTGGGTACTACGCGCGGCACTGCGAGACCGCCCAAAGGATGATCCCGTCGCTCCAAGGATCTGGCCACACATCCGCAGGTGGCTGCTGCAGCATGGAAATAGATTCGATGCCGGACTCGTGCTCAGTGATGCCCTTAAATGGGGCTATCTCGGCGAAGGTGTTGCAGCAGTCCTATGGGAGTGCGTCGAAAAATGGCTTCCTCTCCATGCCTCGGGTTCCACTGGCAGCCATCTCTTCCAGGCAGCGCTCAGATGGGAGGCTCTTGACGCAGCTCGGGCGACTCGTCTGTTCGACCTGATCTTCAAATGGCTTAAGCATGGAACCGTAGCTGATTCGGTGCCTTATGTACTTCAAGCCTCGGTCGAGTACGTAACCACTACGGGAAGGGCACTGCCTAGCACCATCTGGGATCGTGCGATCGATTGGCTCGACGGACCTACAAGCTCCTCGGGGGCGGCGGCTCACCTTCTTCGCAAGATGTTGCAGTCT
The DNA here is from genome assembly GCF_015277895.1 of Microbacterium abyssi. Taxonomy (NCBI): domain Bacteria; kingdom Bacillati; phylum Actinomycetota; class Actinomycetes; order Micrococcales; family Microbacteriaceae; genus Microbacterium; species Microbacterium abyssi. Next base: position 534,741 of record NZ_CP063815.1, on the reverse strand, counting down.
CCAACAATCCTGGAGGACCATGCTGAGGAGATAGTTGGCCGTGCCACCATTTGGCTCGAGCAGACACCCGACGGTCAACCTAGCGTCCGTCTAGCGCGAACGTTGATCGCAGCGCTTCCCGCCACCCCGTCCGCCTCCCTTGGGCGCGCGGAGGCAGCGCTCACGCACTGCATACAGTCACCGCAGCTTGCGTCCGACTACGAAACAGGCCAGCTGATTCAGGAACTGGCCGATCGGTCTACAACCGAGACGATGCGACGCGCGATCTGGTCTGCGGCTTCGCAGTTCCTGGCAACGGACAATGGCATATTCGGCGGATACGTCCTACAAGCCGTCTTACGCAACCCTGCCGCCGATGAGGGCATCCCCGACAGTGGTTGGGTGCACCTCGCGTCCTGGCTTACGCGATTCACTCGTGAGCGTCATCTCATCTACTCGCTCATAGCGCTTGTCGAGTACCGTCACCTAACCGACTCACAAACCACAGAACTCTGGGAGCGTATCCAAGAATGGCTGAGTGCCCATCAGCACGACGCCAAGATCAGACAGCTGATTTTTGCAGCATTCAGTTCCCCCCGAATCTCGTCGATCGCGCTCAAGATCATCTGGCCTTTCGCTGCGGAGAGATTCGGAACGCTCGCGGCTCGCCTCGACTCGCGACACCTTCTCGGGCTAATCGCTTCGGTGGACATTCTTGATGACGCGCAGTTGTCGACGCTCTGGGCATGCGTCTCACGGTGGCTAGACCGGTTCGGTGAGCATCGAGATGCCACTTTTCTTCTTCAACCGCTGCTCCGTGTTGAGACAAGCCGGGTCCACGAAGAAATCCTCTGGAATCACGTCGAGCGTTGGCTTCAGGCTCAGAATGAGCACTGGACGACGGCTTACCTCTATGTGGAGCTCATCGATTGGGCTGGACTCCGCGGAGATCGGGTTGCAACAGCCTTGTCCTTGGTCCAGTCCTGGCTAGGACAGAATCCGACCGCCAGAACGTCCACACGCGTCGTCCTGGCCGTCGTGCGCTCGTCCAACGTGAGTCATCGTCAACTCGAAGCATTTGGGCCGAGCATCTATCGCTGGTTGGCCGCGCAGCCCAACGGCAACGCACGGCGCAATTACTTGCGGGCAACAAACTCTCGCGGTCTGAGCAAGAACCGCCGTTCTGTCGCGCTCAGCATCCTGCGAGCGAGCCGACCTCGGCAGTGACCAGCCAAAATACGAGTGTGCCCTAGGAGCAAGTCCCTAGGGCACACTTTGAGTATTTAGTTGGACCGAACGATATCTAAACGGGTCGCGCGCCAGAGCAATACTTGAGTTGAGCTCACGGTCCAATGACTCTGGTTGTAGCCACGCGTCGCTACTAGATACCCTTGGTTCGAACTTGTCGAACCCCACTCCGCGGTGCGGAGCTCCTTCAGATTACGTCATTCGCCCCATGGATCGCAACTCCTGAACGAGCCATCGCTGGCACTATTAGGGAAACCGATCGAAGACCGTGCTCGCACGATGAGCACACCTGCTCAAACAACCGTGACAACGACTCAACGAGAGCGATTGCCCCCAGTCAGTGGAGAGCCAACGCGACACGTTGGCTCCCGCAGGTCCGTCGGACATCGGGACCGTTGGTAAGCTCGAGACGAGGAGTCGACATGCCCCAGCGCCCCTCGCTCTGGCGAGCGAATGATGCGGCGCTCTACGACGCCCTACGCGACGAGGCGCGTCTTGCCGTCGCGGATCTGCTCGCGTCCGATGACGGTCAGGATGAGCAGATCGCCGACCGGATCGCACAGCTTCGCTCCGAGCTGAACGATGTCGACGGTTTCGATCGCGGCGAAGTCGCCATGAAACTAGCTGAGTTGCGCGAGGAAGCAGGGCCTTCGCATGACTGACGCGCAAGAGCCGATGGCCGCCCGCGAGTCGCTCGTTCTGGGATCGGTGTTCGGCGGCATCCAGCCCAGCCCACATCCAACGCTTGTCATGCTCGCGGGAGCTCCGGGGGCGGGCGCCGGACGAGCAATCGCGCAGTTACGCCGCGCGCACCGTGGTGAGCTCGTCCCTGTCTCGAGTGAGGAGCTTCAAGCGTTCCATCCGCGCTACCTCGACCCGGGCTTCCGCACTTCTGCCGTCGGTCAGCAGGATCTGTCGCAGGCCACAGCCTTGTGGTTACAGGCATGCATTGCCCACGCGCGAACCAGCCGATACTCACTGCTGCTCGACGGCGCCTTTCGCTCACCGGAGACTGCACTTGCCGTTGCGCAGCGGTTCACCGACTCCGGCTATCAGGTGCACTTCGTCGTCGTTGCGACGCGTCGAGACGAGAGCCTGCTCTCAACCAGCTCGCGAGGCTTGCGACGAATGCAGCGACGCCAGGCATCTCATATCGTCACGCCGGCGGAGCACGATCGGCACATAGCCGATGTCGACGCGCTTGTTGCAGCATCCGCAGCTGGCTCGGCCGTTGACCGCCTCACGGTGATCGGTCGTCGAGGACAGACGATACTCGACGCCGACCGCGCAGACGCATCCGCGATGCCAAACGCTTCCGCCGCGTTCCGCACCGCGAGTTCTGAGAAAATGACCGCTCTCGAGGCGACGCAATGGCTGAGCGAGTTGCGCCACATGACCGACTACGCCCGATCGCTCCACACGCTTCCCGATGCTGCTCTCGAATCGCTCATCGAGCTCCACGAGATCGCAATCCGGGAGGTCGTGCCCGACCTTCCAGTGCCGCCGGAATCCGAGGTCGTGCCCATCCAGCTGGCCTCCCTGCGATCGAGCCTCGCAGCGCTCAGGCAGCGCGCTGACCGTCACGACTCGCCTGATGTCGCAGCGCCGGTCGTCACCCCATCTACGCCGGGGACATCGATCTCGCGCTGAGCTGACCGCACTCCTGCCCCGGCCGGATAGCTGCCGACTCCTAGTGGACGGTGCGCCGCGCAGTGCCGCGTCGTGGAATACCGGACTGAGCGCTGCGAGGGAGGATATGCCGCGAAAGCGCGGCACGGAGCGGGGTGCCGTCCGCTACCCTCTTGCAGCCGGCAGGGCTGCCCACCTCTCACTCTCGTCTCGGACCTACGAGATGCCCAGCCCGCGAGCGACGCCGTCGATGAGATCCGGCCGGAAGCCGGCCCATCGCGAGTCCCCCGCCTGGACGATCGGCGCTTCACGATATCCGAGCTCGTCCACCAGGAACCTGCGGACTGCGGCGTTGTGCTCATCGTGGATGTCCACGAGGTCGTACCGGATGCCGAGCGCGTCGAGCCGCTGGCACGTGAGCCGGCAGCGCTGGCACGTGGGCCCGGTCGAGTACACGGTGACCTGCGTCATAATCGCCTCCCGTATCGGGACCCGGCAGGTTCCGGAGGCTCGTAGTTCCGAGGTCCGAAAGTCGGCGAGTTTGTGATGCCCGAACGTCGAGAGTTTGGGGCATCCGTCGTTCGAGAGTCCGGGACGCCGGATGTTCCAGTCTCCGCAACCGCCGAACTCCGGAATTCCGGAACTTCGGGCATCATCGAACGGCGGAGCTCGCCCTCGTCAGAGCCGCGAAGCTGATCACGGTGCGCGAGGAGCAGGTCGATGGCGACGCGGATCAGCGTGTTCTCGGTGATCCGTTCCCGGCGCGAGACGCGGTCTCGCATGAGGGCTCGTGCCAGATGTGAGAGATCGACGTACTGGTCCTCACGAACGCGCGTCTCCTTCCGCGTGAGACGCGCGAACTTCGCGGTCGGCTCTTCCCGTCCGCCCTCCTGACGTCGCAATCGCTCGCGCGTCTCAGTGAGCCTCGCACCCAGGTCCACGTGCGCCATGGCTCACCACGCCCCTTGAAGTTGCGGACTGAGCCGCTCCGTAACCTCGTACCCGAGACGGGTCACGTCCCAGATCGCTCCCTGCGTTCTTCGGTTGTCCCGAACCGTCGTCACGAGGCTGCCGAGCACCGGTGCATCCGCCTGGGTCTTGTACTGGCGGAGATACGCGTCGAAGCGGGGCACGCCGAGCGTGACGTCCAGCAGGTGGGTCCACGTGTGCAGCTGGCCGCGCACGCGAGGATCGATGCGATTGAGCAGCACCTCGAAGCGGGTAGCGCGGGGCTCGATCACGCGCTCAATCGTTCGCATCGTCGGCTCGACGGCGAGTGGTTCCGGCGCAAGTGGCACGATCACGAGGTGCGACGCATCGACGACGACATCGAGCGTGCGCGGATCGTCCAGGCTCCCGGGCGTGTCCACGATCACGAAGTCGTAGTCGCCAGAGAGATGCTCCAGCCGCGCCAACACATTCGGATGTTGCCTGCCGGCGAAGTCGAACGGAAGGCGGCGGTCGGCGTTCTCCGCCCACCACACCGTCGACTGCTGGGGGTCGACGTCGACGACGAGTACGCGGCGCCGGCGCGACAGAGCAGCTGCAAGTTGCATCGTGACCGTTGTCTTTCCCATCCCGCCCTTTTGGTTCACCGCAGAGATGATCCTCAGTTCCGTCATGATTGCCGCCCCATCTTGCGAATAGAAACTGGGTATTGACACAAGTAAACGCCTTAGTCGTACACTTGGCAAGAAGGATCTGCGAATCTCCGGCGCGGTAAGACAAACTAAGGGGGTGAAGGTCGACGTGAACAATCTCGAGGGCAAGACGATGACGTGGCACTCCGCAACGCAGCCCGTCGGGTCCGCGCTGCGCATAGCCCCCGCATTCGTCGCTACAACCACCGACGACGACGCCGGCGTGGAGACAACAATCGAGGCGCATTACAACGCGAACGAGGGCCGTTACATCGTCACCGCGATCATCAACCGCGCGACACGTGACGACTTCGATCAGCAGGCACTGCGACGCACCGCGTCCGTCGCGATCCTCCAGGCCGCGATCCCGCACTGCATCGCCGTACGGATCACTGACGAGCCCGACGCGGGCTGGACCTCGATCGCGGATCTCACCTCTACGGAAGGCAGGATCATCCCGCCCTGGATGGCAGCCGCAGCAGTGAAGCGCGGGACGAAGGACGAGCGCATGGAGGTCATCGAGATCCTCTACGGCGCCGCCGCACTTTCTGGCACACCACCCGTTCGTGCCGTACAGGTCGAGCTCGATATCCCGCACCGCACGGCATCCGACTGGATCAGGAAGGCCCGCGACGCGGGACGCCTGGAGGGCATGACGTACAACGTCGGCCGCCAGGCAGATGGATAACACCCAACTCACCGAGACAGACGCCACACCTACCACGGCGCTCGCCCCGCTGTTCTATTCCGAAGAGGAAGCGGCACTGCTCCTCGGCATCCACCGCACGACGCTGCGTCACCTCGCCGTCGATGGCAAAGCTCCCGTGCCACCAGTGCACATCACTGAGCACAAGCGCATCTATCGCCGGATCGACGTCGAGCGCCTCGCCGGCATCGTGACATGAGTGTCGAAACGCGAAAGACGAGTGCGGGCAAGACGAGATACCTCGCCCGGGTCAAGGTCGGAAATGTCCAAGTCGTCACCAAGACCTTCCATCGAAAGAGCGAAGCCGAGGCATGGGAACGAGAGCAGAAGCACTTGCTTACCACCGGTCGCCCGCTGCCGCCGACGAAGTCGATCAGCTTGGGCGAACTGGTGGCGATGTTCCAGCGCGCACGCGCGAGCGGCAATCCGCACACGATCGACACGGACAACCACAACCTCGCCGCGCTGTCGAAGCGACTCTTAGTCCGACCGGTGTCGTCGATCCAGTCGGAAGACGTCCGTGAGCATCTGGTTGCCGAGCTGCAATCAGGAAAGGCCCCGGCAACAGTCGCGCGAGCGCGGACGACGCTCAGCGCCCTGTTCACGTACGCCGCTGAACATGATTTGCTTCGCCAGCCTCATCCTGTCCGGACGATGAAGAAGATCCCGGAGCTCGGCACGGCCGCGCAGCGAACGCTCAGTCTCGGCGAGATCCCTACGCCGCAGCAGGTCGCGTCCACACTGGCCCTGCTCCGCGAGCGACGGTCTGATATCGCCGACGTCTTCGAGTTCATGTCCCTCACCGGTATCCGGTGGGGTGAAGCACGAGCCGCGCGCGTGAGCTGGCTCAGCGAGCACGGGCTGACACAGCTCAACGTTGGACGTTCCCACTCGGATGGGTATGCGGAAAAGGCCCCAAAGTCCTGGCGCGGCACTCGATCGATCCCGTTATCCCCGCGAGCGATCGAGATCTTCCACGCTCACGCCGCCGGAAAATCAACTAGCAGCTATGTCTTCACTAACCAGCTCGGCGGACAGTTCTCCGCCAACCTGGTACGCAAGTTTCCGCTCGGGTTCCGCCGGCACGCGCTTCGGCACTTCGCCGCTTCAACATGGCTGAGACTGGGCACGCCGATCAACGAGGTCGCAGAGTATCTCGGCGACGAGGCTAGGACAGTTCTCACCACATACGCGCACGTACTGGGCGAGGGGCAGCGCCGCGATTTCGTGGACCGGCTCGCGGCCGCGGAGAGCAAATCTCAAAATCGCGTACACTCCACGTACACTTGGGGCCCAGAATCGGCCCCGCCGAGCGACCCGAGCGATCCACCAGGATTTGGGATCTGAACCCTGAACAGGGATTTTTTGCGGAGACGGAGGGATTTGAACCCTCGGTCCCCGTGAGGGGACTCCACCTTAGCAGGGTGGTGCACTAGGCCTGACTATGCGACGTCTCCAGGCATCCGGCGCAATGCGCGCGGATGCACTCAGCCATCATAACCGCTCGCGCCAGCTGCGAACGAATCACCGGAACCGGCGGTGGATTCGCGCACGACGAGCTCCGGCCGGAAGCGCACTCGGCGCTCGTACGCGCCAGCCGGGTCATCGATCGATTTGAGCAGCAGCTCCACTGCGGTGCGCCCGATGAGCTCGGCGGGCTGACGGATCGAGCTGAGCGGCACCACCGTGGAGGCCGCGAAGTCGATGTCGTCGTAGCCGATCAGGGCGATGTCCTCCGGGACGCGGACGGAACCGAAGATCGAGAGCCCCTGCAGCAGGCCCACCGCCAGCAGATCGTTCGCCGCGAAGATCGCATCCGGCCGCGTCTCCGGCGCCCGCTCGGCGATGGCCTCACCCGCGGCGCGACCGTTCAGCACGGTCAGCGCGGGCATCTCGACCACTTCGAGCACGGCATCCGGCACGTCGGTCACCGCGCGACGTGCGCCCTCCAGGCGATGGGCGACTTGCGCGAGCGACGATGGGCCCCCGAGGAACAGCAGCCTCCGCCGGCCCTGCTCCAGCAGATGCGCGGCCGCGAGGTACCCGCCCTCGACGTCATCGACGGCTACCGAGCAGGTGATGGCGTCCTCGCTCTCATGGTCGACGAGCACCACCGGAATTCCGGCCCGCCTCAGCCGCAGCAAGGGCTCCTCGACGAGTGCCGCCGGCGTGAGGAGCACGCCGTTGACCCGCTGTTCGCGAAACAGGTCCAGATAGGTGCCCTCCCGAGCCGCGTTCTCATCGCTGTTGCCGAGCAGCACCGACAGCCCGTCCTGCTCTGCCCGCGCCTCCGCTCCGCGCGCGACAGCCGCGAAGAACGGGTTGCCCGCGTCGAGCACGACCATGCCGATGCTGCGACTCCTACCGGCGCGGAGCTGGCGAGCAGCGTCGTTGCGGACGAACCCGAGTTCCTCGATCGCGGCCTGCACCCGCGCGACGGTGACCGCGGCGACCTTGTCGGGCTGGTTCAGGACGTTCGAGACCGTGCCGACAGACACGGATGCCGCGGCGGCGACATCCCGCACACTCACTGCCACTGCGGCCTCCTCAACTGCATGCTGACCGTGAGTGTACGGCATCCACCGCGCCGCTCACGCCTCCGGCGCGACTTGCGCGCGATCGTGACCCGGCCTACCCTTGAAACGATTCACCAGGGATGCCGCCACACAGCATCCGCGTCGGCCAAGGAGTCCGTCAAAGATGACCACACCGCATCGCGTCTGCTTCCAACTGCAGGTTCGACCAGACCTGCTGGACGAGTACCTGGAGTGGCACTCCCCCGTCTGGCCCGAGATGCTCGCCGAGATCGCTACCGCCGGCCGACGCAACTACTCCCTCTTCCTCGGAGAGGGCGGCACCCTGATCGGTTACTACGAGACCGATGACGACGAGGCCGCTCAGGCGTACCTCGCGCAGTCCGAGATAGCCACGCGCTGGGAAGCCGAGATGAGCCGCTTCTTCGTCGGCCTCGACGGTCGCCCCGACCAGGCAGCCACCCCTCTCAACGAAGTCTTCAACCTCGCGGAGCAGCTCTCCGCCACCGCATCCGACGACGAAAGCGAATGACCATGAGCATTCTCACCCCCGAAATCCTCGCGGAACTCGAGAAGCAGTCCATCGAGCTCCCCTCCTGGGCATTCGGGAACTCGGGCACCCGTTTCAAGGTGTTCGGCACGCCCGGCACGCCGCGCGACCCGTTCGAGAAGATCGCGGATGCCGCGCAGGTGCACAAGCACACCGCCCTGGCACCGGTCGTGGCGCTCCACATCCCGTGGGACATGGCCGACTTCGACGACCTGCGCAAGCACGCCGAGGATCACGGCGTCTCGCTCGGCACCGTCAACTCCAACACTTTCCAGGACGACGACTACAAGTTCGGCGCCCTCACCCACGAGGACGCCGCGATCCGCCAGAAGGCGATCGACCACCACCTCGCCTGCATCGACGTGATGGATGCCACAGGCTCGCGCGACCTGAAGATCTGGCTCGCCGAGGGCTCCAACTACCCCGGCCAGGCCGATCTGCGCGGCCGTCAGGACCGTCTGCAGGAGTCGCTGCAGAAGATCTATGCGCGCCTCGGCGACGACCAGCGCCTCGTGCTCGAGTACAAGTTCTTCGAGCCGGCGTTCTACCACACCGACGTTCCGGACTGGGGAACCTCCTACGCCCAGGTCAGCGCACTCGGCGACAAGGCGATGGTGTGCCTGGACACCGGCCACCACGCCCCCGGCACGAACATCGAGTTCATCGTCATGCAGCTGCTGCGCCTGGGCAAGCTCGGCTCGTTCGACTTCAACTCGCGCTTCTACGCCGACGACGACCTGATCGTGGGCGCCGCTGACCCGTTCCAGCTGTTCCGCATCCTGTTCGAGGTCGTCCGCGGCGGCGGCCTCAACAACCCCGACGTGGCGTTCATGCTCGACCAGTGCCACAACGTCGAGGACAAGATCCCCGGCCAGATCCGCTCGGTGCTGAACGTCCAGGAGATGACCGCGCGTGCGCTGCTGGTCGACAAGGATGCTCTCACCGCAGCCCAGCGCTCGGGCGACGTTCTCGCGGCCAACGCCGTGTTCATGGACGCCTTCTACACCGACGTGCGCCCGGCACTGGCCGAGTGGCGCGAGTCGCGCGGCCTCGCTGCAGACCCGATGGCCGCGTACGCGGCATCCGGATACCAGCAGATGATCGCCGCGGAGCGGGTCGGCGGCGTCCAGGCCGGCTGGGGCGCATAAGCGCCGAACGAGCGAACGGATTCGAGGAAGAGCCATGAGCAACACCACAACAAGCAAGCGTCCGCTGACGGCCTGGAAGGCCACCATCGCCGTCGCGATGTCGAACTACATCGAAGCCGGCGCGATCATCGCCCTCGCCACGAGCCTGACTCTGTGGCAGGGGGAGTTCGGGTTCGACGACGCCGCCGTCGGCCTCGTCGCCGCCCTGAGCGCGAACGCTTTCGGCGCCGCGATCGGCGCGGCGATCGGCGGCCCGCTCTGCGACCGCCTCGGCCGCAAGTTCATCTACACGTACGACCTGATCCTGTTCATGATCGGGGCGTTGATGGTGACGTTCTCGCCGAACTTCGCTGTGCTGCTCATCGGCGTCATCCTCATGGGCATCGCGGTCGGTGCCGGCGTCCCGGCATCCTGGACCTACATCGCCGAGGAGGCGCCCAGCGAGCAGCGCGCAGCGCACGTCGGCACCGCTCAGCTGGCCTGGTCGATCGGCCCGGCCATAGGCTTCCTTCTCGCCGTGGTGCTCGGCCCGCTCGGCATCGTCGGATCCCGCATCATCTTCTTCCATCTCTTCGTCATCGCAGCCGTCACCTGGTGGGTGCGACGCGGCCTTCCGGAGTCGACGCGGTGGAAGGAACAGCGCGAATCGGATCGAGCCAACGGCGTCAAGGTCTCGATGTTCTCCGGGATGCGCGGGCTACTGTCCGATCGCCGCAACCTCGGCGCGCTCCTCTTCCTGCTCGGCGTCTACGGTCTGTGGAACACCGTCGCGGGACAGGCCGGCATCTTCCAGCCGCGCGTCTACGACGCTGCCGGCCTCCACGACCCGATGCAGCAGAACCTGCTCCAGGTGCTGGTGTGGACCCTCACCGCCGCCGCGACCTACTTCGGATTCATGCGCTACGGCGACCGCGTCAGCCGGCGCTGGCTGTACTTCGGCGGTGCCCTGCTGGGCGTCATCGCCTGGGTCGTGCTCGTCTTCGCCCCTCCCGGACTCGGCTCGCTGCTGTTCTTCGCCGTCGCATGGGGCATCTCCGCCGGTCTCGGCGCGCAGGCGTTCTATGGGCTGTGGACCGCCGAGCTGTTCGCGACGAAGTACCGCGCCAGCGCCCAGGGGATGCTGTTCATGCTCGCCCGCGTGATGGTGGGGCTGCTGAGTCTCGTCTTCCCCGTGCTGCTGACCAGCTGGGGCCTCGCCCCGCTCGGGATGCTGATCATCGGCCTGCTCGTGGCCGCACTGCTGATCGGCACGATCTGGGCGCCCAAGACCGAGGGCAAGACCCTCGAGCAGATCGAGCAGGAGCGCTACGGCGCTTCTGCCGAGACCACCACCGTTGCGTGACCTTCCATACACGAAAGACGACTGAGATGACCAACCACACCGCTGCAGCCCTCATCGAGCGCTCGAACCGCCTGGGCTCCGACCCCAAGAACACGAACTACGCCGGCGGCAACACCTCCGCCAAAGGTACGGAGATCGATCCGGTCACCGGTCAGCCGGTCGAGCTGATGTGGGTCAAGGGCTCCGGCGGAGACCTCGGCACGCTGAAGGAGCAGGGCCTCGCGGTTCTGCGCCTGGACCGCATGCGCGCGCTCGTCGACGTCTACCCGGGCATCGAGCGCGAAGACGAGATGGTCGCCGCGTTCGATTACTGCCTGCATGGCAAGGGCGGGGCCGCGCCCTCGATCGACACCGCCATGCACGGGCTGGTGGATGCCGCGCACGTCGACCACCTGCACCCCGACTCCGGCATCGCGATCGCGACGGCGGCCGATGGCGAGGAGCTGACCGCGAAGATCTTCGGCGACAAGGTCGTGTGGGTGCCGTGGCGCCGCCCCGGCTTCCAGCTGGGCCTCGACATCGCCGCGATCAAGGCGAAGAACCCGCAGGCGATCGGATGCATCCTCGGCGGCCACGGCATCACCGCCTGGGGCGACACCTCGGAGAAGGCCGAGGCGAACTCGCTGTGGATCATCGACACGGCAGCCGCCTACATCGCCGAGAACGGCAAGGCAGACCCGTTCGGCGGCATCCGCGCCGGTTTCGAAGCCCTGCCCGAGGCCGAGCGTCGTGAGCGTGCGGCAGCGCTGGCCGGCACGATCCGCGGAATCGCCTCCACCGACAAGCCCATGGTCGGCCACTTCACCGACTCCGACGTCGTCCTCGACTTCCTGGCATCCGAGAAGGCCCCCGGCCTCGCAGCCCTCGGCACGAGCTGCCCCGACCACTTTCTGCGCACCAAGGTCAAGCCGCTGATCCTCGATCTGCCGGCCACGGCGACGCTGGACGAGCAGATCGCGCGCCTGCATGAGCTGCACACCGAGTACCGCGCCGACTACCAGGCCTACTACGACGCGCACGCGACCGACGAGTCCCCCGCGATCCGCGGCGCGGACCCGCTGATCGTGCTGGTGCCGGGCGTGGGCATGTACTCCTACGGCGCGAACAAGCAGACCGCTCGCGTGGCAGGCGAGTTCTACGTCAACGCGATCAACGTCATGCGCAGCGCCGAGGCGCTGTCGACCTACTCCCCCATCTCGGATGCCGAGAAGTTCAACATCGAGTACTGGGCGCTCGAGGAGGCGAAGCTGCAGCGGATGCCGAAGCCCAAGTCACACCAGGGGCGCATCGCGTTCGTCACTGGTGCCGCCTCCGGCATCGGCAAGGCCATCGCCACCCGCCTCGCCGCCGAGGGCGCCTGCGTCGTCGTCGCCGACCTCGACCTGGAGAAGGCGCAGGCCGCAGCCGCCGAACTCGGCAGCACGGACGTCGCGATCGGCGTCGCCGCGAACGTCGCGGATGCCGGCGCCGTGCAAGCCGCGCTGAACGAGGCCGTCCTCGCCTTCGGCGGCGTCGACCTCGTCGTCAACAACGCCGGCCTCTCGCTGTCGAAGCCGCTGCTCGAGACCACCGAGAAGGACTGGGACCTGCAGCACGACGTCATGGCGAAGGGTTCCTTCTTCGTCTCCAAGGCCGCCGCACGGGTGCTCATCGACCAGAAGCTCGGCGGCGACATCATCTACATCTCGTCGAAGAACTCCGTCTTCGCCGGCCCGAACAACATCGCCTACTCGGCGACCAAGGCCGACCAGGCGCACCAGGTGCGACTGCTGGCCGTCGAGCTCGGCGAGCACGGCATCCGCGTCAACGGCATCAACCCCGACGGCGTCGTGCGCGGCTCGGGCATCTTCGCCTCCGGCTGGGGCGCGAACCGCGCCGCCACCTACGGCGTCGCCGAAGAGGACCTCGGACAGTTCTACGCGAACCGCACGATCCTCAAGCGCGAGGTCGTGCCCGAGAACGTCGCGGATGCCGTGTACGTGCTGACCGGACCCGAGCTGTCCCGCACGACCGGACTGCACATCCCGGTCGATTCTGGCGTCGCCGCCGCGTTCCTGCGATGACGAATGACGCGTCTTCCCCCCACGGGTCGTTGAGCGAGCGAAGCGAGACGAAACGGGTTGAGCGAGGAGCGCAGCGACGAGTCGAAACCGCATCACACGGCGAATCCCCCCGCGCCGTCGCGGCCGTCGACCTCGGCGCCACCAGTGGCCGCGTCATGATCGGCCGCGTCGGCCCGGACACACTCGACCTCGAGCTCGTCTCGCGGTTCCCGAACGGACCGGTGGAGCGCGAGGACGGTCTCCACTGGGACTTCGATGCCCTCTACGGGCACATCGTCGAAGGCCTCGCTGAGGCCGTGCGCCGGGAGCCGGCGATCGAGAGCATCGGCATCGACTCCTGGGCCGTCGACTACGGCCTGCTGCGGGGCGGAGAGCTGCTCGTCCAGCCGTTCCACTACCGTGACGAGCGCACGGCGCCAAGCGTCGCCGAGGTGCACGAGATCGCCCCCTTCGAAGAGCTCTACCAGCGCAACGGACTGCAGTTCCTGCCGTTCAACACCCTGTACCAGTACCGCGTCGACGAGCGCATGAAGGATGCCGACACCGCCCTCCTCATTCCGGACCTGATCGCCTACCTCCTCACCGGTGCGAGCGTCGCCGAGCGCACGAACGCGTCGACGACGGGGCTGCTCGGGGTCGAGACCGGCGAGTGGGATTTCGCACTCGCCGAACGCCTCGGCATCGATACGGCCCTGCTGCCCGAGCTCGCCGACCCCGGAACGGTGATCGGAACGCTGCGCCCCGAGCTGGCTGCACAGATCGGCAGGGACCTTCCCGTGATCGCGGTCGGCTCGCACGACACGGCATCCGCCGTCGTCGCCGTGCCGCTCTCCTCGCCGGATTCGGCTTACATCTCGTGCGGGACGTGGGGCCTGGTGGGCGTGGAGCTCACCGAGCCAGTGCTGACGGATGCCGCGCGCGAGGCGAACTTCACGCATGAACTGGGCGTCGACGGCCGCTACCGTTTCCTGCACAATGTCACCGGTCTCTGGCTCCTCAGTGAGACGGTTCGGGCCTGGGAGGCGGAGGATGGCGTGACGATCGACCTGCCCGAGCTGCTGGATGCGGCGGCATCCGTCACGGGTGAGATCGCGCTGTTCGACGCGAACGACCGGTCGCTGAGCGCTCCGGGCGACATGCCGGCGCGCATCGCGGCGGTGCTGAGCGCGCAGGGATCCTCCGTGCCGCAGGGCAGACCCGCATTCGCCCGCACAATCGTGGAGAGCATCGCCGTCGCGTTCGCGGATGCCGTGCAGACGGCCGCTGAGCTCTCGGAGCGCGAGCTCGACAGCATCCACCTCGTCGGGGGCGGGTCTCTGAACCGCCTGCTCTGCCAGGCGACCGCCGACCGCACAGGGCTCCCGGTGCTCGCCGGCCCCGTCGAGGCGACGGCGCTCGGCAACGTGCTCGTGCAGGCGCGTGCGCTCGGCGCCGCTCCCGCAACCCTCGAGGAGCTGCGGAACCTCGTCGCCCGCACGCACGAGCCGGTGCGCTTCGACCCGCGCTGAGCGGAGTACCGCCACTCACCCCTTCACCGCGCCACCCATCCCGGCGCCGTTGAGGAAAAGCCGCTGGAAGACCAGGAACAGCGCGATCGGGATCACGGTCGAGATCGCGAGAGCGGCGAGGAACACGTCGAGCTCGATGAACTGCTGCAGCGCGGGCAGCCGCACCGACAGCGGCTGGATCGCGGGGTCGGGCAGGACGAGCATCGGCCAGAGGAAGTCCTTCCACGCCCCGATCACCGCGAAGACCGACACCACACCGATGATCGGCTTCGACATCGGCAGCACGATGGACCAGAACATCCGGTAGTTGCCGGCACCGTCCATCCGTGCGGCTTCGAACACCTCGCGCGGCAGCGAGTCGAAGAATCGCATGACCAGCAGCACGTTGAACGCGTTCGCGCCAGCCGGCAGCCAGACCGCCCAGAACGTGTTGATCATCGACTCGCCGAGCAGCGGCGGATCGACGATGGTGAGGTACAGCGGCACCAGCAGCACGATGCTCGGCACGAACAGCGTCGCCAGAACCAGCGCGACGACGATCTTCCCGTAGCGCGGCCGGAGCACCGAGAGCGCGTAACCGGCGGTCGTCGCGACGAGCACCTGCACTGCCCACACGCCGGCGGCGATGATGACCGTATTGAGGAAGAACCGGTCGATCTCCACCCGCGACCAGGCGGTGATGAGGTTCTCCCAGTCCATCCCGTTCGGCCACAGCGCCAGCGGCGTGCGCAGGGTGTCCTGCGTCGGCGTGATCGCCGACTTCGCCAGCCACAGGATCGGCCCCAACCCCACGACGAAGAGCGAGACGAGGAGGATGACATGGCTCGCCCGCGTCGCCGCACGGACACGAGGACGCCGCCAGTCGGCGGACGACAGGATGCCGCGATCCGCACTCATGACGTGCTCCAGCTGCGCGTGAGACGGAAGTAGATCACCGAGAAGATCGCCAGCACGATCGCGAGCATGATGCTGAGCGCTGTGGCGGCGCCGTAGTCGCCGCCGAGGCTGTTCTGGAACGCATACTTGTAGATGAGCAGCAGCACGGTCATGGTCGAGTTCGCCGGTCCTCCGCCCGTGAACAGGAACGGCTCCAGGAACACCTGCGCGGTCCCGATGATCTGCAGGATGAACGTGACGAGCAGCACGCCGCGCAGCTGCGGCATCGTGACGTGCCACACCTTCCGCCACACCCCTGCCCCGTCGACCTCGGCCGCGTCGTAGAGCTCCGGCGCAACCCCGACGAGGGCGGCCAGGTAGATGATGATCGTTCCTCCGGCCGCCGACCAGGTGGCGAACAGCACGAGCGACGGCATCGCACTCGCCTGGTCCTGCAGCCACGGCAGCGGACCCGCACCGAACCATCCGAGGATCGTGTTGAAGACCCCGGTGGGAGATGCGTCGTAGAAGAACTTCCACAGCAGCGCCGACACCACCGGCGGCACGACGACTGGAAGGTACGCCAGCGCGCTGTAGAGCCCGCGGCGCTTGCGCACCTCGCTCATCAGCACGGCGACCGCGAGCGGGATGGGGTAGCCGAGCAGCAGCGCGAGCAGGGCGAAGTACAGCGTGTTGACCACGGCGGTGCCGAGCAGCGGGTCGGCCAGCACACGACCGAAGTTGTCGAACCACACCCACTCCGGCTCGGTGATGAGGTTCGTCTTCTGGAAGGCCATCACCGCGGAGTCCACGATCGGCTTCCAGGAGAAGAGCACGAAGCTGAACAGCAGCGGAAGCAGGAAGACGAATGTGCTCACGCCGCCCCCGCCGAGCCACTTCCGAGTCCGCCGCGCGGTCCTCGGACTCGGCGCGGCGGACTGCTCGATCGTCGACGCCGCCGCGGGGGCGCGCGGCGGCGTCGACACGGGCGATATCTGCGTCATCGAGCGATCACTCGGCCTGGGCGTAGATGCCCTCGGCCTGCGCCTGGGCGTCGGCGAGGAGCGCGGCGATGTCGGCGTTCTCATCGGTGAGCACGGCCTGCACGACCATGTCGAGCACGGCGTACACCTCCTGCGTCGCCGTGCGCGGCTCCGGCAGGATCGCCTGGTCGAAGATCTGGTCCGTGTACGGCGCCATCTGCTCGACCGGCACGTTGATGAACTCAGAGATCCACTCGCGGTTCTGGTCGAACAGCTCCTGGTCGAACACCGGCAGCTCCGGCGCCCCCACAGGCTGATCCAGCGACGCGGACAGCTCCGCCGAGGTCTTCGCGGCCTCCTCGTTCGTGATCTTGCCCATGTAGTAGAAATCGATCCAGCTGACCGCGGCGGCCTGCTCGGCATCCGTCGCCTTGGGATTGACCGCCGCGAGCGTTCCCCCGCCGAGCACGCCGGGGTCGGCGCCTTCCAGCGGCAGGACCGTCAGGCCGTAGTCGTCCGGGTTCAGCGCGTTCTGGGTCACGAGGTTCGGGTAGTTGCCGCCACCGGAGATGTACATGCCGATCCGTCCGGCCGCGAAGTCCTGGTTAATGGTGCCCCAGTCGTAGAGGAAGTTCGACCCCATCGCGTTGTCTTCCCAGCGCAGCCCGTGCAGATACTCGAGCACCTCCGCCACCTCGTCCGAGTCGATCACGGGCGCGGATCCCTCCGCGTCCTCGGTGCGCCCGCCGAAGGCGTTCACGGTCGTCGTGAGGATCCACCCGCCGGTGTTGCCGGAGGTCATCGTCGCGTAGCCGGCCTGACCGGTGGCATCCGCGATCTTCTTCGCGTACTCGCGCACCTCGTCCCAGCTGGTCGGCGGCTGGTCGGGGTCCAGGCCCGCCTCCTCGAACAGCGTGCGGTTGTAATGCAGTCCCTGCCCGTACGCGGCGATCGGCACGGCCCACATGTCGCCGTCGGCGTCCTCGCCCGCCTGGGCGACGTTCGGGTTGAACTGGTCGGCGTAGGGCAGCTCCGCGACGAGGCCGCTGATGTCGGCGATCTGCTCGCGCTCGATGAGCCCGCGTCCGTCCGTGAAGGGGATCGGGAACACGTCGGGCAGCGTGCCGCCCGCGAGCTCGGCCGCGAACGTGGTCCCGGTCCAGGTGTACTCCTGCGCCTCGACGGTGACGTCGGGGTTCGCGTCCTCGAACTCGGCCACGCGCGCGTCGAACGTCTCCCTGGCCTCCGGCTCGAGGCCGGCATCGATCGCGACCTGGATCGTCACCGGACCATCGGCCTCGGCGGGATCGTCGGCCGCGCCCGCGCAGCCGGCGAGCAGCGCCACGGCCGATGTCATCGCGACCGCACCGAGGGCGGTCCGTCGGATCATGAACGTCATTGTCTGGTCCTTTCGTGCTGTGTGTCGGCGACCGCGGCGCGGACGCTCTCCTTGCGTCGTCCGGCTCAGAGGGCGAGCCAGATCGTGGAGTCCGGTGGCAGCGTCGCGCCGTCGAGCGCGCTGCTGGAGAGGATCACGGAGCGGTGCGCTGGCAGCGGCACGGCGACGGCGCCGAGGTTCGTCATGCTGATCGTCGCCTCCCCGCGGCGGAACGCCAGAACATCGGCGCCGAGGTCGAGCCACGCCATTCCGCCGCGCAGATCGTCACGCTCCCGCCGGATGCGCAGGGCATCGCGGTAGAGGTTCAGCATGGATGCCGGATCCGCCGACTGCGCCTCGGCGCTGAGGCTCGCCCAGTCCGCCGGCTGGGGCAGCCACGGCGTGCCGCCGAATCCGTACGGCGAGGCGTCTCCCGACCATGGCAGGGGCACGCGGCATCCTTCGCGCCCTGGATCGACACCGCCTGAACGGAAGTGCATCGGGTCCTCGATGGCGTCGCGCGGAACCTCGACCTCGGGGAGCCCGAGCTCGTCGCCCTGATAGATGTAGAGGCTTCCCGGCAGCGCCGCCACGAGCAGCGCCGCCGCCCGAGCGCGCCGCGTACCGCGCTCCAGATCGCTCGGCGTGCCGAAGCGCTTGCGATCGAACGCGAAGCCGGAGTCGGCGCGTCCGTACCGCGTGACCGGTCGCGTGATGTCGTGGTTGGAGAGCACCCAGGTCGCCGGTGCTCCGACCGGCGCGTGCTCGGCAAGCGTACGGGTGATCGATGCGCGCATCGCCGCCGCACTCCACGGCTGGGTCATGAAGTCGAAGTTGAACGCGGTGTGCATCTCGTCAGGGCGGAGGTAGCGGGCGAAGCGCTCGGCGTCGTCGAGCCAGACCTCCCCGACCAGCACGCGTTCGCCTTCGTACTCGTCGGCCACCGCGCGCCAGCCGCGGTAGATGTCGTGCAGCCCGTCGCGGTCGAGGTGGGGGTGCTCGCCGGGCGCGGCCGGCGCGGCCGGAAGCAAGGGGAGCGCCGGATCCTTCACGGGCAGCGCGGCGGAGTCGATCCGGACGCCCGCGACGCCGCGGTCGAACCAGAATCGCAGGATGTCCTCGTGCTCACGCCGGACATCGGGGTGGTTCCAGTTGAGGTCCGGCTGCTCGGGTGTGAACAGGTGCAGATACCACTCCCCCGGCGTCCCGTCGGGCTCGGTCGTGCGGGTCCAGGTCTCGCCCTGGAAGCTGGAGACCCAGTCCGTCGGGATCACGTCGCCGTTCGCGCCCCGGCCCGGGTGGAACCAGAACCGCTCCCGTTCCGGGCTGCCGGGACCGGCGGCCAGCGCCTGCTGGAACCACTCGTGCCGGTCGGAGACGTGGTTCGGGACGATGTCGATGATCGAGCGGATGCCGAGGGCGAGGGCCTCTTCGATGAGGTGCTCCGCCTGCGCGAGGGTGCCGAAGCGCGGATCGATGTCGCGGTAGTCCTGCACGTCATAGCCCCCGTCGGCGAGCGGGCTCGGATACCAGGGGTTGAACCAGATCGCGTCGACGCCGAGATCCTTGAGGTAGCCGAGGCGGGTGCGCACACCGGCGAGGTCGCCCGTGCCGTCGCCGTCGCCGTCCGCGAAGCTGCGGACGTAGAGCTGATAGATGACGGCGTCCCGCCACCATCCGGCGTCGGTCGGCATGACAACGGTTCGAGCGCTCGTGCTCGTCAGGACCTCGGTGTCCACATCTCTCCTCAGCGTCGGTGCGTTCGGTGATTTGAAATGTAGCTTCTCGAATGGTCTAACGCAAGATCTTTATTATTTGCTGCAATTTTTGGATCTGCCCACGGCACACGAACGGCGACCCGCCGAAAGGCGCGCCGCGTGGTGGTGAGGGCGTCAGACGACCGGAGCCGTGGACGCGCGCAACACCAGCTCGGGCTCGAACAGCAGCTCGTCGCCGCTCTCGCTGGTGCCGGCGATCTGCGACAGCAGCAGTTCGATGACCGTGCGGCCCATCGACTCGATCGGCTGCCGCACGGTCGTGAGCGGTGGCTCGGTGCAGCTCATCAGCGCGGAGTCGTCGAAGCCGACGACGCTGATGTCCTCCGGAACGCGCAGGCCCGCGCGGCGCGCCGCGCGCACAGCCCCGAGCGCGATCGGGTCGCTCGCGCAGACGATCGCCGTCGCCCCGGCGGCGATCAGGCGAGACGCTCCGGCTTGCCCCGACTCGAGCGAGTACAGTCCGCGCACGACCATGTCGTCCTCGAGCGGTGAACCGAGCTTCTTCAGCAGCGGCCGCGCAGCGTCCAGCTTGCGCTGCGAAGGGAGGTGATCGGTGGGTCCGAGGAGCATCCCGATCCTGCGATGCCCCAGCTGGTGCACGTGCAGCACCGCCTGCTCCGCCGCTGCGGCGTCGTCCGTCGAGACCGTGGGGAACGCGAGCCCGGGGATGCGGGCGTTGACCAGCACGGTGGGCAGCTTCACCTGGCGCAACCGTTCATAGTGCGCGTGCGGCGCTTCGGCCTGGGTATAGTTGCCGCCGAGGAAGATCACGCCGGACACCTGCTGGGCCAGCAGAAGGTCGACGTAGTCGGCCTCGGTCACGCCGCCCGCGTTCTGGGTGCACAGCAGAGGCGTGTAGCCGTTCTGGGTGAGCGCTCCTCCGACGATCTCGGCGAGCGCGGGGAAGATCGGGTTCTGCAGCTCGGGCAGCACGAGGCCGACGAGCCTGGCGCGCTCCCCGCGCAGCTTGGTGGGCCGCTCATAGCCGAGGATGTCGAGTGCGGTCAGGACCGCCTGCCGCGTCCCCTCGGAGACGCCGGGCTTCTCATTCAGCACGCGGCTCACGGTCGCCTCGCTCACCCCGACCTTGCGCGCCACCTCTGCCAGTCGCTTCGACATGGGGCAAGTGTACGCAAGAACTTGCGTGATCACGCAAACGCCCGATTCATCCACAGATCCGGAGCGCAGCACCCGTTCGCGCCCGCCGGGGAGTATCGTGACCCGACGGAATCCGCTCTCGACGAGGAGATGTCAGATGAAGTTCTTGCAGAGACTGGGCCGGTCGATCATGCTGCCGGTCGCCGTCCTCCCCGTGGCGGCGATCCTGTCCGGCATCGGCTACTGGATCCAATCCGCCGCCGGCGACAACATCGCCTCGGCGTTCCTGAGCGCGGCCGGTGGCGCGCTGCTCGACAACATGGCGCTGCTGTTCGCCGTCGGCATCGCGTTCGGCATGGCGACCAAGTCCGACGGCACCGCGGCCCTCGCAGGGCTCGTCTCCTGGCTGACGGTGACGACGCTGCTGAAGCCCGAAACCGTGGCTCTGCTGACCGGAGCTGGAGACGTCAACGAGGTCGATCCCGCGTTCCTGAAGGTGCAGAACGTCTTCGTCGGCATCGTCTGCGGTCTGATCGGCGCGTGGTGCTACGACCGGTTCAAGGACACCAAGCTGCCCGACGCGCTGTCGTTCTTCTCCGGGAAGCGCTCCGTCGCGATCGTCACGGCGGGCATCTCGCTCGTCCTGGCGATCGTGCTCTTCTTCCTCTGGCCGTTCGTCTACGGCGGGCTGGTCACCTTCGGTGAGTGGATCGTCACCCTCGGCCCCGTCGGCACCGGCATCTACGGCTTCCTCAACCGGCTCCTGATCCCGGTCGGCCTGCACCATGCCCTGAACTCGGTGTTCTGGTTCGACGTCGCCGGCATCAACGACCTGAACAATTTCCTGGCCGGCGAGGGGACCTACGGGGTGACCGGCCAGTACATGACCGGCTTCTTCCCCGTCATGATGTTCGGCCTGCCGGGAGCGGCTCTCGCGATGTATCTGACGGCGAAGACCAAGCGCAAGAAGATCGCCTACGGCATCCTGCTCTCCGGCGCGATCTCGTCGTTCTTCGTCGGCGTGACCGAGCCGCTCGAGTTCGCCTTCATGTTCCTCGCACCGCTGCTCTACCTCATCCACGCGATCTTCATGGGCATCTCGATGGCGATCGCCGCGATCCTCCCCGTGCGGATGGGCTTCGGCTTCTCCGGCGGCTTCATCGACCTCGTACTGGGCTGGGCGAATCCGATGGCCCAGAATCCCTGGCTCATCCTCGTGCTGGGCGCGTTCTGGTTCGTCATCTACTTCGTCGTCTTCTACTTCGTGATCAAGCGCTTCAACCTGAAGACGCCGGGTCGCGAGGACGACGAGATCGATGCGATGGATGCCGCGTCCTCGGGCCCCGACGACGCCTACCTCGCGACCGCCAGCCGTTTCCTGGATGCGCTCGGAGGCAAGGAGAACATCACCGAGCTGGAGAACTGCGCGACGCGCCTGCGTCTTGAGGTCGCCGACGTCAACAAGGTGGATGCCGCAGCCCTCAAGCGCGCGGGAGCGGCGGGCACGATGAAGTCGGGCGGCCGCGCGGTTCAGGTCGTCTACGGCCTGAACGTGCAGTTCGTGAAGGATGCCATGGAACGGCTGATCTCCGGCACGGCCGAGCCCGTCCCCGGCCCGCCCGCCGGACCCGCCGCCGCGGTGCTCACCGAGGCGCCGCCAACCCCCGCCACCGGTCGAAGGATCAGGGTGCGTCAACCGCTTCAGGGCGCGATCGTCCCTCTCGCCGACGTTCCGGATGCCACGTTCTCCGAGGGCATCATGGGCCCGGGGATCGCGATCCGCCCGAGCGGCGACCTCGTGATCGCCCCGGCGGATGGCGTCGTGGAGGGCGTGTTCCCGACCAGCCATGCGGTCGCGCTGCGGCTCGATGATGGCACGGAGCTGCTCATCCACGTCGGCGTCGACACGGTGAAGATGGATGGCGACGGCTTCGAGACCCTGGTCGAGAAGGACGCTCACGTCACCGCGGGCACACCCCTGCTACGCTTCGACACGGCGAAGATCATCGCCGCCGGGCTCTCGCCTCTCACGCCGGTGATCGTCCTGAACGACGAGAACGCCGAGATCGAGTTCACCTCACCTGCGTGACCGGCGTCTCCGAGCGGGAGCCGCCGTCCGCGCTACTGGCGGACGTTGCCGTTGGAGCAGGTCTGCTGCGCCGCGGAGTTTCCCCTGATCGAGTCGGGGAGTTGCGTGACGCCCTCGGTCGGCGCAGGGGTCTCGGTGCCCTCAGTGCCCTCAGTGCCCTCGGTCGGCGCGGCGGGTTCCGTGGTCTCCTCCGGGGGTTCGGTGGAGGCCTCGTCCTTCACGACGACACCGTCGTTCGCCGTGTTCTCATGCGTGACCTGCAGCTGCTGGTTCGCGTTGATCGCATCCCACATCGCCAGGGCCGACGCCGAATCCGGCACGACCTTGTTGGCGTTGTCAGGGTCTGTGAACGTCGGATACTGCAGGAACACGATGTCCTCGAACGGCACATCCTTCACCGCGAGGCCGACCTGCACGATCGTCATCGGGTTGGTCAGCGACGTGCTGGCCTCGAGGTTGCTCAGCGCGGTGTGAGCGAGTCGCAGCATGACCGGCACGTTGCCGAGCACCTCGCCGCTGATGAGCTTGCGGGCGAGGCTCGACATGTACTGCTGCTGGTTGCCGATGCGTCCGAGGTCGCTGCCGTCACCGACGCCGTGACGGGTCCGCAGGAACTGCAGAGCTTTCAGACCGGAAACGGTGTGGGTGCCGGCATCCATGTTGAGGCCGGTGTGGTAATCCTGGATCGGGCTGGCGAGGCAGACATCCACGCCGCCGATCGCATCGGTGATCTCGATCACCCCGCCGAAGGTGACTGCTCCCGCGAACTCGATGTCCTGGCCGGTCAGCGCGGAGACGGTCGTGGCGACGCAGTTCAGCCCGCCATAGCTGTATGCGGTGTTGAGCGGCTGCTTGCTCATCGCGGAGGTCGTGCTGCCGTCTTCGCGAGTGCACTCGGGGATCGGCAGCATCAGATCGCGCGGGAAGCTCACCGCAGTGATCCGGCGGGGCTCCTCCGAGACGTGCATGAGGATGTTCACGTCATTGAGAGTGCCCCCGGCATCCGATCCGGAGCAGCGGTTGCCGAACAGGTGGGCGTACTCCTCCTCGCAGCTGTCGGTGCCGACCAGCAGAAGGTCGAAGCCGCCCTCGTACTCGCTGATGTCCGGCGGGACCGACTTCTGCCCGTCGAGTTCAACGGCATCCGCCGTGGCCGTGCCGTACAGGTCGCTGACGACGAATGCGCCGACGCTGATGCCGCTCACCAGCACGACGGCGAGCGCGACGCCGAGGATCTTCAGCAGCTGGCTGATCGGGCCCGGGGTCCGCAGCTGACCGTGGCGCGCCACGGTCCTACGGCGACGGATCTTCTCGCTCACTCAGTGCCTTTCAAACGCGGAGGGTGCCTCCAGCACTTCTGCGGAGGGTGTGGGATTCGAACCCACGAGACATCTCTGCCCACTGGTTTTCAAGACCAGCTCCATCGGCCGCTCGGACAACCCTCCTCGACGGATGAATCCGCCGATCAGTGGTCGAGTCTAGCCGCTTTCATTCTCCCGCCCTGACCTGGGCGAGCCCTGGATACCCGAGCAGCGAGTCGAGGGCGTCCGCGAGGCCGCCGTCCTCGACGATTCCGGTGACCTCGCCGGCGGCATCCTTCACCTCATCGGGCGCCTGCCCCATGGCGACTGCGCGTCCTCCGAGCCCACGCGCCCACTCGAACATGCCGACGTCGTTGCGTCCGTCGCCGACGACGAGCGTCTTGCCGCCGTCGATGCCGAGTTCGGCGTGCACGCGCGCCAGCGCGCTGCCCTTGTCGACGCCCTGCGGCGCGATGTCGAGCCAGGCGGTCCAGCCGATCGCGTAGGAGACCTCGTTGAGGCCGGTCTCGGTCACGATGCGGTGGAAGTCCTCCTCATCGTGCCCCGGCGAGACCACGACGACGCGCGAGACCGGCAGTGCGCCGAGCTCGTCGATCTCCACCTGGCGACCGCCCTCGAGCGTCCAGTCGCCGACCTCGCCCGTGAACAGCCGCGTGCCATCGCCGAGCTCGACCATGTAGTGGGCCTCGGGAAGGCGTTCGGTGAGCAGCTCCAGCACCTGACGGGGGTCGAACGTCTCGACGTGCCAGCGCTCCCAGCCGTCGGTGACGCGGCGCATCGTGACCGCGCCGTTCGAGCAGACGACGTAGTCGGCGGCGATCTCGAGCTCATCGACCCAGCGCTCGGTCGCCGCCCAGCTGCGCCCGGTCGCGATCGTGACCACATGGCCGGCGTCGCGCACGCGTGCGACGGCCTCCGGCACTCCGGGGCTCATCGTCTCGTCCTGCAGGATGATCGTGCCGTCGACGTCGAGCCCGACGAGCCAGGGAGAGCTCACTTCGCGTCCTGCGCGGTTGCGCTCCGGCCCACCGGCTCGAGCACTCCCAGCCCGCCCAGGTACGGCCGCAGCACCTCCGGCACGCGGACGGATCCGTCCTCCTGCTGGTGGGTCTCGAGCAGCGCGACGATCCATCGTGTGGTGGCGAGAGTGCCGTTCAGCGTCGCGACGTGCTCCGTCTTGCCCGTGGCCCCGTCCGTCGCGGGACGGTGCCGCACATCCAGCCGGCGCGCCTGGAACGTCGTACAGTTCGACGTCGAGGTCAGCTCGCGGAAGGCGTTCTGCGTCGGCACCCACGCCTCGATGTCGTACTTGCGCGCGGCGCTCGAGCCGAGGTCGCCCGCGGCGACGTCGATGACACGGTACGACAGCCCGAGGGAGGTCAGCATCTCCTCCTGCAGCGCGACGAGGCGCAGGTGCTCAGCCTCGGCATCCGCGGGATCGGTGTAGACGAACATCTCCAGCTTGTTGAACTGGTGCACGCGGATGATGCCGCGGGTGTCCTTGCCGTACGAACCCGCCTCCCGGCGGTAGCAGGTCGACCAGCCGGCGTAGCGCAGGGCGCCGGCGGCCAGGTCGACGATCTCGTCCTTGTGGTACCCGGCGAGCGCGACCTCGCTGGTTCCGACGAGGTACAGGTCGTCGTCCTTGTCGAGGTGGTAGACCTCATCGGCGTGCTCGCCGAGGAACCCGGTGCCCTGCATGATCTCCGGACGCACCAGCGTGGGCGTGATCATCGGCACGAAGCCGTTCTGCAGCGCCTTGTCGAGGGCGAGGTTCATCAGCGCGATCTCGAGCCGCGCGCCGATCCCCTTCAGGAAGTAGAACCGTGCACCGGACACCTTCGCCCCGCGTTCCATGTCGATCGCGCCGAGCAGCTCGCCGAGCTCGAGGTGGTCGCGCGGTTCGAAGGAGAACACGGGGGTCTCGCCGACGCGGCGCAGCTCGATGAAGTCGGCCTCTCCGCCGGCGGGCACGCCGTCGATCACGACGTTCTCGATGCGCGCGAGAGCGGATGCCGCGGCATCCGCCGCCTGGTTCGCCTCCTGCTGCGCCTGCTTGACGCGGTCGGCGAGCTCCTTGGCCTGCGCGACGAGCGCGGCCTTCTCCTCTTTGGGCGCCTTGGCGACCTGCTTTCCGAAGGCGTTCTGCTCGGCGCGCAGGTCCTCGAAGGCGGTGAGCGCTGCGCGACGCGATCGGTCCGCCTCGATCGCTGCGTCGACGGTGGAGGCATCGTGGCCGCGCGCGGACTGCGAGCGGCGGACGATCTCGGGCTGGTCGCGGAGGAGGGCGAGGTCGATCATTCCTCAAGTTTAGGGTGTGCCACTTCGTCGCGCCGTAGAGTGATCGCCATGACGAAGAGCACGGCACTGCACCGCCAGGCGGCCCTCGTCTACAACCCGATCAAGGTCGATGAGAAGCGCCTGCGCGCCGCGCTGCGGCATCAGTGCAGGGAAGCCGACTGGGCGCCTCCGCTGTTCTATCCGACGACGGTCGAGGATGCCGGCCAGCAGGCGACCCGCGAAGCGATCGCCGAAGGCGTCGACGTCGTGCTCGTGGCCGGCGGCGACGGCACAGTGCGCGCGGTCGCCGAGGCGATGGCGGGCACCGATGTGCCGCTGGCGATCGTCCCCAGCGGCACGGGCAATCTGCTCGCCCGCAACCTCGGTCTTCCGCTCCTCGATCCCGACAAGATGATCCGCGCGGCGCTCGGTGATCTCCGGCATCCGATCGACATCGGTTGGGCAGAGCTCACCAGGGAGGACGGCGAGTCGAGCGAGCATGCCTTCGTCGTTCTCGCGGGCATGGGCCTGGATGCCGACATGATCGCGAACACCCGGCCGGATCTGAAGAGGTCCGTCGGCTGGGTCGCGTATGTCGACGGTGCCGCACGCTCGCTGCCGAGCGCGAAGCCGTTTCGCATCGTCTACCAGGTCGACGAATCCCGGCTGCACTCGACCAAGGTGCACAGCGTCCTGTTCGCCAACTGCGGCACGCTCCCCGCCGGCATCGCCCTCATCCCCTCCGCATCGATCGCCGACGGCGTCATGGACGTGGCGCTCATCCAGCCCACCGGTCCCCTCGGCTGGCTGGGCGTCTGGCGCAAGATCTGGTGGGACAACTCGGTGCTGCGCCGGTTCCGCGCCGGACGCCTGGTGCTGCAGCGGCGCGGCAGGGACGCCTCGGTGCGCTATCTGCGCGGGCAGTCAGCCGAGGTCGGGCCGATCGCGCCGACGGCGATCGAACTGGACGGGGATGAGTTCGGTCTCGCCGTACGCATCCGCTGCCGAGTTGCGCCGGATGCGCTGCTGCTCGCGCTGCCGGAGGGGCATCCCGTCGAGAGACTCTGATGCCTCAGCCGCGGATGACGCTCACCGTGCCGTCGAGGTTGTCGCCGACGAGCGTGAGGGTGAATTCGCCGTCGTCGCGATCGGCGTCGTCGTCAGCGGCGTCATCGTCGCTGAGCCCGATGACGGTGGCGCGCCCGGCCATGTCCATGGTGCACACGCCGTCCTGCGTGGTGAACGTCACGGTCGCGCCGCCGGCCTGCTCCTCCACGCCCTCGACCATCGGCGGGCAGGTGGACGAGCCCCAGGTGAGGAGCACGATGCCCTCGTCGTCGAACCATCCGGCGCTCGGCGCGAACTCGGTGGTGTCGCCGGGGACGCCCGTGAGCGCCGCGTTGCCGTCGAGGTCCACGTCATCCGTGACATCGCCCATGGTGACCGTGAACTCGACGTCCTTGGTGGGGTCGACGCCCTCCGGGAACGCCCCGACGCTCGCCCTCGGTGCGAGGTCGGCCGTACAGGCCTGCTCGGCGCCGTCGGCGCTCGGCGCATCGATGAGAGAGACCGCGACGTTCTGCCCTTCGGCGGTGATCTCGTCGACGACCGGGATGCAGGTGGAGGAGCCCCACGTGACGATCGCGAACATGCGTCCGTCGTCGAGCCAGGCGGCTTCGACGTCGTCGCTCGAGACGGGCGCCGTGGTGCCGCCGTCATCGGGCGTCGCACTGCTCTCCGGCGATTGCCCGCCCGGGGACCAGGCGCAACCGGTGAGAAGGAGAGCCGCGGCGAGCGCAGCGGCAGCAGAGAGCGCCAGACGCGAGGTGACCATGCGTTCAGGTTACTCCGGCGCGGCGGACGCCGCAGGCTGTCTCGAAAGGGCATTCCGGCACGGTGACGAGCCGTTCGACCGTGCCGAACCGCCCTCTCGGCGCCAGTTACTGGAGCGCGGAAGTGAGGCGCGCGAGATTGTCCAGCACCCGCGAGCGCAGCGGCTGCTGCATCCACTCCTCGAGGGTGAGCTCGCGGCTGAGCGCGCGGTACTCGTCCTCGAGGGCGCGCATCTCGGCGACGAACTCTTCGCCCCTGACCAGCATCGAGATCTCGAGATTGAGGCCGAAGGAGCGCATGTCCATGTTGCTCGAGCCGATCACCGCGACATCGTCGTCGATCGTCAGGCTCTTGGTGTGCAGGATGTAGGGCTTGCGATACATCCAGATACGAACGCCCGCCCGCAGCAGCGCTTCGTAGTAGCTGCGCTGGGCGTGGTAGACGACGGCCTGGTCGCCCTCCTCTGATACGAACAGCTCGACCTTCACCCCTCGGTCGCACGCCGCGCTCACCGCGAGCAGGAGCGCTTCGTCGGGAACGAAGTACGGGCTGATGATCATGGCCTTGCTCTGCGCGCCGTACAGCAGCGCGAGGAAGAGGCGCAGGTTGTTCTCCACCACGAAGCCGGGACCGGACGGCACGATCTGGCAGTCGAGGTCGCCGGTGCCGATCTCGGCGCGAGTGAGCTCGATCTCGCCGAGGATCTCGTCCGTCTCGCTGTACCAGTCGCTGAGGAACACCGCGTTCAGCGCGAGCACGATGGGCCCGTCCACACGAACCATCAGGTCGACCCAGTGCAGGCCGCGCTTGATGTTCTTCGGCAGGTTGTAGGTGGAATCCGTGATGTTCTGCGAACCGAGGTAGCCGACCTTGCCGTCGACCACGAGGAGCTTGCGATGGTTGCGCAGGTCGGGACGCTGCATCCGCCCCTTCAGCGGCTGCATGGGCAGCATCAGATGCCACGCGGCTCCCATCGCGTCCAGGCGACGGATCGTGTCGCGGTACCGCGGCTTCCACCGGTTCGCCCAGTGGTCGAGAAGTACGCGCACCGGGATGCCGCGGGCGGCGACCTCCTCGAGCGCGCGGAAGAAGTTGTCGGTCGAGGCATCCGACTGCAGGATGTAGAACTCGACATGGACGTACTCTTCGGCCGCCCGGATCGCCTCCGCCATGGCGTCCAGTGACTCCTGATAGCCGCTGATCAGGTGAGCGCCGTTGTCACCCGAGATCGGCAGCGCCCCCATCTTCTCGTTCATGTGCACCACTGACCGGAGCCACTCCGGCGCATTCGGGCGCAGGGTACCGAAGTGCAGCTGGTGGCTGGTCTCGGCTATGTACCGGTTGATCTGGTCCTGTTTGCGCCGACGCGCGCGCGGCAATCGGGGGTTCCCGATGAGAAGGAACAGCAGGACGCCGACGTAGGGGATGAAGAAGACGGCGAGCAACCAGGCCATCGCCGCGGTCGGGCGACGGTTGCGCGGGATGATGATGATCGCGGTGATGCGGATGGCGATGTCGATCACGAGGGCGAAGATCAGCACCCACAACGGCCACCGTTCCATGCGCTTCACCCCCGGGCATCCGGCATCAGACGCCGGGTCCGGCGCTGGACTCAGCGTAGCCGGTGCTGCAGACCTCGCCGTCAGATGCGGGGAGGCAGTCCGCGCGCCGCGCGCTCCTCGGCCTCGATCTGCGCGTGGACCTTGCGCTCGGTGCGGTCGAAGCGGATGATTCCGCGCAGCACGAAGAAGAAGACGACGCTCACTCCCAGGGTCGGCAGGATCGACCACGCCACCGCCAGCCAGAAGTTGTCCATGCCTCCATCGTACGCGGTCATCCTGTGGCTCAGCCCACTCCTCCTGCACAGCGGCGGATGCGGGACCCGGCCTGTGAGTACCGGTTCTCGAGGTGCCTGCTCGGCCACACTCGCGGCATGAGCACAGTCCTGAAAGCCACAGATTCCGCCGATTTCCTCGGCCTCGTCCCGGCCCTGGCCGGATTCACGCCACGGCAGAGCGTCGTGCTGCTGCCGTTCCAGCGATCGCGCGCGCACGGCGCGATGCGCATCGATCTCCCCCACGACGACGCCGACTTCGACGAGTACGTGGACACCGCGATCGGATTGCTCTCCCGCGTCAGCGGGACGGATGCCGTCGCCGTGATCGTCTACACGGATGAGCTGCCGCAGCACACCCGTGACGGCATGGTCCTTCCCGAGACCGTCGTCGTCGAGGACCTGCTGTCGCTCGCCGCGGACTCCGGGCTGCGCATCGTGGACGCCCTGTGCGTCATGCCGTGCGGCTGGTCGAGCTACGTCGGGGACGAGCCCGAGCTGTACCCGCTCGACGAGATCCCCGAGACGCCGGCGCTCCCCGGCATCGCCGACGTCTCGGGCGACCAGGATGCCGGTGCCGATCTGCCGTCCGTCGACTTCGCGGAGAAGGAGCGTGTGGGACGGGCTCTGCGCGACCTGTCGGACGTGCTCGCGCACGACGGGTCGCCGCACGCCGAGCGCGAGAATCCGCAGGCGCTGGCCGCGACACTCCTGCTCGACGACATCCCGCTGTTCTTCGAGACGGCGCTGGAGCGTCCGGAGAACCTGCCGCCGTTCATGTCGGCCGCGCTGCTGTGGTGCCTGAACCGCCCGGCCTTCCGCGATGCCGCGCTGCTGCAGTGGGCGACGGACCTGCCCACCGGAATCCGCGCTCTCGACGCACAGCTCGCCTTCACGCACGAGGGCATGACCGTGCCGCCGGAGCTGGGGCGGCTGTTCGTCGGCCAGGGCGACGCGCCGGATCCCGACCGGCTGCGCGTGGCCCTCTCGCTGGTGCGCAACGTCGCGGCCCGCGCGCCGCGCGCGTCGCGCACGGCGCCGCTGACCGCGGCCGCGTGGCTGTCCTGGGCGCTCGGGCGCTCGACCCATGCGGCGCGCTACCTCGAAGCGGCCGGCGAGATCGACCCCGACTACCCGCTGGCGCGCCTGCTGTGCGCCCTGATCGACGCCGCCGTGCTTCCCGAGTGGACGTTCCGCCGCGGCAGCGGCCTGGACGCCGGCTGAGCTACTTGACCAGCGGGAAGAGGATCGTCTCGCGGATGCCCAGCCCCGTGATCGCCATCAGAAGGCGGTCGATGCCCATGCCCATGCCACCGGAGGGCGGCATGCCGTGCTCGAGCGCCCGCAGGAACTCCTCGTCGACGCGCATCGCCTCGACGTCACCGGATGCCGCGAGCTTGGCCTGCTCGACGAAGCGCTCGCGCTGGATGACAGGGTCCACCAGCTCGGAGTACCCGGTGGCGAGCTCGAAGCCGCGCACGTACAGGTCCCACTTCTCGACGACGCCGGGGATCGAGCGGTGCTCGCGCACCAGCGGAGAGGTGTCGACGGGGAAGTCCATGACGAACGTCGGGCGCACCAGATCGCGCTTGACGAAGTGCTCCCACAGCTCCTCGATGAGCTTGCCGTGGATCGCATGGGGCGGCACGTCGACGCCGTTGGCCTCGGCGAACGCGATGAGATCCTCCACCGCGTCCTCGGGGGTGAAGGTGCGTCCGGCCGCCTGCGAGAGCGACTCGTACATCGAGACGCGATCCCACTCGCCGCCGAGGTCGTAGTCGGTGCCGTCGGCCCAGGTGACCGTCGTGGATCCGGCGACGGCGATCGCGGCCTGCTGCACGAGCTCCTGCGTGAGCTCGGCCATCTGGTCGTAGTCGCCGTACGCCTGGTACGCCTCGAGCATCGCGAACTCGGGGCTGTGCGTGGAGTCGGCACCCTCGTTGCGGAAGTTGCGGTTGATCTCGAAGACCCGCTCGATGCCGCCGACGACGGCGCGCTTGAGATACAGCTCCGGCGCGATGCGCAGGTACAGCTCGGTGTCGAACGCGTTCGAGTGGGTGATGAAGGGGCGGGCGGATGCTCCGCCGTGCTGCACCTGCAGCATCGGGGTCTCCACCTCGAGGTAGTCGTGCGATCCGAACGTCGCACGCAGGCTCGCATTGACCGCAGCGCGGGCGCGCACGCTGCTGCGGGCCTGCTCGCGCACGATCAGGTCGAGGTAGCGGCTGCGTACGCGGCTCTCCTCGTTCAGTTCGGCGTAGGCGTTCGGCAGCGGCAGGATCGCCTTGGACGCGATCGCCCAGTCGTCGGCCATGATCGACAGCTCGCCGCGCCGGCTGGAGATGACCTGGCCGTGCACGAAG
Source organism: Microbacterium abyssi (assembly GCF_015277895.1). Lineage (NCBI taxonomy): Bacteria > Bacillati > Actinomycetota > Actinomycetes > Micrococcales > Microbacteriaceae > Microbacterium > Microbacterium abyssi. The sequence continues at coordinate 502,560 of NZ_CP063815.1, read as the reverse complement.
ACGTGGTCGCCGAGGTCGACGAACTCCTTCCAGCGCGCAAGCGAGTCCTCGCCCACCTCCGCGAGCGAGATCATCGCCTGGATGCGCGAGCCGTCACCGGCCTGCAGCGTGGCGAAGCAGAGCTTGCCCGTGTTGCGGCTGAAGACGACACGGCCGGCGACTCCGACGACGACTCCGGTCTCCGCGCCCGCCTCGAGGCCGTCGTACTCGGCGCGCAGCGCCGGGATGTGGTGCGTCACCGGCACGCCGACAGGGAACGCCCCGCCCGCGGCATTCGCCCGCTGCTCGATGAGGCGCTCGCGCTTGGCGAGACGGACGGCCTTCTGCTCGTGGACGTCCTCGCCTTCGGCGGCGTCTGGGGTGGAAACGGGCGCGTCAGGCGCGGTGGTCATAGCGGCTCCTCGGAAGTCGCCTCCGAGTTTACCGGGCGGGGCTGAGCGCCTCCCGTCCCCTGCGGCCAGAGGCGCCGCAGCGTCGGCCCTCAGAGACGTTCCCTGAGCCTGAGTTCACTGCCAAGTACCCTCGAAGCATGCTCCTCCGCTCCCTTTCGCTTGCGGCCGTCGCAGCGTCCGCGCTGTTCGCCGGAACCGTCGCCTCGGCATCCGCTGCGGGCGACGTCGACGACTTCGACTTCTCCTCGTGGGAGGCGACGTTCGACGTCGGGATCGACGACGACGGCCGCTCCACACTGCACGTCGTGGAGACGCGGGTCGCCGAGTTTCCCGAGTCCGACCAGAATCGCGGCATCGTCGCCGGCTATCCGGAGCGCTACCAGGGCGCAAGCCTCGAGACCACGATCCTCTCCGTGCGCGACGAGAACGGCGAGGACGTGCCGTACGAGACCGAGGACGACGACGGCGTGCTGTACGTCCTCACCGGGAACGACGACTACGTGCACGGCTCGACGACGTACGTCATCGAGTACGAGATGCGCGACGTCGTCATCGCCGCGTCGGGCACCGAGGTCGACGAGTTCTACTGGGATCTGCTCCCGCTCGACAGCACGCAGGACATCGGATCGTTCCAGGCGGAGGTCCGCTTCGACGAGGGCCTCGCCCAGCACCTGACCGGCGACGCGTCCTGCTATCAGGGGCGTCAGGGCGCGGTCGACACGTGCGAACTGGATGCCTCCGGCGGCACGTTCACCGTCTCGGCCGAGGCACTCACCGCCGGTGAGGGTGTCACCTTGGCTATCGCGCTCGAGCCCGGCACCGTGACGCAGCCGCCGGCGCGCCTGCCGAGCCCGGCGACCGATGTGCTGCCCTACGCCGTCGGCGGCGGGGCTGCGCTCCTGTCCGTCTGCGGCTGGCTCGCGACGAGCATGATGATCCGCCGCCGCCGGCGCGGCACTGGGATCGTCGTCGCGCAGTACGACGTGCCGGATGCCATGCCGCCCCTAGTGGCGAGCAGCCTCATCCCCGGTGCGAAGAACCCGCTCACGGCGCAGATCATCCATCTCGCCGTGCGCGGGATGCTGCGCCTGGAGGACATCCCGGACGAGGGTGAGAAGAAGCGCCGCCCGCGACTCCGCCGGCTGGATGCGCCGATCCCCGACCCGATCGACGAGCGCTCTCTCAAAGCGCTGTTCGGCAGCGACGAGATCGGCATCGTGATGAAGATGCCGAAGAACAGCAAGTCCTTCGCAGGACGCGTGCAGAAGCTGTTGAGATCGGCCGCGCGCGAGGCGGAGAAGCGCGGTTTCACGACCAAGGCACGGAGCACGGCGGCGCGCATCGTCCAGGCCGGCGCGCTGCTCGCGTTCGCCGTCATGGTGGCACTGTTGGTGTGGAGCATCGCGATGGGCCGCGACTCGGCTGGCCCGGTGTTCTTCGTGACGCTGCTGTGCGGCGCGCTGGTGCTGATCTCGAGCATCGTGGCGTTCTCGAAGCACACCGTGCTCACGCCCGAGGGCGCACTGCAGCTGGAGTACCTCGAGGGAGTGCGCGAGTTCATCCGCGTCGCGGAGGAGGACCGACTGCGGATGCTGCAGTCGTACAGCGGCGCGGAGCGGCGCAGCGACGGCGGCGTCGACATCATCCACGTGTACGAGCGGCTGCTGCCCTACGCGATCCTGTTCGGGCAGGAGCGCGAGTGGGGCACCGTGCTCGAGCACGCGTACGGCGCGGCGCAGCAGGAGCCGGGCTGGATCGACGGCACGAGCTACGGCATCGCCCTGCGCGTCGCACTGATCGCCTCGGCCACCCGCGCATCGTCGACCTACTCCTCGCCCAGCAGCGGCAGTTCGTCGGGTTTCGGCGGCTCCGCCGGGGGCGGCTTCTCCGGGGGCGGGGGCGGCGGCGGGTTCTCGGGCGGACGCTGAGCGCGTTGCCGAGAAGGCTTCGGCTCCCTCCGGTCGCTCAGCCCGTTTCGTCTCGCCTTCGACTCGCTCAACAACCCGCGGGGCGCTGCTGCTGAACAGGCTTCGGCCCCGCGGGTCGTTGAGCGGAGGCGGCCCAGCCGCCGCAGACGAAACGCCTTGAGCGAGCGCAGCGAGTCGAAATGTTCACAGCCGACGCGCGTCAGATCGCGGGCGGGTCGGATGCCTCGCGCAAAGCGGTCTCGACGGTCGACTGCACGAGTGCCGACAGGTACCCGCCCGGGTTCTCGATCCCGATGCCGCGCAGCAGCGACGTCGACTGGCCGATGATGGCGCGGGAGAACTCGGATGCCGTCGCGATCGCCTCCGCGTACGCCGCACGGTCCTCCTCGTCGATGACGACCGGCTCGCAGCCGAGCTCGACCGCGAGCGCCTGCGCGATCGGCAGCACCGGCGCGGGTGCCGTGACCGCGGCGAACCCGGCCTGCAGCTGGCGGAGGTCGATCGAGGTGCCGGTGAACGAGATCGCGGGATGCACGGCGAGCGGGATCGCGCCCGACCGCTGCGCGGGCTCCAGCACCGCGATGCCGTAGGCCGGATCGGTGTGCAGCACGAGCTGCCCGGGCTGCCACGCGCCCAGATCGGCGAGTCCGCTCACAAGTCCCGGAAGCTCATCGTGCGGGACTGCCAGGATCACCAGTTCACTTCGGCGCAGCACTTCCGGGGCGTCGAGCACCGGCACGCCGGGGAGGATCCCCGCGACCCGGTCGTCGTCCGATCCGCTGGTGATGCCGGTGATCGCGTGTCCGGCCCCGCCGAGCGCTGCACCGATCACAGGTCCGACGCGGCCGGCGCCGACGATGCCGACGCCGAGACGGCCGTCACGACTCACGCGGCTCCTCGGTCCGGACCTGCGCCTCCATCTCGACGGGCGCCACGGTCTCGGGCGCCTGCGTTCCTGGTTCCGCGGCACCGGGCGCCTCCGCCTCGATCTCCATCGCCCACCGGTGGCTGTGGTCGCGCTGTACGGCGACCGAGGCACGATGCGCGATGTCGTTCACAGCGGCATTGACCTCGACGCTCTCGATGCCGACGATCTCGCCGAGCACGGGCCCCGTGACACTGTGCGCCTTCAGCGCCGCCACCTTCTGCAGCCGGTCGATCGGACCCTGCTCCGCGGAGATGCCCTGCAGCCGGACCAGCGGGAACACCGCCAGCTTGCGCCACAGGTTGCCTCGGCGCAGCAGCATTCCGAAATCGGTGACGGCGAGGCCGTGCCGCTTCCAGGAGAAGGGCCGGCGCCACCAGGCGCGTCGGGCCATGGTCCGGTACGGATCCTCGCCCTGCTTCTGCGGGCCCTGGATTCCGTGCTCCCACACCAGTGGCAGGTCGGCCTCCGGCAGATCGGGCAGGATCAGCCCGAGCACCCGCTGCACGTCGGCGGCGACGCCGACCGGCAGCACGATGTTGAACTGCTGCGCGGTGCTCGACTGCTGCTGCGCGAGGCTCTTGCCGCTCATGCGGTTGATCTTGATCGCCCACCACCCGAACGGGCGCCACAGCATCGACTGCGTGACCTCGACGGCGAAGATGCGCCCCGGCGGGATGGTCTCGGTGATCGTCGTGAACAGCCCATAGGTGATGCGCACACCGTCCGGCGTCGGCGCGATCGAGTAGCGCAGCGACTTCGAGATCTGCGCCCAGGTGATCGCCACGGCGGCGATAACGAACGGGATGCCGATGCCGAGCGCGACACCGAGGATCCCGAACCCGGCATCGGGGCCGCCGTCGGCCAGGATCGCCGGCACGGTGAACGCCATCGTGATGCCGAACAGCACCAGGAAGAACACCAGCCACAGCAGGCCCGCCAGCAGCTGCGATCCGACGAGGCGCCCTGTGGGGATCTTGACGACGCTCTCAGGCGCGACGTCGGCGAGGTCGACACCTTCGATGAGTCCGCTCACGCCGGTGTTCATCGAACCGACGAGCTGGGAGCGGCGGGTGCCGGCCGGAGCGTCCTGCGTTCCGCGCTGCCGGGCGGCGCGGGCCGCACGAGCGCCGGATGCCAGGCGCAGGATGTCCGCGCGCACGCTCTCGGCCTTGGGGGTCGACAGGTACTCCAGCGGGACGTTCGCGTCGGTGCCTGCGCCGACCACCTCGAGCTTGGCCATGCCGATCAGGCGGGCGGGGAACGGTCTCGTGAGGTTCACGCCCTGCACGCGGTCGAGGGGCGCACGCCGCTGCGACCGGAAGATGATGCCCTTGCGCACCTCGACGTGCTCCTCCGAGATGCGGAACTGCTGGAACCGCCACACCATCCAGAACGCCGCGATCAGCACGATCAGCACGCCGAGCACGATGAGCAGTGCGATCAGGATGAAATTGTTCGACAGCACCCAGTCGACCGGGTCTCCGGCCGAGTAGTCCTCGACGTGCGCCTGCGGCGCGAATGCGTTGACCATCCAGTAGATGATGCGATCGCGGAAGCTGTTGAGCACGATGCCCGCCACGATGATCAGCACCAGTCCGCCCTTGAACAGCGGTGTCAGCGGGTGCAGGCGATGCCATTCGCCGTCCGCGAGCGAGTCGACGTCGGCGGGCGGCTCGGGGACGGGCGGCAGCGGCGGTTGTGCGGGCGCCTGTCCCGCGAACTGCTCCGGCTGCTCGGGCGTGCTCACAGGCCCGTCCGGCGCGTCTCGGCGACGTCGATCAGCGTGTCGCGCAGCGACTCGGCCGCGGCCTGCGTGAGTCCGGGGATCTGCACGCCGGTGGTCGCGGCCGCGGTGACCATCTTCAGCTGGGCGACGCCGAATGCGCGATCGAGCGGCCCGTGCGTGATATCGACGAGCTGCATCCTGCCGTAGGGGACGGCGATGATGCGCTGCCAGAGGATGCCCTTGCGGAACACGATGTCGTCCTCACGCAGCATGTAGCCGATCGCCCTCGCCTGGCGCGGCAGGATCGCCAGCGTCACGAGGATGACCGCAGCGAGGATGCCCCCGGGGATCCACGCCCAGGTCTGGTCCAGCACGAGCGTCAGCACCAGCACCACGATGACCAGGAGCGCGAGAACGAGGCCGTTCTGCAGGAACTGCGAGGTGACGTAGCGCGGCGAGATCTGGTGCCATCGGCCATCGAGTGCGAGACGTCCGGCGCCTCGCGGCTCGCGCAGCTGCTCATAGGTGCCCTCGTCGAGAACGGGGGCGGCAGCGGGCTGCGGCCGATCAGCTCCCGTCGGCTCCGGCGGGGTCATCTGGCTGTCTGTCATCAGGATCCTTCGGCAGGGTGCAGAACTGTTCGGCGACGAGGGCTGCGACAACGAGTGCGAGCGAACTCGCCACGAGCGCCGCCATCGCCACAACCGACCCTACCTGGGGTGCGACGGGACGCGACAGGAGGAACGCCAGCAGTCCGGATCCGAATCCCGTCATGATCGCGCCGAGCAGGCTGGATGCACGTGCCAGGGTCGCCACACGCATCGCGCGGAACGGGTCGATACGCGCGCGCGACGGCCCGCGCACACTTCGCCGCACAGGCCACGCAAGGGTGATCACGGATGCCGCGAGCACGAGCAGAAGCAGCGGCAGGAACCCTGACGGTGAGAACGTCGCCCGTCCGCCGACTGTGAGCAGGTGGTCGATGAGATAGCCGATCCCTCCTCCGGCCAGGGCCAGGAGGATGAGGGCGAGCGCCGAGGTGCGCTTCATCGGCGCAGGGCCTCGATCAGATCGGCGACGCGCCCGCGGCCGGGGATCGCGGCATCGGGGTCGAGGCTCAGCCACGGCTCGAGCACGAACAGCCGCTCGGCTGCGCGCGGGTGCGGGAGCAGCACGTGCGGATCGTCGGATCGCAGCCCGCCGTAAGCGATGAGGTCGAGGTCGAGCGTACGGTCACCCCAGCGCTCGCGGCGCTCGCGGCCGTGTTCCTCCTCGATGGCGTGCAGCAGCCCGAGCAGCACCTGCGGCGCGAGCCGGGTGGTCATCAGCGCCACGGCGTTCACGTAGCTCGGCGCGTCGGGATCCGGACCGTCCAGGCGGACGGCGACCGTCTCGTGCAGATCGGACAGGCGCAGGTCGTCGACGAGGGGCAGGCGGGCGATGCGCGCGGCCGCCCGCCGGATGGTCTCGGTGCGATCTCCGAGGTTCGCTCCGAGGGCGATGACCGCCTCGACCGCATCGCGGCCCGGCCGCGGGTCGGGTGCCGGCATCGGAGGCATCCGGACCATCAGGCCTCCTCGGTGCGAGCGCGGCGGAGTGTGACGGCGACGTCCGCGAACGTCAGCGGGATCGGGGCGTGCGGCTTGTGGACGGTGACTTCGACGGCGCGGACCCGCCGGTCGCCGAGTGCGACGTCCGCGATTCGTTGCGCGAGCGTCTCGATGAGGTTCACCGGTTCACCGGCCACGACCGCGGCGACGCTCTCGGCGAGCTCGCCGTAGTGCACGGTGTCGGCGACGTCGTCGGATGCCGCGGCATCCGCCAGCGACAGCTGCAGGCTCAGATCGATCGTGAACTCCTGCCCGTTCTCGCGCTCGTGCGCGAAGACGCCGTGCCGACCGAAGACGGTGAGGCCCGTGAGGCGGATCTCGTCGCTCGTCATCTCCTGGCGCGTCATCTCAGCCCTCCCACGCGTGAGCGATCGCCAGGGCGTCACGGGTCGCGGCGACGTTGTGGACGCGCACCGCCCAGACATCGTGGCGGACGGCAAGGGCGCTCGTGACGGCGGTGGCGAGGTCACGACGCTCCTCGGACACCTCGCCGCCGCCGAGTGCCTCTGCGAGGAAGCGCTTGCGCGAGGTGCCGATGAGCACGCGATGGCCGAGGGCGGTGATGTCGTCGAGTCCGCGCAGCACGTCCCAGTTCTGGTCGCCCGCTTTCGCGAAGCCGATGCCGGGGTCGAGGATGATGCGAGAGGGGGCGATGCCGGCGGCCGCGGCCTCGCCGACGCGCTCGCGCAGCTCACCTGCGACCTCCCGCGATGCCCGCCGGTACTCCGCGCGCGCGTACATGTCGGTGGACGGGCCGCGCCAGTGACCGATGGCGAAGTCGGCGCCGGACTCGGCGACGGCCGCGCGCATCTCGGGGTCGGCAAGACCACCGGAGACGTCGTTGACGATGCGGGCGCCGGCCCGGACGGCCGCGGCGGCCGTGGAGGCGTTCAGGGTGTCGATGCTCACGGCGATGCCGCGCGCGGCGAGCTCCTGGATCACCGGGACCACGCGCTGCTGCTCGACCGCCGGCTCGACGCGCTCGGAGCCGGGGCGCGTGGACTCCCCGCCGATGTCGAGGATGGTCGCCCCGGCATCCTGCAGTGCCAATCCGTGCGCGATCGCGCGCTCCGGATCGATGTACCGGCCGCCGTCGCTGAACGAGTCGGTGGTGACGTTGACGATTCCCCAGATCACGGTCACCGTTCCGCTCCCTGAGCCGGTCGGAGGGATCCGATGAGAGCGATCAGTTCTGCGCGCGCGACAGGGTCGGTGTACTCGCCGCGTGCCGCGATGGTGAGGGTCGAGGCATCCGTCTGACGTCCGCCCCGCATCGTGACGCATCCGTGCACGGCATCCAGCACGACGAGCACCCCGCGCGTGTCAAGGTGCTCGGCGATCGTGTCGGCGATCTGCTCGCCGAGGCGCTCCTGCACCTGCGGGCGTGCCGCGATGGTCTCGACGACGCGGACGAGCGCGCCGAGCCCGACGACCTGTTCACCGGGCTGGTAGGCGATGTGCGCGTGACCGGCGAAGGGCAGCAGATGGTGCTCGCACACGGAGCGGAAGCGGATGTCGCGCAGCAGGACGGCCCCGGAGGGCAGGGTCTCAGGGGCGGGGCCCCGAGAGACGCTGATGGTGCGGGCGAGGGGGGATGCCGCATCCTCACCGACGCCCGAGAAGAACTCGTCGTACAACTCGGCGACGCGCGCCGGCGTCTGCTTGAGACCCGGCCGGTCGGGGTCCTCGCCGATCGCCTCGAGCAGCTCTCGTGTCAGCCGCTCGATCCGTTCCCGGTCGACGGCCACGATCAGGCCGTCGCCGGGCGCGCCTGACCAGAGGCGGGAGCGCCGCCGGTGGCGCCGCGCAGCGCCGTCGCGTCCGCCGAGCCGTCGACGGATGCCGCGGCGTCGGCGGGGACCACGCGCTTGGGCATCTCGATCGGCGGGCGATCGGACACCGGACGGTCGGAGCTCGACAGCCACAGCGGGCGCTCCGGAAGCTTGCGCACGTCCTTGAAGATCTCGGCGATCTGGTTGTGGTCGAGCGTCTCCTCCTCGAGCAGCGCGAGAGCCAGGCGGTCGAGGATGTCTCGGTTGTCGCTGATCACCTGGTACGCCTCGTCGTGCGCCTGCTCGATCAGTCCGCGCACCTCGACGTCGACGCGCTCGGCAACCGACTCGGAGTACTCGCGGCCGCGGCCCATGTCGCGACCCGCGAACGGTTCGCCGCCCTCGGAGCCGAGCTTGACCGGCCCGAGTTCGGTGGTCATGCCGTACTCGATGACCATCTTGCGGGCGATGCCGGTGGCCTTCTCGATGTCGTTCGATGCGCCGGTGGTCGGGTCGTGGAAGACGAGCTCCTCCGCGACGCGTCCGCCCATGGCGTAGGTGAGCTGGTCCTGCAGTTCGTTGCGGGTGACGGAGTACTTGTCGTCGACCGGCATGACCATCGTGTATCCGAGCGCCTTGCCGCGCGGCAGGATCGTGATCTTGGTCACGGGGTCGGTGTAGTTCATCGCCGCCGCGGCCAGCGCGTGACCGCCCTCGTGGTACGCCGTGATGAGCTTCTCGCGATCCTTCATGACGCGGGTGCGGCGCTGCGGGCCGGCGATCACGCGGTCGATGGCCTCGTCGAGAGCACGGTTGTCGACCAGCTGTGCGTTCGAGCGCGCCGTCAGCAGGGCTGCCTCGTTGAGGACGTTGGCGAGATCGGCGCCGGTGAATCCCGGCGTCTTGCGGGCGACGACCTCGAGGTCGACGCTCTTGGAGAGAGGCTTGCCCTTCGAGTGCACCTCGAGGATGTGCAGACGGCCCTTGAGGTCCGGAGCATCCACGCCGATCTGGCGGTCGAAGCGGCCGGGGCGCAGCAGCGCGGGGTCGAGGATGTCGGGACGGTTCGTGGCCGCGATCACGATGACGTTCGCGTTCGGGTCGAAGCCGTCCATCTCGACGAGCATCTGGTTCAGCGTCTGCTCGCGCTCGTCGTTGCCGCCGCCCATGCCGGCGCCACGGTGACGGCCGACGGCGTCGATCTCGTCGATGAAGATGATCGCGGGGGCGTTCTCCTTGGCCTGGTTGAACAGGTCGCGCACGCGGGATGCTCCGACGCCGACGAACATCTCGACGAAGTCCGAACCGGAGATCGAGTAGAACGGAGCACCGGCCTCACCGGCGACCGCGCGCGCGAGAAGGGTCTTACCGGTGCCGGGAGGGCCGTACAGCAGCACGCCCTTCGGGATGCGGGCGCCGATCGCCTGGAACTTCGCGGGGTCCTGGAGGAACTCCTTGATCTCCTCGAGCTCCTCGATGGCCTCGTCGGCGCCGGCGACGTCGGCGAAGGTGACTGTCGGCGTCTCCTTGCTGACGAGCTTGGCCTTGGACTTGCCGAACTGCATGACCTTGCCGCCGCCGCCCTGCATGGACGAGAGGAGCCACCAGAACAGCAGGCCGAGCAGCACGAGCGGAAGGAGCAGAGAGAGGAACCCGTCGAACCAGGTGGCACGGGGTACGACGTCGTTGAAGCCGTCCTTGGGCTCGGCGGAGTTGATGGCGGAGACGACCTCGTCCGCACGCGCCTCGACGTAGTAGAACTGCACCTGCGTGGAGTCCTCGAACGCCTTCGAGAGCGTCATGTCGACGCGCTGATCACCGTCTGTCGTGGTGACCTCGGTGACGGTCTCGCCCGCGAGCAGGTCGAGACCCTGCTGCGTCGTGATCGTCTTCGGAGCGCCCAGGTTCGAGATCAGCAGGAACCCGCCGAACAGCAGCACACCGATCAGCACCACGTAGAGCAGTGGGTTGCGGGTGATCTTCTTCACGTCCATGATCCGTTCAGCGTATCGCGCGCGTCCTTGGGCCCCGCTGTGATTCGCCCACGGCGTACGGCTCGTCGGGCGTCAGGGACAGAGGGCGTCAGGAGTAGACGTGCGGCGCGAGCACGGCGATGTCGCGCAGGTTGCGGTAGCGCTCGTCGTAGTCGAGGCCGTAGCCGACGACGAAGTCGGTGGGGATGTCGAATCCGACGTACTTGCAGTCGATCTCGACCTTCGCGGCGTCGGGCTTGCGCAGCAGCGCCAGCACCTCGAGCGACTCGGGGCCGCGCGACTCGAAGTTCTCGAGCAGCCAGCTGAGGGTGAGACCGGAGTCGATGATGTCTTCGACGATGAGCACGTGCTTGCCGTGCAGATCGGTGTCGAGGTCCTTGCGGATCTGGACGACACCGCTCGACTTCGTGCTGGAGCCGTAGCTCGACACCGCCATCCAGTCCATCGGCGCGTGGACGGGAAGTGCGCGGGCGAAATCGGCCATCACCATCACGGCGCCCTTGAGGACGCCGACCAGGAGCAGGTCCTTGCCTTCGTAGTCCTTCGTCACCTGAGCTGCGAGCTCTTCGAGCTTCGCTTTGATCTCCTCCTCTGTGATGAGGATCTCTGCAAGGTCATCCTGGATCTCAGCCGCACGCATGACTCGATTTTAGGTGACGGATCCCGTGGGTTCGGCAATTCGGCGTCTCGCGGCGGGATCGGCGATCTGCTGGGCGGCCTGTTCGGTGGGAAGTGGCCGCTTCGGCTCCTCGCCGTGCTCCTCGCTATCGCGCGGTGAACACGACTCGCCCGTCGACGCGTGCAGCCGAGCAGCCGGGAAGATCGATCGGCCCCTGACCCGACCAGTCGGTGACCAGGCGTGCGACCTCGAGCGTCTGGGTGCGAGTGAGGCTCGCACCGAACTCGCTGTGCGCGACGAGGCGGATGATCCGGTTGCGCAGCGCTGCGGGGTTCGCGGCGAGCGCTGGAACGCTGACGGAGATGCCGGCCTCGGCGTGCTCGACGATGTCCTCGATCGTCTCGTGGATGATCTCGTCGAACGCCTCGGCATCCTCCCGCAGCTGCTCGGCGGTGCGGGCGAGGGCCTCCGCGACGCCGGGCCCGAGCTCCGACTCGAGGACGGGCATCACGCTCTCGCGCACCCGCACGCGCGCGAAGCGGTGCTCACGGTTGTGCGGATCGTGCCACGGTTCGAGGTCGGATGCTGTGCAGAAGGCCTCGGTCGTCACCCGGCGCACCCCGAGCATCGGTCGCAGCCACACCGTGCCGTCCTCGTCCTCCCGACGCGCCGCCATGCCCTGCAGACTCGCGGCACCGGAGCCGCGGGCGAGGCCGAGCAGCACGGTCTCGGCTTGATCGTCGAGCGTGTGGCCCAGCAGGACGGCCGCAGCACGCTCGTCCGTCGCGATGCGGCGGAGCGCGGCGTAGCGCGCGTCGCGAGCAGCCGCCTCGGTGCCGGCATCCGATTCTGCATCCACCTGCACCCGCTCGGCCCGCGCCCGGATGCCGAGGGACTCCGCCTTCGAGGCAGCGGATGCCGCGGCATCCGGCGACCCGTCCTGCAACCCGTGATCGATCGTGGCGCTCAGCACCTGCATCCCCCGCGAGCGCGCCTCGAACGCGGTCGCGGCAGCGAGCGCGAGCGAGTCCGCGCCGCCGGAGAGCGCGACGATGACCGTCACCCCGTCCGGGAGACTCGTGAGCGCGGTGCGTACGGCGAGGCGGATCTCTGCGACGGCGGGCGGAAGCGATGGCATCCTCCAACGCTACGACACCGGGCTCCCCCTACCATCGGCGTCCCTCACGGTCGTACTCTGAGCGGGTGACCGACCAGGCGACGTTCGCACCGGAGCGATTGAAGGCGTTCGTCGATGCCGTTGTGGCGATCGCGATGACCCTGCTGATCCTGCCGTTGCTGGAGTCGGTCTCGGAGGCAGCGGACGCCGGCACGGACACCGGCGAATTCCTCGTCGAGCACAGCGGGCAGCGCTGCTGTGGATCACAGTCGCATGGATGCTGACCATCGTGTGGCTGCCGGTGCCGACGGCGATGCTCGGTCAGATGGACACCGCTCCCCTGCATCGGGTACTTCGCGCTGTTGCTGGTCGCGCTGTCGGACCCGCTCGAGAAACTGCTGCTGCGCGCACGCAGGTAGGCTTGTCCGCGGCATCCAACCGTCATTTCTGAGGAGCACACGCATGGGCGCACACGACGCCGTCATCGAGATTCCGCGCGGCAGCCGCGTCAAGTACGAGGTCGACCACGAGACCGGGCGGGTCCACCTCGACCGCGTTCTGTACACGACCTTCGGTTACCCGGCCGACTACGGCTACTTCGACAACACGCTCGGCGAGGACGGCGACCCGCTCGACGTGCTCGTGCTGCTCGACCACGCGATCTACCCCGGCGTGGTCGTCGAGGTCCGCCCCGTCGCCGTGCTGAAGATGAGCGACGAAGCCGGCGGAGACGACAAGCTCGTCGCCGTGCTGAGCAAGGACCCGCGCTGGTCGCACATCCAGGACGTCGACGACCTGGCCGAGTACACGAAGAAAGAGATCGCGCACTTCTTCGAGCACTACAAGGACCTCGAGCCGAACAAGTGGGTCAAGGTCGACGAGTGGGGCAACGCCGCCGAGGCGCAGCGCATCCTCGACGAGTCGATCGCCCGCTTCGGCGAGCAGGGTCACTGACCTCTCCGGACACGAAGAAGCCCTCGGCTGCGCGATCGCGGCCGAGGGCTTCTTCGTAGCGGGGGACGCTCAGACCGAGATGCCGCGCGCCGCCATGAAGTTGATCGGGTTCGTGTACCCGCCGTTGATGTAGACCTCGAAGTGGAGGTGGCAGCCGAAGGACCCGCCGGTGTTGCCCGAGTATCCGATGACCTGTCCGGCGTTGACCCGCTGCCCGTAGCGCACCGCGATGCTGCTCAGGTGTCCGTAGCCGGTGCCGACGCCGCCGCCGTGCTGGATGCGGATGTAGTTGCCGTAGCCCCAGGTCCAGCCGCCGTTGAGGCCGGCGTAGTCCACGGTGCCGGAGTGCGCCGCGTAGATCGGGGCGCCGCAGCCGTTGGCGAGGTCGACGCCGTAGTGCCAGCTGGACGAGCAGCCGTTGTTGTTGCACTGCTGCGAGCGCGGGCCGTAACCCGAGGAACGGTAACCGCCGTGCGGGCGGACCCAGCCGCCGCTACCGGCAGAACCGCCTCCGCCACCGCCGCCGCCGTTGTTCTTCGCGGCTTCCTCCGCGGCCTTGGCGGCAGCAGCCGCGGCCGCAGCCCGCCGCCGCGCTTCTTCGGCTTTGCGGACGCGAACGCCTTCCTGGTACTCGGCGACCGTCTTGCTGGTGTTGCTCTGCAGCGCTTCCAGCTGAGCCTTCAGCGTCTCGAGGTTCGCGGACTGCTCGTCGAGCGCGGCCTGAGCGGCCTGAGCGGCCTCCTGGGCCGCGACCATCTTCTCTTCGGCGACCTTCTGCAGGCGATCGCGCTCGTCGCGGGCGACGACGGCCTGGTCGCTGAGGGCCTGTGCCGAGTTGCGTGCGGCGACGGCGTCGTCGTACACCGACTGGTTGTATTCGAGGAGCTTGTCCATCGTGCCGAGGCGCGAGAGCAGGTCGTCGGCGTTGGTCGCCGAGCCGGCGAAGAAGAGCTCGAGGGCCGTGTCGTCCCCGCCGTTGCGGTATAGCTGGGTGGCCACCTGGCCTGCTTTGCGTGCGGAGTCGTCGGCGAGCAGCGCCTGCTCATCGGCCTGCGCTTGCAGCGACTCTGCGGTGGCGATGGCGGCGAAGTACTCCTGCTGCGCTTCGTAGTACTCGGCGGCGGCGGCTTCGGCCGCGGCCTGGGTCTCGGTGACGCGCTGGGCGAGCGACTGGATCAGACCCTTGATGCGGGAGACCTCGGCGGCCTTCGACGCCTCGTTCTTCTTGGCCCGCTGGACGTCATCCCAGCTCGGGTAGTCGGCGGCGTATGCGGCATTGATGCCGGAACCGATCCCGAAAGCACTGATAGCGACGACGCCGATCGCGCCGAGCCCGAGGGCGTTACGGCGGGTGAGTGCACCTTTGCCCCAGAGGGTACGGCGCTCGGCGATGCTGGGCGCGCAGCCACAGGAGTCCCCTGCTTCGAGCGCAGCATCCACGGCGGACTGCTCCACGTTCACACGGCCCCTTCCGCCGAAATCACACATGCCACACTAACAACATCTTTAACATCCGCAACAAGAAATTCCTGTCGAGCGGTCGCACTGCGCACCGTCCATCGTCCTCCCGAAACGCCCGGGCGGCCAGCAGGCTCGCCCTCGATTGGTGTTTTCGCCGCGTCATCCTTTATGCTTGAGCGTCGGCAAGGAAGTCCCCCGGGACGCCCTTCGGCCCCATCGTTTAGCGGCCTAGGACGCCGCCCTTTCACGGCGGTAGCACGGGTTCGAATCCCGTTGGGGTCACTCCATCCGATACAATTTAAAAGTATGGCCCTGTAGCGCAGTTGGTTAGCGTGCCGCCCTGTCACGGCGGAGGTCGCGGGTTCAAGTCCCGTCAGGGTCGCTCTATGCGACGGGCCCTTTTTTCGAAGAGGGCCTTTCGTCTAGGATGCGGCGGATTTACGATGTGCCGCATGGCTCTGTAGCTCAGTTGGTAGAGCGCACGACTGAAAATCGTGAGGTCACGGGATCGACGCCCGTCGGAGCCACAGGGGTCATCATTACAGTGATCCTAGAAACCCTCGCCTAGCTTCTACATGGCGGGGGTTTTGCTTTGCCCTGATGGGGGCGGGTTTCCAGAGTCGGCGGCTTAGGTCCCTGAGCTTATCGAAGGGCCCAGACTCACGCCGATCGTTGAGCGAGCGAATCCCACCAGAGCAGGCCCGTCAGAGGCGCTTGGGCCGGTCTGGGGCCGGTTGCCCCTCATTTTGCGTTGATCTCGGCGTCGGGATGCACGTCTGGACAGTCGGCACGACAGCATCCGCATATCGGGTGTTCGATGGTTCCGGCATCACCCTCGTTCTCGCATGTGCAGCGATCACAGGCACACTTCGTTCCCCTCGGGGGAATATCTTGAGCGGCCCGCTCCGCATCGCTGAGATCACCAACGAAGATGACTTCGTGGATCTCACCGTCGATCTCGACCGTGGTAGCTTCGTGTTTTTTCATAACCTGGCAGGCTACCTCGGGACGCACTGAAGCGTAACCCTCCGAGATCGAGCAATCCTAGACTGCGTCTCCCCCGCCGAGATCGACACCAAACTCGCGGGCCAGCTCATCCAGCGGGGTACTCTCGCCTGCAACCGTACGTTCACGCACGATCGCAGCGATGCTCTCTTCTTCGCGGCGCAAGTCTTCGAGCCAAGCGTCGATCAGTTCGAACTGGATCGGCGCGAAGCCGAAGGCATCTACACCGACGTGAAACTCGTGCGAGCCATGCGGCCCGAAGTCGTTCTCGTGCGTGTGTCCGTGGATCAGCGGAATACCGGCGTCGGCGGGACGATGCGAACTGTGACGCTCGACGCCGGTGCTGTCGCCCGCATACGGATAGTGTGAGGCCAGGAGCCGTGCGCCGTGACGCGTGCCCTCGACAACCTCAGGAAGAACCGTCCAGCCAGCGTCCTCGTAGATCGGTCGAAATCGCTCAATCGCCCGGTTCGACTGCGTCGCTGGGGAGACACGGTCATGATTCCCCGGGACGAGAAGGCGCTTGCCGTTCAGCCGCGACGTGAGTCCGACGCTCTGCTCGATAGGGCCGAGGGCAAGATCCCCGAGGTGCAGCACTACCTCATCCGGCTTCACGAGCGCATTCCATCGTTCGATCATCACAGCGTTCATCTCATCGACCGACGAGAAAGGCCGGCCGGCGAGTTCGCTGATCCGTGCGTGACCGAAGTGGTGGTCACTCGTCACGAAGTCGATCGCGTCGAAGTCGAAGTCGCTCACATTCGCTCCCCGTCATCGCCAACGTGGCGGTCAGAACTCGGATGCATCATGGTAAGCGCAGAAGGCCATCGACCCGCGAACCGGACGATCGCAACTGAGGCAAAGGTTGTGACCCGATGTCGTGCAGGTCCAGAGTGCGCTGTCCGCTTCCCGCTTCCGGTCTCGTACGCAGCCTCCGTACACACACCCGACCGCTGCGGTCGAGAAGTCAAGCCACTCGTCCCTGCGTCGAAGCAATTCAAGCTGCTCCTCCGCCCTCGCACCCACAACGATGCGAGCCGCCAGGCCGTCGCGCTTCTCGACAGCGGTCCGGAAGTGTCGCGCCTGAACCACGAACGGACCCGAGCCGAGGACTGTGCTTAGCGCGGCTGCTCGATCGTCGTCAAACGAGAGAAGATCTCCTGCCCCGGGAATCACCTCAAGCTCAGTATCGGGGCCGACCAGCCACCCCTGCACATCGCCAACGTTGTTCGACACCTTCACGACTACTCGCAGCCAATGTCCCATGAGATCCTCCTCCTTGTTGTGGGCGCTCCTCTCGCGCCTTCCTCATATAAGCCGTCGAATCAGCGGTTCGCGGACACCGGACTCCGAAGAAAGATCACGGCCAGCGCTCGAACACGTCCCGCAGCACCTCTACGTGTTGAATGCACCGCTCGAAGTACGCAGCTTCAGCCTCGTTCACGAAGGTCTCAACGTGACCTCTCAGCGTTCCGGCGTAGTCCTCCAGCGCGTTGACGAGGATCGCATAGCATTCAGGGTTCGCGAGCAGGCGCTCGAGATCGTCGCGAGCGTTCATCACTCCCCCTTGCCGAACAGAGAGTCAATTGCGGCCGCAGCGCGCTGGGCAGCATCGGAGCGAGCCCGGCTGTAGCGCTCGGTCATCTGCATGGTCGAGTGGCCGAGGATGGCTTGCACGTCGTTCGCGGACGCCCCAGCGTCGAACATCATGGTCGCGAAGGTGTGCCGCAGATCGTGGATACGTAGATCGTCCCGGTACAGCTTTCTACGCAGCGTCTTCCAGTCGACCGCACGCCGGACGTTGGAAGCGTTGATTCGCCCGCCCCTCGGTCCGGTGAAGAGAAGGTCGCCGCGACGCTTGCCCGACATGGCATCCGTCAACAAAGCAACGAGTGGCGTCGGTATCGGAACATCTCGCTCCGTATGCCCCTTCGGAGTCAGTTCCACGCCTAGGCCATCCGCACCAATGCTGAAAGCGCGGCGCACATGAATCGTTCGGTGCGCAAGATCGACATCCTCGATGCGCAGCGCCGTCGCCTCGTTGGCACGCATGCCGGTATAGACGAGGGAGGCGATGTAGCGCCGGTAGTGCACATCATCGATCGCAGCCAGAAGGATCGGTACTTCCGCGGCAGTCAGTGCCCGAGACCGCAAGCTAATCGACGTATCCGACCTCGGACGCCGCGCAAGCCGTGCTTGATTTAGCGGCACCAGTCGCGCACGGACCGCGCCGTCGAGTAGGCGACTCAGCACCGAGAGAGCATCGATGAGCGTCGACGACTGGCCCGTCCACCCCGCCATGGCCTCTTCGATCTTCCCGGCCGTCAGGTTCTCGAGTTTGATGTGCCCCAGCCAAGGTTTGACCCGCAGACGCCAGCCACGCTCGTAGGCGCGAGCAGTCGATGCGCGAATGCTGCCCTGAAGCACAGGCCAGTACCGCCTGTGCCACTGAGCAAGCGTCATGTCGCCGTCCGGGTGATTCCGGACTACAGACTCATTGCGAATCTTCTTGGCCGCCGCGAGGGTGTCGGCATAGAAGCTCCGCTCGCGCTGCTCCCCGTTAAGCCCGATCCCCCACACCCGCACTTGATACTTGCCCCGATCCTTGCGGAACCGAATCCCCTCCGGGAGCGGCCGACGCGTCTTCGGGTCGATCCGTGCGTCACGATCAGCCGACACGGCCAGTCCCTCCCGCCTCGAGGAAGGCGGCGACCGTCGACGCCCGCCACAGCATGTGCTTGCCCATGTGCGCGTCCGGGAACGGGAAGCGGTTCTGCCTGCGCAGCGAGTCGAACGTAGACAGCGGCACGCGGCAGAGTGAGGCTGCCTCGCGACGGGTCAAATAGTCGTTCTGCTCGACGTGCTCGACGATCTCGGTGTCTTCGATGAGCGTCTGGATGGTCATGTCGTACTCCTTTCGTTGGGTGGGTTCTTTCGATCGTGAGCGCGGTGCTGGCGCCACTGTCGCGCTGCTTCGGCGGCCTCTGTCGCGAGCGCTCGGTCACCGTCAGTGAGCCAGCCCATGCCTGCGTACGACCATGAGCCGATGACGAGCACCTCGTCAGGTGCAATCTCCTCGGTCGGTTTGGTCTTGGCGAGCAGGTGCTTCAACCTCCACGTGCGACGCGCACCACGGAGCGAGCTGAGCGTCACCGAGTACCGGCGCGACTTGGTCGAGAAGTGTCCGCGGAATCCGAGCATCCCGTCCCAGCGATGAAGCTGCGTGTATGGCCCATCCGGATCGACTTGAGTGGCGAGGTCGCGAACCATCGACTTGATGCGCTTGATGTGATCTCGTCCTTCGCCTGTCGGCTCGAGGTCTTCGGTCGCCTTCGTCGCGTACTTAGCGATGTACGCAGCGACTGCACGATCCGAGAGAGAACCGTCAAGTCCCTCCCGACGGACGATTGGTCGGACATCGAATTGCTTGCCCCAGTGAAGAACTCGAGCATGTTCGTCGCCCGGAAGCGGCGCGGCCGTGACCGAGGTCTTACGGACCGCAGCGTGGACGGCAGCGACGAGATGCTCGGTGGTTACGGCGACAGGAGGGACGGGAAACATCTGCTCGGGATGGACACCGTCCAACCGGACGATCGCATGAAAGTGCACGACGCCCCGTCGCTGGAACTCGGCGACCTTTGCGAACTGCAGACGCACGACGCGAGCAGCTACGCGCTGGGTCATCCCGAGGGAGCGAGCCAGTTCACGCCTGAGCCGAATCGTGAACCGTCGCCACAACTCAGGAGCGTGGAACTGCCACGCGATGTGACCCGCATAGTCATAGCACTGAGCGCAAACGGCATCGCCCCGACGAGGATCATCGTCGTCGTGGTGGCAACGGCATCCGGTCGGGTTGCCATGCTCGCAGACCCCGCTGCGCCGATCGGTGGCGGTCGAATGCACCGTCCCGAAGGAGGGCGCCGTCAGCGTCAGGAAGACCATCGGATGCTCGGAGACATCCTCCGGGACGTCCTTCATGCCGCCAGCGGCACCCGCCATGATCATGTGCCAGGTGTCGCCCTTGTACTCGTGACTGCACGACTCGCAGCGGGTCGCGCGGCGGTTGCCGCAACGAGTGAAGGTGACGCCGTCTGGTTCGTTCGCTGATGCGTACTCCGACAGCACTTCGCCGGATGCCTCGCGCAGCGTCGTGGAGGAGCCCACGAGCCGCACCGGGTTGTGACAGTATCCCGTCGACGCGAGGTTGCGCATCCAGCGGTCGTAGCCCTCGCTGCGCAGCCGGCGGGCGACAGATTCGTCAAGAAGCATCGCTGACCACCAGGACGGGGACAACGCAACCGAGGACATGCGCCTGATCAGCGGTGAATGCAATCGTTACACGGCAAATCTCATCGCTCTCGCCAGCTTCACGGCGCAGTTTTTGCCATTCGAGAATCTGCAGATCCGTGCACTCCGGGTTCGCGACGTGCGCACCGTAGTCCTCCTCCCACTCATCCCCCGTCGGTTCGTCGTATCGCGCGAGGATGTTGGTCGGATCGGCACCGTGCTTCCATCCGAGATTGCAAGTGAACGTCGGCGACGTGGGTGCTGGCGTCGCCACGGGCGCTGCGTCTTCTGCGGCTTGTGTCGAGCATCCCGCGAGCATCACCAAGCTCGCGGCAGCGAGCACAAGTACGGTCGTCGAGTTCTTCATGATGCGGCTTCCTTTCGTGGAGTGCGACGCGGGGCCCGAGGCGCACGTGGTGGACGTTCCGTTGATGCAGGAGGTTCAGGGACCACGACCGGGATCTGCCGCGGTGCGGCGAACCTCGACGCGATGTCGCGGATCATGTCGTCGGTGATCAATCCGGCACGAACTCGCTCGGGCGGACGCCCATCGTCGGGGAGCACGTATGCGACCCCCTGCGTATCGGGCGAGATCTCATGGCATCGCGCTCCGGCTGCGACAGCACCATCCCCGAGCACCATCGCCGTCTCCATGCGGTCACGCAGTCGGAGACCGACCGTCTGCGTGAAAAGCCCACGAGCAGGAAGCGTCTCCTTGCGGGGATCCTGGAGGCACGCGAAGACCATGAATCCCACGGCTCGGCCTTGTGATGCGAGCGTTGCGAGTGCTGCGTTCGCTCGGCGCAGGCGATCGCGATCGGTCTCATATGCGGTGAGCGCTGCGAGCTCGTCGATCAGGATCATGACGGTCGGGCTGTCGATGCTCGCTACGTGTTGACGTGTCTTGCCAGCGAGGTCCCGAGCGCGCTGCTGCATCGCCTCGACAGCCTCCTCCAGGACGATCACTGATCGTTCGGCATCCGATGCGAATCGCGTGAGCAACGACTGGCCGAGCGCCAGCTCCATACCGCCCTTGCGATCGATTCCCCAGACCTCGACGAGACCAGCATGGATCGGCTCAGCGAGGCCTAGCAGCATGCCCCAGACGAGCGACGCTTTTCCGCTGCCTGATGCGCCAGCAACGAGCGTGTGCGCGCCGAGGCGAATCGACCACAGGGCGCCGCTGGCGTTCAGACCCATTGGGACCGTCTTGCCATCCCATGCGATGGGGAGGTCGAGTACGAATGGCTCCTCGAGCGCATCGCCGTACTCAAGTCGAAGTACAAGCGCGCCAATGTGCTTGCCCTCGACAATTGCTCGCTGAGCGCCGAATGCCTGGGCGAGGAGATCCGCCTGAGCATGGAGATGCTCACGCCCCAGCCCCTGCGGCAGTGCGACGCCGAGCGCACACGTCGATCCGTTCCAGATCGGCTCGCTTATGCCCGGGATGATCGGCCCGCCCGTCACGTGATCTCGCACCGACAGCCCGAGATTCATTGACGTGTTGGACCAGGTCGAGACGATCTGTCGCGACACGTCGCGCCTCCACCTGTCGTCGGAGCTTCGCGGCATCCGCCGAGCGGTAATGAAGAACCAGATGCCAACCAGGGCCACGAGCGCCAGGCAGCCGATCGTGAATGCGGCCTGCACCACGGGGACGGGCGGCAGCCACGAGATCACGAGAACGAGCACTGCGGCCCACCACCATCGTCGAACGAGGATGCTGACTTCATCTCCCCAGCTGCGCAGCTGGCGTGGGACGGACTCACCCATTACTCACTCCCCCGAGGCTTGGGCGCCGCCTTCATCTCGCGAGCGCGGAGCGAGTACGCCACTCGGCTGCGTCCCGGGGTATCGGGCGTGTACGGCATGACGGCCAGCCCTTCGAAGATGACCGGGCGGAACGGGAGTCCGTTGAGCGCGGGCGGCAGCTGGGGCTCGGAGATGCTCGCGATCTTGACCATGACCTCCCCCTGCCCCCTCTTGGCTGCCGGATCCGCGTCGAAGACACGCACCCGCCACATCGGGTGGCCCGTGTTCTTGTCGAGATCCTGACCCTGCTGCTTGCCGTCGTCGGACCACTTCATGACCTGCTCGACTTCACCCACGACGTATGCGCCCTGAGGGAAATAGGTCTCGAAGCTGACCGGGATTGCTGACTGAATTGCCATAATGGCTCCTTTGGATTTGAGAACATCTAGGCGTCTACTCGTCTAGATGAGTTAAGACTGACAGACATATAGATGAGCTGTCAAGAGGTGCCTATTGACGTTCGATTGTCGTGACTGCCCAGGAGCCTGCGCGTTGGCTTCGCGCTAGAAGTAGAGGCGCCTCTTCGCCATCGCTGCGCCCGACACGGGTGACGATCAGATCGCCTTCTTGCCGACTCCCATCGCCGGCCCCAGCCGCGCGGACGGACACCACCCAGCTCGATGCTTGCTCAATCGCCCGCAAAGCGGCGTCAACCGCACGACCTTCAGCACCGGGAACAACGATCGTGACGACCTCTGGTCGCAGGTTCAGATCCTCAATCCGGAGTCGGATCGAGGAGAGCTCAGCATGCGGTCGCTCCATGAGTGATTCGGCCCACATCTCGATGCCTGACTCAACCGGCGAGACTTGCGGATCAACCTGTAGCGCCCCCGCGACAGCTTCCCGCCACGATGGCTCTGAAGGCATCATTGCTCCACCCGCCTGGACGGATCCAACGGATCGCCGCTCCCCCACGAATACACCCACTCCATGCTGAACACGAAGAACGTCATCTTGCCGCAGCACGCGCAGCCCCTCGCGGACCGTCATACGCGAAACACCAAATCGCTTCACGAGATCAGGCTCCGAAGGCAACTGCGTGCCGGGCTCAAGCTTCGAATCACGGATCACTCGCCGGAGTTGATCCGCAATCTGCGCATACGCCGGTCGAGTATCAGCGCGTACCACTGCTCGGAGAGTATCGATCGGGAACTCAGTCATCTAGACATCTTACGGAGTGAGGTCGCTCCTCGCTCAAGACGAGGTCGAGCTGTGAGAACTTTCTTTACTCGTTCAAGGCCGGCCTGACGGCCGGCTATCGGAGAGGGTGCGTCCGTCTGCGGTGCGTCCGGTCCTCGCTCCGCTGCGGTCCGGGCGCTCCTCGCCGAACGCACCCTCTCCACCGAAGATCCATCGGCCCACTTCTCGGTAAGTTGTAGCTGACCAACCGACTACATAGCGAACGCGGTTCAAATGACAAACTCCTCAATCGCGAGCATCCACGACGTGCTCGACCAATACCGCAAGGTTGCCTTCGACGAGTACGACAAAGGCTCGCACTTCGAGAGGCTCATGCAGGCGTTTCTCCGCACCGAGCCGCAGTACGCCGAACTGTATGACCGGGTCTGGCGTTGGTCGGAGTACCCAGAGCGTGGCAACCGCACTGACACGGGAGTCGACCTAGTCGCCCGCAATCGAGACACGGGAGAGCTCACCGCGATCCAGTGCAAGTTTTTCGCGCCTACGACCACTGTGACGAAGCCGATGCTCGACTCCTTCCTTTCTGCCTCCGGCAAGATGACAGTCGACTACATTCCTGAGTTCGCCGGGCGACTGGTGATCTCGACCTCAGACAAGTGGGGGAAGAACGCCGAGGACGCGATCTCGGGGCAGTCGATCCCCATCGAGCGTCTGCGCGTTCAAGACCTCGATGACTCGTCGATCGACTGGTCGCAGTTTGTGTGGAACGAGCCCGCGAAGCTCGAAAAGAAGCGCCTCAAGACCCCGTTCGACTACCAGCGCACCGCCATTGACGATGTCGTCGCGGGCTTCGCCGAACGCGACCGCGGGAAGCTCATCATGGCGTGCGGCACGGGGAAGACCTTCACGTCGCTGCGCCTCGCGGAGAAGGTCGTGCCGCTGGGCGGAACCGTGCTGTTCCTGATGCCATCGATTGCTCTGTTGTCTCAGACGCTCAAGGAGTGGACGATCCAGGCAGAGGTGCCGATCCGCTCGTTCGCGGTGTGCTCGGACGTGTCGGTCGGTAAGCGTCGCACCGAGGAAGACATCCCGATCACTGACCTTGCATTCCCCGCGACGACGAACGCTTCGGCGCTCGTCAAGCAGTTCTCGCAGGGTGACGGCTCCGACAAACTCACCGTGATCTTCTCGACGTACCAGTCGCTCCCCGTGATCTCGAAGGCGCAGGGAATGGGGCTGCCCGAGTTCGACCTGATCGTCAGCGACGAGGCGCACCGGACGACGGGCGCTGCGATGTCGGACGACGATGAGTCAGCGTTTATGAAGGTGCACGACCAGAGCTTCGTGCAGGGCAAGAAGCGCCTCTACATGACCGCAACGCCGCGCATCTTTTCGGATGGCACTCGCAAGAAGGCGGGGGAGATCGGCGCGAAGCTCGCCGACATGGATGACGAGGCGGTCTACGGACCGGAGTTCCACCGGCTCGGCTTCGGTCAGGCAGTCAGCATGGGTCGCCTCACCGACTACAAGGTGCTTGTTCTCGCTGTGGACGAGGGCTTCGTCGCGCGGGAGTTCCAGTCGCTCATGTCGCAGGACGGCTACGAACTCGCCATGGAAGACACCGCGAAGATCGTCGGAACCTGGAATGGACTCTCGAAGCGGTCGGTGATCCCCGGAGAGTACGAGGATGACCCCTCGCCGATGCAGCGTGCGGTCATGTTCGCGAAGGACATCGCGACCTCACGCAAGCTCGCGGATGCTTTCCAGCAAGTCGTTGAGGGTGAGATCGAGCGCATTGCGGGGTTAGGCGCGGACACCTCTCGGTTGCTCAACGCCGAAGCCCGTCACGTTGACGGCACGCAGTCGATGCTCGTGCGAAACGAGAAGCTCGACTGGCTCAAGGAGTCGTCGCCAGAGAGCACCGTCCGCATCCTCTCCAACGCGAAGTGCCTATCCGAGGGTGTGGACGTTCCGGCGCTCGACGCGGTGATGTTCATGAACCCGCGCAAGTCGGTCGTGGATGTGGTGCAGTCGGTCGGTCGCGTCATGCGCAAGATGGCGGGAAAGAAGTTCGGGTACGTGATCCTCCCGATCGCGATTCCCGGTGGCGTCGAACCCGACGAAGCGCTGAATAACAACGACAAGTACCGAGTCGTCTGGCAGGTGCTCCAGGCTCTACGAGCACACGATGAGCGGTTCGATGCAGAGGTCAACAAGATCGACCTCACGAAGAAGACCAACCGGCTCATGGTCGATGTGATCGGCGCGGGCGGCGGCAAGAGCGACGACGAGGAAGACTCCGCAACCAAGGGCGCCGACAAGGTCCAGGGTGCGCTGCAGCTTGACTTCTCGAAGATCGAAGCCTGGCGTGATGCGATCCTCTCCAAGATCGTGCAGAAGGTCGGTCAGCGACGCTACTGGGAGAACTGGGCGACGGATGTTGCCGAAATTGCCCAAGCTCACTCCGATCGGATCAACGCGCTCGTCGGGGGTGAGAACAAGTTGATCCACGAGGAGTTCGAGGCGTTCACCGAAGGGCTCCGGCTGAATCTGAACCCGGACATCACCCACGACGACGCGGTGCAGATGCTCTCGCAGCACCTGATCACGCAGCCGGTGTTCGATGCCCTGTTCGAGGGGTACGCGTTCAGCGAGAACAACCCAGTATCGCAGGTGATGAACCGGATGGTCGAGGTGCTTGACGGCCAGAATCTCGAGAACGAGACCGACAAGCTCGAGCAGTTCTACGAAAGTGTGAGGACTCGAGCAGCGGGTATCGATGACGCCGGTGCGAAGCAGACGATCGTCAAGGAGCTCTACGAGAAGTTCTTCTCCACCGCTTTCTCCAAGACCAGCGAGAAGCTCGGCATCGTCTACACGCCCAACGAGATCGTGGACTTCATCATCCACTCCGTCGAGGACATTCTGAAGGACGAGTTCGGCTCATCGCTCTCGGATGAGGGTGTACACGTGCTGGACCCGTTCACCGGGACCGGGACCTTCATGGTGCGGCTGCTGCAGTCCGGGCTCATCAAGCAGACTGATCTAGCGCGGAAGTACCGCTACGAGCTGCACGCGAACGAGATCGTGCTGCTGGCGTACTACGTGGCGGCGATCAACATCGAAGAGACCTACCACTCGCTGCAGGGCGGCAACTACGTGCCCTTCGACGGCATCGTGCTCACGGACACCTTCCAGATGTTCGAGGACGACGACAAGATGGACGACCTCGGCGTCTTCGCGGCCAACAACGACCGTGTGATCGCGCAGAAGGAGCGCGACATCCGAGTCGTGATCGGCAACCCGCCGTACTCCAAGGGGCAGAGCTCGGGCAACGACGACAACGCGAACAACCACTACAAGACCCTTGACGAGAGTATTCGCGACACGTACGCGGCAAGGTCGACGGCCAAAAACAAGAACAACCTCTACGACAGCTACATCAGGGCGATCCGTTGGGCGTCCGATCGGATCGGCGACGAGGGCATCGTCGCCTACGTTTCCAACGGCGGGTACATCGACGGGAATACCGCGGATGGCCTCAGACTCTCACTAATTGACGAGTTCACCAGCGTGTACGTTTTCAACCTGCGAGGTCACGCACGCGGTTCTGGCGAGCAGCGTCGAAAGGAGAAGGACAACGTATTCGGGCAGGGGTCGCGAACCACGATCGCAATCCTGCTGCTCGTGAAGAACCCGAAGCAACACGCTCCGGGGAAGCTCTACTACTACGACATCGGCGACTACCTCACGACTGAGCAAAAGCTGGGCAAGATCGCTGGCTTCGGCTCAGTGAGCGCGATGCCGTGGAAGCAGCTCGAGTCGTCGCCCGAAGGCGACTGGATCGGTAAGCGCAGCGGTGCGTTCGCGGGGTTCGCGCCCATCGGCGAGAAGGACAAGGCGAAGGCACGCGAGACCCGGGTGTTTGATGTCTTCTCCAGAGGCGTCGAGACGGGGCGAGACGCATGGGTGTACTCCTCTGCGTCGGCGCCGCTGAAGCAGCAGGTCACGGAGATGATCTCTGCCTTCCAGGATGCTCGACAGGTATGGCGAGATGCGGGCTCACCAAAGGATGCGGCTGCCTTCACCCGTCAGCCCGAGTCGGAGATCAAGTGGACGAGCACCTTGCGCGCCGAGTTCGTACGAGACACAACAGCCCAGGTAGTGAAGAAGCACCTTGAGTACGTCGGCATGTATCGCCCGTTCTTCAAGCAGCACCTCTACTTCGATCCGATTCTCAACCACCGCCAAGGCCAACTGAGGCAGGCTTTTCCGACCGCTGGAGCCTCGAACCTTGGGATCTATGTGACAGGTGTGGGGTCGGTTGTCGCGTTCTCTACGATGATGCTCGACTGTACCCCCGATCTCCACTTGACTGGAGCCGGCAGCGGGGGCCAGTTCTTCCCCCGCTACGCCTACCGGGAGATCGAGGACGACCCGACGACCCTGTTTCCCGGCTCCGGAACCCTCCCGGTCTTCGATGAGATCGAGGGCAGGCTGGACCTCAGTGGTACAGGCGAGGACGCGCCAAAATACGAGCGCGTCGACAACATCACCGACGAGATCCTGCGCGACTACCGGGACGCCTATGGAAAGAGCGTGACGAAGGACGACATCTTCTTCTACATTTACGGCTTGCTCCACTCACCCGAGTACCGCGCCGAGTTCGAGTCCGATCTGAAGAAGATGCTGCCGCGGATCCCGAAGGTGAAGGCCTTCCGGGAGTTCGTGAAGGCCGGTCGGGAGCTTTCTGCGTTCCATCTGGATTACGAGAACGTGCCCAAATATCCGCTGACGGTCACGGAGCGCGAGGGCGCCCCGCTGCGTGTGACGAAGATGCGCTACGGCAAGAAGACTGAGGACGGCAAGAAGGTCGATGACAAGAGCACCGTCATCTACAACGACGACATCACCGTCTCAGGCATCCCAGTCGAGGCTCACGAGTACATGCTCGGCTCTCGCTCGGCGTTGGACTGGGTTCTCGAGCGCTACCAGGTGAGGCCCGACAAGGCATCCGGGATCGTCAATGACCCGAACGCCTGGGGCGACGAGCACGGCAACCAGCGCTACATCCTCGAACTCCTGCAGCGCATTACCACGGTCAGCGTCGAGACCGTCAAGATCGTCGGCGGGCTGCCGCCACTGGAGGTCGTCGGTGCTTGAATCTTTAACCGTCTCAGGGGTGGCGTGTTTGGGTGCTGATCCGCTACCGGTGGCGCCCTTCGGCGTTGCCACGTTCGTGTTCGGCCCGAATGGCTCGGGGAAAACCTCGATCAGTCGTGCGCTTGCAGACCCATCGCGATTCCCCGGCACGAAGCACCATTGGAAGGACGACACGCCACTCGATGTGCAGGTCTACAACAGGGACTTCGTCGAGAAGGTCATCGAACAATACTCGCGTTTGGAGGGTGTGTTCCTTCTCGGTGAGGAAAACGTTGAGAAGCGCACTGCGCTGGAGGCGATAGTTGGTGAGAACGGCGAGAAGCCCAAGGCGGAGACGAAGAAGAAGCGCACTGCGTCTAACCTCACGAAGCACCGAGACGAACTGGCATCCGCAAAGCGACGGTTGACCGACGATGTTTGGGGCAAACGGAGTGACCTCGCGCCTGAACTGACAACTGCTTTTGACGGGTTCAATGGTTCGAAGGATCGGTTCGTGACGAGATTGCTGGAGGCGGCGTCGGCTGTATCAGGAGCGACCGACGCCGATGAGGCAGTACTGATTGCTGAGGCGCAGAGCGTCTTCAACGACCAAGCGACAGAGGCATCCAGATTCGCACCGCTCACCGTGCTCCGGGTCGAGGCAATTCCAGGCTATGACCTCTTCGCAAAGAGAGTGGTGGGCAGCGAAGACGCAAGGCTCAGCGACCTCGTGCAGCGACTTGGAAACGCGGACTGGGTGTCCGCCGGTCGCAAGTTCGTCGAACAAGCCGACGGCGTCTGCCCGTTCTGCCAGCAAGAAACTCCCTCGGATTTCGTGCACCACCTGGAGGAGTTGTTCGACCGGTCCTACGAGGATCAAGTCGAGAAGCTCCAGCGCTTCGAGGAGGCGTTCGCGAGGCAGACCGAGGCGATTCTCGGAACGGTTCGCCGCCTACTTGAGGGTCACAGTCCCCACCTCAATACAGCAGCGCTCGAAGCGCCCGCGTCAGCACTCGAACTCGCCGTCGAAAAGATTCGAGTCTCGATACATCAGAAACTCGCCTCGCCCTCCACGGAAGTCTCCATCGACGATCTCACGACCGAGATCGAGCGAATCAACGCAGTGTTCACTGCAGCAAATGCGGCGATCGACGAGCACAACACGCGCGTGCGAACACGAGCGCAAGCACGACCCTTGTTGGTCGAGCGATGCTGGAACTACTTCGCGGCTTATGTGGTGAACTCAGAACTTGCCGCGTACCAACGAGACGTGGACCGGCTCGAACCCGCAGTTTCAGGCATCGAGGCCGCTTTGCAGGCGGTCACCGAAGAGCTTGCTGACATCGTGCGTCGAGAGTTGGCCCTCAGCGCACAATTGGTTTCGAGCAAGCCAACGATCGAACGCATGAATCGAGTGCTCTCGGACACGGGGTTCACCTCGTTCCGGCTCGCTGCGTCAGACGAGCTTGAAGACGGCTACACGATCACCCGGAGTGACGGGGCATTCGATGCCGGTTCACTTAGCGAAGGGGAACGAACCTTCCTATCTTTCCTGTACTACTATCACCTGCTCCGGAGTACTCGCACTGGTGGTTCGACTGCACCGATTCTCGCCGTCATCGATGATCCGATTTCTTCGATGGATAGCGATGTCATGGTGGTCGTGAGCGCGCTGATCCGCGGTCTTGTGGACGAGGCGATGAAGGGCGATGGGCTGGTCGCGCAGGTAGTGATTCTGACGCACAACGTCCATTTCCACAAGGAGATCACGTACCAGCGCAGCCGGAAGCCGGATAGGCGTCGGCGTTACTTCACAATCCGGAAGTACGCCGACCGCGCTCACGCCATAGAGCCCTTTGATACGAATCCCATCAAGTCCTCATACGGGAGGCTCTGGGACGAAGTACGGAACGCGGGACGTGCTGGGGGATATGAGACGCCGATCGGGCTTGAAAACACGATGCGTCGAATCCTGGAGACCTACTTCAACGTTCTCGGCGACGTTGGTCAGGACAGCATCCTCGACAAGTTCACGGGCGACGACCGGCTCATCTGTCACTCACTCTTCATGTGGGCGAATGGCGGCTCGCACAGCATCTTTGATGACAACGATCATTCACCCTCCATGCACTCGGTCGAGACCTACCTCAGCGTGTTCGAGCGCATCTTTGCGGAGACCAAACAGAACCAGCACTACGCGATGATGATGGCGCGCGAAGAACATCCGACGGATGACTGGACTGAGGTTCCGGCGCTTTAGGGGTAGGAGGAAGAATGTGTGCCGGTTCTGTGCCGGTACCTCCGCTGAAACCACTCTCAACCAGCCACGACCAACGATGACAACTTCCGCGGAATCACGGGGCAAACGGCGACCAACGGGTACCCGCTGACCCACGAAATCTAACTGAAAATCGTGAGGTCACGGGATCGACGCCCGTCGGAGCCACTGAGACCCTCGTGAGGCTTCTACTCACGGGGGTTTCTTTGTGCCTCGAGTCGAGGCTCAGTCGTCGAGACCGGCGGTGACCCTCGCCAGCTCCGCGACGACATCGCTCAGCTGCCCGGTCTTCTCGAGCATCGCGCGCTGGCGCATCGCACCGTTTCCGCGTGCGAAGATCCGCTCGATCTGTTCCTCGACGAACGCCTCATCCCCGTTCTCGCGCAGAGCATCCCGCACGTGATCGACGAGATCGCCGACGATCTCGCGTGCCGGGCGCGGCTTGAGCGTTCGCGGGTCGATCAGGTCGCCCTCGATGCCGTACCGGCCTGCCTGCCAGCTCATGAGCCGGAGCATCGAGACCGCGAGAGGCGTCGGCTCGTCCTCCGCGCGCCAAGCTGCCGCAGCCGTGTCGACGAGGCCGCGGCACAGCGCCGCGATGAGCACGGTGTCCGCGGCATCCGGGCAGACGTCCGCGACGCGGATCTCCACCGTCGGATAATGGTGCGACAGGCGCGCGTCGAAGTAGATCATGCCCTCGTCGAGAATGGCACCCGACGCGATCATCGACGCGACGAGCTCGTGATAGCGCTCGGCAGTCCCGAACGTCTCCGTCGGACCGGCCGTCGGCCAGCGTACGATCGCCTGCGAGCGAAAACTCGCGTATTTCGTGTCCTCGCCTCGCCAGAACGGCGAGTTCGCGCTCAACGCCAGCAACTGCGGCAACCAGCCCCGGATGCGGTCGAGCACCCCGATGCCCTCGTCATCGGACTCCACGGAAACGTGCACATGACACGCTCCCGTGAGCTGCTCGCTCGTCGTGAGCCCGAAGTGCTCCACCATCTGCAGGTATCGGGGTTTGCCGACGACCGCGGCACCCACCGGCAACGGTGACGTTCCCGAGGCGATCACCCGTGCACCTGCACGACGTGCCGCGGTGATCGCGTGGTCACGCCACGCACGAACGCCGTCGCCGAGCGCTGCCATGTCGGTGTGCGGAACCGTGTCGGTCTCAACCTGCTGTTGCTGAAGCTCGTGCTCGAGGGATCCTCCCGGCACATCGTCCGAGGTGGCATCGACGGGCTCGGCGGCTTCGGCCGCGAATCGCAACGTGCGCGCGGCCACCGACAGCGGTCGCCCGCTCTCGGCATCCACGAGCAGCAGTTCTTCTTCCACACCGACGGTACGCATGGCCCCAGTGTGCCAGCCGACCCGAATCGGGCCGAAGGGATTGCGCGCACAGCGCACCCTGCCGTATGAGGTTGCCTCATCGCCCCGATGGGAGCAGGCTCGATGGGGTCAACGAGAGGAGACCCGCACTGTGTGCCGACTGCTTGGCTACGTCACCACCCGCCCGACTTCGGTCGTCGACGTTCTCGGACGCGACGACTTCGACACCTTCACCGCGCTCACGGAGGTGCACAGCGATGGGTGGGGAATGGCGTGGCATCGCTCGCTCGGTGACGAGACCGAGGCGGTCTCGTCGGCGCGCAACGCGTCGATAGATCCGCAGTACAAGGCGCTCTCGGAACAGGCGCTCGGATGCTGCGGACTCGTGCATCTGCGCTGGGCGACGGGTGGGCTGCCGGTCTCGCCGGAGAACACCCACCCGTTCACCGATACCGGGTACGCGTTCGCCCACAATGGCCACATCGCGCCGATCGATCACCTCGAGGCGCAGCTCAGTCCGTCTTCGCGAACGAAGCTCGTCGGCGACACCGACAGCGAGCGCTACTTCCGTCTGATCATGCAGTGCATCGACGAGGCGCACGGCGACGAAGCCGAAGGCGTCACGCGTGCGCTCGAGATCCTTGTGCGCGAGTTCCCGAACTCGAGCCTCAACGCGCTGCTCCTGACGCCGAGCAGGCTGTTCGCGATTCACATCAACAGCCGTGTCGATTCGCCCGTCGAATCCCTCCGAGAGCTCTTCGAATCAGTCGAGGCGATGCCTGCCAGTCACGCGACCGAGTATTACGCGATGGACTACCGCATCACCGACGACGCCGTCCACGTCATCTCCAGCGGCGTCGACGCGGAGGGGTGGACGCGGATCCCCGAGGACACTGCGGTGATGATCGATCTGTCGACACGCGAGATCACGCGACTGCATCCCGTACCGCTTCCGTAGCCGCGATCCGACGCGACGCGACCGACTCTTGTGCGCACCTGAGCACATGTGATCGTCTGTCGACATGACGTTCTTCCCGCCGGACCCCGAGATTCCCGAACCCGAGGAGCGCGAGTCGAACCAGCCGCGGTGGTGGTCAGCGCCCGAAGACGAGCTGCCCTCGCTCTTTCCCGCCTCCGAGATCCTTGCAACGACGGATCATGTCGCCATCGCCCTGATGGGCGCCGCGGTGTACAGCGACGGTGTCGAGTTCCGCATCGAACGCCGCCTGCGGCGCAACGGCCTCCCGGCGCGGGAGTGGAACGAATTGTGCGGAACCTTCATGGAGCACCAACCGTGGGGAGGCCCGTCGGATCCGGGAGGCCGTCTCCGGTTCGGCCTCGTGCTGGGCGACGGTGAACGAGTTCTCGCAGACCACTCGCGGTTCTTCGGCGACGGCGATCCGATGGTCGCGCCGACGCATCACACCTTGAACCGCCGAGGCGGCGGAGGCGGTGGAGACGGGAACTCGTACTCTGGAAGCGACGGGTTGTGGCTCTGGCCCGCGCCTCCCCCTGGCCCTATCGAACTGGTCGTGCAGTGGCCCTCGTTCGGCATCGACGAGCGGCACGTGATTCTCGATGGGAACGGGATGCTGGAGCTCATGCCGCACGCCAGACGATTCTGGTCCTGACAGGACGCCGAAGCAGACATCAGAGCGGAACGAGGACTCATGACCGACACGATCGAAGACTGGACCCGTCTGTGCAACCTGCTGGACGAAGACCCCGAGTTCGCGCCCGCCGTACTCGACGCCGTCGAAGCGGGCGACGATCCGTGGGACGCGCTCATCGACGCGCTCGATGATGCCGGCGCTCTCGCTTATCTCGATCTCGGCGACACCGGCGTCGAACTGGCCGAGGCCCTCCCCGCCCTGCCCCGCGTGTTCCGCACCGGAGTCGATGTCGACGAGGTAGGCGACGTCGATGATCTCACCGCCGCCGTCAACCGTGCGAACGAGCTCCTCGGCGCGCACGGACTGCACCTCGTCCACATCGAGGATCCGGAGGACGAGGACGCCTACCCGCTCGTCGCCGTAACCGCCGCGGATGTCGACGAGATCGCGAACCTGATCTCGAGGCTCGCCCGCTGACCCCCGGCATCCCCGACCGGATGCCGACACCGCCGCCACGACTCGAGACAATGGAGACATGGCCACAGAACGACGCTTCCACCTGCTGAACTCCGTGCGCCGCGCGATCCGGACCGACCCCGACAAGGTCGCGCTCACCGAGGCGTACACCGTCCTGAACGAGACGGTGGTCGTCAAGATCCTCGACCTCGCGCTGCGGCTCGGCGAATCGATGTTCGCCGTCGGCGCGTCGGCGCACGACGTGACATTCGCCATCATCCGCGTCGCTCGCGTCTACGGCCTCACCGGCGTGCACGTGGACGTCAACTTCAACGCGATCAGCGTCTCGTACCACCGCGGCGAGGAGGACTGGCCGACCACGATGATCCGGGTCGTGCGCGCCGCCTCCCCCGACTACGCGAAGCTGCAGCGACTCCAGGCGCTGCTCGTCGACATCAGCGACGGCATGGATCTCGATGAGGCACGACTGGCGTTCCGGGTCATTCGGCGCACGCCCTTCCTCTACCGCCCGATCGTCGTCATCTTCGCCCGCGCCCTGCTCACGGTAGGCGTCGCCATCCTCTATGACGCCTCCCCGATCATCATCCTGTTGAGCTTCCTCGCCGCGCTCGGCGCCGCCTTCACCCAGGCCGGGCTCGCACGACTGCAGGTGCCGCTGTTCTTCAGCCAGATCGCCGGCGGGTTCGTCATCACGGCCGTCACGACCGTCGTCTCCGCGCTCGGCGCCGCGGGCATCCCGCCCTTCGTCGCCGTGGAGCCGTCGATCATCGTCGCCTCGGGAATCGTGCTCATGCTCTCCGGGCTCACCGTCGTCGGCGCCGCACAGGACGCCATCGACGGCTTCATGCTGACAGCGGGCGGACGCATCCTCGACCTGACGATGCAGACACTCGGCGTGGTACTCGGCATCCTCATCGGCCTCGAGCTCTCGCGTCTCGTCGGCATCAGCATCCCCCTGCCGACCGATGCGATCCCGTTCGGATCCGTCGTGGCGCAGATCGGCGGCGCGATCATCATCTCGGTCGCGGTCGCGCTGTTCAACGGCGCTGGCGTTCGCATCATCCTCATCAGCGCGGTCCTCAGCACTCTGGCGATCCTGGCGTACAGTGCGACGATCGCGCTGGGCGTCCAGCCCGGCGGCGCGAGCGCCATCGGCGCGCTGCTGGCGAGCTTCATCGGCATCCTCACGGCGCGCGGCGTGCACGTGCCCTCGGTCGCGGTCACGACCGCGGCGATCGTCCCGCTCGTGCCGGGTACTGCGGTCTTCCGCGGCCTGCTCGGCATCGTCGACTCCGATGGGACAGCCGAGGGAATGCTGGTCGGCGTAAGTCCGCTCGTGCTCGCCGGCTCCATCGGGATCGGACTCGCTGCCGGCGCCTCGCTGGGTCTCTACCTCGGCACGCCGCTGCGCGCCACACTCTCCACCGTCTCGAAGTCGCGCGCCCGCCTCAGGCGCTGAGACTCCACACGGGCGGATGCGGCAGCCGTCCGACCCGCTCCTCCAACGCGGCGGCGAGCGCGATGATGGCCGCCTCACCGCCGGGCCGCCCGATCAGCTGCACGCTCACCGGATGTCCGGTCGCGTCCGGCGTCACCGGCACGACGATCGCCGGCAGGCCGGCGACGTTCACGAAACTCGAGTACGGCGCGTACTGCACCTGCTGCGAGAAGTTCCGCGCCGCATCCTGGGCATCGAACCAGCCGATCGGCTGCGGCGGGAGCGCGAGCGCGGGCGTCAGCACGGCGTCGAACGGCGCGAACGCCGTGATCGTCTCGCGCTCGAACACCGTCGCCGCGGCGAGCGCGGCGAGCACCTCCGCTCCGGTGAGCCGCCGCCCTTCGCGCACCAGCCAGGCGGTGATCGGCTCGACGAGGTCCAGCTCGGCATCCGTGAGCGTCATCCGCGCTGCGCTGGTGCGCCAGATCGTCGTGAACATCTCGGCGTAGCCGCGCGGACGCCAGTCCAACGCGTCGACGGCCGTGCCGGTATCCGCCAGCAGATCCGCCGCGATCGCCACGGCGCGCGCCGCTTCGGGGTCGAGCCGGATGTCTTCGGCGTCATCCCACGGCGAGACCGTGGTGACGCCGACTCGAGCGGATGCCGTTGTGGCCGCGACTTGCGCCGCGTCAAGGAACGGCCCGGCGTGCGGTGCCACCGTCGCGTACGGATGAGGGCGACCGGCGACCTGCACGTCGAGCAGCAGCGCCGCGTCGGCCACGGTCCGGGCGATGGGACCTGCGACCGGCAGCCCGCCGGGGCTGTCGAGCCCCGACGCGAACGGCACCCGCCCGCGCGAGGGCTTGATGCCGACGACACCGACGGTCGCGGCCGGGATGCGGATCGACCCACCGCCATCCGATGCCGGGGCGAGCGGCAGTAGTCCCGCCGCCACCGCAGTCGCGGCTCCACCGCTCGAGCCTCCGGCACCGTTCGCGGGATTCCACGGGTCGCGGGCGGGCGGACCGAACTGCGTCTCGGTGTACCCGGTGAGACCGAACTCCGGTGTGCTGGTCTTGCCGAGACTGATGCCGCCGGCCTCATCGAGCACGGCGGCCTGATCGGCGGTGGAATCGGGCACGAAGTCGCGGTGCAAGCGCGAGCCGAAGCGGGTCGGCACACCGGCCCGAGGCACGAGGTCCTTGTCGCCGAACGGCAGCCCCCAGAGGGCACCGGCGGGTTCGGCATCAGCCAGGCCGCGAGCGCGGGTGAGCGCGGCATCCGTCGTCACCTCGACGAACGCGCCGAGCCCCTCATCCAGTCGGCCGATGCGGTCGAGATAGTGCCGGGTGAGCTCGACCGGGCTGATCTCGCGGGCCCGCAGGGCCGCCAGCTGCTCGATCGCGGTCAGGTCGTGCAGCTCAGCCATGCTTCGAGCCTACGGCTGATTCCGCCGCGCCAGCCCGTGTGGGATGATCGCCCCATGCTCCGCCGGGGACTCGCCGCCACCGCTCTCGTCGGCGCGCTCGCGGTCACCTTCAGCGGATGCGGCGTGCCTGGCGTGGTCACGTCCCAGTCCTGCATCGACTGGGTGTACTTCGAGACGCCCGCGGATGCCGCAGCCGAAGCATCCGCAGTCGCTCTCGGGTCGGTCACCGGACAGAGCGGGTCGACGCAGTATGAGGGCATGGCGGCGAACATCTGGACCGTCGAGGTCGTCGAGTGGCTGAAGGGCGGCGGTGGGGATTCGATCGACGTCGTCTCGCTCCCCCGCAGTTGCGGTGACTCGAGCGACAGCATGGCGCAGTTCGAGCTGGATGACAGTGTGGTCCTGTTCCTGCGCAGCACGGGCAACGGCTGGGAGGGCATCACGCCGTGGCAGCAGGTGACCGCCGCCGAAGACGGCACGTTCCCCGAGGCGTGGCCGGACGATCTGTACGACTGATCGGTCCCGGCGCTACGCCCGCTGGAACTGCGCCACCGCCGGGCAGTCGAACGGGTCGCCCGCCGCGAGTCCCACGCGATTCAGGTACTCGATGACGATCGCGTAGGAGCGGATCAGCGTGGTCTCGGTGTAGGGAACGTCGTTGGACGCGCAGTAGTCGCGGACGATTCCGCGGGCCTTCGACAGGTGCAGACGCGGCATGCTCGGGAACAGGTGGTGCTCCACCTGGTAGTTCAGCCCGCCCATGAGCCAGGTCGCCCACCAGCCCCCGCTGATGTTGCGTGAGGTGCGCACCTGCTTCGTGAAGAAGTCGAGCCGGGCACCCGGTTCGATGATCGGCATGCCCTTGTGGTTCGGGGCGAACGACGCTCCCATGTAGACGCCGAACACCGCCATCTGCACGCCCACGAAGGCGAAGGCCATGCCCAGCGGCAGGAACAGGAAGATCGGGGTCAGCAGGATGGCGAAGCGCAGCGCGATGATGCCGAGCTCGATCCACCGTCCCTTGACCTTCTTCTCGGTGAGGAGGTACTTGATGCTGAGGTAGTGCAGGTTCAGGCCCTCGAGCGTGAGCAGCGGGAAGAACAGCCAGCCCTGCTTGCGGGTGATCAGGCGGATGAGTCCGCGTGACTTCGCAGCATCCTCCTCGAGGAACGAGATCGTGTCGACCTCGATGTCGGGGTCTCGGCCGACCATGTTCGGGTTGCCGTGGTGCTTGGTGTGTTTGGAATCCCACCACGAATAGCTCATGCCGATGGAACCGGCGAGAATGCGCGCGAGACGGAAGTTCGCGGGCCCCGAGGCCAGGATCTGCCGGTGCGCGGCCTCATGAGCGAGAAACGCGATCTGGGTGAAGATGATGCCGAGCGCGCCCGCGATGAGGAGCTGGAACCAGCTGTCACCGAGAAGGATGAACCCGGTGACCGCTCCGCCGAGGGCGAGAGCGATGCCGGCGGCGACGAAGCTGTAGAAGCGCGGCGCGCGCTGCAGGAGTCCCGTCTCGCGAACGACCTGTGAGACGTTCTGGTAGGCCTTGGCCATCGGAGGGAAATCGGCCTTGCCGGAGTACGTCTGGCGTACGCGTCCAAGAGTGCTTGCGGTCTGTTCGACCTGTGCAGTGGAGATGATGCTCTCCTGTCGATCGGAGCCCTTGAGCTGTGAAGCCAAAGGCAGCTGCCGATCGCTTCGTCCAAGGGTAACTCGGGCCGTATACGGCACCGCGTATACGTCGGGCTGTCTCCCGGTCAGACTCCGGTACGGCTGAGGTGTCCGCGGAGGGTCTGCACGAACGAGCGAGGGCGACGCTGAGTGGAGCCCTCGAGCGCGTGACGGGCATCGGCGAGGGTCGCGAAGGAGCCGAGCTCGGCGCCGTGGTTGTCGCGGACGACGTGGCCGTCGGCGTCGAGTTCGACGAAGCCGGCGAACTCGCCGTCGCGGGTGGCGACGTGCACGTCGTCGTCGGCCTGTTTCCAGGTGAGGATGGATGAATGGGTGGTGGTGTTGCTCATGGTGTTGCTCATTGCTGTGTGCGGACGCGCGCGAGCACATCCTGAATTCTCGAGATCGAAGGCGGATGCCGCGCGCGTCGGTGTGCGCGGTCCTTTACGGCCATGATCAGTGGCGACGTGCGTGCCGAAATCGCGGCGAAAACATCACGTTGCACAATCAGTCTACCAGCAGTGGGCGGAACGAGCCCCGACGGGTGTCACCTCGACGGCGGACCTGGAGCGTCGCCATTGCCGGGGCCACCTCCGGGAGCACCTCCGGAACCGCCGCCGGACGGGGCGGAACCCGCGGACGGGGTCGTCGTGGTGTCGACGAAGACCTGCAGCCGGGCGGCGTATCCGCTGCTCGCGTCGCCGGTCACGGTCGCCAGTTGCAGCCTGCCGCCGTCGTCCCCGAACACGTTGTCGCCGTCCAGCGTGATGTTCGCGAGATTCGCCGTCGACCCGCTGTACCGCGAGTCTGCGTAGACCGTGCGGCAGGTGTCCTCGGGCAGCGCGATCTGCGAGGTCGCGATGGCGTTCGCGGAGTCGCTGATCGAGTTCGCGTCGGGATACACCTCGAAGTGGATGTGCGGCCAGCGACCGGAGTAGCAGCCGGGAAAGATCGACGTGAACGAGACCTTGCCCTCGGCATCCGCGACCTGGACGCCGCGCAGATAGGTCGCACCCTCGATTCCCGACGAGTACATCGAGTACTCGCCCTGCGCCGTGCAGTGCCAGGCGTAGACCGCGACGCCGGCGAAGGGCACGTTGCCGTTCGCCATGTCGAGCACCTCGAGCTCGAACGTGAGCGGGACGCCGTCCGCGGTGGCGGAGCCGTCGATCGAGGAGCGGATGTCCTGGCGGACGATGCCCGACTCCTCGAGCACGTCCGGCCCGTTCGAGCCGTCGCCCGGGTACGGCCCCGCGGTTTCATCGGGGATCTCCTGACCGGGCGCCGACGAGGCGTCACCGGACGAGGATGTGCCGGTCGCGGCCGGTGTGCAGGCGGCGAGCACGGCAGCACCGATTCCGAGGCCGGCGAGGCTGAATACACTGCGGCGGGTGATGAGGGTGCGGATGTCGAAGGGTGCGCCCTGATCGACGACCTCCTCGTCGGGGTGATCGAGCAGGCGACCCTCATAAGCGGGTCCGCCGGGAGTCGGGGTGGGGTCGGGAATGCGGTTCATGTCTGTCATGCTCCGCTGCGTCCTGAGGACGGTTCTCTGTGGGAGCTATGACCCGCTTATGAAGTCAGAGCTCGCCGGGGCGCATGGCCTCGGCGTCGATCGCGCGGAGGATGCGCTGGGATGCCGTGTCGGTCGCCGGCCCGCCCTTCTCCGCGCGTGCGCGCTCACGCCGCGGCGCGTACACGAACAGCGAGTGGAACAGGAAACGCGCGAAGAACGCGACCACCAGCGAGATCGCGGTCGCGAGCACGCTGGAGATGTGCCAGGTCTCGACCATGAGCACCATGATCGGGATCCGCAGTGCCGCCTCGACGTTGTTGAAGGTGAAGGATGCCGCGAACCGGGCCCACACGCCGCGGGCGTCCCCGCGCATGTCGCCGAACACGAACCGCTCCTGCAGCAGGAAGTTGCCGATGATGGTGGCCTCGGCGCCGATGACCGCCGCCCATACATACGGCATGCCCAGGGTCGTCAGCAGCCACATGATGCCGAGATTGGCCAGCGCCCCGATCAGGCCGATGAGCGCGAACAGTGACATCTTGCCGAACCGCAGCCGGGTGAGGTGGGCGATGAAGGTCGCTCCCTGGCGCAGCGAGGCCTTCGAGGCGCCGCTGCGCCGCTCGGAGAATTCCATCGGCACCTCGGCGATGCGCATGTCGCTGCGGGCGAGGATCTCAAGCAGGATCTTGAACCCCTGCGGGCGCAGCACGGATAGATCGAGGCGACGACGGTCGACCAGGAAGAAGCCGGTCATCGGGTCCGTCGCGCCGGACAGCCGCCGGGGGAACATCGCCCTGGTCACCCACGTCGATACGCGCGAGACGCCGAAGCGCACTGCGGTGCCGAGCCCCGCGGAGTCGCCGCCGCCGACATAGCGCGACGCCGCGACGATGTCGGCGTCACCGGCCGAGAAGCGATCGAGCATGGTCGGGATCAGCTCGGGCGGATGCTGCAGATCGCCGTCCATGACGACGCAGACGTCGCCGTCCGCTGCCGCGAAGCCGACGACGACGGCGCCGCCCAGACCCCCGGTGTTCGCGCGGCGGTGGATCACTCGCACGGGCAGCGGCGCGGTCTTCGCGATCCGTTCGACCTCGGCCGCGGTGTCGTCGGCGCTGTCGTCGACGAACAGGATCTCGGCATCGTGCCCTTCGAGCGCGGCCGCAGTGCGCTTCACCAGCTCGGCGACGTTGTCACGCTCGTTGAAGGTGGGGACGATGACCGTGACGGCGATGCCCACGTGCGTCCCCTTCCGTACTCGCTGGCGCGACGGCATCCATCGTCCCACGCCGAGGCTGTGTGACGGGACGGAGCCCGTCGACCTGGGGACGAATATCCTGGATGTATGACTTCGACCGCTCCCGATACGATCACCATGTTCGGCGCCGACTGGTGCCGCGACTGCATCCGCACCAAGAAGCAGCTCGACGAGCTCGGCATCGAGTACACCTATGTCAACCTCGTCGACGAGCCGGCCGCCGCGGACGTCGCGAAGGAGATCTCCGGCCGCACGAACATCCCGGTGGTCGTCTACCCGGATGCCACGCACCACGTCGAGCCGTCGAACGATGACGTCGCCGCCAAGCTGCGCGAGCTCTCGTTGATCTGACCCTTCCCGAGTCGAGCCCCCGCGCCGATACACTGGCGCGATGAGCAGTGACGCTCGACCCGAACGAGCTCCTTCCCGTCTGTCCGCCCGCACGATCGCCACCTACGCAGTCGGCTCTCTCGGCACCGGCGGCTACGCCACGCTGCCCGGGCTCGTCCTCACCTACTTCCTCACGGACAATCTCGGCGTCGCGGCCCTCGCCGCAGGGCTCATCGTCACGGCGGCGAAGGTGTGGGATGTCGTGATCGACCCGCTTATCGGCGCGGCATCCGATCGCCAGCTCGCCCGCACCGGGTCGCGACGAGGTTTCATGGTGGCCGGGGCGCTCACGCTGCCGGTGTTCTTCGCCCTCACCTTCGCGGTGCCGCCGTCGTGGGGACCGGTGGCCGGCGCGATCTGCGTGCTGCTGGCGTTCGTCGGTACCGCGACGTCGTTCAGCCTCTTCCAGGTGCCGTACGTGGCGCTGCCTGCGGAGCTCACCGACGGTTACGACGAGCGCACCCGGCTGCTCGGCTGGCGCGTCGTCGTGCTCACCGCCAGCATCCTGCTGTTCGGCGCGGGCGGTCCGATGCTGCGGCGCGCGACCGGCGATCCCGTGAGCGGCTACCTGCTGATGGGCGTCGTCGCAGGCATCGCGATCGGCGTCGGGATGCTGATCGCCAGCCGCACGGCGCGGGATGCCACCCCCGCGAGGTTGCATTCCGCGGATGAGACGCGCCGCAATGCCGGCGGTCTCGGCCGCGGAATGCAGTCTCAGGGGCTGCGCGAGCAGTACGCCTCCGGATTCCGCGCCCTTCGCCGCAGCGCCCCGTTCCGCGCACTGCTGGCAGCCTTCCTGCTGCAGGCGCTCGCCACCGGCACCATGCTCGCCGGAGCGCAGTACGTCGCCCGCTGGGTGCTCGGCGACGAGGCGGCGGTCGAGGTCCTGTTCGTCGCACTCGTCGGGCCGGCGCTCATTGCGACTCCCGCCTGGACCGCCATCTCCCGGCGCACCGGCAAGGAGAGGGCATTCCTCGGCGCCAGCATCCTGTTCCTGGTCGCCTCGGCGAGCATCGCCGCCGCCGTGTGGACGCCGGGCGTCTGGATCTACGCATCCGTCGCCATCGCCGGCATCGCGTACGCGGGACTGCAGTCGCTGCCGATGGCGATGCTGCCCGACGTGATCTCGCACGACGCGCGCACCGGCGGAAGCGGACAAGCGGGGACGTTCACCGGCATCTGGACCGCCGGGGAGACCGTCGGCTTCGCGCTCGGCGCCACCGCCGTCTCGCTCGTGCTCGCCGCGACCGGGTATATCTCGAGCGTGGCCGGCGCGGACACCGTGCAGCCGGACGCCGCCGTCACCGGCATCGTCCTCAGCTTCAGCATCCTGCCCGCCGCGCTGATGGCGCTCAGCATCCTGCCGCTGTCGCGCTACCGCCTGCGGCGAAGCGACATTGACGCCGCCCAGACGCTGTCCGCTTAGGCTGGGAGCACCCGCACGAAGGAGATGCCGATGACGTCAGCGACCGCCGTGAACCCCGCCGCAGGCCTCGACGACGATGAGCGCGCACGCCTGGATGCCGCGATCGACGACCTCGAGGCCGGATCGCGCACCTGGACGGCGCTGAGCGTCGGACAGCGCGCAACGCTGCTGCGGGCAGTGCGCACGGCGGTGGCGGCATCCGTCGAGGAGTGGGCGCACACGGCATCCGCCTCCAAGGGGTTGGGCGGCAGCCACCCGCTGCGCGGCGAGGAATGGCTCGCAGGGCCCTACAGCGTCCTCGGCGCGCTCGACGCGTATGCCGAGACCCTCACCCGCATCGGCGAGGGCCGCAACGCGCTTGAGGGCATCCGCATCGGCCGCGCACCGGGCGGCCGCACCCGCGTGCACGCATTTCCGCTGACGGGCCTCGACAGGGTGCTGCTGTCCGGATTCAGCGGCGAGGTGTGGCTCGAACCCGGCACGACTCCCCGTGCCGCTCGCGCGAGCGCGGGACTCGCCCAGCGCACCCCGCACGAATCCGGTGGCGTGGGGCTCGTACTCGGCGCCGGCAACGTCACCTCGATCCCGGTGCTCGACGTGCTGTACGAACTGCTCGCGCACAATCGCACCGCACTGCTCAAGGTCAACCCCACCCAGGACGCACTCGTGCCCCTCTTCGAGCACGCCTTCGCGGCGCTCATCGAGCCCGGTTTCCTCCGCATCGTCCGCGGCGGCGGCGACGTCGGGGCATATCTCACCGGCCACAAGCGCCTCGCGCACGTGCACATCACGGGATCGGCCGCCACGTTCGGCGCGATCGCGTGGGGGCCGTCGAACGGTCCGGATGCCGCTGCCGCGAAGCGCCGGCGCCGAGAGGACCGGCCGCTTCTGAAGAAGCCGATCACGGCGGAGCTCGGCGGCGTCTCCCCCATCATCGTCGTGCCCGGCGAGTGGACGGATGCCGACCTGCGCTTCCACGCCGAGCACATCGCGACGATGCGGCTGCAGAACAGCGGGCACAACTGCATCGCCGGGCAGGTAGTGATCATGTCGTCCGACTGGGCGCAGGCAGATGCCTTCCGTGCGGCGCTCCGCCGCGCCTACGCCAAGGCTCCGGAACGCCCGATCTGGTACCCGCGTTCGGACGACAGGATGCGGCAGGCGAACGACGACTACCCGGACGCCCTGGTGCTCGGCGATCGGCTGCTCGTCGAGATCGACCCCGAGGGCGACGCCACGGCGGTGGAGAACACCGAGTACTTCGCCCCGGTGCTCGGCGTCGTCGCTCTGCCCGGCGCAGGGCAGGAGTTCCTGGATGCCGCGGTCGCCCACGCGAACGAGAAGCTGCAGGGCACGCTCGGCGCCAATCTGCTGATCGACCCCGCCACGCAGAAGGCGCTCGGCACCGGGTTCGAGCGGGCCATCACCGAACTGCGCTACGGGTCGATCGCCGTCAACGCCTGGACGGCGTTCGGGTTCATCACCCCGACGCTGACCTGGGGAGCA
This sequence comes from Microbacterium abyssi, assembly GCF_015277895.1. NCBI lineage: Bacteria > Bacillati > Actinomycetota > Actinomycetes > Micrococcales > Microbacteriaceae > Microbacterium > Microbacterium abyssi. The sequence goes on along the minus strand of NZ_CP063815.1, from coordinate 458,339 downwards.
TTCCCCGGCAACACCCTGCAGGACGTGGGCAGCGGCATCGGCGTGGTGCACAACGCGCTGCTGCTCGACCACGTCGAGCGCTCCGTGCTGCACGGGCCGTTCCGACCCTTCCCCCGCTCACTGCCGATCGTGAACGGCGGCGGCCGCTTCACGATCCTGCCGAAGCCGCCGTGGTTCGTGACGGCGCGCACCGGCGCGGTCGTGAGTGAGGGTCTCACCAGGTTCCGCGCGAACGGCGGGATGCTGGGCCTGCTGAAGACGCTCGTGCAGGCGCTGCGGGCGTAGGGACGCTTCGACTCGCCTGCGGCTCGCTCAACGCGTTTCGTCTGCGGCGGCTCCGCCGCCTCCGCTCAACGACCCGCGGAGAGTGCTGCCCGGAACAGCGAAGCCTGGGCTCAGCCCGCGAAGGCGTCGGTCGCGTCGCGGAGGGCCTGCTGGATGCCGGGCTCGGATGCCGCGTGCCCGGCGTCATCGACGACGACGAACTCGGCCTCGGGCCAGGCGCGATGCAGATCCCACGCGGTCATCATCGGCGTGCAGATGTCGTACCGCCCCTGAACGATGACCGCCGGGATGTGCCGGATCGCATCCACTCCGGCGATCAGCTGCCCCTCGGTCCACCAGCCGTGGTTCACGAAGAAGTGGTTCTCGATCCGCGCGAAGGCGACGGCCGTGGCATCCTCGGTCATCCGCTCGATCGTGCCGCGGTCCGGTCGCAGCGTGATCGTCGAACCCTCCCACTTCGACCATGCCCGTGCGGCGGGAACATGGACGGCGGGATCCGGATCGAACAGCCGCCGATGGTACGCCTCGATCATGCGATTGCGTTCGACCGGCGGGATCAGCGCGACGAAGTCCTCCCAGAGGTCGGGGAACAGCGCACCAGCGCCGCCCTCGTAGAACCACTCCAGCTCTTCGCGGCGCAGCGTGAAGATGCCGCGCAGCACGAGTTCGGTCACGGCATCCGGGTGCGCCTGCGCGTAGGCGAGGGCCAGCGCGCTTCCCCACGATCCTCCGAAGACCTGCCAATTCTCGATTCCGAGGTTCTTGCGCAGCAGCTCGATGTCGGCGATGAGGTGCGCCGTGGTGTTGAACCGGAGGTCGGCCTCGGGGTCGCTCGCATGCGGGATGCTCCGCCCGCAGCCGCGCTGATCGAACAGCACGATCCGGTACTTCTCGGGGTCGAAGAACCGACGATGCCAGGGCGCCGTTCCGCCTCCAGGCCCGCCGTGGAGGAACACCACCGGCTTGCCGTCCGGGTTCCCGCTGACCTCCCAGGCGATGCGCTGACCGTCTCCGACGAGCAGCATCCCGCTGTCGTGCGGTTCGATCGGCGGATACAGTGCATCCGTGTCCATGGTCGTCCCCCGGTGAATCAGAACCCGCCGCCGTGATCGGCGCTGCCTTCACCGTACCGCGTACCCTCCGTGAGGCCCGGCACCGGGCCCCGCGTCACGACACGAGATCGACCCCCACGGAGTCGTCGAAGGTGTCGCACACGCCCGCACCGTTCTGATAGCCGTTCGCGAACCAGTACTGCCGGTTCTTGCTCGACCCGTGCGTGAACGACTCGGGGTTCGAGAAGCCCGACATCTCCTGGATGTGATCGTCACCCACGACGAGGGCGGCATTGAGCGCGTCTTCCAGCTGCGCCTCGGTCGGCGTCTCCAGATAGCGGACGCCGTTCTCGTCGGTCAGCTCGGCCGCGTCGGCCAGCCATGCGCCCGCATAGCAGTCGGCCTGCAGCTCGATGCGCACTCCATCGCTTCCCGGTCCGCTCTCGCGTCCCGGGTGGTCGGCCATGACGCCGGTGATGTTCTGGATGTGGTGGCCCCACTCGTGGCCCACGATGTACAGCTGCGCGAGTTCGCCGGCCGAGGCGTCGAACTGCTGCCGCATGATCTGGAAGAAGTCGGGGTCGATGTACACGCCCTGCTCGGGCGGGCAGTAGAACGGGCCGACCGAGTTGGATGCCGTGCCGCACTGCGTCGACGTCTGGCCCTCGAACACGTACAGCTGCGGAGGCGTGTACCCCTCGACATGCTGCGCCCAGTAGTCGTCCAGCAGCACCTGGGCGCCGGCCATGCGGCAGTCGTCCTGCATGTTGGCGTCCTCGCCCGTCTCGCACGCCAGCACGGTGCTGCCGGATTCCGATGGGCTGCCGCCGCCCTGCGTTCCGCCGCCCAGCAGCCCGGACAGGTCGATGCCGAGCAGAGGGCCGGCGAGCAGCGCGATGATCGCCAGGACGCCGACGCCGCCACCGGCGATCGCCGCTGTCCGACCGGGACGACGGGTGCGGTGACCCGAGATGTCGGAGTCAGGGTTGAACGTCATTGGATGAGAGTACCCCCGCGCCCACGGCCGACGTAGGCTCGGCGTATGGCGACCACGATCACGATCACGGGCGCGGGCGGACAGATCGGATATGCGCTGCTGTTCCGCATCGCCGCCGGCGACATGCTCGGCCCCGACGAGAAGGTGCGGCTGCGACTGCTCGAGATCCCGCAGGGACTCGGGGCCGCCGAGGGCGCGGCTCTCGAGCTGCAGGACGGGGCATTCGACCTGCTGGAGCACGTCGAGGTGACCGATGCTGCGGACGTCGGCTTCGACGGATGCGACATCGCCCTGCTCGTGGGCGCCCGCCCACGCGGCCCCGGCATGGAACGCGCCGATCTGCTCGCGGCGAACGCCGGGATCTTCGGCCCCCAGGGGCGTGCGATCGCCGAGAACGCGAACCCCGGCGTGCGCATCACCGTCGTCGGCAACCCCGCCAACACGAACGCGCTGATCGCCGCGGCATCCGCCGAAGGAGTTCCCGCGGAGCGCTTCACCGCGCTCACCCGTCTCGACGAGCACCGCGCCAGGGCGCAGCTCTCCGTGGCGCTGGAGGCCCCGATCACCGGCATCCGGCGCGTGTCGATCTGGGGCAATCACTCGGCGACGCAGTTCCCCGACGTCACGCACGCGACCGTCGACGGCCGCCCGGCACTCGATGCTCTCGCCGAACGCTTCGACGACGTGCAGGGGTGGCTGGATCGGACCTTCATCCCGCGGGTCGCGAAGCGCGGTGCCGAGATCATCGAGGTGCGCGGCTCGTCGTCGGTGGCATCCGCCGCGAACGCGACGATCGAGCACACCCGCGACTGGGTGCGCGGGACGGATGACTGGACCAGCGCGGGCGTCGTCTCGCACGGCGAGTACGGAGTCCCCGAGGGCATCGTGTCGTCGTTCCCGGTGCGGGCTGTGGACGGCGAGTGGCAGATCGTGGAAGATCTCGAGCTGAGCGACTGGGCTCGGGCCCGCATCGGCGCGTCGGTCGCCGAGCTCATCGACGAACGCGAGGCGGTGCGCGCGCTCGGGGTGCTGTGATCACCGCTGCACAAGGCAGAATGGATGCGGGAGGTTCAGCGATGAGCGATGTGAACGAGATGGCGGATGCTGCACTGACGAGCCCGCTGCACCTGCCGCATGCCGCGGCGTCGTGCCCGAAGTGCCTGGCGGACGCCGATCACGACTGGTGGTCGGCCCGTCCGGAGGGTGCACGGCTGGTCGGCCTGGTCGTCGCGCGCGACGGGATGCCGTCGGTGACGGAGCAGCGCACGGAACTCACGCGCTTCGGAGTGCCGATCGAGGGGTTCCGGCATCCTGCCCCGGACATCCTGGAGACCTGGGGCGATCGACTGTCCCGCCTCCTCGACACGCTGCAGCGCGGTGACGTGCTCGTCGTCGCGAACGTGCACGCCCTCGGGCGCGATCGCGACGAGGAGACCCGCACGGTGGCGGCGCTGCGCAGCCGCGGGATCATGGTGAAGGTGCTCGGCCACCACGCACGGCACCTCGCCGACGCCGAGCGCTGACCCTTCGACAGGCTCAGCGACCCGCCGACAGGCTCGAGGGCCGGCTGGGAAGAGTCAGTCGCCGTACGGCGCGACGGGGAACTCCGTGACGTCGGGCTGCGGCTGCACAGGCGCGCCGTCCTCGTCGCGGTAGATCGGACTCCCGCCCTCGGGGAAGTAGAACCTCGGCTGCCATACGGGCCCCTCGAACGCGGGGAACCGCTGCGAGGCTCCCGTGTACACGAGACCGTCGAAGACCATGTCGGACAGGTCGCCGGCATCCCCCGGGAAGCATCCCGGCGCGGCGGACACCTCGATGATCCCGCGCCCGGGCCGGACGATCACCACACCGCGACCGACCGCGCCCCCTGTGGCGATGACGTTGATCTCACGTCGTTCGCCGTCTCCGAGCACGGACGTCTCGGGTGCCATGCCCGCCTCCTCGAATGCGGATGAGGCGTCGGCGACGACGGCATCGACATCGAGCTGCTCCGGCTCGAGCGTCCGCACCCAGGAGAACGCGTAACCCGCGAGGTCACCGTCGGCTCTGCAGGCGATCGGGGACGCACCATAGGACTCCACCGTCCATTCGCCCTCGTGAATCGCCATGATCACGTCGTGCATCACGGTCGAGTAGTCGGTGTACCGCTTCTCACCGTCTCTGTAGAGGGCGTCGCCCGTCGGCACCGCCGCGCCGCATCCCGTCATCGTCACCACCATCCCGGCGGCCAGAGCCGCCATCAGTACTCGCCGGAGCACGCCGCGCATCAGTCCACCATCCACTCAGAAGTCGATGAAAGCGTACTCATCGCTGATCCACCAGTTGCTCTCGTCCCAGAATCCCTGTGTGCTGCCCTCGCCATCACGCTGCGTTCCGGGTTCTTCGGTGCGGATGATCTCGGACACGTTGAAGAACGACTCCGATCCGGGCTCGAGGTAGGCCCCGGGCCCGAGGGCATCGTGTCCGGTCGCGGCGGGCAGAGCACCGCCGGTGCCGTCGACACCGCCGTCGCTGCCGAACACGGTTACCCCTGCCAGGCGCTCGGGAGAGACGGAGTGCTCGAAGGTCGTTCCGCGGCCGATACGCGCGACGGCATCGTCCTCGGAGATCGTCGCGTAGACCCGCGGGTCGCCATCGGACAGGTTGGCGAGTACGGCGTCGTCGTCGGGGAAACCGGCCGAGCCGACCGCGATGAAAGCGGTGACGCCGGCGCCGTCTGGATCAGACCCGATCGCGAGTGCGGCGGTCGTGCTGCCGTAGGAGTGGGCGACGACGTTGACGTCGGCGTCCGGGGCGAGTGACCGGAGCCCCTGCAGATACGAGGCGAGTGCGGCGGCGCCGTCTTCGGCTCGCGCCATTCCGGGCTCCTCCGCAAGGTTCGGGGTGTCGTACCCGAACCAGACGACGGTTGCGGACCCCTCGCCCACCGAGCGATTCAGCGCTCTGGCCGATTCGCCCCAGGCGTGCATGTCGCCGACGTTGCCGTTCATGCCGGGAACCAGCGTATTGATCTCGGATGCGGTCGCGAGATCTCCGTGCGCGATGGCCGCCGTCATCTGCTCCGCACCGTCCGGGTCGAAGCCGATCAGGCTCGGCCGCGGCGAGCCCTCCGCCTCGAGTGCGCGCTGGATCGCTTCGAGCTCGTCCCGGCGCTCCCCGGGCGGCTCCGTCGCGAGCATCGCATCCAGCCGGTCCCTGTTCACGTCTGCGCGCACATCCCACGGGATGCCGTCGAGGTTGCCGAGCACATCGGGATGAGCATCGAGAAGCCGGTCATGGAGCTCCGGATGCGCGTTCCAGAGCGCTCGGACCTCCGCACTGCCATCGGCGCCGAGAAGCCGGTCGAACACGGCTCTCGCCTCGGCCGTGAGAGACGCGGAAGCGCCGCCGGCAAGCGCGGCGAGGCTTGCGTCGTAGGCGGCATCCCAGTTCGCGAAATGACGCTCGTACTCCGACCTCAGTGCCGAAAGATGCTGCCAGGACAGGTCACGGGCCTGCGCAGTCTCAGTCGCGACGTTCTGCGCCAGATCCGTGAACAGGCCGGCGCCCGCACCGGCGACGGCAATGGCGAGCCCGGCGGCATCGGCAGCATCCGCGCTGCGCTGCATCCACTGGGCCTGGGCCGTCTCGATGTCGTCGACCAGAGCATTCGCGCGCTGCGCGTGCCGCTCGTGCGCGTCGGCGTAGCCCTGCAGCACGACCGCGAGCAGCGCCGCTTCACCGATGTCGGCGTCGATCGTGGTGATCAGGCGTTCCGCATCGTCGCGCATGGCGCTGACCGACACTCCCGCACCCGGGACGTTCTTCGCCAGAACGACGGCATCGCGAAGGTCTTCGAGCCGGTCCTGCACCCGCGTGAACTGCCCGGACCACCAGGCCATGCTGCCGACGTCGCCCTCGATCCGCTGCGGCGGCGAGCCCGTGGCCGTCACGGTGTCCTCCGACCGGTGAGCTCGTCTTCGAGCTCGTGAAACCTGTCGGCGATTCCCTGCGCGGCGGCGGCGAGCTGGGATGCCCCCTCGATGCGTGCCGACGATGCCGCACGCAGGGCCGTCAGGCGGCGGTGCATCTCGAGCCGCAACGCCACGCGGGAAGCGGGGTTCTCGATCCCGACGTCCTCCGTCTGCAATTCCGCGGCCTGCGTGAGCAGCTCCGTCATGGCGACGCTCAGAGCGCTGGACGCACCGTTCAGCTCAGCTCGGAAGATGTCGACGTCGCCCACTCAGCCTCCCGTCGTCCCGGTGCGATCCGGGCCGCCACGACCCGAGACACACGCTAGGACAGATGCGCGGGTGCGACGATGGGCATGACTGCCCACGCGATCATGCCGCGATCAGTCGTCGGAATCGCTCTGGTTCCGCAGCGCCTCGTCGTCGAGCAGTGGGAGGTCGGCGCGGGTGACGACCTGCGACGTCACGACGTACTCGACCAGGCGCGCACGACGGTTGGTGGCGAGCTTGCCAGGACCGCCACGGAGGCCCTGGACGCCCATGCGATCGAGCTTGTCGCACACGTTGTCGAGCTTGCGGTTGAACTTGCTCATGCTCCAGCCGAGGCGCTTGGCGGCGTCGCTCGACGACGGGAGCTCGTTCATGCTCACGCCCTCGCGGCGCAGCATGGGCTCGGCAAGTGCCACGATCAGCTGCTTCTGCATAGCCGTGAAGCTGACCGGCATGACCGTCGTCTCGCCGCTCATCGACGCCTCCACCTGACTCGACACCTCGTACGGCGCCTCCTCGGTGTGCAGATTCAGTTCGTACGTGACCGGACCCGCCGTGAACACGATGACATTGCGCTCGAAGACGAGCGGCATCCGTGCCCCCGGCGACAGCCAGGACTGCACGGCGCCACCGGCGCTGGAGACGGTCGCGGCGAGACGCACGCCCACGTTCGCAAGCCACCACAGGCCGTCATGGTGCTGAAGCTCGAGGAAGTGCCGGTGCAGGTACGGATTGTCATCGATCTCGAGATCGCCCTCGCGCCCGATGATGAAGGGGCTGCCAGGAGGCAGTTCGTGCCATTCCCCGGCGAACTCGAGGCGCAACGGTGAGGCCTCACGGGGCCCCTTCGTATCGGCGTCGTCGTCCAGCGCCGTGGCAGCATCCATGTCAGTCACGTATCGACCCCCTCCGCGAACATCCTGCCACGCGGAAGCGTCCACCGTGTGAATCTGCGCTGCCTCAGACCTCCGCACCCGGCAGTACCACCGTCAGAGCGGTGTTCTGGCCGTCCTCGTATTCGAACCTCAGGTAGCGGTCATCGACCAGATACAGATCCATCTGCTCACTCGACAGGTTGGGGGCGCCGAAGCGGTCGGTCACCGCCTCGCGGGAGGACGGCAGCGGCAGTCCTGCGATCAGCAGATCCGGCGTGGGATACGTCGATTCGCCATCGTCGCTCCGCAACCGGATCAGCACCCCGACCAGGTCTTCACCCTTGAACTGAAGGGTGACGCCCGTGTTCGGGAAGTGGTCGTACTGCCAGGCGACGCCATCGCGGATGTCATCGCGGGTCTCGATCGCTGGTCCGGCGAGTTCGATCACCGCCATGTGCTCCGCCGAGAACATCGCCGTGCCGACCGCGCGCATGAACGTCGCCGCCTCGCCATCGACCGTCCCCGGCTCCTCGCTCTCCGCGGACTCCTCCACCGGGGTCTGGCCGCCGATGACCCGCCGCATGACGACCGCCATGGTCAGCTTCTCGCCGTCGAACTCGAACTGCACGAACCCCGGGTCGGCTTCGTATGTCAGGTAGGCGCGCGTCGAGCGCAGCGGCGCGCCCAGAGCGCGCACGACCTCGTCGGGCGATGCGTCCGGCCCGACTCCGTCGATCAGCGTCGCCCAGCCGTCATACATCCCGCGCGTCTTCGTCGCAGCCGCGTAGATGAAGACCGTCTCGAGTTCACCGTCCTCCAGAAGGAAGTCGGCCCCGCGATCCGCCATGATGAGATACTTCTCGACCACGCCGTCGTCGTCGTAGACCTCGACCGCGTACTCGCCGCCGACCGCGGAGACTGCCTGCGTCAGCCGAGGATCGCCTTCTCGCGCACCGAGCGCGTTCAGGAATGTGGACGCGTCGCCGTGGATCATCCGATACCTCGCCTCTGGTTCAAGTCGCGAATCCCGTTCAACAGACTATCGATCTCGCCGGAGGAGAGACGGCCGTCGTTGACCAGGTTCTGGCGAAGAGTCCTGAGGTCGCGCTCCATCGCCACCCGGAGATCGCCCGCGTCGAGATCGATCTGCGCCTGGGTGTTCTTACCGCGGAATGTTCGGCTCTGGGAGTGCAGCAGGTCGCTGAGCTCGACAGCGGTGGCGTCGTTGTGCAGTTCCCGGCGTTCCTCGGGGGTGAGTTTGCGGCCGAGCTCGTTCTCTCTGGCTCGCCTCAGTGCCGCAGAGGACGGGATGTGATCGTGCTGCATCGCATCCCCGACTGTCTCACGAGCCTTGAGGTCTTTGTAAGAACCCGTGTCGAACTCCTTCACGGGGCCGGGCTTGCCGTCGAACCTGTCCTTGTCCTTCACCGTCTTGATGACGGTGTCGAGATGCTCGTTCAGGTTGTCCGCGACCTGGTGGAGCTTGTCGTCCAGGACGCGCCCCGCGTCACCACCCACATTCTTCAGCTGCCGGAATGCCGAGCGGAACGCCGCGCTCATCAGTCGTCTCCTCCGAAGTCGAGAGCGGAGAACTCCGCGAAGAACGTCGATGTCACCGTCGAGATGTCCGTCCCGTGGATCTGCATCTCCGATTGTGCGGTCTCCAGCGCCTGCAGATCCGCGTAGAACTCGTCCGAGTCGCCCACAGCACCCTCCACCATCGGTGCGTCCAGAACCGCGTCGATCACCGCCGGGAGCTGCGCCGACAACGGTTCGATCGCCATCGGCAGGAGCTGATTCAGCAACTGCTCCACGGCGATGTCCACCGCCGCATTCAGCAGCTTCTTCTTCACCAGGAGCATCGGCCCGGCGCCCAGCGCCGTGACCGGGTTGGTCAGCATGCCCACCAGAGCGATCATCGTCGTCGTCACGTCGAGGATCACCTTCAGCTTCAGCGCGAGAATCGCCTCCGCACCGACATCCATCGCGGTCGCCGCAGGCGGCATGATATCGATCAGCTTCTGCAGATTCTGCGAGCGGTTCACGGTCCACGCGCTCAGCGTCGCAGGCCCCGCCTGCCCCCGCATCGCCGCAGAGATGTCGCCGCTCATCTTCCGGTCGATCGATTGGACCACCGACTCCAGATCCGTCCCCAGGTTGCGCACCAGCGTCGCGCCCTTGCGGACCTCGTCCTCGTCGATGTCAGGCCAGTCGAAGCCGAGCTTCTCCATCACCCAGACGAGCTCGTTCGGCAACATCATTCCCACGATCGCACCCCCTCCTGCTACGACTGTAGGCAGACGGGATGCCGCTCACTATGGGTAGCGCTTCCCACCGTGGAGACCAGGAAGGTCAGTCGCGCCCCGGGTGGTCGATCTCGACGCTGACGAACCGGGAGCCGGGAATCGGCGCGATCCGGACGTTCGCGCCGTCCAGCGCACCCGGCTCCAGCCCGAAGCGCACCTCGATCTCACCCTGACTCAGTGCGCTCAGATCCGCCGATTCGCTCGCCGGTGCGAGGAATCGCATGTCGCCGCTCTGCCTGCCGTACTTGTCGGGATCGTCCTGCCCGATGGCATCCTCGTAGAGCTCTTCGACGAGCTGCTTCGGCACGTTCTTCGGAACGCCCTTGACCCCGTCGACGATGTCGCGCGGGATCTCGCGGATGCCATCGCCCACGGAGTGCCCGAGATCGCGCGCGGAGCTGTAGTCCGGGTCGCGATGCCGCGGCACGTGCCCGTGGGACTGGATGCCGCGGGTGACGTCGCTGAGGATGTCGTACTTCTTGGCGTGCGAGGTCGTGGGCTCCGCACGGTGCCTCGGTGTGCTGTCGCGCCCGCGCCGGTCAGTGCGGCGGATGGCGTCGGCATCAGCGCGGTGCTTCCCACCGCGCTTGCGGAATGCTCCGGCGAAGCCGGTCTTGAACTCACGTCCGGCGCCATCGACGGCATCGACCAGATCGCGCATCAGCTTCTGCAGTTGCATGTGTCAGTCCCCCGAGATCTGAAGATTCGCGAGGTCGGCGAGCAGCCGATCGGTCAGCTCCTCGACGTCGATCGCGTGGGCGTCCATGTCGTCAGCGGCCTGATCGAGCGCGGCGAGGTCCGCCTGGAACTCGTCGATGTCGCCGAGATTGTCCTCGACGACAGGGGCGTCCAGCAGCGCGATGACGAGCCCCGGCACCTGCTCGGCCAGCGGCTCGAGCGCGAGCGGCAGTACCTCGTTGATGACCTGCTCGATCGTGGCCTCCATGGCCATCGAGAACAGCTTCTTGCGCGCGAGGATGAGCAGGGCCGCCCCTCCCGCACCCAATGGACCGGCGGCCAGCAGCGGGATCAGCTGGATGAGCGTCAGAGTGATCTCGGCGATCACCTTGATCTTGAGCGCCAGAACGATGTCGGCCGCGATGTCGATGCCGGTAGCAGCGGGGTCGAGAAGGTCCAGCAGGCGCTGCACGTTCTCCGACCGGTTGCGGTTCCACCCCGTGAGGTGCGCGGTTCCGGTTCGGCCGGTCATCGCGGCGGCGATATCGCCGTTGATCCGGCGATCGGCGGCCTGAACGAGCGCCTCCAGGTCACCGCTGTAGCCGCGAACGAGCGTCGCCGCCCTGCGAACCTCGTCCTCGTCGATATCGGGCCACTCCAGGCCCAGTTTGTCCATGACCCAGATCAGGTCGTTCGGCAGCATCATGCCCACGGCGACCACCTCCGGCGACGACGCTACCGAGGTGCGCGCGCGGTACGCGATGGGGAGAGCAGCCCATCTCGGCTCGCCGCCCAGCACTCCGCGACCGCCGCGACCCGCCGCCGGGGCCGGTCAGCTCGGCTGGTCGCCGGGAACGAAGTACCGCGCCGGCGACAGTCCCGTGCGGATGATCGCCTCGCCGCCCGCCTCGAGGAACTGCGCCATCGTCGCAACGCTGAGCTGCGTGCCGTCCGATGAGGCGTCGGCGACGATCACGTTGTCGACCACCGGCAGCAAGGACGCGACGCCCCTCGGCCACGTGGCGAACGTCGTGGTGACGCCCGTGTCGAGCACCCGGATCTTCGGATCGATGTAGCGCACGTCCGGTCGCGCCAGAGCCGCGGTCTGCGCCTCGTAGGCGCGCACGCTGAACAGCCGCAGCACGCGCTCGAACCGGAGCGTGAGCGACGCGAACCGCTCGCGCCAGGGGAACGGAGCCCACGCACCGTCGGACAGCGTGATCGGGTGCGCGCTCACGAGCGCGCCACCAGCTTCGTACAGCTCCTCGGCGAGGTCCAGCACCCGTGCGACGCCGGATTCGTCGTCGGCGCCGACGATCGCCAGACGCGCGCGCGAGAGAACGAACACGACCGGATCGCCTTCGACCTGCGCCGCCGCGAGACGTGCGACGGGATCGATCAGAACGGCGGCTGCGAGCGCCTCGTCCTCGACGAGGATCACCCCGTCCGCAGGCTCCGGAAGGGGCCCTGCTGCCGAGGCGGACTCGGCCAGCACCTCACGGAAGGGACGCGTCCACGCCTCCGCCTGTCCCCGAGTCACGGCCACGTCGGTCTCATCGAGACCGACGAACAGCTCGCCGCCGATGTACTCCACCCGCGGGTGGGCGTCATCGGGAGCGGTGATCGACAGCACGCCTAGTTCGCTCGCGCCGTAGATCCGCGGGATCACGGTGACGTCGACGTTCCCAAATGCACCTGTCATGAGCCCTGATCCTCTTCCTTCACATCTGCCAGGCTACCCTCGGTGCCGCGTGAACCCGCGAGACCCACCACGTCGGACCACGACCAGCCGAGGTCGATCTCAGGCACCCTCTTCGCCGCGCGACGCTCCGACACCCATCCGATGGGAACGACGTGGACGGCCATCTGCGAGACGGGTGCAGGTACCGGTTCACCGTGCACGACGAGGACCACGGCCCATTCGCCGAACGCCCACCAGTCGGCTCGCCGCACACCCGTGCGCACCAGCTCGGACACGTAGCGGTTCTTCCCATCGGCGGCGCTTTCCAGGCCGATGCCGATCTGACTGCCGTGCCGGTACTCACATGCACTTCGCACGCTCGTCCACAGGTCGCCCACACGACTGCGGAGCATCTGGCGGCGAGGGGCAGCAGCGTCACCGGGGAGCTCCGGAACCCACGCCAGCGGGACTATCCAGCTGTCGCTCCGCGCGAGGACCGGCACGTCGTCCGTGAGCCATCCGTCAGTCGGATCCGCCGGGAACGTGCGATCCGTCAGCTCCTCGACGGCCGCGATGATCTCATCGCCGTTCGTGACGAGCGTGTCGCCGCTGTGGGAGATCACCGCCCCGACGCCGACCGACTCCGGGTCGAACACGCCGGACCCGCGTGAAGCGCGCGACTCGGTGTTCATCAATGAAGCGTCAGACTCTGCGCCGTGCCCGGCCAGAGGCCGGGATTGTAGTCGGATGCGGTGCCGGTGGCGGATTCGGGCACGTCGATGACCGCCTCGGGCACACCGGTCGGGAGGTATCCGCCCGGAATCCAGTTCTCGTTCGCACCCGCCTCGTTGCCGTTCGGCACCCGGAGGTTGGTGAGCTCGGACGGTTCGAAGTGCCTGATCTCCACCGGCACCGGGTCGCCGTTCGCATCGAAGAACCACTGCCGGTCGATGCCGAGCCTGTCGGCGATCTGGTTCGCATCGCCGCCGGTCTCGTCGAGGATCTGCTGCAGCTCGGACCGCGGGAACACGAAGGTCGAGTGATCGGCCTGGCCCGGCCCGTACTTGTGCAGCGAGTCCGAGAAGTAGATCCGGCTCGCACCGTCGTCGAACCGCGCGAGGTGCTGGTCGATGTAGTCGGCGTCGAGATACTCGCTCGGGTCGGGCGCGTCGCCCTTCCAGCTGGTCACCGCATCCGGCGTCCAGTCGGTGTCCCTGCGCCAGCCATCGCGCAACGCATCCGGCACGTCCGTGGTGTCGAGGTCAGCGATGTCGCTTCTGTTCCGCGTGTGTCCTTGTCCGTGTTTGCGGAACATCTCCGAGAGCTGACGAACGTGCACCGGCATGCCGTCCAGCGCGTCCTTCAATGGTCTGATGACCGAGCTGCCAATACCCATAAGTCAGTCCCCCGTGAGATTCAAGCCGGCGAGATCCGCCATCAGCCGTTCGGTCAGCGTCTCGACATCGGACGCGTGCAGCTCCATGTCGCCCTCCGCCTGCTCCAGCGCCTGCAGGTCCGCATAGAACTCCTCGGGATCGCCGGCAACCGACTCGACGAGTGGAGAGTCCAGCGCGGCCATGATCACGACGGGCAGTTCCTGCACTAGCGGCTCGATCACCATCGGAAGAACCTGGTTCAGCACCTGCTCGATCGCGACGTCGACGGCGGCGTTGAGGAGCCGCTTCTTGATGAGCAGCATCGGCCCCGCGCCGAGGGCCGTCACCGGGTTGGTCAGCATCGCCACGAGAGAGATCATCGTGGTCGTGACGTCGGCGATCACCTTGATCTTCAGTCCGAACACGACGTCCGCGGCGATGTTCGTTCCGGTCGGCACCGGGCCGAGGAGGTCCAGCAGCTTCTGCAGGTTCTGCGAGCGGTTCGTGTTCCATGCCGCGACGTACGCCGGACCGGCCTGGCCACGCATCGCCACTGCGAGATCGCCGTTGACCTTCCGGTCCATGGCGACCAGCTTCGATTCGAGGTCGTCGCGGAAGACGCGCACGATCTCGGCACCGCGCCGCAGCTCGTCCTCGTCGACGTCCGGCCACTCGAACCCGAGCTTCTCCATCACCCAGATCAGCTCATTCGGCAACATCATTCCCACGGCACAACCTCCACCGACGACTTTAGGCGGCTCTTCAGGTCACCCGCGATGGGGAGAACGACCCACACGCTCACTGCACGACCGCCCACCGGGTGAGTCCGTGGGTCAGCGGTGCCTCAGCGCCGCTACGCGGCGCCGCCCCCGTCACGTCCCGGTCGATGATGCTCAGCCGGGGATTCACGGCGATCGGGACGGCGATCGCGGACCGCACGATAGTCGCCTCGATCTGCGCCGTCACATCGCGTGCCTCGTAGACGTCCGGCGTCCGGGCGAGCTGCGCGATCAGCGCGTCGCGCTCCGCCGACGCGTCCCCCGTGATGGATGCCGCGCCCTGGGCCCCCCACTGATCGGCGATTCCGTCAGGCGACTGGGGGATCGGCACCCGGGCGATCACGGCGTTCCAGTCGCGCTGCTCGACGGCGGCGTCGAAATCGTCGCTCCCGCAGTCGGCGACGCTCCAGCCGGAATCCGCGGCGACGGCTCTCAGCGCGTTGAACGCCCCTGCGGCGAACTCGCTGCCCCGGTCGTAGAGCACGCAGACCCGTGTTCCGGCGGGATGGCCGGATGCCTCGCGCTCGAGAGCCGGGTCGTCTCCCGGGGTGCCCAGCGTCTCGGTGAAACCGGAATCCTCGTTGACGATGTCGTACGTGCGAGAGCCGGGAGCCGACACCATCGAGGTGGTCGCCGTGTACGCCGACGTCCACTCCCCTGCGCCTCCATCCGACATCGCGGTCGCCGGCGATGCGTGGATGAACGCGGTGCGCGCGGCATGCTGCCCGAATACGCCGCTCGGATTCAGGAGCAGCGCCCACATGGTGCCGTCGTGCTGGATGTCGATGACGTGATCCGTACGCTCGAGTTCACGGATCACCGCTCGGTTGGCTGCGGTCGGGGCGACCTGAGCGACGTCCAGCACGTCGCCGATCGCCGCGATGGGGTCGTCGCCCGGCGGGACGAGATCGATGCGTGCGATCTTGGAGGACTCGAGACCGCGATACGAAGGGTTCGGAGCCAGGCTGACGCTCTGTCCGTCATCGGAGGCCTCGATGCGGTCCACGGTGTACGGACCGCTCGAGAGCACGCCGGATGCGTCGTCTCCATCGGTGATCTCGAAGCCCTCGTGCCACACCGTCGCGATCGACTCGAGTGCCTGCTCGTCACCGTCCTCGATCGCCGCGATGACAGCCTGCTTCGCCTGCATCGGGTCGTCGAGGCCGAACGCGCGGGCACCGACCACGTGCGCGGGAACAGGTGCCGACACCGCGCTCTGCCACTGCATGATCGGCTGCGGGAACGTCACCTCGATGGCACGGGCGAACTCGTCGATGGCCGGCATCCGGTGCTCGGCATCCGCCCCCTCGCCGCCGTCCTGAGCCTCGTCCTCCAGCGGGAGATGACCGGAGGCGGCTGCCCATCCCAGAAGCAGGTCGGCCGCATCGAGCGGGATGCCGTCCGACCAGACCGGCTCCGCGAGGTCATACCGCACCGTGAACGGGTCCTCGCGTGTGATCGTGACGGTGCCGAATCCCTCGTCGGCGACGAACTCGCCATCGATCACGTCGCCGAAATCAGCTCGGATCGCCTCGGCGATGTCGACATTGCCCCGGGTCGGCGACGCGGCCGCGTTCGCGGAGGTGAACTCGCCCGACCACCCCACGACAGCCGCCGAACCCGGCACGACCGACTCGGGCAGGGCCGGCGCACACGCCGTCAGGGCGACTGCGAGCCCAGCGGCGGCACCCACTGCCGCGACGCGGCGTCTTCCTCTCATGCCGCCGCCGTCACGAGTAGTCGGCGTCTTCGCCGTTCTCCTCGGCCATGGCCCGGAACGGCTCGCTCTCTTCGCTCTCCAGCCAGGCGCGCGCATGCTCGAGCAGCACGGCGGGCGAGTCCTCTGCCTCTTCGGCCGTCGCGAACGGACCGATCGTGTCCTCGGACGGACGCTCGTCGGCACGCACCACCGACTGGGTCGTCAGGTTGTACCAGTAGCTCTGTGCTCCGCTCATCTTCCCGATTCTATTCGCCGCGTCGTTCTGTGGATTTCAGGCAGGGGGCCTCACACAGAGAAGAGGCCGCGGTGCCAGTCCCCCCGGAACCGGCGCCACGGCCTCTGCCGCGTGGTGGGTCAGGAACCGCCTGCCATCGCAGAGTCGGTGTCGCGGACCATGTCGGCCATCTTGTCGAGCGCGGTGGCCATGTCGTTCACGGCCTCAGCCGCGTCGTCCAGCGAGCCCGTGAGCTCTTCGTACGACGTCGAGTATGCCTCCGAGGCGTTCTCGGTCTTGAACCCGTCCTGGACGAGGTCGTCGATGATGCCCTGAAGCTCCTTCAGCGTGTCAGAGACGCTCTGGCGTCCGTCGCGGAGGCGCTGAGCAGCACCCTCCATCTCGCTGTATGTTGCACCAAAGTCGTGTGCCATGAGAACTGCCTCCCGCGTTCGTCTTGTTCGAGCCTCTGCGGCCCGGTTCAGGCCCCTGCGGCCTCGAGAACGAGACTAGTCAACGATTCCTCTCCCGCAAACGGGGAGCGGTACCCATGGCACCACTACCCACCTCGGGGGCCTCCGGGACGAACGGCATCTGCATCGTCACGGTGCGGCCGGCCTGCACGAAGATGCCGCGGCCGACCGGGAAGTCCGTGCGCTTGACGCGGCCGAACGGAGTCTTGAAGATCGACTCGCCGTCGTATGTGTCGGGTTTGAGGACGATCCCCTGCCTGCCTGCCTTCCACTCACCGACGACGCCGATGCTGCCACTCACGCGGCTGATCTCCGCGTCGCCGATCAGCAGGTGGTCGCTGTTGTTCATCGCCTGCAGCAGCGCGCGCATCGGCCGGTCAGCGGGCCCGTCCGCGAGATGCGGGACATCCTCGACGACGATCATGATGCGACTGCCGGGCGAGTCACTGGTGACGAGCTCCAGCAGTTCGGAGGCGAGCTCCTTCTCGTCCTCGGGCTTGACCGCGCTGCGCACCCACGGGCGGAAGTCCTTGAGCTGGGAGCGCCGGCTGCCGAAGTGGTACATGCGCACCTCGGGGTCGAACCGTTCCATGGCGATGACCAGCGCCTTGAGCGCGTTCGTACGCCCCGACGCCGGGGGGCCAGCCACCACGAACAGTCCGAGCGGCTCGAAGCCGCGCGGAGCGAGCGTGTCGTCCGCGACGCCGAACACCGGCATCCCGTCCGCGGCGGCCGGCATGTCTGCGACCGGCACTGTCGTCGGAAGGGCACCGATCTCGGGGAGGTCGCGCACGCCCTCCGCGCGCAGCCGGTCACCCAGGACGCCGAGCGCCTTCGTCTGCTCGACGACATTGGTCGTGCCGCCCAGCACCGCGATCTGCGCTTCGTGACCGTCGATGATCGCCCGTCCCGGGGCGGACTGCTCATCGAGGATGTCCCTGGGCGCGTTCAGCAGCATGTACTGGCTGGGGTCGCCCATGCGCAGCACGACGCGACGCGAGATGTTCGACGCCACGGCGCTCGGCACGGCGGTTCCGCGATCCGCTGTCAGCACGGTGTGCACGCCGAGCGTTCGCCCCTCGCCGAGCACGCGCATGAAGGTGCGGTAGAAGGGCCCCCTGCCCGGCGCGTACTCCCAGTCCTTCTTGAACTCGGGATAATTGTCGATCAGCAGCAGAATGCGCGGCATGTTCGGATCGGCTAGCTCGCGGTACTCCTGGACCGATGCCGCGCTCGCCGCCGAGAACGCCGCCGAGCGTCGGTCCATCTCGCGGTCGAGCGTGCGGAACAGGCGCTGGATGCGCTCGACATCGGCTCCGTCGACGACCGAGCCGACATGCGGCAGCCCGGTGAGCGCGCCGAGCGCACCCGACGCGAAGTCGAGGCAGTACACCTGTACCCGGCCCTGGTCGGGACGCATGCCCGCAGCAGTCGCGATGGTCTTCAGCAGTGTCGATTTACCCGACCCGGAGGTGCCGTACACGACGAGGGATCCGTCCCGGTCCGGAACGAAGACCCCCGCTTCCTGCAGCTGCTTCTCCGGCACATCCATCATCGCGAGCGGGATGCGCGTGTCGCCCTCGTTGGGCAGGTCCTGCAGATCGACCACGGCCGCGAGATCGTCGAGCCATGGCCTGCGCGGCAGCTGCAGCGCCGCGACATCGCTGGCGCGGATGAGCGTCGAGACGATGCGCTTCTGGTCGTTCGGCCCGAGGTCCTCATCGTGCGTCTCCGCCTCCGCCGGACGATCGGGCTCCCATTCCGCGCTTGCGCCGAACCGCAGTTCCGCCACGCGTACCTCGGCCGCCACGGAATCGTCCTCGTTCGTCCAGCCGCCCGCGTACGCGGACTGGAACGGCACCAGCCGCCCCGGTCCTGTCTTCGCGATCGCCCGGCCGGGGATCGCCGCCGAGAACGTCGACGCGATCGGGTCGTCGACCACGTCGCGGGAGTCCGCCTCGTCGGCCATGCGCAGGGCGATGCGCAGGTTCGTGTTCGCGCGCAGGTTGTCCTTGATGACGCCGGCCGGGCGCTGCGTCGCCATGATCAGGTGGATGCCGAGAGAGCGGCCCCGCTGTGCGATGTCGACGACCCCGTCCACGAACTCCGGCATCTCCGACGCGAGCGCAGCGAACTCGTCGATCACGAGCACGAGGGCCGGAGGGCACTCCGGATCCTGGCGCTTCTCGAGTTCGAGCAGATCCTTCGCCTTCTTGCGGTTGAGCAGATGCTCACGATGGTGCAGTTCGGCGCGAAGGCTCGTGAGGGCGCGCCTCACGAGGTGCGGGCTGAGGTCGGTGACCAGTCCCACGCAGTGCGGCAGCTCGACGCAGTCCGCGAAGGCCGATCCGCCCTTGTAGTCCACGAACAGGAAGGTGACGCGGTCCGGGCTGTGCGCCGCGGCCATGCCGAGCACCCATGCCTGCAGGAACTCGGACTTTCCGGCGCCGGTCGTGCCGCCGACCAGGGCGTGCGGGCCCTGAGTGCGCAGGTCGAGCGCCATCGCATCGCTCGCGCCCTGTCCGATGATGGCGCGCAGCGTGCCCGCCTTCTTGAGCCTCGCGCGCGGGGTCGGGGATCTGTCGACGATCGTGTTGTTCTGACGCCATCGCTCGATCACGACCTGCGGATCCTCGGCGATCGCGGGATCCACCAGCTGCAGGAACATCACGGCGCTCGGGATGTCGGATGCATCGTGCACTGCGGTGCTGGCATCCACTACCGGGGCCATGCGGCGTGCGAGCATGTGCATGTACGCGTTCGAGACGCCCTCGATGCGCACGTGCTCGAAGTTGTCACCGGTGCGCACCAGCCCGACCTGCGCATCCTCGAGCCCCGCCGTGACATCGATGTAGCTGCGACACACCGCCGGGAGCGATTCGACGGTCGGAGAGACGAACACTGCGTGCACGCCGTGGTCCGCTCCGCGATCCAGCACGTCCGTGAGACGTCCGCGGTCGATCGGGGCGTCGCTGCTGACGAACACGATGACAGACACCTCCGGCGTCTTCTTGTGATCGGTCGCCGCACGCGCGACGTCGGTGCCGTACAGCAGCGGATTCCAGTCGTCCTTGAACGGGCCGCGCGGCTCGTTGCCGTCGCCCCCGCCAGTGCCGGCCCGCTGCACGTACTCCTCGAGGGCGCTCAGCAGAGCGGCGCCCGTGGGCGCGGAGTCGGCGAGCGCGACGCCGCGGAAGGGACTGCGTTCACTCGACGTGTGCGGCATCCACTTGAGCCAGTCGAGTTCCGGTGTCCACGCCGAGTCGGAGAACGCGACTGCGACCACGTCGTTGGGCGCGTGGAGCCCGAACAGCTGCACGGCGAGTCCGCGCATCGCGTCGGCAGCCACGCCCTGCGGCCCCGCGATGCCGATGGAACCAGCATCCGCGAGCAGCTCGAAGACCGGCACATCATCGACGAACGCGTATCGCTCCTGGAGACGATCGATCCGCTCGATGAACTCGGGAAGCCCGTCAGGGGTCTCGGTCTCGGCGATCGTGTTGCGGGCGGGAAGGCGACAGCTGCCCAGCCTCAGACCGAGGAAGTTCCAGTGCTCCGGTCGCCTGGTCCACAGCATGGGCCCCAGGCGCATGGCGTGGTCGAAGACCTCGGCGACCGGCGGCACCTCGGCGTTTCGCGCCTGCTCTTCCTCGGGCTTGCCGCGGAAGAAGTCCTCTTCCAGCTGCTCGTACTGCCTCTCGAACAGCAGATACTCGTGGTTCGAGCTCTTCTTGGACTGCACCGACTGGTTGATGATGTTGCCCAGCGCCATCAGCGGCGTCATCACGATCATCAGGAGCGAACGCGGGTTGCCGTTCATCGCGAACAGGGCGGCGCCCATCAGGATCGGCGTGATCAGGATCGGCCAAGGGAAGATCTTGCCCAGCTTCTCGGTCGGGAGGCGCGGAGGCTTGAAACCCGTACCCGGATACCGCACCTCGACGCGCGGGCTGCGGTTGAACAGCAGCCCGCCGCCCCGCTCGATGATCGGCTCCTCGGACGCCGTCCCGTCGTAGGTGCGTGCCAGGCGCAGCACGAGCGTCGTACCGCCGATGACGAACGGCTCGCCTTCCTCGAGACGGACTCGCTGCACCGCGACGCCGTCGACGAGCACGCCGTTGGCCGAGTTCAGGTCGACGACCTCGATGTGCTGGCCGACGTCGATCCGCGCGTGGCGCTTGGACACCATGGGATCGGCGAGCACGACATCGCTGCCGCTGTCGCGCCCGAGGACCACCTGGCCGGACGAGATCGGGAACTCCTGGCCGGCGACCGGTCCGGCTGTGGCGTGCAGGACGCCCACGATCTCGCGCTGACCGGTGGAGACGTGGTCAGGGCCGTAGTTCAGGATGGATGCCGCGAAGCCGGAGCCGATGGGCGCCTCGCCGATCGGGATGTCGGGCTGCAGCGGGACGAGCCGCTCGCCGGTGGGAGGAGCGACGGCGAGCGTGAGCACATCGCCCTCGGCGACCGCGACCGACCGGGTCGGATCGGCCTCCGCGACGTGGCGTGCCACGTCGCCCGCAGTCGCCGTGGAATCCGCCGTGATCACGATGTCGACCGGATCGCCCGCCTGTCGATGCAGGGTCAGCTTGAGTCTCATTCGTCTCCCTCGGTCACACCCGGACCACGACCGCGCTGCGGTCGCCGAAACGGATCGTGTCTCCCTCGACGGTCATCACCGGCACGCCGGCTTCGATCACGTACTCCATACCGGCGCGGGCGAGTCCCGATCCGTTCGTCGAACCGCAGTCTGTGATCTCGAGCCCGCCATCTGCGGGACTCACCAGCAGGTGGGTCTTCGATAGCGACTTGCTCTCGTCCTCGAGAGGCACCGGGCGAGCCGTCGGGTACCCGGCCGGATCCGGATTGCGTCCGAACAGCAGGGGCACGGTCACCGGGATGCTCTCACCGGTGTCCAGGTGCAGCGCTAAGTGCTGCGGCTGGGCAGGCTGCGGCTGGGCGGGCTGCGGCTCGGGAGCGCCCGCACCCGGCACCGGATCGGCCGGTCGTTCGCCGGCGGGCCGGTACCCGCCGAAGACGGGCTTGCCGAGCTCCGCCGCGGCCGGAAGCGTCGGCGGAACCGCCTGCGCCAGCCCGATCTCGGGGCGGTCTTCTGGAGCGTGCGGCCGCGCGATGCCGATGACCCCCGCGCTGACCCGGGTGCCGGGACGGTACGCGGGCTGCTGTGCGGGATCGGTCGGCGTCGCCAGCGAAGGCAGCGTCGTCCGCCCGCGCGTGGGCTCGGCCTTGACGAGCTTGCGCGCGACGCGCAGGCGCTTGTCGTCGTATGGGTTCAGTCCCTGACGCACGTCGACGAGCCAGACGCGCGTCGCCGTGTCGTGCAGTCCACGGCCACGCCGTTCCGGGTCGAACGTGGGCGACACCAGGAGCAGCACCGGTCCGATCAGCGGCAAGATGCCCGACGCGCAGAACATCAGGTAGCGCAGCAGCACCCGGCCGACCCCGGGGCGCTCAAGGGTGCGCACGTCCACCGTCCTGATACCGGTGATGCCCTTGCCGATCGTGCGACCGCTGCGTCCGTGCATCACCAGCTGCAGCACGCTCAGCACCAGGGTGAGGAACGTGGTTACGGCGGCCATGACCACGGCGAGCACGAAGCCGGGGTGATTGACGAACCCGTAGGCCGAGATCGATCCGTCGGCGAGCTTGAGCAGCAGAGGGACGGCACCGATCCACAGTGGCAGCTGGACCAGCATCCAGGCGATGACGTCGCAGACGAGCGCCAGAGCCCGGCGCCCGAACGGCGCCGGCAGCAGCCCGAGAGCGGCGGCGTATGCCGGGTCAGGACGCCCGTCCGCGTCGAGGCCCTCGATCTCGTCCTTCTTGTCCTCGATCTCCCAGATCATGCGCTCGGAAGCCTCCGGCCGTTCGTCAGTACGAGGCGTCACTCCACGCACCCCCGCACCGGCTCGGAGGCGCGCCCGTCTCCGCGGCGCAGCATCACATCGATGCACACCTGGCCGGATGCCTCGCCCTGGAACATCACCCTCGTCTCCTTCGTGGTCTCGGTGCCGCCGCTCCCTGCGAGATCCACCGTGTTCCACAGGTACAGGTCGCCATCCTCCGGCGACGGATTCGTCCAGGTGAACGTGATCGCCGTGCCCTCGCGCGTGCCGGCCAGTTCGTCGACCATGGGCACGGCTTCCGACACCGGGTCCTGCGGGACGACCTCGTCCTGAGTGGCGACCGGCTCCGGCTCGCCTGCGCCGTCGTTGAGCAGATTGATGGCCACGACCATACCGCCGACGAGCACGACGGCAGCAGCGGCGATGCCGATCCACATGCCGATGCGGGGCTTGCGCTTCGCATCAGCAGTGACGGGTTCGACAGCGGGGTCACTGGGCGCAGCCGGGGCGACCGGTGCAGAGGGCGCCTCGGGGGACAACGTGCGCGGGCCGCGCAGGACGGTCCGATCCTCATCGACCGGTGCGGATGCCGCCGCCGCAGTGCCCGGGCGCACGACCGTGTCCTCGACGGCGGGGGATGCCGCTGCGGCGAAGCGCGGGCCGGGAGCGTCGACGGGCGGTGCGGGCTGAGGGGCTCCCACCTGCCTGGTCGTCGCCGACGGGCGGGTGTTCCCGGCATCCGGTTCGATGCTGACGACGTTGCGGACGCGCGTGAGTCCGTCGTCGTCGTCCTCGAGGTCCTCGGGAAGGGGATGGTCGTCGACGATGTCGATCGGGGTGACCGAATGGGTGAGCTCGATCTGCACCTTCTGCAGCGCTCGCGCGAACGCGACCGCGCTGGGGAACCTGGCCTCGGGGCTCTTGGCCATCGCGCGCTCCAGCACCTGCTGCAGGCTCCCGGGTGAGTCCGGCCGGGACAGCGACGGCAGCGGCGTCCGCTCGATGCGCTCGATCAGGTCGGCGCTGGTGTTCCGCTCACCGGGACGCTCGAACGGCGACCGTCCCGCCAGCAGCGTGTACAGCGTCGCTCCGAGGGCGAAGACGTCCGAGCGCTGACCGCTCTGCGGCGGGTCGGCGAAGAACTCCGGCGGCGACCACGGGATCGACATGCCGGTGCCCTCGGAAACCGCGCCCGTCGTCGACGCGATGCCGAAGTCGGTGAGCGCCGGGCGGTTGTACTCGGTGACGAGGATGTTCGCCGGCTTGATGTCGCGGTGCAGCACACCGGCGCGGTGCGCGGTCTCGACCGCCCCCGCGACCTGGATGCCGACCCGCAGCGCCTCGGCGACCGAGAAGGGCTCCTTGCGAGCACGGATCTGCAGGTTCGGCCTGGGGCAGTACTCCATCACCAGGTACGGGCGCCCGTCACCGGCGACGCCGGCCTGGTAGATCGTCACGATCGCCGGGTGCGTCGACAGCATCGCCATCACGTTCGCCTCGTCGGCGAACTCCTGCGCCGCGCCGCTCGTGATGCGGTCGGCGAGCAGGACCTTCACCGCGACGCGGCGCTTGGGCATCTGCTGCTGATACAGGAAGACGTCGGCGAAGCCGCCCGTGCCGAGCGGTTCGAGATAACTGAAGCCGGGAAGCTCCGGCGGCGGAGAGGGGGGCCTGCTCACGGGAGGTCCTCGAAGGCGACGGTCACGCCGTCACCGAGGTCCACGACATCGCCGGAGAGGACGAGCGTCTGCTCGCCCGGGTGCAGGCGCAGCGGATCGGCGCCGGGGCGCAGCAGGGTCGAGCCGTTGGTCGTGTGCAGGTCGACGACCACGACGGTGTCGCCCTCCGGACGGATCTCCAGGTGGCTGCGGGAGATGTCCTGCTGCGGGCTGTCCACCGCGACCAGGTGGGGCAGATCGGCCCCGCTCGCACGGGTCGAGCGCGGTCGGCGGCCGATGATGACCGTGCGGTCGAGCGTGACGACCTGGCCGGTGGACACCCTGATCCGGCCCGCCGCGCTCGAGATCACCGGGAGCACGGCGGTCGGGGCGTCCGGTTCGGCGGTGGGGGTGCTCTGGCGGAGCGCCCGCGCCTCGGACACCGAGATCGTCTCGCCGTCGTGATCGCCGGCGGGAGCAGGCGGCACGGGCGGGGCGGGCGGCACGGGCGCCTTCGGCGACGCGATGGTCGCGCCGAAGAGCTGGTCGAAATCGTCCGAATCGGAGGCGTACGTCACCTCTTCGGGCGTGAGCGTGGCGCCGTCGATCGCGTCATCGATCGGGCCGGGCACCTCGGGGATCTGCTCCGTCGGCGGCTCTGCCTCGGCGTCGGGATTCTCATCCTCGATCGTGGAGGGCTCTGCCACCGACGACTGCTCCACCGGAGGTTCTTCGATCGGCGCCTCGACGGCGGCCTCCTCAACCCCGGTCTCCTCCACCGAAGCGTCCTCAGTCAGAGCGTGCTCGACCGCAGCGGCCTCATCGATCCGGGATGTCTCCTCGACGTGCGCGGCGGCAGCGGGCGCGGCATCCGGCAGCGCAGCAGCATCCCGCGCCGCCACGTCCGCAGGCTCGATCTCGGCGGTCGCACCGGCTGCATGCACGACGCCGCCGGCGATCGGGAGCGAGGTGCTGGACTCGGCATCGCCGACGGCGACGGCGATCCGGCTCGCGCCCGCGACGAAGCGCTCACTCCACGTGGTCACGTTCGCGCCCGTGAAGCTCTCCTCGCCGTCGGGACCGGTGACGCTCGCGGTCACATCGCCGCGCACAGCGATCCTGACATCCGGCCCCTCGAGGACCACGGCCGCGAACGGAAGCATCGTCGCGAACGATCCCTCGGCGTGATCCGTGAGCGTGTCGATGACGGCGGCGAGGTCTCCCCCGCCGCGTTGCCGCTCCCACAGCGTGGAGACGAGGTCCGCCGACGCGTCCGGCGACAGGGCGATCAGTGCACCGGGAGCCACCAGGACGTTCCAGTCCCCCGGTCGGTACGTGGTCCGCATCAGCCCATCCCTCCTGCGACGGCCTCGCGCGGCCGGGTGTCCTCGTCGATGTCGTCGTCGGCGCGCATCTGCACGCCGGGGCGGGACGCCACCGAGACGGCATCCACCACCACGACCGTGATGTTGTCCCTGCCGCCGGCGGTGACCGCGGCCGCGACAAGCGAGGCGGCCGCGAGCTGCGGGTCGGACTCTGCGGTCAGGATGTCGCGGATCCGGTGGTCCTGCACCTCCGAGGAGAGCCCGTCGGAGCAGATCATCATGCGATCGCCGAGCTCGGCGGGGAACATCCAGAAGTCAGCGTCGCCGGTGCTGCCGGCGCCGATCGCCCTGGTGATGATGTTGCGCCGGTGGTCCGACACGGCCTCGTCGATGCTGATCTCGCCCGACTCGATGAGCTCCTGCACGACGGAGTGGTCCACACTGATCTGCTCGAGCTCGCCGTCCGAGAGCCGGTACGTGCGGGAGTCGCCGATGTTGAAGCTCAGCCAGTACCCCATGCCGTCGACGTCGGCGAGCACCAGTCCGCTGAGGGTCGTGCCCGCGCGCGCCATCGCCGACACGGAGAGTGCCTCGACGGCCTCGCGGGAGCGACTGAGCACATCCAGCACGTCGTCGAGCTCGAGGCTCTGCCGGCCGATGTACCGGGAGAACTCCGCGACGACGGCGGCGCTCGCACGCTCGCCGGCCTCGTGCCCGCCCATGCCGTCTGCGACGACGAAGACCGGCGCGCTGGCGAGCAGGGCGTCCTCGTTCAGGGAGCGCCGGAGGCCGGCGTGCGTCGAGGATCCAGCCGAAACGATCAGGGGTGCGGTCACGCGTAGCCTCCGACCGTGACGATGCGGTCGCCGATCTCGATGGCGTCGCCGAGCCGGATGCGCACCTGCTCACCGGGCTCGCAGCTGATCCGGTGGCCGTCGCGCATGATGATCGTGCCGTTGGTGGAGTGCCGGTCCATGATCCAGCCGCCGGAGGGCTCGGCGGCCGCCTCGAAGTGCGTCTTCGACAGCGACAGCGTCTCGTCGCGGACGGGGACGACCACCGCGCCGTCCTCAGGCGACGGGTTGCGCCCGAACAGCGTGCGGCGCGACACCGTCACCCTGGTGCCGTCGTCCCAGGTGAAGACGAGCCGGTGGCCAGGGATGCTGATGCGGGTGTCCTCTATGTCCGAGACCTCGCCCGGCTCTGATGCCGGAATCGGAGCGGGTGCCGCAGCGGGCGCCGAGGCGGCCGGCGATGCCGGGGCCGGGGCCGGGGCCACCGGTTCCGGCGCGGGAGTCTCTCGCGCCGGAGGCCCGTCCTGCGTGATGCCGGGGACGAACGCGATGAGCGAATCACCGCCCGTCTCGGGGGTACCGGGGTGCGCGACCGGCGCAGCAGGTGCCGCGCGCAGCGCCTCGGGACCGCGCACCGTCTCGTCCAGCGCCGGCGCGGCGGGGGCGGGAACGGCCGGGAACGCGGGAGCCTGCGGCGCGGCCATCGGCGTCGCGAGGCCCGGGATCGGCGGTGCCGAGTGCGGCAGGGGCGGGCGCGGCGGGACGCGCACGTCCTGCTCGGGAGGCGTGCCGACCGTCGCGGGCCCGGTCCTGGCATCCATCATCAGCGACTTCGCGACCTTGTCGTGCCAGCCCTGGAAGCGGCCTGAGCCGTCGAACAGCGGGGTGAAGTACCCGACGACGATGGATGCCGCGAGCCCGAATATGATGTTGCGCACCAGCGTCCGGCCGAAGCCGAGCGCGGCGCCGTCGGCCTCGCTCACGAGACGCAGGCCCTGTGCCCGCATCCCGATGGAGCCGTTGCCGCTCTGCATGACCGTGTAGACGACGAACCAGCCGACCATCAGCAGCCACACGATCATGAGGCCGAAGCCGAGGGCGGCGAGCATTCCGTCGGGACCGGACGCGAACGCGATGACCACGACCAGGGTCGTCAGGACGATCCCGATTCCGGCGGCGATCGCGGCATCGATGATGTATGCCACGGCGCGCCGTGATGTCGGGGCGACGGTGCCGAACGACGTGTGCGTCATGGTGTCTCGCTCTCGGGTGCTTCAGTCGTGCTGTTCTTGATGGTGCCAGGTTCTCGCCGGACGCGCGCGGTCGCGGCATCCTTCAGGCTCTGGAATCCGTTCGACAGTGCCGAGCCTCCCAGCACCGAACGCAGGCTCAGCCGCGCCTTCATCCGCTTCCAGAAGCCGGCCTCGCTGCCGAGACCGGCGACGATGTCATCGACCTCCTTCCAGAACATCTCGACGTCCTCCGGGCTCGGGTCGCTCGGGCCGAACACCTCGGCGTCCGCGCGATCGGCCAGCGTCGTGACCGTGGGGACGGCGAGGGAATCGGCGACCAGAACCGCCTCCTCACCGCGAGTGGCGCCAGGGGTGATACGTGCGCCGTAGTCGACGGCTCGGTCCGTGAGCTCGTCCCATCCGCCGGCGATGCGGTCGGCCGTGCGGTCGGCCATGCGACGCGCGCGACGGCGGGAGGCCTTCCATGCGCCGATGATGATGAAGGGCGAGGCGAGCAGGGCGATGACGCCGAGCGAGATCCCGCCGATGGCGAGGATCGCGGCGATGATGCCCGCGATGTTCAGCGATTCGTCCTCCGACTCGCGGTCGTCCGGCAGCGTCGGCGGCAGGTCGACCGGCTCCTGCGGCGGGGGCGGCGGCTGCAGCACCTGCGGCTTCGGGTCGGCGCGCGGCTTGGTGTTCTGGTCGTTGGGGACCTGATCCTCCGGCGGCGTCGGGTCGAACGGCACCCAGCCGAAGCCGTCGAAATTGACCTCGACCCAGGCGTGGAGGTTCTCGCCGTTGGCCGAGAAGGCGGCGGCGCCGGCATCCTTCTCGTCGGGGTAGAACCCCATCACGACCCGCGCCGGGATGCCGAGCTCTCCCGCCAGCAGGGCCATGGCGACCGCATACTGCTCGTCGTCGCCGATCATCTGGTCGCCGCTGATGAGGGTGGCGATGCGCTCGGAGGTGTGGCCGGCGCGGGAGATGACCTCGCCCTCCAGGCCGTGACTGAAGAAGCCCTCCTCGGAGAGGTACGTCGCCAGCGCCTGCGCCTGCTCGGCCGGCGTCTCGGCCTCGGACACGATCTCGCCCGCGAGCGTCGAGAGCTCCTCGGGGACGTTGTCGTTCTTCGGCAGCTGCACGTTGCCGAACTCGGCGTCGGCGAGCTGCTCGTCGGAGTACTCGGCCGGCACCGTCGTCTTCACGGTGTAGCTGTCGCCCTGGCGCAGCCCCTGAGTGGCGACGGCCGTGCCGGACCCGGTGCTGTAGTAGGTGCCGCGACGCAGGGCGTCGGCATCGTCGCCGGCGAAGCGGAACTCCGAGACGAGACCCGCCTGCGGTACCCAGACGCCGGCGTACTGGTCGACGTCGACCTGCAGGGTCACCGGCAGCCCCTCGGCGTCGGGCGACATGTTGGAGCGGATCGGCGTGAACGCACTCGATGAGCCCGGCCCGCCGTCGGTGACGTTGATGACCTGGCCATCGAACTCGTCCATCGCCGCGAGGCGGATGCGCGCGCCCTCCGGCAGACCGCGGACAGTGAACAGCGTGTTCTCGGCGTCATCGCGCACGTGACCGCGGAACGACTGCAGCGCGCTCGGATAATCGCGCACGTCGAACGGGGGGATGATCGTGTCGCGCAGCACGTGGCGGACCTCGGTGGGCGCGGTGAACGCGCTGGTCGCCGCTCCTGCTCCGACGGCGACGGCGAGCACCACGGCGCCCGAGACCAGGCGGCGCATCCGCATCTGGTTCGCACGGCTCGGGTCGACCTCGCTGACCGACACCGCCGCGTTCTGCGGCATCCAGATCTGCCGCACCGCGAGCCACACGATGCTGACGACCGCGAACAGCGCACCCTGGACGACGGGAACCGCCGGCTCCGGCGTGCCGAGGGCGATGACCGCCGCGAGCAGCGCACCGGCGGGGATCAGCGCCCAGGCGGGCTGGGTGAGGCGCAGAGCGAGGGATGCCGTGACCACCGCACCGGCGAGCAGCAGGAGGAACGGCACGATCAGGTGCCCGTCCGCGCCCGAGACCGGCGCCACCGTGGTGAGCATCTGCTTCCACGACGTCACGACACCGATCGCGAGCTGCTGCAGGGTCTCGAGCGAGGGGATGACGCCGATGATCGCGGTGTGCGGCAGCGCCAGCGCGCCGCCGAACACGAAGTAAACCAGCACGGTGAGACCGGCGATGATGAGGATCCCCCAGCGGCGCCACGCGGCGACGACGGCGACGGCGATGCCGAGGATGGAGCCGCCGATGGCGGCGCCCAGATAACCGGGACCGGCGAAGCTCGGCCAGAAGCCGGCGGCGACCACTCCGAGAAGCAGTGCGACGGCCCCGACATCGAGGATCCAGCGACGCAGCCGGATCGGGGTGCGCTCGCCTGGTTCGACGGTCGCGGCGGCTGGGGCGGATACTGCGGCGGCGCTCATGCGAGGACCTTCTGCAGGGCGAGCGGGATCTGCGCGAGAGCGCCGACGCTGACCACGTCGGCGTCTGCGATGCGGCGCAGCGCGGGGATCTCGACGGTGGTGTCCGCGACGATCGCGATCACGCGTGCGCCGAAGGGCAGCCGCGAGCAGGCGAGCCGGAGGTCCTCGTTCGAGACCTTCGCGCCGCACACCAGGACGACGACGCTGGCGAGCGGCATGGTCGCGGCGATCACGCCGCTGAGGTCGGAGATGCCGCCATCGCGGGGCTTGCTCTCCTCGACCGCGGCGAGCGAGTCGAGCAGCTGCTTGCCGGTGCCCGCGCGCAGCTCGCGCCCCTGCACGCGCACCTCGACGCGCTGCGAGTCGCGAAGAGCGCGCAGGCCGATGGAGCCGGCGACCGAGATGCCGAGCTCGAAGTCCTGAGCCCTGGCGTAGTCGCCGATGGAGCGCGAGAGGCCGATGACGAAGTGCGAGCGGCGGGTCTCCTCGTACTGGCGCACCATCATGACGCCGGTGCGCGCGGTGGAGCGCCAGTGCACGTGCCGAAGATCGTCACCGGGCTGGTACTCGTTGAGCGCGTGGAATGACACGTCGTCGCGAGAGAGGTCGGCGGCGGGTAGGCCCTCGAGGTCGCGCAGGAAGCCGAGCGACTGACCGTCGAACAGAACGGTCTTCGGGTGGACGAACAGATCGACCGGGTCGTCGCGGCGATGTGCGCGCTCGAACAGGCCGAGAGGGTCCCCGCGGACCACGCTCACGGGGCCGACCTTGACGACGCCGCGGCGCTGGGTCGGGATCGCGAACAGCTCCTCCGCCTTCTCACCTGGGGCGAGGCGCTGGATGCCGAACTCGCCGCGGCCGCTGCCGACCGGCAGCACGACCCGCGACGGCAGGATGGCACGCCCTCCGGGGTTCGCGAGAGTCAGCGCGCCGACGGCGCGTTCGCCGACGACGACACGAGTGCGGGCGAGGTCGAGGGCGACGTCGTACTCGGTGCGTCCGATGAGGAAGAGCGCGCACAGCAGCAGCGTGATCGTCACGATGACGGCGGTGACGGTCAGCTCCTTCCAGCCCAGGCTCAATCCCGCGATCCAGAACACGAGAGTCAGGGCCATCAGCACCCAGGCGAGCGGACGGACGACGCTCGCGATCTTCTGCAGACGATCTGCGATGCGCGCGCCGATGAGCGCCGCGATGTCACGCCAGCCGGCGTCGCGTGCGGTCTCGGTCGCGGCGGGCAGCGTCTCTGCGGTCATCAAGCCGCCGTTCGCGCCTGGGGTGCTGCGATGCCGTCGAGCACGCGGGCGATCACGACGTCGGCCGTCGTGCCGGCGAACTCGGCTTCGGCGTCGAGCATCAGGCGGTGCTGCCACGCCGGCGCGATGAGCGTCTTGATGTCGTCGGGGAGGACGTAGTGGCGCCCGCGGGATGCCGCCCACACCTTCGCCAGGCGGATCATGGCGATCGCGCCGCGCACCGAGACGCCGAGCCGCACTCCGCTGTCCTCGCGCGTGGCCTCCGCGAGCTCGGCGACGTAGCGCAGCACGGCGGGCTCGACGTGCACGGTGGCCGCGAGATCGGCCATGTCGGCGACGGCGCCGGTGGTGATGATCGCCGACAGGTGCGATGACGGGTTGCGGTCGGAGGCCCCGGCCAGGATGCTCTCGGTCACCGCGAGGTCGGGGTAGCCGATCGACGTCTTGATGAGGAAGCGGTCCAGCTGCGCCTCGGGCAGCTTGTAGGTGCCCGCCTGCTCGACCGGGTTCTGCGTCGCGATCACGAGGAACGGCCGTCCGGCCTCGTGCGTGACACCGTCGACCGTGACCTTGGACTCCTCCATGACCTCGAGCAGCGCCGACTGCGTCTTGGGCGACGCGCGGTTGATCTCGTCGGCGAGCACGATCGACGAGAAGATCGGACCCTTGTGGAACTCGAACTTGTGCGACTGCTGGTCGTAGATCGTGACACCGGTGACGTCTGAGGGCAGCAGGTCGGGCGTGAACTGGATGCGGGAGCTCGTGCCCTGCACGGTCGCGGCGAGCGCCTTCGCGAGGCTCGTCTTGCCGGTTCCCGGTGCATCCTCGAGGAGGACGTGGCCTTCGGCCAGCATGGATGCCAGCACCAGGCTGATCACCTCGTGCTTGCCCTGCACGGCCTTGTCGATGTTCTCGACGAGGCGCGTGAAGGTTCCCTGGAACCAGGCGGCCTGCTCGGGGGTCATGCTCATTTGTGTTCTTCCTCTGTCTGATCTCAGTTCGAATCTTCGTCGCGGCAAACCCGCACCGCGTTGCGTCGTGCGGCGACCGCTAATCCCAGCGAATGCCTTCGGTCGTACCCCAGCCGACGATCTCCATCTGGAGGTTGTACTTGCTGTTGAATCCACCGTGGTAGCAACCCGACCAGCCCGGGTCGTCGATGTACGCGGCGCCGTTCGCGGGGATGTACCACCGCGCTCCGCCAGCGAAGCGTTGGCCGTTCTCAAGGCACCAGACCGTGTAGTGCCCAGCGGGGAAGTCCGAGACGGAGAAACGGAGGTAGTGGCAGACATCGGGCGAGCATTTCCCCGAGTTCGGCCCCTGGGTGGTCCAGGCCCGTGGCTTCGGCTTGGGGTCGGTGGTCGCCGACGCGGAGGCGACCGCAGACCAGCCGGCCTTGTTGTGCACCCGCACCTCGATCGCCCAATTCTGCGAGTACTGCCCGCCGACGTTGCGGCTGCCGCTGTTGTTCACGCCTTCCCAGCCGCCCCAGTTGCCGTTCTGGTTGCGGATGCGGATCTGCGTCTGATCGAGCGCCGCGCCGTTGTTGCCGTTGTTGCTCCAGCTCAGCGTGATGTTGCCGCCGTTGTTCCTCGCATCGGCGTTCGGCTTCGGCGGGATACCGAACGGCGTTGCGGTGTTCGACCGCGCCGACTCGGCCCCGGTGTAGCTGCCGGTGCCCGTGTTCGACAGAGCGCGGATCTGCACCGAGTAGTCGCCGCCGTTGGTCAGACCGCCGATCGTCCGGTTGGTGAGGTTCTGCCAGCCGTTGCTGTTCAGGCGGTACTGATAGGTGATCTCGGACGCCTTGGCGCCGTTGCGCTGCTCGGCCGTGAGCGTGTAGTTGTCGGCGATCGTGATCGACCGGTCGTCGGCTGTGATCTTCGGAGTCGCCGGAGCATCCGGCCGGATCGCGCCACGGCGCTCCGCCGACGCCGGACTCCACTGACCCCACCCGGCCTTGTTCTCGGCGCGGACGATGTAGGAGTACCCGGATTCTGAGGTGGGTACCACGACCGCCTGGCTGGTCTGCCCTGCGGCGACGGGGATGGTCCGCATGGTGGTCCCGCCCTCGAGCACCTGCAGCTCGTAGCGCGAGATCGCATCGCCGTTGTTGTTCGGGGCGTTCCAGGAGACCCTCATCTGCGCCTGGTCGCCCACCGGTGACAGTTCTGCCGTCGTCGGCGCCGCCGGCTGCGCCGGGGGCCCCGCGGGGATCTCTGCGAGCGACCACCCGCTCCAAGTGGACGGTTCAGGAGCCCGGTTCACGGCCTGCACCCGCACCTGATACGACGAGCCGTTCTCCAGTCCCTCCCAGGTCATGGAGTTGCCCGTCACTCCGGTCTTCTCCGTGATTCCGGACGGCGGTGCCGGCGAGATCTGCAGGTTGAACGACTCGACCGGTGATCCGGGGGTCGTCGGCGTCTTCCACGCGACCTTCAGCGACTTGTCGCCGAACACCAGGGTCGGCGCGACCGGGGTGTCGGGGCGCGCATCCGGGCGGGCGACCTGCGAGGCGCCGGACGGTTCGGAGTCGCCGACGCGATTGGTCGCCACGACCTGGAAGGTGTACTCGACGTTGTTGGTGAGCCCGTCGAGCGTGCAGGTCGTGGAATCGCACTGCTTGCTGTACGGACTTCCCGAGGTGCTCGAGACCGTGTAGTGGGTGATCTCCGCACCGTTGTTCGACGGCGCCGAGAACGACACCACCACCGTGCGATCCTGCACGCTCGTCACCTGCGGCCGCCCAGGTGCCTCCGGCACGCCCTGCACGGTCAGAACGATGCGGCCGTCCACATGGCGATCTGCATCCTCGGTGGCATCCTCGATCGTGTACCGCACGACCAGGGTGCCGACGAACTCGGCGCCCGGCGTCACGCTGACCTGGTCGCCCTCGACGGCTGCCGCGCCGTCGCCGGTCTCGGTCGCGACCGAAAGCACCTCCAGCGGCGTCTCGGGGAACGGGTTGAAGTCGTTCTCGAGCACGGGAACCATGATGGTCTCGCCCTGATCGGCCTCGGCGATCGTGTCGGTGTTCGCCGTGGCCGGGGCGCGGGTGGACGCCGTGACGTTGACGATGACGGTGCCCTCGATCGCCTCGGTCTCGCCGTCGGACACCCGGATGGTAAGCGTCTCCGCGGTGCCCTTCTGGGCGTTCGATGCGGCCTCGACCGACAGCGTGCTGCCGTCGACGATGTTCGCACTGACACCGTTGCCTGCACTGCCCTGCAGGGAGTAGGTGTGCTTGCCGGCATCCTCCACGTCGGGGTCATCCGTCAGAGCGGCAAGGTCCAGAGTGGTCGCCTCCTCGCCGGGTGCGACGTTGACCTCGCCGCGCGTGAACGTCGGCTGCTGGTTCTCCGGCGGCAGCACCGTGATCGGGATCGTCAGCGTCGCCTTGCGGCCCTCTGGATCATCCGGGCCGGTGCCGTCGGTGACCTCGAACGTGATGCCGTCCTCACCGAAGTAGCCGGCAGCCGAGGTGTAGACGAGCGTGCCGCCGTCCTTCACCAGGTCGGCGCCGTCGGCGTGCGACGCGCTCACCTTGGCGTGCTCCGTGATCGTCACCGTTCCGCCGCCCGCGACAGCGACGTACTCGTCCAGAGGCAGCTCCTTGGTCTCGCCGCTGACGACCTCGACCGGCTTGGTCGAGGTGAGCGAGGGACGCAGGTCCTGAACGGCCGGCACGAAGATGAACGCCGAGGTCTCGAGACCGTCGCGATCGGTGAGCGTGTAGCGGATCAGCTGCATCTCATCGCCGACGTCGACGCGCACCTTGCCGTCGTCGAGGAGAGTGCCGCCTGGGCCGACCTCGACCTCGAGACCGTCGGTCGTGCCGTCTGGATCCTCGTCGTTGGCGAGAATGTCGACATCGGAGGTGAGTCCCCCGTCGACGAGGTCTGTGGGCAGGACGCGGTCGTCGCGGGCGATCGGCGCCAGCAGCGGCACGTCCTCGTCGACCGTGATCTGCAGCACGGCCTGCGCCGTGGCGCCCCGAGCGTCGCTGATCGTGTACTGCAGCGACGTCTCGACGGCGCGGTTCGGCGCCTCGACGAGCACACGGTCCCCCGACACGCGGGCGGACATGTCGTCGATCTCCGGTTCGACGAGGCCGTCTTCGACCAGAGCGATCTTGTCACCCTCGGGATCGGAGTCGTTCAGCATCACGGGAACGGCGATCTCGCGTCCGGGGCGGACGACCACGGAGTCCTTGACCGCATACGGCGCCTGGTTCATATCCTCGGCCGGCGCGATGCCGACGCGGATCGTGGCCGTGCCCTCCTTGCCGAGGCGGTCACGGACCCGGTATGCGAAGGTGTCGACGCCGGAGGAATCGGCGTAGGCCTCATAGACGAAGTAGTTCTGGGCGACCTCGATGATACGGCCCTTGGCGGGGTTCGAGGCCAGGCCGATCAGCTCGACGGAGTCGCCGTCGGCGTCGATCCCGTCCAACGGGACGGCGATGTTGGCGGTATTGCCGCTGAGCACCCGTGTCGTGATGTCCTGCGGGCGCGGAGCGGCGTTCTCCTCCTGCTCCGGCACGATCTGGATCGTGATGTAACCGCCGACCTTGTTGCCGCGGGTGTCCGACACCTCGTAGGTCGCGTAGACGGTCTTCGCCTCCGGGCCCGCCCTGAACCGCACGGCATCCTGCGAGACGAAGATCTCGCCGTCCTCGGGCTCGACGAAGGGCTCGATGAGCTCGGGTTCGAGGGTGAGCGCGTCGCCGATGGGGCTGGTGTCGTTGTCGAGCACCGGGATGGTCACGACGTCGTTCACCCGCACCACGGCCTGATCCGGGCTCGCCACCGGAGGAAGGATCTTTTGGGGCGCGGGGATCGGGATGACCACCACTTCGCCCTCTGCGGTCTTCGAGCCGTTCGAGATCCGATACGTGATGCGCACCTGTTCGTCGAGCGCGCCCTGGTCGCCGATGCGCAGCGACTCGTGGTTCAGCACCGACACCGAGATGCCGCTGCCCGGTTCGACGCTGACCGACTGGATGACGAGGATGCCGCCGGACGGGTCGGTGTCGTTGTTGAGCACGCCCAGCAGCACTTCGCCGCCGGTGGGCAGCAGTGCGACGTCACGCACGGCCACCGGCGGAAGATCCTGCTCCGCGGCGTCGGCGACGTCGACGCGGACGATTCCCGGGACGCCGTTCGGACCTGCCGCGACCTCGTAGAGCACGTAGTAGACGCCGGGGGACGGCGCGCTGAACGTGAAGGTCTTGTTGGGGTAGTCCGGCACGATGGTCGCGCCGGGCGTCTCGTCGCCGTTGACGCGGGTCAGCCGCAGCGGCTCGCGGCCTGAGCTGGAATCGTTCGCAAGCGGCGACACGGTCACCTGCTCGCCGACGCGCGTCATCACGTGGTCGGCGTTCGTCTTCGGCAGAGTCGAGCCCGACGGGCGGACGTCGAGAACGAGAGTGCCGGTCGCTACCTCGCCGAGCGCGTCGGCGACCATGACCTGCACTTCCTTGCGGCCCTGCAGGCTCGCCGTGGCGCGGTAGGTGATCTGCCCGTCGGTGGTGAACTCGACCTCGTCGCCGGGCGCCGCGGTGACATCGCTGAGGTAGATGTCGTCGCCCTCCGGATCGATCCAGTCGGGCAGCACGTTGTACGAGACGGTGCCGCCGGTCTCGATCGCGAGGGTCGTGGTGCGCTTCGGCTTCGGGGCGGTGTTGGTGTCCCAGTCCTTCACCGAGAGGCTGACCTGCGCCGTGTCGGTCCCGCCCCGGCCGTCGTTCACCTCGTACATGAAGGATGCCGCGCCCGAGGCGTCCTCTTCGACCGCGATCTGCAGCGAGCCGCCGTCGTAGATCGGCTGCACGGCTCCGACCGAAGGCTGCTGCTCTGCGAGCCCGGCCACCAGGACATCGCCGTCCGGATCGTTGTCATTGTCGAGCACAGGGAGCGCCGTCGTCTGGCCGGGGCGGACGCCGAACTCATCGTCCTCCGCGACCGGGGGCGTGTTGACGTCGGTGCGCACAGGGAGCGTGGTCTCCACCGTCTCCTCGGTGGTCTCCTCTTCGTCCTCGGTTTCGCCCTCGGGCGGCGTCAGGTCGTTCCAGTTGTCGACCTGCTGGAGGCTCTCGTCGGCCAGCCAGGCGGCACCGCCTACGGTGTCGTTGAGGATGATCACGTTGCGGTTGACGCGGAACGTCAGCGACGCCGAGTTCTCGACACCGGGGATCTGCTCCGAGACGTCGTCGCCGTCGCCGGGGCACTCGCGCACGAACGTGCCGGAGCCGGACCATGCGCCGTAGCTGCAGCCGAGCAGCGACACCGGAGCGGCCGGCGTCCCGTTGCCGCCGGACTTGGTCACCGCGGGCTCGCCGCCGTCGAGCGGCACATCGATCAGTTGCGACGCGGTCGCGACGGTCACGTCATCGGTCGCTGTCGACGCGTACTGCAGAACGGCGCTGTCGGCCTCGGGGATCTCGGTGCTGAAGCCCCCGGGCGTCATGACGGCGCTGTCGGCTGGCGACAGCACGACAGGGGTGGTGCCGACGGCGGTGATCGTGGGTGCCACCGAGGCGTCGAGCCCCTCGAGCGGTGCGGTCGAAGGCTCGAGCGCCTCGCCCTCGTTGTCGACCGGGACCGTGACGACCTCTGCGCCCTCGCCGGAGACCGCGTACACGGTGCCGTCCTGGCCGACCGTGACGTCGGAGTTCTTGCCGAGCTCGACGAGAGGATCGGCGCCCTGCAGCTCGAAGCCCGAGATGCCCTTGACCGGGACGACCCAGAGGTCTCCGGAGTCCTTGTCGAGGATCGCCGCGGTCTGCGCGCCGAGCGCGACCTTCGCCGAGCCGGGGATCGTGGTGGTGTCGCCGAGGGAGACGCGGGCGGGGTCGACCGCAGTGAGAGTCGCATTGGTGCGGTCGGTGACGAGAATCGTGGACTCGTCCTGCAGGATGTCGAAGCTCTCGCCCGTGGTGCGAAGGCCCCCGTCGAGCAGGGTGGACTCGTTGTTGAAGTGGCCGACCATCAGCGCGGACGACTTCGTGATCCACACACCGCCGTCGTTCAGGTCGACCTTGGTGGTGGGATTGCCCTCATACGCGAAGGCGAGCGTGCCGATCGCGACGACCGCAGCCGTGACTCCTGCCACCGAGGCAGCGGTCTTCGGCTTCGCGCGCAACCATGACAGCGCCTTCATCGTCAGTATTCCCCCCGGTACACGTCGCGCGTCGTCCTCGCAGCCGAGCTGCCCGGACGCACCGGTTCATACTAACCGCCGCACCTGAACCGCTCGACGGGGAGAGATACCCATCCGATCAGGCCGTGCGCCAGCATCCGTCGATGTGATCGTCGACCATGCCGGCCGACTGCATCAGGGCGTACACGGTCGTCGCGCCGACGAATCGGAATCCCCGCCCGCGCAGCGCCAGGCTCATGGCGGTCGACTCCGCCGTGACGGCCGGCACCTCGTCGAACGAACGAGGGCGGATGCCGGGGGCTGGCGCGAACGACCACATCAGCTCGTCGAGCTCGCCCTCCGCCATCTCGGTGACCAGTCGCGCGTTGCCGATCGTGGCGAGGATCTTGGCTCGATTGCGGATGATCCCGGCATCCTGCATCAGGCGCTCGACGTCGTCTTCGCCGAAGGCGGCGACGCGCTCGGGATCGAATCCCTCGAACACCTCGCGGAAGCGCGGGCGCTTGCGGAGGATCGTGATCCAGCTGAGGCCGGCCTGGAAGCCCTCCAGCGACATCTTCTCGAACAGCGCACGGTCGCCGTGCAGCGGCACACCCCACTCCTCGTCGTGGTACCGCTGGTACTCGGCATCCGTTCCGACCCACGCGCAGCGCGCTCGTCCGTCGGAGCCCGCGATCAGTGAGGTCATGTCCCCAGCGTACGCACCGCGAGAATTGCCTTGCCGCACGAGAATCGCGCTGGCAGCGCCATTCTCGGCGCGCAAGGCAATTCTCGGGGTGGGGTGGCCTACTTCTTCGCGGCCTTGCGCAGCGCCTTCTCCGAGATCGGCGCCTCACCGGACGCCGCGAGCGCGGCGTAGTACTCGCGGGCCTCGTTCTGGCGCTCGAGCTCGGCACCGCTCGCGATCGGCGCGCG
Source organism: Microbacterium abyssi (assembly GCF_015277895.1). NCBI lineage: Bacteria > Bacillati > Actinomycetota > Actinomycetes > Micrococcales > Microbacteriaceae > Microbacterium > Microbacterium abyssi. Next base: position 419,025 of record NZ_CP063815.1, on the reverse strand, counting down.
GACGTGCTCGGGCTCGTAGCCGAAGGCGCCCACCAGGTCGAGGGCGTGCGGGCGCAGACGCAGGCACAGCCGATCGATGTAGCTCGACACCGCCGCGGCCCGCTGCGTCGAAAGGCGGCCGTTGATGATGTGCCAGGCGAGGTGCTTCTCGACGAGCTGCAGGCCGAACAGATCACGCAGCCAGGTGAGCACCTTGCGGGTGTCCTCATCAGGGATGCTGTTCACGGCATCGGTGAACGCCTCCCACTGCAGCAGCTCGCCGTGCGCGCGGGCCGCCTCGATGAGGTCGGCCTGGTTCTCGTTGAACAGCTTCTCGCCGAGCACCTTGTCCTTGCCGGCCGGACGCAGCCGTCCGGCGATGTCGGCGATCATCTGCTGCACGCGGTCGGCGAGCAGCTCGTGCTGCTGGTCGGCGCGAAGGCCGTTCTCTACCGAGCGCGCTGTAGAGCCGAAGTCGGCGATGTTCTGCCCGAAGCGGCGCAGACCCGCGCCGTGGAACACCTTGCCGGCGGTCTGGCCGACGGCGTACTTGGCGAGCGCGGCAGCATCCTTGTCCTTGAACTGCTTCGCGAAGTCGGTGAGCAGGCGCTTGCCGACCAGCTGCAGCAGGACGTTGTTGTCGCCCTCGAAGGTGACGTAGATGTCGAGGTCCGCTCGGAGTCCGACCAGGCGGTTCTCGAACATGTAGCCGGCACCGCCGCAGGCCTCACGAGCCTCCTGCAGCGTGTCGAGCGCGTGCCAGGTCGAGAGCGGCTTGAGCGCCGCGGCGAGCGTCTCGAGGTCTTCGCGGTCGCCCGGGGTGTCGGTGCGGCCCGAGAAGACGCCGTCGAACTTCTGCAGGAACTCGTCGTGCGCGAAGATCTGCGCGTACGTGGTCGCGAGGCGAGGGAGCAGTCGGCGCTGGTGCTTGCCGTAGTCGAGCAGCACGACCTCCTGCCCGTCGGCGCCGTCGAACTGGCGGCGCTGCGTCGCGTAAGTGATCGCGATGTGCAGGCCGAGGGCCGATCCCCAGGATGCTGCACCGTCGAGGGACACGCGACCCTGCACCAGGGTGCCGAGCATCGTGAAGAAGCGGCGCCCTGGGCTGTCGATCGGGCTCGTGTAGTTGCCGTCCGCGTCGACGTCGCCGTACTTGTTCAGCAGGTTGGTGCGCGGGATGCGCACGTGATCGAAGGAGAGGCGGCCGTTGTCGATGCCGTTCAGGCCGCCCTTGAGACCGTCGTCCTCACGGCCGATGCCCGGCAGGTCGTTGCCGTCCTCCCCGCGCAGCGGGACATAGAAGCAGTGCACGCCGTGGTTGACGCCGTTGGTGATGAGCTGCGCGAAGACTGTCGCGGCGATCCCGTGCAGGGCGGCGTTGCCGAGGTACTCCTTCGTCGCGCCGCGGAAGGGCGTGTTGATGACGAACTCGTCGGACTCGGGATCGTAGGTCGCAGTGGTGCCTGCGGCGGCGACGTCGGAGCCGTGCCCGATCTCGGTCATCGCGAACGCACCCGGGATCTCGAGGTTCATGATTCCGGGGAGCCACTTGCGGTGGTGCTCTTCCGTGCCCAGCTGGAGCACGGCGGACCCGAACAGGCCCCACTGCACGCCGGCCTTGATCTGCAGGCTCGGATCGGCCGCGACGAGCTCTTCGAAGCCGGAGATGTTCGCGCCGTTGTTCGCCTCGCCGCCGAACTCCTTCGGGAATGCGCGGTGCACCGCCTTCTGATCGACGAGGAGGTGCAGCTGGCTGAGCACGCGCTCGCGGTGCTCGTCCTTGCCGAGGTCGTCGATGCGCCAGAATGCGGAGTCCTTGATCATCTCGCGTGCGGTGCGGCGGGTGTCCGCCCATGTGCCGAGCAGCAGGTCGTTCACGCGCTCGACATCGATGCGCGGGTCATCTCCTGCGGCTGCTGGCTTCGAAGTTCGGACGGCGGCGTCGACCATGGTGTTCCTCTCAGAGAGAAGTAAGGATGCTTCAACCGTAGGACTCCTCCAACCAGCATCCAACACCCATGTATGGTCCCTCCAACCGATCTTGCGGGCATGGCACGGGCGGGTTGTCGCGAGCCGACAGGTTGTCCGCATTCGGGCGTGCTGTATCAGTTCGGTCGGTTATCCGGCGGCATGACCGACAGAGGTCATACAGCATCCGGCACAATCGGGAGGCCTGAAGATGGAGGGATGAGCGTGAAGTATCGGACCGAGGCGAGCAACGACGACGGCGGAACAGGCGTCAGCAGCGTCGCGGGCGGCATGAGCATCGCGGTCGCGTCGCCACTGAACCCCGACCGCGACCCGGCCGCGAGCAATCCGGAGCAGCTGCTCGCTCTCGCCTGGGCGACGTGTCTGAACGCCACCGCCCGAGTCTTCGTCCCGCGGGACCAGCGCACCGCCGTACGCGTCGTGGTCGAGCTGCATGACGCGACAGAAGGCCCTGGCTACGAGTTCCACGTCGACGCGTACCTGTCGGTCGAGGGTGCGGATCCGGCTGAGACGGAGCGGGTACTCACCGCGGCGCACGCCCGCTGCCCGGTCTCGAAGCTGCTGGCGGATTCCGCGACCGTCCGCGTACACGCGGAGACGTACGCCGTCAGCTGAGCAGTCGATCCGTCTCGCTCCACACCCGCCCGGCTTCATCGGCATCCAGCAACCGGCGGAACGGCGTGCGCGAGACTGCGGGCCCCCAGAGTCCGAACGGGCCGGACGGTGCGAACATCACCGGGGGACCCGCGGCCGATGTCGCGGCGTCGAAAGCGGTCTGCGCCGCTGTCGACGGCGCGTTGCCGACCCGGCGCACTGCCCAGTCCACGAGGTCGTGCGGCAGCAGCGCCCTCACGGGTGCCGCGATCGCAGTATTCGGGACCACGCCGGGATGACTGAGGTTCACCGTCACCCCGCCGGCGCGCCGCGCGAGCTCCAAGCCGTACAGGCCCAGCGCGAGCTTCGATGACGCGTAGGCGCGGTACGGCCGGTAGCGCCGCGCTCCGTCGAGGTCGTCCCAGGCCATTCGCGCACGCGCGGCGGCGATGCTGGTCTGCACCACGACCCGCGCCTGCGATCGTTCGAGCAACGGCAGGATGCCGCGGATCAGAGCCGCGTGCCCGAGGAAGTTCGTCTGGAAGTGAAGCTCGAAACCGTCGGCGGTGACGTGCCGCCGCCGATCGCCGAGCAGCACCACGCCCGCGTTGAGCACGCAGATGTCGATCGCCGTATCTTCGCGGAGGCTCGCCGTCAGGGTGTCGACCGAATCGAGGCGCGCCAGGTCGAGGTTGAGCAGCACGATGCGGGCGTCGGACACCGCCTGGCGAATGCGCTCGATCGCCGCCTCGCCTTTCGCACGGTTGCGCACCGGCATGATCACCGCGGCGCCGGCATCCGCCAGCAACCGAACGATCTCGAGACCGACGCCGTCACTGGCACCGGTCACGAGCGCCGTCCTCCCGGCAAGGCGAGCACGGGAGGCATCCATGATCAGTTCGCGGCGACGACTGCCAGCACGGCGTCGCCGTAGGCCTCGCGCTTCTTCTCGCCGATGCCGGTGATGCCGTCGAGGTCGCCCATGGATGCCGGGCGCAACTCGGCGAGCGCACGCAGGGTCGCATCGCCGAACACGATGTACGCCGGTTTGCCGATCTCCCGTGCCGTCTCGGCACGCCAGACGCGCAGCGCCTCGAACAGTGAACGGTCATCCTCCGCCACGGCATCCGAGGCCGCAGACGTCTTGCGCGCACGGCTCGCGCTGACCCGGCCCATCGTGTCCTTGCGCAGAGGCACGGGCGTCTCGCCCTTCAGCACGCCGCCGGCCGCTTCGCCGGGCGCAAGCGTCCCATAGTCGCCCTGGGCGACGAGGATGCCGCGGGCGAGCAGCTGCCGCACGACGCTACGCCAGTCCTGGTCGGACAGGTCGGCCCCGATGCCGTAGGTGGCGAGGCCATCGTGCTTCTGCTGGCGGATGCGATCGTTCGAAGATCCGCGCAGGATGTCGATGAGGTGCCCGGCGCCGAACGCCTGGTTCCGCTCGCGCTTGAGCCGGACGATCGTGGACAGCAGCTTCTGCGCCGGGACCAGGCCGTCGAAGGTGTCGGGCTTCTCGAGGCAGGTGTCGCAGTTGCCGCATGCGCCGGAGTGCTGACCGAAGTAGTTCAGCAGGTTCTGGCGGCGGCACTCGACCGTCTCGCACAAGGCGAGCATGGCATCCAAATGCTGCCCCATGCGCATCTTGAACGTGCGATCGCCGGGACTCTGGTCGATGAGCCGGCGCTGCTGCACGACGTCGCCGAGACCGTACGCCATCCAGCCGACCGACGGCTCACCGTCGCGGCCGGCGCGACCGGTCTCCTGGTAGTACCCCTCGACGGACTTCGGCAGATCGATGTGCGCGACGAACCGCACGTCGGGCTTGTCGATGCCCATGCCGAACGCGATCGTGGCGACCATGACCACGCCGTCCTCACGCAGGAACCGCGACTGGTTCGACGCCCGCACCTCGGCGGGAAGGCCCGCGTGGTACGGCAGCGCATCGAACCCCTGCGCCGCGAGATACGTCGCGGTCTGCTCGACGGACTTGCGGCTCAGCGCATAGACGATGCCCGCGGCGCCGTCGGGCATCGAGTGGATGAAGGACACCAGCTGCTTGCGGGGATCAACCTTCGGGACGATCCGGTACTGGATGTTCGGACGGTCGAAGCTCGCCACGAAGTGCTCGGCGTCGTCGAGGTGCAGGCGCTCGGTGAGCTCCTGGTGCGTGGCGCGGGTCGCGGTGGCGGTGAGCGCCATGCGCGGGACGCCGGGGAACCGCTCGCCGAGATCGCCGAGTGCGAGATAGTCGGGTCGGAAGTCATGACCCCACTGCGACACGCAGTGCGCCTCGTCGATCGCGATGACGCTGAGGACGCCGCGCTGGAGGAGCCTCGTGGTCGCCGACGACGACAGTCGCTCCGGGGCGACGTAGATGAGGTCGAGCTCGCCGGCGAGGTACGCGCGCTCCACCTCGGCGCGCTCGCCCGCGGCCTGAGTCGAGTTCAGGTAGGCCGCGTTCACGCCGTTGGCGCGCAGCGCGTCGACCTGGTCGTGCATGAGCGCGATGAGCGGACTGATCACGAGTCCGGTGCCTTCGCGCACGAGCGCCGGCACCTGGTATGTGATGCTCTTTCCGCCGCCGGTCGGCATCAGCACCACGGCATCCCCGCCGCCGATCACCCGCTCGACGATCGCCGCCTGGTCACCGCGGAAGGCGTCGTATCCGAACACCGTGTGCAACGCTTCGCCTGCGGTCGCATAGCGCGACGGGGTGGCGCGGGGCTCGGCGGACGGCGCGGCCGTTCGGACACGCGTTGTCGGTCCGTCACCCCAGTCGAGAGGCGGCTCGAAGCCCGCGCCCTGCGGCTCCCAATCCATCTCCTCGGGAGGAGGCGCGTCATCCCACGGCGCGTCCGGCCAGGGCAGATCCTCGTACGGGTCACCAGGAGTCTGCGGCATCCCTCCAGCGTAACGACCCGGGCGGACACGGGCCGCCCTAAGGTGGGGATGAGAGCAAGGGAGCAGCCATGACCGATGAGCCCACTGTCACCCGCAACGCCGAGAACTCGCGCTATGAGATCCGCCTCGGCGACACCCTGGCCGGCTTCGCCGAGTACAAGGAGCGACCAGGCGAGATGCTCTTCACGCACACGGAGCTCGACCCCGCATTCCAGGGGAAGGGCCTGGCCCCGGTTCTCGCGGCGCAGGCGTTGGCGGATGCCGCGGGCTCGGGCGCCACGATCGTCCCCTACTGCCCGTACATCGCCCGCTACCTGAAGCGCAACGAAGTCGAGGGTGCGAACATCCGCTGGCCGCAGCTGCCGGACGACCCGGCCGAGGGCCGATGATCGGTCAGCGCAGCATCCTGCTCGAGCCCCGCGAGGTGCCCCTCGGCGGAGTCCGCGGCATGAACGTGCTGCGCACTCTGCCCAACCGCGACATCCCGACGATCGGCGCCTGGTGCTTCCTCGACCGCTTCGGCCCCGATGAGGTGCGCATGCGTGTCGAACCTCACCCGCACATCGGCCTGCAGACCGTCACCTGGCCGCTGGTCGGCGAGCAACGCCATCGCGATTCCCTCGACAGTGACGTGACGCTCAGGCGCGGACAGCTGAACCTCATGACGGCGGGTAACGGGATCTCGCACTCGGAGTACTCGCTCGGCGACGGGCCGATTGCGCTCGATGCGCTGCAGTTCTGGGTCGCGCTCCCCGAGTCCGCGCGTCACGGCGCTCCGGGATTCGAGCAGCACAGGTCTCTGCCGACCGTGACGCTGCAGGCCGATTCAGGGTCGGATGCCGAGGTCACCGTCGTGCTGGGCGCGTTCGCGGGCGTCCGCTCGCCCGCGACCGTGCACACGCCGATCGTCGGCGCGGAGATCGCGCTCACAGCCGGAAGCCGTGTGACCCTGCCGTTCGATCCCGCGTGGGAGTACGCGATAGTCCTGGTGGAGGGCGACGTCACGGTGTCTGATGACGCCGGCGAGGACCGGATGCTCGCGCAGAACGACATGCTCTACCTCGGCGATTCCCGCACCTCGGTGACCGTGTCGAGCGGGCACGGCGCACTGATCTTCGTACTGGGCGGCGAGCCGTTCGACGAGGATCTCGTCATGTGGTGGAACTTCGCCGCACGCACCCACGACGAGATCGCACAGGCCCGTTCGGACTGGGAGACGGATGCCGCATCCGCTCGTTTCGGCCGCGTCGTGAACCACGGCGACGAGCGCATCCCGGCGCCAGAGCTTCCGCACGTCACGCTGAAGCCGCGCCGCCGGCGGATCTGACCCGCGAGTCCAGGGGATCCTGTCGTCGGGCAGGTCCGCCGGCGGGCGCACCGAGCACGGATGCAGGGCGATCGCACGGATGCACGGCGACACGCCGTGGTTTCGTCATGCATCCGTGCATCGGCCGTGCATCCGTGCGGCGAGCACGGACCACGGCGCACGGCGAGGTGCCCGCGCCGGCATGGCACGGGCACCCCTTCCGTATCCCTACTCCGCCGCGTCGACCGAGACGATCGTCCGCACGGCGGAATCGTCGTACTGCACGACTCCGAGGTAGCGCGTGCCCGCCGTGAGCCCGCTCCAGCTGAGCTCATAACCGGTCGCCTGTCCCTGAACCGCTGCGATCGGATTCGGCGTCGCCGTGAGCGCGCCCTCTCCCGGCGAAGAGACGTTGGCGTAGGTCATGTCCCACGTCATCGGCCCTGTGGTGGAGTACACGTTCGCGACGATCAGGTACGTCCCCGCGGTCGGAGCCGGGAGCGTTACCTGCTCATCGGCGGATGCCGTCGCCGACTGCCACACGTCGTAATAGCGCAGGTCGTCCGGCGCCACCACGCGGTACACGGTGAGGTCGAGGTCGCTGCCCTCATCGTCCGACGAGTCGAGGTCGAAGCGGGACAGCGCCGTACCCTCGGGCACGTCGACGACCCACGAGACGTCCTTGTTCGCGTCACCGGACGACTCGTCGCCCGAGTGCCCCTCGACCGGATGATCCGGATCGGTGAGCAGCTCGAACGGCGTGAGCCCCGCCAGGTTCAACGGCAGCTCGCCGTCGATACCCGGCGTGATCTCCACGGTCGTCGAACCGTCGACACCGGTGCCCTCGACCTCGGCAGGAGCGTCGGCCGTGACCGGGAACACCGCGATCGGCGTGCGCACCGAGTTCGAGTCGCTCGTCCACGTCAGCGAGCCGGTCGCCCACTGCTCCACCGGCGCGCTCTCGTTGTCGAAGGTCACGGTGTACGTCGCCGTCTCGCCCGCTCCCCCGAACGTCAGAGTCGACGGCTCAACGCTCACACCAACACCGGGGATGTCGGCGTGCGCCGTGAACGTGCCCGCCTCGGTGGAGGTCACCGTGCGGGTGACCGACTGCGCACTGGCCAGCGTGCCGATCGAGATCGACGCGAGGTTCAGGTCGCTGCCGTCGATGGGCTCGACGCCGTCGAACTCCGCCAGTCCCTTGCCCTCGAGGAACGCCGCCCAGTCCGCGACGCCGTTGAGGTACAGCAGGCCAGGGTCGAAGAACCGCGTCGGGTCCACGTGACCTGCCCCCTGCTGGAACGGATCGGTGTTCTTCGATCCGTCGGCGTTCACGGTGTCGTAGGCGGTGGTCATCATCGCCGACTTCACCTCACCCGGCGTCGCAGTCGGCCGCTCGCCGAGGTACAGCGCACCGAGACCGGCGATGTGCGGCGCCGCCATCGACGTACCGGAGAGGATGCCGAAGGTCGGACGATCCTTCCTGGCGTTGTTGGTCGCCGCGAGGATAGCAACTCCTGGAGCCGCGATGTCCGGCTTCATGATGTCGCTGCCGTCGGCGTGCATGGGTCCGCGGCTCGAGAAGCCGGCGATCTGCGGGACCGGAGTCTCCTCGCCGGTGGTGTTCTCGCCGGTGAGCGTGATCGGACGATCGGTTCCGCCCTGCACATATGCGAGGACGGCCTCACGATGCGCGGCCGCGAGATGCACGGTGGGCACGACGTGGAAGTCGTTGTCGAGCGAATCGGAACCGCCGGGCACGTTGACGAGCACCATGCCGACGCCACCGGCATCCTTCACGACCTGCGATTTCTCGGCGCGGGCGTTGTTGCCCCGGTCGCAGACGACGATGTGCCCGTCGACCTTCGCCGGATCCAGCGTGCCCGGCAGGCAGAGCTGCGCGTCCGCCGCGCCGGCGGCCGCCGCGTCACCCGCGTAGATCGACGGCTCCGTGATCGTCTTGCCGAACGGCACCGATACGGATGCTCCGGCCTGCGCGAATCCGTCGAAGCTGACCGTCCCCTCCCAGGTCGGGATCGTCGACGCCGCGACCGTGGTGTACCAGGGCGACGCGTGATCTGCCGTGACGGCATCCGGGCCGGCGTTTCCAGCACTCACCGAGACGAACACGCCCGCTGCCGCGGCGTTCAGGAAGGCGATGTCGTCTGGCTGCAGCACGGACGTCGCCGCACCTCCGCCGATCGAGTAGTTGATCACGTCGACGCCGTCGGCGACCGCCTGATCGATCGCGGCGATCAGGTCGCTGAGCGCGCAGATGTCGTCGTCGGTGACAGCCGCGTCGGGGCCGACGTAGCAGGCCTTGTACGCGGCGACCTTGGCCGCGGGTGCGACGCCGGAGATCGACCCCAGCTTCACTCCCTCGACCTTCGCCTTGACGCCGAAGTTCCCAGCCGCGGTGCTCGCGGTGTGCGAGCCGTGCCCGTCGCCGTCGCGGGGGGAGAGATAGTCGTACTGGAAGTCGAACCCGGCCGCCGCCGCACCCGTCGAGAAGTACTGGCCGCCGATCAGCTTGGTCGTGTAATCGTGCTTGTCCCAGTCCTGACCCTCGACGATGGCGCTGCGGAATTGCGTGCCATCCGACTTGTCGAAGTAGACGTGGGATCCGTCGCTGTACGGTTCGCCCCTGTTCTGCTTCGGCTTCTTCTGCTTCTTCAGCTTCTTGCCGTCGAACGAGGGATGCTCCGGCGCGATGCCGGTGTCGATGACGCCGACCACGACGCCCTCACCGGCGTGCCCCACGCCTCCGGTCGCCTGCCACACACCGCCCTTGCCCTTGGCGTCGTCACCGAGACCGAGGAAGTCGGTGGACGACTGCGCGTCGGGATGCCGGATCTCGTCGGGGAAGACGCCGAGGACGTCCTTCGACGCGCGTAGTGCGTCGACCTGATCGCCGGTGAGGTCTGCGCTGAAGCCGTTGACCGTCACCTGATAAGCGACGTCCGGGGTGACGCCTTCGGACTTGGCGAGCTCGCGCTGCTCGTTCTCCAGGTGCGCGATGTACTTCTGCGAATCCGCGGAGTGCGCGTCGAGCGACTTCCCCGGGCTCGGCTTCGTGCGGCGAAGCCCGTTCGTGTCGCCCTCGTAGGTGGCGAGCGGATCGGCCTTCATGACGACGATGTAGTGCCCTGGCGTCCCCTCGACGGGTGTCGGATGTGTCACCCCCTCGACGCCTGCGAAACTCGCGGTTGCCGAGGTTCCGATGACGAGTGCGGCGAGTGTGATGCCGACCGTCAACCGGAGGGGTGATCGACCCATTGTCTGCTCCGATGGTTGTGGTGTGCGGCCTCGTCGCCACACAGTCGATCAACCTAATCCGCGATCGCGGGCTGCACCATTGGACGAATCGCCAGATGCTCTGCGATATTCGGCGAGGAGACAGTCTGCGATCACGACGGTCTGCCGCCCCGCGCTCGTGCTGCGCCAGGGTGCCCGCCGCCGGATATTCCCGGTCCCGGCCCGGTCTCGTGGACCGCCGCGCGACTAGGCTGTTGTAGTGCCGAAGAACCGTGTGCTGTCGACCCGCGTGCTGCTGATCTGCGCTGCTGTCGGAGTCGCGACGGGGCTCGTCTCGGCGGTTGCGGGCTACCTCAGCGTGCCGGTCTCGGCGGCCGTCCCCGTGCTGTACGGACTCGTTCTCGGCTCGCATGTGCTGCCCGGCATCGTCGCCCAGTCGCTGCTGCGCGTTCCCGGCGTCGCACTGATCGCGCACTTGCTCGCCGCGCTCGTCTCGAGCGCCTTCGCCCCGGCCTGGGTGCTGCGCTACATCGGCACCGCGCTGCTGATCGGGCTGATCCAGGAGGGCATCACCGCGATCGGCCGCTATCGCTACTGGGGCATCGGCCGGTTCATGGTGTCCGCGGTGATCGTGGGCGTCATCCTCGCCGTGCCGATCGGCTTCGCCGTCGATCTCGACAGGTTCGAGCCGTGGGCGAGCGCGCTGTACATGGTGATGTTCATCGTCGGCCCGGTGGCGTGGACTTTCATCGGCGCGCGCATCGGCATCGCACTGCGCAGGGCGGGCGTCGCCGCCAGGTAAGCCTAAGCTAACCTGGGGTACGTGCCCTCATCCGCGCCTCTGCTTCGCGTGCGTGACCTCTCGCTCACGCATGCCGGTGCGGCGCAGCCGTCGCCGGGAGACGTGAACTTCGAGGTGCATCCGGGCGAGGTCGTTCTCGTGCTGGGGCCGAGCGGCTCCGGCAAGTCGACTCTCACCCTGGCACTGAACGGACTCATCCCCCAGTCGGTTCCCGCCGAAATCACCGGCACGGTCGAGGTGAACGGCCGCGACACCGTGGACACACCGGTCGCGCAGCTCAGTTCCGACGTGGCGATGGTGTTCCAGGATCCCGACGCGCAGCTCGTCACCGGCACCGTGCTCGACGAGGTCGCCTTCGCACTCGAGAACCTGCTGCTGCCCGTCGCCGACGTGCTCTCCCGGACGGAGCGGGCGCTGCGCCGGGTCGGCCTGTGGGAGCGCCGCAGCTGGAACCCCGACCGGCTCTCGGGCGGCGGACGCCAGCGCCTCGCGATCGCCTGCGCCATCGCGATGGGATCGCCCCTCATCGTGCTCGACGAACCGACCGCGAACCTCGACCCGCAGGGCATCGACGACGTCTACGACGCGCTGACCGATCTGGTGGCATCCGGTGACCGCGCCGTCATCCTCGTCGAGCACAACCTGGATGCCGCGATGCGCTTCGCGACCCGCGCGATCGTCCTGGATCAGCAGGGTCGTCTCGTCTTCGACGGCCCCGTCGACGAGGTGCTGCGCGGGCACACCGACGAGCTCATCGCGATGGGCGTGTGGCTGCCGGCGGCGACACTCGCGGGACGGATGCTGCGCGCACGCGGCATCCTGCCCGAAGAGGCGCCGCTGCCGCTGACGCCGGAGGAACTGGCAGCTGCGCTGGGTGAGGGCAGGCTTCGACTCCCTCCGGTCGCTCAGCCCGTTTCGTCTTCGGCGGCTGCGCCGTCTTCGCTCAACGACCCGCATGAGGACAGCGCGCACGCATACCCTCCTCGCCCGATCGTCCGGGCCCGGAACCTCACGGTGAGGCGCGGGCGCACAGAGGTGCTGCACGGCATCGACCTCGACATCCCCGCCGGCTCGCTCACAGCCATCGTCGGCGCCAACGGCGCGGGGAAGACCACGCTCATCCAGTCGCTCGCCGGGGTCGTGCCGCCGCCGAGGAACCGGGTCACGATCGACGATGTCGATCCCGGCCGGGCGACACCGCGCGATCTCGCCGCACGCATCGGGTTCGTGTTCCAGAATCCCGAGCATCAGTTCATCGCCCACACCGTCTTCGACGAGCTCGCGCACGGACTGCGGCTGCGCGATACGCCCGAACCAGAGATCGGCGAGCGCGTCGGCGAGATGCTGGCGCGGTTCGGGCTCGAGCACAAGGCGGACGTGCACCCGTTCCTACTATCGGGTGGCGAGAAGAGGCGACTGTCCGTCGGCACCGCGCTCATCACCCGTCCCGGCGTGCTGGCGCTCGACGAGCCCACCTTCGGCCAGGATCGCGCCCGCGCCGACGAGCTGCTGCGTCTGCTCTCGGATCTGCGGGACGAGGGGACGACGATCATCATCGTCACCCACGATCTGCAGCTGGTCGCCGACCACACCACCCACACCGTCATCCTCGCCGACGGCCGCGTGCACGCCTCAGGCGACACCGCCGGGCTGTTCGCGACCGAGGGTCTGTTCGAAGCTGCGGGTCTCCGGCTCCCCGCGCTGCACCGTGCGCTGAATCCCGAACTGCGCGGCATCCTCACGGAGGCTGCGCGATGACCGAGATCACCTCCCCGACCGCCACGATCGATCCGTACGCGCCGGGTGCTCCGGCATCCTCACGGCATTTCCTGAACCATCTCAATCCGCTGTCGAAAGTGGCCGCGGTTCTCCCGGCGATGCTGCTGCTCATCTTCGTGCGCGACCTCGCGACGCCGCTGCTGTTCGTGATCCTCTCGTACGGGCTGCTCCTGTTCGGGGCGCGGATCACCCCGCGCACGGCCGCGCTGCTCTTCGTCGCCATGCCGGTCGGCGTGGTCATGATCGGCTTCGGCTTCTCGATCTGGGTGGATGCCGGTGGCGTCGACGACACTCCGCCCTTCCTGCAGATCGGCAGCTGGACGCTGTTCACCGGAGCCCTGCAGGTCGGCTTCGCCACGGCGCTGCGACTGGCCGCGATCCTCGCGCTCGCGCTGATCGGGGGCCTCACGACAACCGGGCCCGACCTCGTGCGCGCCAGCATCCAGCAGCTGCACGTGCCGTACCGGATCGGGTACACGGCGCTGGCGGCGTACCGGTTCGTGCCCCGCTTCGGCTACGAGCTCAGCGTGATCCGCGCGGCCCACCGCGTACGCGGGCATCACGGCGGGCGCGGTCCGTTCGCGCGGCTCGCGCGAGGCTGGGGCTACATCGTCCCGCTGCTGGCCGGCGCCATCCGGCACGCCGAGCGCGTCGCCCTGGCGATGGATGCCCGCGCCTTCGGTGCACACTCGACGCGCACGGAGAGGCACCTGGTGCCCTTCCGCACGCGCGACACGGTGTTCTTCGTGCTGTTCGTCGCGGCATCCGCCGTCGTCTTCACCGTCACGTTCCCCTGGCAGCCCTGAGTTCACCCACGACCCCGAAAGGCGACCGATGGCGTTCAGCAAGATGGTCAAGCCTGAGACAACCGAGCTCATCCCGCTCGAGGTGCTGCGCGCCGAACGGCTCGCGCCGCATTGGATGCGCGTCACGCTCGGCGGCGGCGGGATCGAGAAGTTCCGCCCGATGGGATTCGACCAGTGGTTCCGGTTGTTCATCCCGGTCACAGGCGCAGCCGGCCTTGAACGCGTGCCGGCGAAGGCGCACAAGCTGTTCGGATACCTGAAGTTCCTGCGGATCCCCGACGGCGACCGGCCCGTGATGCGCAACTACAGCGTGCGCGCGTACCGGCCCGCGACGGACGCGCGCGGCACCGAGATCGATGTGGACTTCGTGCTGCACGGCTCTGCCAGCGCGGGCACCGCGGGCCCGGCATCCCGCTGGGCGGAGACCTGCGCTCCCGGCGACCGGGTCCTGATCATCGACGAGGGCCTCACCTTCAACCCGGAGCGAGGCACCGACCGGGTCGTCCTGGTCGGCGATGAGACGGCACTGCCCGCGATCGCATCGATCTGCGCGTCGTTGCCCGCCACGGCATCCGGCACCGCGATCGTCGAGGTGCCGACCGAGGAGGATGCCCTGGAGTTCCCGCATCCCGACGGCATCACGGTGGAGTGGCTCGTGCGCCCGCACGACGTCGAACCGGGGTCTCTCGCGCTGTCCGCGCTGCGCGCCCTGACGCTGCCAGATGCTCCGTTCCACACGTACGCGGCCGGCGAGCAGGCGCTCGCCTCCGGAGTGCGCAAGCAGCTCGTGAGCGAGCGCGGCGTCGACAAGAACACCGTCAGCTTCTGCGGCTATTGGAAGGTCGGGGCCGCATCGCCGACGTCGAAGACCGCGCGCGAGATCGCTGCGGAGCCGCTCGCATGAGCGAGGTCGCGCGCCGCAGATTCGGGGTGTCGACGACGCTGCTGCTGACGTGCGCTGCGCTCGGCGTGGCCGGCGGGCTGCTGCTGACCCCGGCCAACTGGCTGTCAACCGTCCTGCTGAGCCTCGGCATGCCCGCGCTCTCAGTGGCTATCACCGGGCTGTGGATCCTACCCGCCGTCATCGCGCTGCGTCTGCTGCGGCGTCCGCTGGTCGGCCTGCTCGTCGGCATCATCGCCGGCCTCGTGATCGTGCCGTTCTCCGGTTACGGATTCATGAGCGTCGTGACCAACGCATCGTGGGCGCTGTTCGCCGAGCTCCCGTTCCTCGTCGTGCTCTGGCGATTCTGGAAGACCTGGATGCACTACGCCGGAGCAGCCGTGCTGGGCGTCGTGTACCCGATCTTCTCCTGGACGTTCTTCGACATGGGCGTGCAGCCCCTGTGGGCACAGGCGCTGTTCTTCGCGTCGACGCTCATCAGCTGCCTTGTGGCGACGGCCCTCGGCATCCTCATCGCCGATCGCGTGCGTGCGGCCGGCGTCGGGCGGCGCTGATCGCCGGAGCACGAAACTCAGGTCGCAGATTTCGCCGCTCTGAACGTGTCAGAACGGCAGAATCTGCGACCTGAGTGAGGGTATGCGGCGTCAGCGCTTGCCGGCGATCTGACGACCGACCAGGTCGCGCATGATCTCGTTGGTGCCGCCGTAGATGCGGTGCACGCGGGCGTCGGTGAACGCGCGGGCGATCGGGTACTCCATGATGTAGCCGTAGCCGCCGTGGAGCTGCACACCCGTGTCGAGCACCTCCCACTCGCGCTCCGTCGCCCAGAACTTGACCTTCGCGGCGTCCTCGGCGGTGAGCTTCTTGTCCTTGTAAGCCAGCAGCGCGCGGTCGATGTACGCCCACATCACCTCGGTGGTGGTGACCATGTCGGCGAGGCGGAAGCGCGTGTTCTGGAAGTCGGCAATCCGCTCGCCGAAGGCCTCGCGGTCCTTCGTATAGGAGATGGTCCAGTCGGTCGCGGCCTGCGCTGCAGCCGCGGCTGCGACGCCGATCGACAGCCGCTCGAGCGGCAGGTTCATCATCAGCTGGATGAAGCCCTGCCCCTCCTTGCCGCTGATCAGGTTCTCGTCGGGGACGAACACGTCGGTGAAGCTGAGCTCAGCGGTGTCCCAGCCGTGGAAGCCCATCTTGCTGAGCTTCTTGCCCTGGTCGAAACCCTCCATGCCCTTCTCGATGAGCAGCAGGCTGAACGCATCGGGGCGGTTGCCCTCGCCGGTCTTCACGAACGTGACGACGACGTCGGCGGTCGTGCCCGACGAGATGAACGTCTTGGCGCCGTTGACGATGTAGCCGCCGTCGACCTTCTTCGCATTGGTCTTGATGCCGCGGAGGTCCGAACCCGCGCCGGGGTCGGTCATGGCGAGCGCGCCGAGCACCTCGCCCGTGGCCATGCGCGGAAGCCACTTCTCCTTCTGCTGCTGCGTGCCCATGTGCACCAGATACGGCACGGCCAGGTCGTCCTGGATGCCGAAGGCACCGGCGAGGGAACCTGCTCCGGAGGCGATGACCTCCTCCATCACGACGGTGCGGAAGCGGTAGTCCTGCAGCATGCCGGCGCCGCCGAACTCCTCGGGCACGGAAAGGCCGATGAGGCCGGCCTCACCCGCGGCCAGCATCGTGTCGCGGTCGATCTCGCCTGCGGCATCCCACTTCTCGATGCTCTCGGTGCTCACGTGGCGCTTGACGAAGTCCTTGACCAGGTCGCGGAATGCTTCGTGGTCTTCGTCGTAGATGTCGCGTTCCATGCCGTCCTCCCGAACGTGTCTGGCGTCTTTGCTCCGGCGAGTCTATTGCGGAGGGCGGATGCCGCGGCGGAGCGTTGTGAGAATGCATTCCGCAATGTGTGACACTGGGTGCCGCATTTGTGGGAAGCCACAGATCAGGGTCTGCGCGAGTCGGCGTGAGGGTTCAGTGCGCGTAGTCGGGGGCCGCCGGCAGGCCGAAGAACTCCTCGAGCGAGTGGAATCCGCCCTCGTGGTAAGCGCTCGCGAGCGCGGGGCCGACGTAGCGGAGATGCCAGGGCTCCGGTTCGTATCCGGTCGTACCGGTCGCACCCGTCTCGTAGCGCACGATGAAGCCGTGCTTCCAGGCGTGCGCAGCGATCCACTCGCTCTCGGTGGTGCCGCCGAACGCGCCGATCTCGCCGCAGCCGTCGCCGCAGGCGACGACGTCGACCGCGAGACCGGTCTGGTGCTCGCTGAACCCGGGACGCGCGGAGGCCAGATCTGCGGCTTCCTGCCCCTGAGAGCTCACCTGCCCGGCGTAGTTGGAGACTTGCAGCTGGTAGGAGCGATACGCGTTGTTCATGCCGATCGCGCCGGCGCCCGATGTCTCGAGCTCCGCGGCCATCGCGCCGAGAGCAGTCGCGGCATCCTCGCGGATCAGGCGCGACGGCGTCGTCGTGCGGATCGGCGCCTCGATGAGCCCTTCCGGCTCGAACTCGGCGGGGGCGACCGCGGACGCCTTGTTCACAACAACCCATCGCCGTGCGGGATCGGTCAGCGAGATGCAGGGCGCGTTGCGGGCGGCGACGGCATCCCGGAACGCCGTGCCTCCTCCGAAGGCCGAGATCACGGCTTCGTCGTCACCCGATGCCAAGGCGTCCATCACAGCCGGCTCGGCGCACGGGTCGACGGCATCCACGGTCGTGCGATCGACTCCTGGCAGTTGAGCGGCGACCATCGGCACCGGCGGCGCGACGTCGTCGGCGGGCGGCGCGTCCGTCAGCGCCCACAGTGCACCGAGCGCGGTCACGGCCAGCCCGATCGGGAGGGCCGCCGTCAGCACGCGAGGAGGGCGCGACGCGTGCCGAGGGTGCCTGGCGTCGCTCATGGGTTCCATTGTCTCGCGGTTTCCCGAGCACGCCACCGCGCCCCTCAGTACTCGACGCGCCCTTGGCGAATCATCATACGTCATAGTAATCTGGCAACTCCGATGAACGAGGAGATGTCAGTGCTGACTGCCAACTATGTGGGAGACCGCTCAATCGAGATCAGAGAGGCGCAGCCAGAGCGTCCTCAGCCAGGCCAGGTGCAGATCGCGGTCGCCTATACGGGCCTTTGCGGCACCGATCTGCACATCCTGCACGGCAACATGGATGCCCGCGTCGAGCTGCCCCTCGTCTTCGGGCATGAGATGAGCGGCACGATCGCCTCTCTCGGCGAGGATGTGTCGGGCTGGCGGATCGGCGACAAGGTCACCGTCATGCCGCTCGATTGGGATGGCACCTGCCCTGCCTGCGAGGCGGGCCACCAGCACATCTGTCAGAACCTGAACTTCATCGGCATCGATTCGCCCGGATCGCTGCAGGCCCGGTGGAACGTGCCTGCGCCGACGCTGGTTGCGGTGCCGGCCGATGTGCCGCTCGCGCATGCAGCGCTCGTCGAACCGGTCGCCGTCGCGGTCCACGACGTGCGCCGTTCCGAACTGGCAGCGGGCCAGAAGGCCGTCGTCATCGGCGGCGGGCCGATCGGAACGCTCATCGCCACCGTCGCGCGCCACACCGGTGCCGACGTCGCGGTCATCGAGATCGACGCCGCACGTCGCGCCCAGGCGGAGGGTCTCGGATTCACCACCGTCGATCCGTCGTCGGTGGATCAGATCGACTGGGTGGACGCATGGACGGGCGGCGCAGGAGCGGATGTGGTGTTCGAGGTGTCCGGCGCGGCGGCCGCAGTACGCGGGATGACAGCCCTGGCGAAGGTACGCGGCACGATCGTCGTCGTGGCGATCCATCCCACTCCTCGCGAAGTCGACCTGCAGCGCGTGTTCTGGCGCGAGCTCCGCCTGCTCGGCGCCCGCGTCTACGAGCGCGCCGACTTCGAGACGGCCGTCGAGCTCATCGCCGACGGCGTCATCCCCACCGACCTCGTCATCACGCGCATCGTGCCGCTCTCCGACACGCAGGCGGCATTCGCCGAGCTCGAGGCCGGCCGCGCGATGAAGATCCTCGTCGACGTGCGGGATGGAGACGCCCGATGAGCGATCTCTTCGATCTCACTGGCCTTCGCGCCGTCGTCACCGGCGCGAATCGCGGAATCGGCTTCGGAATGGCGACAGCACTCGCCGACGCCGGCGCCGACATCATCGGCGTCAGCACCAGCATCCCCGATTCCGGCAGTGAGATCGAGTCCGCTGTGCTGGCGCGGGGACGCGCGTTCCGCGCCATCCGCTGCGACCTGTCGGATGCGACGTCCGTGGCAACACTGTGCGAAGAGCTGCGTTCGGCGGAGGTAGACATCCTCATCAACAACGCCGGCACCATCCTGCGCGCCCCTTCGGCCGAGCATCCGATGGAGTGGTTCGAACGCGTCGTGCAGGTCAATCTGACGAGCCAGTTCGCGCTCGCCCAGGCTGTCGGCGCCTCGATGCTGGAGCGCGGTCGCGGCAAGATCGTCTTCACCGCGTCGTTGCTGAGTTTCCAGGGAGGTATAAACGTCCCCGGCTACGCGGCGGCGAAGTCCGGCATCACCGGCGTGGTGAAGGCGCTGGCCAACGAGTGGGCGTGCCGGGGCGTGAACGTCAATGCGATCGCGCCCGGCTACATCGCCACCGACAACACACAGGCGCTGCGCGATGATCCCGAGCGCTCCAGGGCGATCCTCGATCGGATCCCGGCGGGGCGTTGGGGCGAGGCATCCGATCTGGGCGGGGCGGCGGTGTTCCTGTCGTCTCCGGCGTCCGACTACGTCAACGGTACGGTGCTTCCTGTCGACGGCGGATGGCTGGGCCGCTGATGCTCACGGCACCGTTGCGTACCGGGACCGCCCTCACCCGTTTCGGTCTCGGCGGCGCGCAGCTCGGCAACCTGGGCCGCGTCACGACCGATGCGCAGGCGCGCGCCGCCGTCGAGGAAGCCTGGGCGCGCGGGGTGCGGCTCTTCGACACCGCCCCGCACTACGGACTCGGATACTCGGAACGCCGCCTCGGCGCGCTGCTCGCAGAACACCCTCGAGACGAGTTCGTGCTGTCCACGAAGGCGGGGCGCGCGCTCGTACCGCAGGAGCACGCACCCGGCGAGCTCGACGACGGCGGCTTCGCCGTGCCCGCGGCGCACCGCCGCGAGTGGGACTTCTCACGTGACGGGATCATGCGGAGCGTCGAGGAGAGCATGACGCGCCTCGACGTGGATCGCTTGGACATCGTGTACCTCCATGACCCGGACGATCACTGGGAACAGGCGTCGACGGAGGGTGTCGGCGCGCTGATCGAGTTGCGCGAGCAGGGCGTCGTGCAGTCGGTGGGCGTCGGGATGAATCAGTCGGCGATGCCGGCGCGCTTCGTGCATGAGACAGACATCGACGTGGTGATGCTGGCCGGTCGTTTCACGCTTCTGGAGCAGCCGGCGCTCGACGATCTGCTGCCCGCTGCGCTCGAGCGCGGCGTCGGCATCGTCAACGCCGGCGTCTACAACTCCGGTCTGCTCGCGCGACCGAGGGTAGCCGCCGACGCCACGTACGACTACCTTCCTGCTCCGCCGGAGCTCATCGAACGGGCGAATGCGATCGCCGCTGTCTGCGAAGAGTTCGGCACGGACCTCCCCACCGCCGCGATGCAGTTCAGCCTGCGGCATCCCGCCGTCGCGTCGATCGTCATCGGATGCCGGGATCGCACGCAGACGGCCTCGAACCTCGACCGGCTCGAGGCGGAGGTCGACGCCGCGCTCTGGGATGCGCTGATCGAGCGCCGCCTCGTGCCGGAAGGCGTCTTCGGCGACTGAACCCGCGCTCCCTGAAGAAGAGAACGCGAGGGGCGCAGCGCCGAAACGGTCCGGAGCCCCTCGCGTTCGCGCGTTCCGAGTCAGCGCGAGGCCAGCTCCAGCACACCGTCGACGCGGCGTGGCACGTCGACCGCGCCATCGCGCAGCTCGTCGGGGAGCACATCGGCTGGAGCGTCCTGCCAGGCGAGCGGACGCAGGAACCGGCGGATCGCCGTCGCTCCCACCGACGTGTGCTGAGTGTTCGTCGCCGGCCACGGGCCGCCGTGGTTCATGGCCCATGAGACCCGCACCCCGGTCGGATAGCCGTTGTACACGATGCGGCCGACGATGTCTTCGACCGCATCGGTGAGCTCACCGCGCAGGGTAGCCTCCTCCGGCTCGCTGTGGATCGTCGCCGTCAGCGAATGAGGCACGGCGCGCAGAGCCCGGCGCACCTCGTCGAGCTCGGCGTAGCGCACGAGCACGATGAGCGGGCCGAACGCCTCCTCTGCCACCTCGGCGGTGACACGGGCGGCATCGATCTCGAGCACGGCGGGGGTCAGTGAGAAGCCCTCATCGCCGCGCATCGGAGCGACCAGGCTGCGCGCTCCGCCGGACGAGATCAGCCTCGCGCGGATCTCGTCGAACGCTCCATGGATGCGCGAGTTCAGCAGGGTCTGCGCCGCAGCGCCCTCGGCGCGGGCGACGACGTCGGCGACGAGCCGATCGCCGGTTTCGCCATGCGGGACGAAGGCGATGCCCGGCTTGGTGCACAGCTGGCCTGCGGAGCCGCTCATCGAGATGAACAGTCCCTCGCCGATGGCAGCCGTTCGCGCGGATGCCGCCCCCGGGGTGACGACGAGCGGGTTGAGGCTCGACAGCTCGCCGAAGAACGGGATGGGCGTCTCACGCTCATCGATGATGCTCTGCAGGATCTGCCCCGTGGACAGCGAGCCGGTGAAGCCGACCGCCATGATGCGCGGGTCTGCGACCAGTACGCCCCCGGCCTCCTGGCCGTAGACGATGCCGAACAGCCCGGCCGGCGCACCATATGCCGATGCCGCCGCGGCGAGCGACTCGAAGGAGCGCTGGGAGGTCAGCAGATGTGAGCTGTGCGCCTTGACGACGACCGGGTTGCCGGCCGCGACGGCCGACGCGGTGTCCCCGCCGACGACGGAGAACGCGAACGGGAAGTTGCTCGCGCCGAAGACGGCGACGGGACCGAGCGGCACGAGCATCCTTCGCACATCGGGCCCGGGTCCCAGCGGCGTGGGCCCCGCGTGGTCGATGATCGCCTCGAGGTAGCCGCCGTCCTCCACGGCGTCGGCGAACAGCCGGAACTGGAACGCGCTGCGCGTGAGTTCGCCGTTCAGGCGCGCCGCAGCAAGACCGGTCTCACGGAGGGCCGCGTCCACCAGTGTCTCGCGATCGGCTTCCAGGCCGTCGGCGAGGGCGCGCAGCAGCCCGGCACGCCACGCCCGCGGCCGCGCACGCAGAAGGGCTGTCGCCGCAGCCGCGCGCGCCGTGATCTCGGCCACCTCAGCGGGGGCGGTCGCCACGATCGCGGTCGGCCGAGTCTCACCGGTGCGGGGGTCTGTGGTGTTCAGGGTGGTCATGCGCGGCTTCCTCCGATGAGTCCTCGTGCGGCCAGATTCGTCATCAGGGCTCCGATGCCGAAGTCCCAGGGTGCCAGATCCTCGCTGTGCTGCACGCGGTTGACGAGCGTTCCCAATTTCTGCGAGGAGATCCGCACCACATCGCCGACGTGATGGGTGAAGCCGTGACCCGCCTCATCCCTGTCTTCGGTGGGGGCGAACATGGTGCCCAGATACAGCACGAATCCGTCCGGATAGGCGTGGTGCGCTCCGCTCGCCTGACGGGCGAGGTCAGCCGGGTCGCGGCTGATCTGCTCCATGTGGGAGGTGGCCGCCATGCGGAAGCCGTCCGCCCCGTCGACGGCGAGCGTCACGGTCTCAGTGCGAACGTCATCGAGGTCGAATCGGTCGTCGAACAGGCGGATGAGCGGCCCGACCGACGCGGAGGCGTTATTGTCCTTGGCTCGGCCCAGCAGCAGCGCCGAGCGCCCCTCGATGTCGCGCAGGTTCACGTCGTTGCCGAGCGTCGCCCCGAGGATGTCGCCGGCAGACGAGACGACGAGCACCACCTCTGGTTCGGGGTTGTTCCACTCGGACTCGCTGAGGATGCCGACATCGACGCCCGCGCCGACGGTGGCCAGCACGGGCGCCTTGGTGAAGATCTCGGCATCCGGACCGATGCCGACCTCGAGATACTGGCTCCACAGCCCCTCCGCGATCAGCACCTCCTTGAGACGAGCCGCTTCGGGCGATCCGGGGATGAGGTCCCGGACATCGCCGCCCAGCGTCTTGAGGATCGTGGCGCGGATGCCGTCGGCGGTCTCCGCCTCGCCACGCGCTCGTTCCTCGATGATGCGCTCCAGCATCGAGACGGGGAAGGTGACACCGGATGCCTTGACCACCTGCAGATCGATCGGGGACAGCAGCCACGGCGATGCGACGTCACGCGTGTCGGGAGCGGTATTCGCCCAGACATCGGCGAAGGCGCCGATCGCCGGCCCCTCGGCTGAGCGGACCGCGGCTGCGGGAGCGGGGCTCTCGATCAGGTCCCGCGTCGTCGGGAAGGTCGCCGACAGGTCGTGCAGCACGCCGTCGCGCAGTACGACCACGGCCGGTCCCTCCGGCAGCTGGGCGCGTCCGATCAGCAGAGCGTCGGCGGCGTCGTCGGGAAGGATGCCCGCGGCATCCCCGATCCAGTTCTCTGTCATGTCTCTCCTCGGTGGGTGGGGCTCAGCGGGCGTGGAAGACTCCGGAGCGCTTCTCGGCGAAAGCCGCCCGCCCTTCGGCGGCGTCCTCTGTGGCGAAGGTGATGCCCTGCATCTCGCGCTCGTAGGCGATCGCCTGGTCCTGCGGCATGTTCCACGCGGCGCGCAGATTCGCCTTCGCCGTCTGAGCGGCGATCGGAGGACGCGAGGCGATCGTCGCAGCCAGTTCCTGCGCACGAGCGAGGAGTTCGTCGACGGGAACGATCTCGCTGACGAGCCCCCACGCGAGCGCGCGCTGCGCGTCGATCGGGTCACCGCTCATCAGCATGAGAGCCGCGTTGCTGGCTCCGATCGAGTTCGCCAGAAGCACCGACATGCCGCCCCCGCCGATCCAGCCGAGCTTGATCTCGGGCGCAGCGAAACTCGCCGTGTCGGCGGCCAGGCGGATGTCGCAGGTGAGTGATGCCTCCAGCCCGCCTCCGAAGGCGTACCCGTTCACCGCTGCGATCACGGGTTTGCGCAGTTCTCGCAGCGCATCGCAGTAGTCGCGGCGGTTGCGGAACTCCCACGGGGTCGCGTACTGGTCGAGCGTGGAGATGTCACTGCCGGCGCTGAAAGCGCGTCCGGTGCCGGTGTAGACGACGGCGCGGATCTCCGGATCGTCGTTGAGGGCCCGGACGATCTGCACGAGCGAATCGCTCATGTGCTGCGTGACGGCGTTGAGCTTCTCAGGACGATTCAGTCGCACGGTGGCGACGTGCCCCGCGCTCTCCACGACGATCAGGTCTGTGTCGGACGCGACGGTCATGCGTACTCCTCGTTGTCGGATGCGGCGGCCAGCACGGAGGCGAAGCGCTCCTCGAGGTCGGCGAGGACGTCCTCTGCCCGACGTGCGCCGGACACGGCTTGTCGCACCAGGGCGGATGCCTCGGATTGGAAGGGGATGTATCCGGTCACTCGCGGTCGGATCCAGGCGGATTCGATCGTAGAGAGTGTCGCGGAGTAGAAGCCATGCGCTGCGGCATCCACCGCCGGATCGGTCCACGCGGCGCGCGCGCTGGGCTGACCCGCATGGCTGGGGATGAACCCGCGCTGCGCTTCTTCGGAGAGCAGCATCCGCAGGTGCGCAAGCAACGCTCTCGAGGGTTCGGAGCGACGTGTCACAGCGATGCCGGTGCCGCCGATGGTCGATCCGATGCGCCCTTCCTGCGCGGGAGGAGCGCCGAACGCGAGGGCCCGGGAGCTGTAGTTCACGTACCCGTACACGAGTGGGACGTAGCCGATGTCCCCGACGTCGCGCATCCGGTCGAGCAGACCTATCGGGTTGAGTCCGTCTGAGCCCTCCGGTGCTCGCGAGGAGAGACGCGTCAGAAGTTCGAGCGCACGAAGCGCCGCCTCCCGGCCGAAGAGATCGCCACCCGCCCCCGGGACGCCGCCGAGCGAGACGACGATCGAGCACAGCGAGAGGAAGGCGTGCGGTCCTGCAAGACTCGTCGCGACGAGACCGCGGTCGACGAGTGCGAGCGCGTCGTCCCATGTCGCTGGCGCCTCGAGCACGAGGTCGCGTCGGCGCGCCGAGACCTGCGTGGCGGCGTCCAGCGGCAGCGCCCACAGTCGGCCGGAGACCCGATACGACGAGATGCTCGGACCGACGGCGCCCCGTTCCCACTCCGTCACCTGTTCGGGCGGGAAGAGTTCCTCGATGGGGCGGATGCTGTCGTGTTCCAGTGCGTCGCCCAGGTGAGGGTGATCCAGCACGAGCAGATCGTACCGTCGCGACAGTTCTTCGATGGGCGCGGACTCGAACCCTTCGAGCGACTGCACCTCCCAGCGCAGGCTGTCGCCGCCCCCGAGATCGCCCGCCGCCGCCTCCAGGGCGTCCCGACCGCGTGGATGGTCCCAGGTCAGGCCGACGTACTCGGTCATGCGGGAACCGTCGTCTTCGTCCGGGCAATGACTCCGGCATCCAGCAGCGCGCGCACGCGGTCGGAGTCCACCCCGAGTTCGGCAAGGATCTCTTCGGTGTGCTCGCCCACCCGCGGCGCACCCCGGTCGATACGCGGTGGCGTCTTCGCGAAGCGGTACGGGAAGCCCGGCGTCTTCACATGTCCCTCTGTCGGGTGGTCGTATTCGACGAAGGTGCCGTTGTGGATGATCTGCGGATCCTTCACGAGGTCCTCGTAGCCGTAGACCGGCCCGACCCACATGCCCGCGGCCAGCAGCGTGTCCAGCCAGTGCTGCGTCGTGTTCTCTCGCAGGTGACGCCCGACAGTCGCGTACAGCTCGTCACGATGGGTCCAGCCGTGCACTTCCGGATCCATGCCTGCGAAGCTCGGCTCGTCGAAGATCTCCCCCAGCTTCTCCAGGTCGGCGAACCCGAGTGCGAGGTACCCGTCCGCCGTCTCGAAGACGCCGTACGGCGCACGGATGTAGACATGGGCGTTCGGTTCCTGACCGCGCCGCTGCGGCACGCCGCCGACGGTGTAGACGCTGAGTTCCTGCATCTGCAGCGTCGTGAGGGCGTCGAGCATGTTGACCGTGACCAGCTGCCCCTCGCCGGTGCGCTCACGATGCAGCAGTGCCGCAAGCACGCCCTCGAACGCGGTGGATGCCGTGACGGCATCGGCCAGATACTGACCGGCGGGGGTCGGCGGCTCGCCCTCGCGTCCTGCCGAGAGCATGGCACCGCTCATCGCCTGCAGGATCAGGTCCTGCCCCGGACGATCGCGGTACGGTCCGTCCTCGCCGTAACCGGACATCGACACGTAGACCAGCGACGGATTGATCGCCGAGAGCGTCTCGTAGTCCAGGCCGAGGCGCGCTGCGACGCCCGGGCGGTAGTTCTGCAGGAAGACGTCGGCCCCGGCGATGAGCTCGCGCACGATCTCCTTGCCGTCGTCCGACTTCAGGTCGACGGCGAGTGAGCGCTTGTTGCGATTGAGGGAGAGGAAGGAGACGTTGATCTCGTTTCCCTTCGCACCTCCGGCCGCGGCGAAGCGCTGCCATTCGCCGGCGGTCGGCTCGACCTTGATGACATCGGCGCCGAGATCGCCGAGCCGCTGGGCGGCGAACGGGCCCGCCATCGCGATGGAGCAGTCGATGACGCGGTAGCCGTCGAGGACGCCGCGTGCGGACGAGTCAGTCATGTTTCCTCGGTTTCAGTTCAGCGAACAGGGGTGTCGGCACCGCCGGAGGCGGACGACCGGATCAGGGCATCGATGAGCTCCACGGAGCGTGCGGCCACGGTGACATCAGAGTTGTTCTCGGTGCTCGCGCCGGTGATCAGCTCGATGAAGCGGACGGGAGGCGTCAGGCACTCGTACTCGCCCTCGCCGGCTGCGATCGTCAACTCCTCGCGGCGACCGTCGTAGCGGCTGAGGCTGACGCGCTCACGCTCGACGTCGATCATGAGTACGCCGTCCGTGCCGAACAGACGGATGTCGACCTGGTACTTGTCGCCGTCGGCGAGAGTCGCAGCGCCCGAGAGAGACCCGAGCGCACCATTGTCGAAGCGGATCACACCCGCGTCGAACAGATCGACCGGTGCACCCGCGTTGAGCACTCGTCCCGCCACGGATGCCGCGCGCAGGCCGGTGAGCCAGAACAGCAGTGCGGAGGAGTGCGTGATCTGCCCGTGGGCATAGCCGCCGCCACGCTCGGGGCTCGACCAGGTGGAGGGATCCGGCGCGGTCTCGGAGTTCCAGCGCTCGAGCATGTGGGACGGGTCGGTGCCGAACAGCCCCCGCGTGGGAGAGGCCATATGGCACAGGGCGTATTGGATCTCGCCGATGTCCCCGGCGTCCAGCATCCGCTTGGCGGCCACGGTGAACGGCTTGTAGTTCCAGCCGTACGGCACGAGGAAGACGGTGCCGGCCTGCTCGGCGCGCGCCGCCAGATCCCACGCCTGATCGGCGCGGAGAGTCATCGGCTTCTCACACAGAACGTGCAGTCCGCGCTCGAGCGCCTGCACGGCGAGCGGGTGATGCAGGTCGTGCGGTGTCGAGATCACGACGGCGTCGATGTCTGCATCGAGCAGCTCGGCGCTGTCCTCCGTGGCGAAGTCGAAGCCGAACTTCTCACGCGTCGTCTCGAGTCCCGGCCCCTTGCCGCAGACGCCGACGAGATCCACGTCGTCGCGAGACGCGAAGATCGGGAAGTGGTTGCTCGTCGCCCACCAGCCCGCGCCGATGGCGCCCAGGCGCACGGTGCGCTCGCTCATGCCGTCCACCTCCAGGTGCGGATGCCGTCACGTTCGCCCTCGGCCACCATGTGCTGCCGCAGCAGACGTTCGAGGTTTCCGGTCACGGGGAAGATCAGGTAATCGGCGGCAGCTCCGTCCCACGGGCCGAGGCCCGCGGCGCAACGGCGGATGATCTCCAGGGTGGTGAGTTCCTCGCTGCCGGCCAGCACCTGGGTGATCGCCGCGTCGATGCGCTCTGTGTAAGCCAGCGAACCATCGAGAAACGCGTTGACCGCCTCGCCCTCGTAGATCGGGTAGTGCGCGGTGAGGAGCAGGTTCGCACCGTATCCGCGCAGTCGGCGGATGCTGTCGACGTAGTCGGGCGTGTCACGGTAGGTCGGCGGAAACGCCGCCCGGCCGTCAGCCGTGGGCACGGTCTCGCCGAGCACCGCATCGGAGATGAGCAGCGCGTCATTCGCTGCATCCCACAGCGCAAGATGTCCGGGGGAATGTCCGGGGACGGCGAGCACCTCGATGATCCGGCCACCGCCGAGGTCGAACGTCTCCCCGCCGTCGAGCGCCCGCGCGACCGGGACCAGACCGGTGGCGCGACGCACCTCTGCCGTCGTCTCCGGGGGGTCGTCGAAGCCGTCGCGTTCGGCGAATTCGCCGTATCGTCCGTTGATCAGCAGTTCGACGTCCTCGGTCATCGGCACGTCCGCTCGACCGGCGAGGAACTCCGCGTCAGGGGCTGCGGCGCGCAGCGCCGCGTTGCCTCCGGTGTGATCGAAGTCGCAGTGCGAGCTGATCACCCAGCGGATCCGGGTGGGGTGGATACCTGCCTCATCCAGGTAGGGCAGCAGAGTCCCGGTGACGGAATCGGCGATGCCGGTGTCGAAGAGCAGCGCCCCGCCGGGCCCGGTGAGCAGATACATGGCGATGAAACGCTCGCCGAGTGGGGCCTGAATCCGGTGCAGTCCGGGGCGGATCTCGTGCATCATTCCTCCAGAACTCCTCGGTCGACCATGCGCAATCCCGCGCGAGAGGACCGCACGTGCGGCCCAGCAGGCTCCTGCCAGTCTCCGGACATGCGAGCGCCGTCGATCGCGGCCTCGTCGATCTCGATGCCGACACCGGGGCGGTCTCCGAGTACGATCCCGCCGTCGGCGAATTCCTGATCGAGCGTCAGACCGAACGGGGATCCGAAATCCTGAACTTCGGCCGTGAGGTGATTCGGCACGGCCGCGGCGGCCGCTGTGACGGCGTGATTGGCGGTCAGGCCGACGGGACTCACGGGCAGATCGCGGCTGTGCGCGACGACTGCCACCCTCAGGAAATGGGTTATCCCCCAGCATGCACCCGCCTGCACGATGTCGGCCGCGCCGGCATCCAGCAGCGGTCGATACTGCTCGAGCCCGGTCAGGTTCTCGCCGGTCGCGACCGCAGATCGGATCGATGCGCTGAGGCGCGCGAGACCGATCGAGTCCCAGCGGCGCAGGGGTTCTTCGACCCAGGTGAGATCGAACTTCTCCTCCAGGGCGCTGATGTAACGCACCGCCTGCTTGAGGTTCCAGGACTCGTTGGAGTCGAGCATCAGAGCGGGCGTCACACCCGAACCGGAGAGCAGGTCCGCCACGAGGCCGAAGCGACGCACATCGTTCTCGAGAACGCGTCCGCCTTTGAGCTTCGCGGAGGTGAACCCACGTTCGGCGAAGGAGCGATAGACCCCGACGAGCTGCTCGTCGCTGAGCGCGGCGTCGAGTGCGGAAGCATATCCGTGCACGAAACGGTCGCCGGCACCCAGCAGACGCCAGAGCGGTTCGCCTGCGATCTTCGCTTTGAGGTCCCACAGCGCGGTGTCGAAGGCTCCGATGCCGCCGAAGGTCGCGCCCGCGTGCGACGACTTGAAGACGCGCGAGATCATCGAGTCGTACAGGGACGCGACGGCCCGCGGATCTTTCCCCTCCAGCGCAGGGAAGAGACGCTCGAGATCGGCGTGCGAGCCCATCCCTACGCCCTCGATGCCCTCATCCGTCTCGAGGACGACCAGCGGCACATCGGTGATGCCGGAGGCGATGCACCCATTGACATCGCCGATGGGGCGCCTCCAGTCATGGAACGTGTTCAGCGTGCGGTAGCCCGTGATCTTCATTTCGCCCTTGATTGTCAGACCGGATGAGACCTAAACACCATACATCATATGTCTGCGGTTTGGGAGTGTCCCGTTCCCGCTGCCGCGAGACGCCAATAGAGTTTGACCCATGACTTCGCCCGCCGAGCCGGCCTCCGGACGCACCCGCACCCCGATCGACCGAATCGGCGTGACCGTGCTCAAGGACCTCGTAGAGGCCATCGTCACCCGCGAGTTCGCACCCGGTGAAGCGCTCCCGCCCGAGGGCGAACTGAGCCTGCAGTTCGGCGTCAGCCGCACCGTGATCCGCGAGACGATGAAGCGCCTGCAGGAGAAGGGCATGGTCACCGTCGCTCAGGGGCGAGGCACTCACGTCACCCCGGCGACGACGTGGAACGTGCTCGACCCCCTGGTCCTCTCGACGATGATCGGCAACGACAGCACCCTGGGAGTGCTGGACGAACTCAGCGTCGTCCGCGCGTCCCTCGAGGCCGCCATGGCGGCGGCAGCAGCTGACACAGCGGATGCCGATGCTCGAGCCGACCTGCGCGAACACCTCGAGGCCATGGTCGAGCGCACCGAGGACTCGGCCGCCTTCCGCGAGGCGGACGTGCGATTCCACCTGGCCATCATGCGACTTTCCCAGAACGGCTTGGCGGAGAACATCGCGCGCGTCCTCATCACCCACGCCGTCGGCAGCGACCGGTTCACCGGCCAGGATCCGTCGCACGCTTTCGAGCTGACGATCGCCGAGCACGAGAGCATCGTCGAAGCGATCGCCGCTGGCGACCCGGAGGCCGCCCGCATCGCGATGAGCGCTCACATTCTCGGCTCGTGGGAACGTCGGCGCCTCCCGTCCGCACGGCGCTCGAACGACTGAACACCGAGCGAGCGAGGCACGCCACACCCAGCGTGACCCTTTGATCGCGCCCGCCCGGGAACATCATTCGTGTGATGTTTCTTTGACTTGGTACATCAGACGTAGTACATTTCCAACTCGAGACCTGCAGCCAGGCCGACCACAGCACGAAGACATTCAACGTCGAGAGGATCGCAATGAAGCGAAGCATCGCTGTCACCGCAGCCGTAGGAGCGGCCGCACTCATCCTGACCGGTTGCGGCGGCGCATCGCCGTCGGGTTCGGCCGGAAGCTCCGGTTCGAGCGACAAGCTCGTCATCTGGAACTGGGGGGACGCGGACGAGTCGGCCGCGACCTACACGGAGGACATCACGGCGGTGTTCGCCGAAACGCACCCCGACGTCGATGTCGAAATCGTCAACCAGCCGTTCGACCAGTACTACACCCTGCTCGGCAGCGCGGTCGAAGCCGGCACGGGCCCGGACATCGCACTGTTCAACGGCGGGACCCAGCTGCGCAGTCGCGCAGACATCCTCGTTCCGCTGACCGACGAGTTGGCAGATCTTGAGGACACCATCGCCGGCTGGCCCGCCTTCCAGGCTGATGGAGAGACGTACTCCGCGCCTCGGTTCCTGCAGGGCTTCCCGATCTACTACAACAAGGCGATCTTCGAAGCGGCCGGGCTCGACGCCGATAACCCGCCCGCCACATGGGACGAACTGGACGAAGCCTGCGCGGCGATTCTCGCCGAGACCGATGCGTCGTGCTTCGCGCTCGGCAACAAGGAGGGCCTCGGCATCGAGTTCTTCCTCTCCGGATTCGGCTCGGGGGTCTTCACCCCGGAGGAGTACGACGCATGGATCGACGGCGAGCGCGACTGGACCGGCGAGCACGCCACGCAGATCCTGCAGCTCTGGGCCGACAGCTCGGCGAGCGGCTGGTACAACGACGGCGCGAACTCGACCGCGATGTTCAACGACTCGTTCGACATCTTCTCCGCAGGCAACGCCGCAATGGTCACGGCTCTGATGAGCGACACCGCTCACTGGAGTCAGTTCGACGAGTTCCTCGGAGCCGACCTCGGGTTCATGATGCCGGTGACCGTGAACGACGGCGCTGAAATCGCCCTCCCTGCCGAAGGCGGAACGGGATACGCCCTCCTCAACGAGGACAAGAAGGACCTGGGCGTCGACTGGATCAAGGCATCGGTCGACTCGGATGCTCTGGCGAAGTTCTCCCTCGCCGGTGGTCAGATCGCATCCGACACGACGATCGAGCTGGAGACGGACATCGAGGCCGCGAACGACATCGTCGCGAACCTTCCCGACAGCAAGCCGCTGCTGCACACCGCGCTCAGCGCGGAAACGCTCGATCTGCTGCACCGACTCGGACAGCAGCTTCTCAGCGGCGATGTGGCTGTCTCCGATGCAGCCGCCCAGCTGGCAGCTTCGGAGGGCTGATCCTTTGTCGACCGACACCACCTCGACCCGGAGCCTTGTCCTGAGGGGCAAGGCCCCGGGCCGAGGGCGCATCGCGACAGATCGCCCGCTGCGGAAGAAGCCGTGGACGTTCGAACGGCTCGCGCCTTACCTCATGGTGCTGCCGGTCCTGCTCATCCTTGCGATCTTCCGGTTGTATCCGCTCGTGCTGGGGATCAACTTCTCCTTCACGGGCGACAAGGAGCTCAACGGCCAGTTCATCGGCCTTGACAACTACGTCACCCTGCTCGGCGACGCGCGATTCCAGGCATCCGCGCGCAACGTGCTCGTCGTGCTGCTGTTCGTGCCGATCCAGGTCTTCGTCGCCGGCATCCTCGCGACATTCGTCTTCCTGAAGATTCCCGGACACCGCTTCTACCGGAGCGTGTACTTCCTCCCGGTGGTGCTCTCGCCGATCATCATCGGCGCGATCTTCAACATCATCCTCGCCGCCAACGGCCCCCTGAACAATGCGCTCGGGGTGCTGCACATCCCCGGTGTCGACTGGCTGGGTCTGCCCGAGACCGCCCTTCCGACAGTGCTCGTCGTACACATCTGGGCGACGTTCGGCATGGCGTTCACCATCTTCCTCGCGGGCTTCGCCACGCTTGACGCAGAGTTGCTGGATGCCGCGAAGATCGACGGCGCGAACATGCGCCAGCAGATCGTGCACATCATCATCCCTGGGCTCAGCCAGACGATCCAGTTCGTCTTCGTGACGACGACCATCGGGATGCTCACGGGCCTTTTCGCCCTGCTCTACACGATGACCGCGGGCGGCCCGGGGGCCGCGTCGTACCTTCCCGAGTTCCTCATCTGGAAGCTCAACGGCGAAGCGCGCCCCGCTCTTGCGTCGGCCGCTTCCGTGTTCCTGCTGCTGATCGTCCTCGTGATCGGACTGATCCAGATCCGCGTGCTGCGTCGCGCGACGAAGGAGGCCTGATGCGCAGGCAACGCGCCGCCCGCTGGGCTCTCGCCGTCCCGATGATGCTGCTCGCGCTGGCGACGATCTATCCGATGCTCTACGGGCTCAACATCTCGCTGAAGACACGCAAGGACTACGTACTCGACCGCCTCGGCGTCACGCAGACCTTCAACGTCCAGAACTACATCGACGCCTGGGTAAACGCCGACATGGGGCGCTACTTCCTCAACACGATCATCGCGACCGTGTGTTCGGTGACGATCATCCTGCTGCTTTCGTCGATGTGCGGCTACGCGCTCAGCCACCTGACGTTCCGCGGCAGCAAGCTCGCGTTCCTGCTCATCCTGGCGATGATGATGATCCCCTTCCAGGTGATCATGGTGCCGACGATCAAGGTTCTCAGCGACATGGGCCTGATCAACACGTTCCCCGGCCTCATCGCCGCCTACGTCGCACAGTTCCTGCCGTTCACCGTCTACTTCATGACCTCGTACTACTCCGGCGTGCCGAAGGAGCTCACCGAGGCCGCTCGGGTCGACGGCAACGGACTCTTCGGCACGTGGTGGCGCATCATGGTGCCGGTGGGAAAGCCCGCGTTGATCTCGATGGGCATCCTGAACTCGCTGTTCGTCTGGAACGACATCCTCATCGCGCTGCTCATCATGCAGTCTCCTTCGAACCGCACGGTCATGGTCGGCGTCAGCGCACTGCGTGGCCAGTACCCGGACAACGTGCCGACATACATCGCCGGCGTGATGCTCGCGGTCCTGCCGATCATCGTCATCTACCTGATCTTCCAGCGGCAGATCTCGGCCGGCGTGACGGCCGGCGCCACCAAGGGCTGATCCGATGACCCGGCGATTCGGGATGATCGCTCGACTGAGACCGGAGAAACGGCAGGAGTACCTCGACCTGCATGCGGCGGTGTGGCCACAGGTCGAGGCGACGATCAGCGCCACGGGCATCCGCAATTTCTCGATCTTCATCACCGGCGATGTGATCGTCGGCTATTTCGAGTACGCCGGCGAGGATTACGAGGCGGATCAGGCGATCATGGCCGCCGATGAAGCGACGCAGCTGTGGTGGTCGCGGACCGGCCCCTGCCAGTCGCCCTTCCACGCCGGCTCGACAGCGCCCAACTGGGAGATGCTCGAGGAGATCTGGCACCTCGACTGACTCGAAGATAGATCTCATTCGCGCTTGACTTGGATTCGGTTTTTTGTTCGACTTTCAGGATGAGATGGCAGGGACAGACGCTCGAAGACACGGATGCCGCCGCGCTCCCCGGTCTCGAGAATCGCACCGGGATCATGCGCTCGGTGACGACGCCGGAGTTCGCGGGCATGACCTTCCA
Organism: Microbacterium abyssi; assembly: GCF_015277895.1. NCBI lineage: Bacteria > Bacillati > Actinomycetota > Actinomycetes > Micrococcales > Microbacteriaceae > Microbacterium > Microbacterium abyssi. The sequence goes on along the minus strand of NZ_CP063815.1, from coordinate 385,225 downwards.
TGAGGTGCTGGCGAAGTCGGCGCTCAATCACGTTCCGGGTGGATCGCGCATGCCGTTCAGCTGGACGATCAATCCGTACCGCGGATGCAGCCATGCATGTGTCTATTGCTTCGCGCGCGGCACGCATCAGTACCTCGACCTCGACGGCGGCGGAGACTTCGATTCGCAGATCGTCGTGAAGACCAACGTCGCCGAGGTGCTGCAGCGCGAACTCCGGCGCGGCAGCTGGCAGCACGAGACCGTCGCGCTCGGGACGAACACCGATCCGTACCAGCGCGCCGAGGGCCGGTACCGGCTGATGCCCGACATCATTCGCACCCTCGCTGAGTCCGGAACGCCGATCTCGATCCTCACCAAGGGCACGCTGATCCGCCGCGATATCCCGCTGCTGGTGGAGGCCGCGAAGGACGTGCCCGTCGACGTCTCGATGTCGATAGCCATGTACGACGATGAGCTGCAGCATTCGATCGAACCGGGAACACCGTCGACTCAGGCGCGTCTCGACACCGTCCGGGCACTGACCGATGCCGGACTCCGAGTCGGCGTCTTCCTCATGCCGATCCTGCCGCACCTCACCGACTCGGTCGCCGCGATCGACCATGCGCTCCGGCGCGTCAGGGCATCGGGCGCCGACCACGTCATCTACGGCGCACTGCACCTGCGGGCCGGCGTGAAGCCCTGGTTCATGCAATGGCTGGAGCGCGAGCATCCGGAGCTCATGTCGTCGTATCGCGGACTGTATCCCGGCACCGCCGCGGATGCACCGAAGGCGTACCGGCAGTGGCTCGCCAAGCGCATCCGGCCGCTGATCCGCGCGCACGGGCTGGAGGCGCGGCACTCCGACGACGCGTATCCGACGCGCACGCTCACGCGACCCGCCGTGCTGACTCCCGCCGCGCCCCCGCCGCAGCCGATGCTGTTCTGACATGGGGCAGTCGACTCCGCCACGCGTAGGCTCGGGACTATGGCAATCGGTTCGACGATCTACACGTTCGCGGTGCAGCTGGCAGACATGGATCGCGGCGTCTACGACGATTTCACGCTCCGTGCGGCGCGGCATCCTTCCGAGACCGATGCTTACATGGTGACCCGCCTGCTCGCCTACTGCCTCGAGTACGCGGAGGGGATCGCGTTCGGCGAGGGCATCTCGTCCACAGAGGAACCCGCGGTGGTCGTGCGCGACCTGACCGGCAGTGTCACAGCGTGGGTGGAGGTCGGCGCGCCGGACGCGGAGCGCCTGCACCACGGCAGCAGACTGGCCGACCGCGTCGCGGTGTACACGCATCGTGATCCCGCCAAGGTCAAGGCTCCCTGGGCGGGCAAGCGCATCCACAACGCCGGGGCCATCCAGGTGTTCAGTTTCGACCCCGGATTCGTCGACGACGCCGTCCGTCTGCTCGAACGGCGCAGCACCGTCACGCTGACGGTCACCGAGGGGCAGCTGTACCTGGATCTCAACGGCACGACGCTCAGCTCCGCCGTGCACACTCACTCCGCCGTCTGACTCGCTGTTCACAACTCCGCAACGAAGATGCGGCGGGAAGTGTCGCCTCGTGCCGCGTAGACACCGGTCGAGCGACATGTAGCGTCACCTCCTGGTCGCGCCGTCGCGTCCGCCCTCCCGGAGGTGTCGCGTCACCCCGCTTCGGTGCCGCCTGTGCGGCACGAACAACCACCTCCTGGTCAGGCTGCGGTGGCCCCGCGCTTCAGCACCGCACGCGATCGACCACGCCCCAGGTCACCGGAAGCCGCGCGGCCATCGCGGCGACCTCGATCACATCGCCGAGCAGGAACGGAAAGGGGCCGGAATCAGATTCCGGCCCCTCGGATCCGCGCGCTTCCGCGGAATGCGATCAGGCGGTGAGCTCGGCCGCGCTCGGCATGCGGCCCGCGATCTCCTCGAGGATGTCGTCGCCGAGGCGCGCCTGCTCGAATGGTGCGTCGATCTCGGCGCGGCCGAGCAGCTCCGACGTCCGGCGCTGGCGCTGACGCGTGATCAGCGTGACGACGCGGCCGGAGCGGCCCGCGCGGCCGGTGCGGCCGGAGCGGTGCATGTACGTCTTGTACTCGTCGGGGGCATCGGCCTGGATGACCAGGTCGATGTCGTCGACGTGGATGCCGCGGGCAGCCACATCCGTCGCGACGAGCACGTTGACCCGGCCGGACGTCATCTTCTGCAGGTTGCGCGTGCGCTTGGCCTGGTTGAGGTCGCCGTGCAGGGCTGCGGCGGGGATGCCGGCATCCTCGAACTGCTCCGCCAGCATCTCGGCATAGGCGCGGGTGCGGGCGAAGACGAGCGTCTTGCCGTCGCGGTCGACCAGGGTGTTCAGGATCTCCGCTTTGTCGCGATGCTCGATCACGAGCACGCGATGCTCGATCGTGCTGGAATCCTGGTCCTCACCGGCGACCTCGTAGACGGCGGGGTCCACGAGGAACTCTTCGACGAGGGCTGCGACCTCACGGTCGAGCGTCGCCGAGAACAGCAGCTTCTGGCTGCCCTCGGCCGTGTGACGCAGGATGCGCTGCACGGGCTCGACGAATCCGAGCTCGCACATGTGGTCGGCCTCGTCGAGCACGGCGATGCGGCAGTCCGACAGGTCGAGCTTGCCCTGGTTGATCAGGTCCTCGATGCGGCCGGGGGTGCCGATCACGATGTCGACGCCCTTCTTCAGAGCACCGACCTGACGTCCCTGCGGGACGCCGCCGTAGATCTGCGTGGTGAACAGGCCGACGCTGCGGGCGATCGGCTGCACCGTGCGGTCGATCTGCAGGGCAAGCTCGCGGGTCGGCGCGAGGATGATCGCCTGCGGGTTGCGGCCGAACTCGCGGCGCTTGCCCGCCTGCGCCTTCAGGATGCTCTCGACGAGCGGAGCGCCGAACGCGATGGTCTTGCCGGAGCCGGTGCGACCCCGGCCGAGCACGTCGCGCCCCTCGAGGATCGACGGGATCGTCGCTGCCTGGATCGGGAACGGCGAGGCCGCGCCCATATTGCTCAGCGTCTCGACGATGTTCGAGCCGAGTCCGAGATCGGCGAACGAGGTGCCCTCGACCTCGGGAGCGGCGACGACCTTCGCCGCGAGCTTCTCGTGGACGACGTCCTCGGTCGGCTCGAACGGCTTCGCCGGGGAGGCGTTCCAGTCACTGCGGGTCGGGCGCTGCGCGCGGTCGTCACGGCGAGGACGCTCGCTGCGCCGGTCGTCGTTGTAACGCGGGCGGTCATCGCGGTTCGGACGCTCGTGGCGGTTCGATCGGTCATCGCGGTTGAAACGCGGACGCTCGGCACCGCGGTCGTTGCGGTCGCGGTCGTTGCGGTCGTTGCGGTCGCGGTCATAACGGGGGCGGTCACCGCCACGGTCATCGTTGAAGCGGGGGCGTTCGTCTCGATTGAACCGCGGGCGGTCCGCACCGCGGTCGCTGTTGTAACGGGGGCGGTCACCACCACGGTCGCTGTTGTAACGGGGGCGGTCACCACCACGGTCGCTGTTGAAACGCGGGCGGTCGCCACCACGATCGGTGTTGAAACGCGGGCGGTCACCACCACGGTCGCTGTTGACGCGGGAACGGTCACCGCCACGGTCATCGTTGTACCGCGGACGGTCGTTGCGGTCGCCGTTGAAACGCGGCCGGTCGCCCTGGAAGCGGGGACGCTCGCCCCCGCGCTCGTCACGGCGGGGGCGGTCGTCGTAGCGACGCCCTTCAGAGGGGCGCTCGCTGTTGTATCGCGGGCGCTCGTCACGGTGGTGCGGCGCCTCGCGACGGCCGGACTCTGCGCGGCCGCGGATGCCGCGAGCCTCGTCGCGGCCGGCACGCTCCTGGTCGCTCCAGCGACGCTTGGGCGCACCGCCGTCGGCCTCGGCCGGACGGAAGCCACGGTGGTTCGGGCTCTTGCTGCCGGGACGGCGATCGAAGCCGCGATCCGACGTGCGAGGGCGATCCGACGAGAAGCCGCGGTCTCCGGCATCCGATCGCTCATCGCGAGCGCCTGCGGGGCGGGATCCGGCGCCGGCGTGACGGTCGTGGAACGACGTCTTCTTCGCGTAGCGCGGCTCGAAGTTGCGGGACGGGCGACCGCCCTTGGGCTTGCCATTCTTTGGCATGGTGTTTCCTGACTGTCTCTGACACGAGAACAGCGCCGCTCGCGCGCACAGAGATCAGAGCGCGGCAGACATACCCGGGCATTCGTCGGCCGGGGCCATTCATGTGATGGTTTATGAACCATCGGCCCCTGAGCTCACACTTGCAAGACCCCGCGCGAACGGCGGGTGCTCGAAGCCGACCGGGACAGTCTACCGGCGGCACCTGGGAAAGACCCCCGTACGATGTCCGGGTGACGACTCTCTCCCCCACCGGCACCCAGATCCAACTGACGCGCGGTCGCGTCACCGCCCAGATCGCGCAGGTGGGAGCATCCCTGCGCGGGCTCGCCGTCGGCGGCGTGGACCTCATCTCGCGATACCCCGAGGACGTCCCGACGCCGTCGTGCTCCGGCGTCGTTCTCGCGCCCTGGCCGAATCGCGTGCGCGACGGCGCCTGGCAGGATGCCGGCACCGGGCGCCAGCTCGCGATCACGGAGCCCAAGTTCGGCAACGCCAGCCACGGTCTGCTCCGCTTCACGGCGTACGAGATCGAGCAGGCGGATGCCGCGGCCACCCTCCGCGCGACGATCCACCCGCAGACCGGATACCCGTACGAGATCGCGACGTCGGTCACGTACACGCTGACGGATGCCGGCATCCAGGTCACGCACACCCTCACGAACCGGTCGGATGCTCCGGCCCCGGTCGCCCTCGGAACACATCCGTTCGTGACGATCGGCGATGCGGATCCGCGCGAGCTCGTCCTGCGCGTGCCGGCAGCCACGCAGTTCGACACGGACGAGCGGATGCTGCCGACGGGAACGTCGCCGGCGCCTTCAGCGCTGCGCGAGGGCATCCGTCTCGGCGGCATCTCGCTCGACACCGGCTTCACCGACCTGAGCCGTGACGACGACGGCCGGGTTCGGCATTCGATCACCGCTCCGGACGGCCGTCGCGTCACACTGTGGCAGGGCGCGGGCTTCGACTTCGTGCAGGTGTACACGACGACGGGGTATCCAGGGCAGGAGTTCGCTGTCGCGATCGAGCCGATGACGGCACCGGCGGATGCGCTCAACAGCGGTCTCGGCATCCGGCGGCTCGCGCCGGGCGAGACGTGGGAAGCGTCGTGGGGGATCGAGCTCGGCTGAGGTCGGATCTGAGGTTTCGACTGCGGCGGCTGCGCCGCCTCCGCTCAACCCGTCGTCTTCGGCGCTCCGCGCCTCCGCTCAACGACCCGCAACTGATGATGCCTGCGGGCCGTCGTTCCGCGGTGTCTCTCCCTGCGCGCGGAGCTCTCCCCGCGGGTCGTTGAGCGAGCGGAGCGACACGAAACGGGCTGAGCGAGGAGCGCAGCGACGAGTCGAAGCCTCACCCAGCCGCGCGCCCTCCTTCAGCCGCACCGCCTCGCCCGAACGACCACCTCAGCTGTGGTGCTCGCGCAGCTCGCGACGGCTCAGCGGGTGCTCCGGCTCGTCGGGCTCGGGCGCACCATCGGCACTCGAGACTCCGCCATCCGGACCGCCCTTGCGCGCCCGCCGGCGCTCGCGCGCGCCCTCGACGAGGTTGTAAAGGGTCGGCAGCACGATCAGCGTCAGCACGGTCGACGACACGAGTCCGCCGATCACGACGATCGCCAGCGGCTGCGAGATGAATCCGCCGTGACCGGTGATGCCGAGCGCCATCGGCGTGAGCGCGAAGATCGTCGCGAGCGCCGTCATGAGGATCGGCCGCAGACGCTTCTCGCCGCCCGCCATCACAGCATCCCTGGTCGGCAGGCCCCTCTCCCGGTACTGATTCACCAGGTCGACGAGCACGATCGCGTTCGTCACCACGATGCCGATCAGCATCAGCACGCCGATGAGGGATGCCACGCCCAGCGGCACGCCGGTCGCGATCTGCAGCAGGATCGCGCCGGTCGCCGCGAACGGCACCGAGATGAGCAGCAGCAGCGGCTGGCGCAGCGACTTGAACGTCGCCACCATCACGACGTAGACGATGAGGATCGCGGCGAGCATCGCCAGCCCCAGCTGCGAGAACGAGTCGGCCTGCTGCGAGGCGACGCCGCCGACCTCTGCCGAAGCGCCGTCAGGCAGTTCGACGGTCTCGAGCGCCGCGGTGACCGACGCGGTCGCCGTCGCGAGGTTGTCCGACGCCGGCGGAACGGTGATAGTCGCCGTCCGGCGCCCCTGCTCGGTCGTGATCGAGGTCGGCCCCTCGGCCTCCTCGACCGAGGCGACATCCGTCAGCTGCACGAGACCGGTGGGCGTCGGGATCGTGAGCGCACGCAGGTCGTCCGCGGTCGCCGGCGGCTCTTCGGCCGCGAGCAGGACGGTGAGCGCGGTGTCGTTCAGCTCGACCGATCCGATCTGCTGCGGGCGCATCGTGCTCGACACGATCTGACCGACGGCGGCTTCTGACAGGCCGAGATCGGCTGCGGCGTCGCGGTCGACGACCACGGCGATGTACGGCAGGGAGGCGGCCAGGTTGTCAGTGACCTGTCCGATGCCGTCACGCCCCTCCAGCTCATCGGTCACCGCTGCGGTCGCCTCGGTGAGCGCTTCGCCGTTCGGGGCGGTGATGTTCACCTCGATGTCGGTCGAGCCGAACCCGGCAGAGGCTGCGACGCTGATATCGCCGACGCCCTCGAGATCGGCCGTGGCATCCAGCACGTCGGCGCGGAGCTGCTCCTGATCGACGTCGGACGACGTCATGATCGAGTACGTCACGCCGGCCCCTCCCGAGAAGGCGTCCATGAGAGAGGAGCCGCTGGAGCCGATCGAGACCTGCACGTTCTCGATGCCGTCGACGCCCTCGAGCGCATCCTCGACCTCCGCGGCCGCGGCATCCTTCGCCTCGAGGCTCGCCGTCGGACCGAGGTCCTGCGTGACGGTCATCGTGTTCTGACCGGTGTCGCTGAGGAAGTTGATCTTCATCAGCGGAGCTGCTGCCAGCGTCCCGCCGAGCACGACGACCGCGATGATCACCGTAAGGCCGGAGTGCTTGAGCGTCCAGTTGAGGATCGGGCGGTATGCGCGCTGCAGCGCAGTGGGCGGAGCATCCGGGTGCTCCGGATCGACCACCTGCCCGTTCTCATCCTTCAGCTCCTTGCCGGGCTTGAGGAACCAGTACGCCAGCACCGGCACGATCGTCAGCGCCACCAGCAGCGACGCGACCATCGCGATCGTCACGGTCATCGCGAACGGGCGGAAGAGCTCCCCGACCATGTCGCCGACGAACACGATCGGCACGAACACTGCGACGGTGGTGATGGTGGATGCCGTGATGGCCGCGGCCACCTCGCGCACCGCGAGGCGGATCGCGTCTCCCTTGTCGGCATCTCCGACGTAGTGCCGCTTGATGTTCTCGATCACGACGATGGAGTCGTCGACCACACGGCCGATCGCGATCGTGAGGGCGCCCAGGGTCAGGATGTTCAGCGAGTAACCGAAGGCCTGAAGCCCGATGAAGGTGATCAGGACGCTGGTGGGGATCGAGATCGCCGTCACCAGGGTCGAGCGGATCGACAGCAGGAACACCAGGATGACGATGACGGCGAACACGAGACCGAGCAGGCCCTCGGTGGCGAGCGTCTCGATCGACTGGACGATGAACGGCGCCTGATCGAAGACGACAGTGAAATCGGCATCCGGGAAGCTCTCCCGGAGCTCATCGATCGCGGTCACCACGCCGTTCGACACCTCGACGGTGTTCGCGGCGGGGAGCTTCGTGATCGAGATCGACAGGGCGTCCTCGCCGTTGACGCGCGAGATCGACGAGACCGGTTCGGACTCGAGCGCCACGGTCGCGACGTCGGCGATCGTGGCATCCGTCCCGACGAGCGGAAGCGCGGCGATCTCGTCGACCGAGGCGATCTTCGCACCGGTCTGCACAGTGAGGGTCTGGCCGTCCTCGGTGATGTCGCCGCCAGGGAAGAGCGTGCCGTTCTGCTGCAGGGCATCCCGGATCGCCTGGGTGCTCACGCCCGCAGCGGCGAGGTCCGCCTGGTCGGGCGTGATGGTGATCTGCTGCCCCAGCCCGCCGACGATCTCTGCGGCGTTGACGCCGTCGACGTCCTCCAGCGCCGGGATCGCGACGTTCTCAAGGTCAGCCTGCGCGGTCTCGGCGTCATCGAAACCGGTGACGGCGACCTGGATGACGGGGAAGTCGTCGATCGACACCGACAGAACCTGCGGCTCGACGTCCTCCGGAAGCTGGGAGGAGATGCGGTTGATCGACTGCTGCATCTTCTGCTCTGCCGTCGCGAGGTTCTCGCCGTAGGCGAACGTCGCCTGGATGATCGACGCGTTCGTCGTGCTCGTCGCGCTGGTCGATTCGAGACCCGGCACGCCCTGGATCGCCGTCTCGATCGGGGTCGACACATCGTTTTCGACGACCTCGGGCGAAGCACCCGGGTACGTCGTCATGACGACGAGCGCCGGCAGCTCGAGCGAGGGAATGAGCTCCTGCTTCAGGTTCGTCAGTGCGAGCCCGCCGAACACTGCGGCCACGATCGTGATGAGAGCGATCAGCGCACGGTTGCGAAGGCTGAGGACGGCGAGGTTCGACACGGCTTGTTCTCCCGGATCAGGTGGTGCGGCTGTCGTCGCCGAGGATGCCGGCGAGTGCGGTTTCGATGATGTGGCGCGGGAGCGGAGCATCGTTGATCTGCGAGTGCCAGAGTACGCCGTCCAGGAAGACGGCAGCAGCCGTCGCGCGCGCGGATCCGTGCACCGGCTCGAGGATGGCCACGAGATCGCGCGACCAGCTGCGCGCGATCTCGCGCAGCTTCGGATCGTGCACAGCGGCAGTGACGACCGCGCGGTCGGCCTGCATGCTCTGCACATCGGCCATCGCCCGGGAGAGGAGCGCGGCGATCACCGACGCGGTCGCTCCGTCGGCGTCGAGCGTCTCGCGCATCCGCTGCATCTGCACCTCGACGTGCGAGACGAGCAGCTGGAGGGCTGCTTCGCGGAGATCGTCGAGAGTGTCGAAGTACTGCGTCGTCGCACCGAGAGGAACGTCGGCGCGCGCGGCGACCATGCGGTGCGTGATCGCATCGACGCCGACCTCGATGATCAACTCAGCCGCGGCGAGCACGATCGCGTTGCGGCGGGCCTCCGGGTCTCGTCGGCGGCGCGGGGAATCGGGCATGGATCTCCTGGACTTCAGTACATGTACTTTTGTACAGAACAGGCCTGTGCAGCGGCTGAGTTCAGTTTCAGAGAAGCGTGCCGAGCCCGAGGCCGGCGAGCGCCGCGATGACCGTCGCCGCGAACGTCCCGAGCAGGTGCCCGGCCGCGGCCGGACGTTCGCCGTCGCACCACAGCGCCAGGGTGTCGAGCATCGCGGTGCTGAACGTCGTGTAGCCGCCGAGGAGGCCGGCGCCGACGACGAACGCGGCATCGGGGACGGATGCCGTGACCACCCCGAGCGCGAACGACCCAGTGACGTTCACGATGACGATCCCCCAGGGGAATCGTCCCTTCGTGAGCGACCCAGCGCCTATCAATGTCATCGTGCCGACGTCGACGAGGTACCGCAGGCCGGCGCCGGCGCCGCCGGCGATGGATGCATACACGAAGACGAGCGGCGTCATCGCTGACTCCTCGCCCGTGGGCCGGGGCGTCCGAGGCGCAGGCCGGCCGCTGCGGCGGCGATTCCCAGCCCGAGAGTGAGTACCGCATAGGCCACAGCGACCAGCGGAGTGCTCGACCACAGTTCCACCGATCCGACCACGAACGCGCTGTAGGTGGTGAACCCACCCAGGATGCCGGTGCCGAGGAAGACGCGCGTACCAGACGCTCGCGGCAGGCGAGCCGCCAGCAGGCCGATGAGCAGCGCACCGAAGATGTTGACGGAAAGGGTCGCAAGAGGGATGCCGGCGGCATCCGGCACCAGGAGCCCGATGCCCAGCCGGCCCGCCGTGCCCAGCATCCCGCCCAGCACGACGAGGAGCAGACGGCCGAGGGTCACGTCGGCAACTCTAGCCGCGGCCGATCGCCGAGTCTGTCGAAGCGCACCCGACCGGAGTAGCGTGCGAGCATGTCGGCTCCCGCGCGCACCCTGGAATGGCTCCTCGACTCCGACCCGGCCATCCGATGGCAGGTCGAACGCGACCTGCTCGGCGCCGGCGACGAGGTGTGGCAGGCGACGCGAGCCCGCGTGGTGACCGAAGGATTCGGCTCGGCGCTGCTCGCGAAGCAGGACGCCGACGGCCCGTGGGCCGGAGGCGCGCATTTCCCGGCCGGATTCTTCGACAGCGCAGAACGTGAGGATCCTGGTCAGCCGTGGGTCGCAACGAGTTGGTCGCTCAAGGATCTGCGGGAGTGGGGTGTGGATGCCGCAGCTCTCGCCGGCACGGCCGAGAAGCTCGCGGCGAACTGCCACTGGGAGTATGACGACATGCCCTTCTGGGGCGGCGAGGTCGACGTCTGCATCAACGCGTTCACGCTCTCGGCCGGCGCCTGGCTCGGCGCGGACGTCTCGCGGCTGGTGGAGTGGTTCCCCACCCACCGGCTCGCCGACGGCGGCTGGAACTGCGAGGCCGAGGAGGGCGACTCGATCCGCTCGTCCTTCCACTCGACGCTGAACGCCGTCCGCGGCATCCTGGCCTACGAGCGGATCACGGGCGACCTGTCGATGCGCGGTGCGCGTCACCGCGGCGAGGAGTACCTCCTCGAGAGGCGGCTGATGCGCCGGTTGTCCACCGGAGAGGTCGTCGGGAGCTTCGTGAGCGAGTTCGTGTACCCGAATCGTCACCGCTACAGCGCGCTGGCGGCGCTCGACCACTTCCGCGACGTGTCGCTCGCCGAGCAGTCGCCGCCGGACGACCGGCTGGCGGGCGCCGTCGAACTGGTGCGCTCGAAGCGGCAACCCGACGGAACCTGGCTGCAGGCGGCTCCGCTCCGCGGAAGAACCTGGTTCGACATCGACGTCCCTGAGGGGCAGTCGTCACGCTGGCTGACCCTCATCGGCACACGCGTGCTCGACTGGTGGGACGCCGGCCGTCTGGAATCCGTCCCTGCATAGAACGCATCGCACGGATGTCAAGGCTGTGGGTGCAGGGATACTGGCGGCGTTGACTGACACCATGACACCTCTGTGGAAGCTCAACCCGACCGTTCCGCTCGGCTCGCCGTTCGCGCCCGAGTCGCACCATGACGCTGTCATCGTCGGCGCGGGCCTCACCGGCTTGTCGACCGCGGTGATGCTGGCTCGCGAGGGCCTGGATGTCGCGGTGATCGATTCCGGTGACGTCGCCGAGCTGACATCGGGCGGCAACACCGGCAAGGTATCGCTGCTGCAGGGCCAGCAGCTCGCCCGGATCCGCCGGCATCATCCGGGATCGCTCGTGCGCGCCTATGTGGACGCCAACCGGGCCGGCATGCAGTGGCTTACGGGATTCGCGGATTCGTCGGGAGTCCGGTATCGCCGGCGCACGGACCATTCGTACGCGACGACCGTCGAAGGCCTGGATGCCGCGAAGTCCACGTACGACGCCGCACGCGAAGCGGGCCTGCCCGCCCGGATGCTCGCGGCGAGCGACCTGTCGACAGCACCGTTCCCGGCGGCCGGGGCCGTCGCGCTCGACGATCAGGTGACCATCGATCCGGTGCAGGTCACGCGAGCGCTGGCGGGGGCCCTGCTCGAAGCCGGCGGGACTCTGCACACCGGCATCCGCGTGACGGGGGCGCACGCGCTCCCCAGAGCGCGAGTCGACACCGCGGAGGGCCCCGTGTTCGCCGAGCACATCGTGCTCGCGACCGGCACCCCGATCATCGACCGCGGTCTCTACTTCGCGAAGGTGCGAGGGATGCGTTCCTACTGCGTGTCGTTCCGCGTTCCGAGCGGGCTGCCGGAGGGCACCTTCATCTCCGTCGACGGAGCCACCCGTTCTATCCGTCCCGTCTCAGAAGCCGACGGGCCACACGATGCGGCGCAGCTGGTCGTGGGCGGCAACGGCCATCCGGTCGGGCGTTCCGACGGTGAGACCGCGGCGATCGAGGACATCGTGGCGTGGACCCGGCAGTATTTCCCCGGCGCGGAGGAGACGCATCGATGGTCGGCTCAGGACTACGAGTCGCACAACCTGATCCCCTTCGTCGGAGCGATGCCCCGTGGCCTCGGCCGCATCCGGTTCGCGACCGGCTACGCGAAGTGGGGCCTCTCGAATGCGCCCGCGGCGGCGCTGCGCCTCACCGCCGAGATCCTCGGCACCTCCCGGCGCGACCGGCCGGAGTGGATGACTACGATCGGCACGAGACTGACGGTGCCGGCCGACATCGCGCGCGGCGCCGCGGAGGGCGCCAAGGTCGCCGCCGAGCTCGCCTCCGGCTGGAAGGATGCCGAGTCGAGGTCCGTCCCCGTCGCCCGGCCCGCGGAGGGCAACGGCGTAGTGGCCAACCGGTCCGCCCGTCCGGTGGGCATCTCGACCGTCGACGGCGTCACCCGCGGCGTCGGCGCGATCTGCACCCATATGGGCGGCGTGCTGGACTGGAACGACGCGGAGTGCACCTGGGACTGCCCGCTGCACGCCTCGCGCTTCGCACCCGACGGCACGCGCATCGAAGGTCCGGCGCTTCGTGATCTGCGACGTGTTCCCCGCGCGGTTCCCCGCGCGAAGGACTGAGCCTCAGCTCTCGTCCCAGCCCTGTTGCGGAGTCTCGCAGTCCTCGCGGAAGACGTACTGTGAAGCGAGCCTGCGCTGACTGCTCGACCAGTCGATCGCCGGCCGCCGCTGCTCTGCGGGCAGATAGCCCAGCCGATAGACGGCCATCAGTTCAAGGTCGTCAGGCACCCGCAGCAGGCGCACGATCTCCTCCCACCGGCCGGGAACCTCCATCGGGAAGGAGACGAACTGGATGCCCATGCCGAGCTCGACCGTCGTCAGCCACACGTTCTCCATCGCGGCGCCCATGCTGAACACCGAATAGAACGACGACAGCTCCCCCGGGCGGTGCTCGCTCCGGTCGAGCATGACACCGAGCAGGAGCGGAGAGCCCGCCACCAGCCTGCGATTCTCCTCGCCGAGGGTTCTGGGCACTCCGAACGTGTTCATCAGCTTCTGACCGCGTCTGGTGAACACCTGGCTCGTGAAGGGGCGCAGGGCTGCGGGCAGCTTGTCGAACAGCATTCCGCTTCGCTTCTCATCCATCTCGGCCTGACTGAACCGGAAGTACGGCTTGTACCGTTCGAAGAACGTGCCGTTGGACATCGCTTCGGTCGTGCTCTCGCCCGAGATGCGCGCGATCTCTTCGATCGTCTCCCGAGTCTCGACGACGACGAATCGCCACGGCTGGCTGTTCAGCTGCGAGGGCGCCCGCCCGGCGGCCTCGAGGAGGATCTTCTGGTGCTCCTCCGAGACCGGCTCGGGCAGGAACGGCCCGTTCGTGGTCTTGCGGCGGTGGATGGCGTCGAGCAGTTCCATGCGGTCACTTCCGATCGGACGGGCGGAGCGAGCGCAGGAGGCCCGCGACGATGAAGGGTGCGGCGGCGAGCGCGACGAGCGGATGCCGTCGGCTGTGCGTTCTCACGAACGGGATGGCGGTGAGTGGCACGGCGGCGGGCAGCAGTGCCATCGCGGCCGGCCGGTTCGCCGACTGCGGCCGTGCCCACCACCCGACGCCGACGGCAGCGGCCACGGCGACGCAGGTGATGATGTACAGCGCGTGGTGCAGCCACCGGAAGCCGCTGCTGTCGATGAGCTTCACGGCGACCGCCGACCCCAGCGCGCTGTTCGCGGCGTAGCTGACCGCCGCCGCCGCGAACAGCGGCACTGCGGTCGAGGGGCTCCTGCGGCGGAACATGCCTCGACCCTACGCGTCGCCGCCCGGGACTAGAGGTTCGCCTCGGCGTAGATGCGCAGCGCGTCGCGGACGAACTCCGCTCCTCGCGTGCTGCCGTCGGCCGTCGCGTAGTTCGCGCCGAAGCGCGGGTCGGCGACGTACATCTCGCCGAGACCGATCACGTACGCCTTGGTGTCGCCACCAGGGGCGGATGCCGGCGTGCCGGGCACCCCGGTCAGCCAGTCCACGTGGCGCTGAGCGAGCGCCTGTGCCTCATCGGACTCGGGCGTCGCGCCGGTCTCGGCTGCGGCGATCCAGTCGCGCCCGAGATCGGACACGAGCTGCTGCCATTCGGCGCGCTCGACGTCCGTCATCCCGCGCCACCAGCGGTCGCTGTCGGCATAGGCCTTCTTGCCCCAGCGCTGTTCGACCTCGTCCTTGTGCTGGTGGTCGAACCCGTCGAACATGTTCTCTGCCATGAGGGATTCACCTGCTTTCAATGCGTTGATGGTTGATTCGACCGACGCGATCTGCCGCGCCAGCCGGTTCCGCTCCTCGCGCAGGTACGCGAGGTGCGTCTCGAGAGCGGATGCCTCGGCGGCACCTTCGGGCGATGTGCCGAGCACCTCGCCGATCTGCGGCAGACCGAGCCCGAGCTCCCGCAGCAGAAGGATCCGCTGCAGGCGCACGAGAGCCGCCTGGTCGTAATGGCGGTAGCCGTTGTGCGCGATGCGCGAGGGGGTGAGCAGTCCGATGTCGTCGTAGTGACGCAGTGTCCTGCTCGTGGTTCCGGCCAGCCGGGCGATCTCCTGGATCGACCAGTCGCGTGTGCTCACGGCATTCGCCCTTCTCTCCGATGTCTCCACGGTAGAAGTTGACGTTGCGTCAAGGTCAAGCGCTTCCGAGAAGATTTCTTGGCGAACTCGCGATATATCGTGTTATTCTCTTCCCAACGCGATATATCGCGATCACGCAGCCCGTGAACCAACCAAGGAGAACCCCATGACCGAGAAGTGGCTCATCGCCCCCGGCGAGGAACGCGTCATCGACATCGCCCAGGCGACACGGCTCAAGGTCGGCCTGGTCGGCGGTCAGGTCGACGTCATCGCCCACGACGAACCCGGCATCCGCATCGAAGTGAGCGGCGTGACGGTGAAAGACCTCCGCATCGAATCCGACGGGACGCAGATCGAGATCGACCACCCCCAGCTGGGCTGGGACAACTTCCTCGAGGTGTTCCGCAACTTCGGCTCGGGCGGACCCCGCGCCGAGGTCAGCGTCGCCGTCCCCCGCAGCATCGCCCTGAACCTCGGCGTCGTCAGCGCCGGCGCACTCGTCTCGGGCCTCGCGAACGATGCCCGGCTCAACACCGTCTCCGGCGACATCATCGTCGACACGCACTCGGGCGACCTGACCCTGAACTCCGTCTCCGGCGACGTTCAGGTGCGCGGTCTCACCGGCACCGCGAACGCGAACAGCGTCTCCGGCGATGTCGCACTCACCGGCTCGGTGCGCAAGGCGACCGTCGACACGGTCTCCGGCAGCATCTGGGTGGATGCCGCGGGCGCTGTGAACACCATCAACCTGAACACCGTCTCGGGCAACAGCACGATCCGCCTCGAGGAGACGCTGCCGGCCAACTACGTCGTGCGCTCGATGAGCGGCGGCGTCATGATCGACGGCGTCGATCGCGCAGGCTCGGGACCGACGAATTTCACCGGCTCCACGGGCGAGCTCGCCGGCTCGTTCGTCGACCTGCGCACCAACTCGGTGTCCGGAGACACGACGGTGCTGCGCCGGCCGTTGACCACGGTCGCCGACGACGAGGAGTGGGACTCATGACCCCCGCCGTCTTCTCGCACGGCGACCTGCGGCTGTATCTGCTTTCGCTGCTCGCCGAGGCGCCGCAGCACGGCTACGGCATCATCCAGGCGCTCACTGACCGCACCGGCGGCACGTACACACCGAGCGCCGGCACCATCTACCCGCGGCTCGCGAAGCTCGAGGAGGAGGGCCTGGTCACCAAGACCGTCGACGGCCGCACCACGATCTACGCGATCACGGATGCCGGTCGCGCTGAGCTCGCCGGTCGCGAGGGAGACCTCGCCGGCATCGAGTCGGGTCTCGCCGATTCGGTCCGCCTCATCGCGAGCGAAGTGCGCCAGAGCGTGCAGGACGCGATGAAGAGCCTTCGCGCCGATCTCGCCGCCGCCGCGAACGATGAGCGGACCGCCGCGAAGACGCGCCCGTCGACCGCACGTCCCATGGGCGACGAGCGGGTCACCAGTCGCGAGCAGCTGCATCGCGCCGATGCGGCGGTCAATGCGTTCCGCGCGCGTGTGCGCACCGATCTTCGGACCCACGTCGCACGCGGTGGCGTGCTCGCCGAGAACGTCGTGGCGGAACTCGAGACCGCTCTGGATGCCGCGGCTCGCGCGGTGACCCGAGCGCTCGGCTCACCCGACCGCTGACTCGCCCTGGCGCTACTCGGTCCAGATCTCGGTCTGGTCGTCCGGAACGGATTCCTCCAGCGGCACCACCAGGATCGAACGGTGCTGCCGGTGAGCCAGACGGGCGGCCACCGAACCGGTGAAGAACTCGCGGATCGATTCGCCCAGGCCGCGCTTGCGGGTGCCGACGACGATGAGCTGTGCGTCGAGCTTGTTCGCGAGCTGCTTGATCGCCAGGGCGGGATCGCCGACGAGCTGGCGTGCAGTCCAGTTCAGGCCGCTGCCTTGCAGCGCGGTCGCCGCCTCGGCCTGCACCTCGTCGAACTCGGCGGCGCCGGCTTCGATGTTCAGGTCGATCGGCGCGGAGTGGACGTAGCCGTCCGGATCCTCGTACGTCACGAAACGCGTGACGTCGACATGGACGACGACGAGGGGGACGCTCAGCAGCTTCGCGAAGCGCGCGGCCTCCCCCAGCACATGAGAGGACTGACCGGGCTGCATACCCACGATCACAGCCTTCTGCAGCGCGGCATTCTGGGCCACTTCGTCGGACGGGGAGGAGGTTGCGTCACTCATGAATATCGTTCCCTTCACCTGCCGGCGAAGGCCAGAGGACCTGGCCCTCGTGCTATCCTGAATGCTACTCTTACCGGCCGCACGCCGGTGTCGTGAAATGCCCCGGGCGCCTGATCGCCCGGCAGCTGAACTCGTTAGGGGGTCTCGCGCATGGGCCGTGGCCGTCAGAAGGCGAAACACACCAAAATCGCCCGCGAACTCAAGGCGTACAGTCCGTCGGTGAATTACTCTGCGCTGGAGCGCGAGCTTGCTCACCCGTCGGATGACGAGAACGCCTACGTCGACAAGTGGGCCGACGAGTACGCGGACGAAGACGAAGACGAGCTCGAGAAGGCCTGACCTCTCGCGCTCGAAGACCCCGCCACATCGGTAGCGGGGTCTTCGTCGTGTCTCCGTCCGGCCGATCCCCCGGCGGCCGGTGCGATCACCAGTCGCCGTGACGCGACTCCCACTCGTCCTCGACAGTGCGTCGCCGGCCGGCGATGACCCCGAACGGGATCGACACGACGAGCACGGCGCCGATGACGATCAGCGAGACGGTCCATCCGCCAGTGACGTCGTGCAGCACGCCCACGAGCAGCGGGAAGATCGCGGCGAAGATGTAGCCGGAGCTCTGCACGAAGCTGCTCAGCGCGACGGCGCTCTCGGGCGTGCGTGCGCGGATGCTGATGAGTACGAGCGCCAGGGGGAACAGGACGCCGACGGTCCCGAAGATCGCGACCCAGAGCCAGACGGTGACGCTGTTCGACCAGAACAGCAGCCCGAGGACGCCGCCGATCCCGCAGGCGACGGCCACGGCGAACAGCGTCCGTGTCGCCTGGAAGCGCACCACCAGCACCGGAACGAGCAGTGAAGCCGGCAGTCCCATGGCTGCGAACAGCGACAGCAGGAGTCCCGCGACGGCCGGGGAGACGCCGGCGACGTCCGTGACGATCGCCGGCAGCCATGCGAACGAGACGTACGCCATGATCGACGATGTGCCGAACACGACGGCGATCGCCCAGGCCAGCGGCAGCCGCAGCAGCCGCGCGAATACGCGTGAGTTCGCGGGCGCGACGGCGATCGGGCCGGTGGAGAGCTCGGCGGGATCGATCGTTTCAGCGACCTGCACGACAGGTCGGGGGGCTGCCGGCTGCCCCGCGGTCCGCCCGGTGACGAGCATCATGATCCACGGCACCGCTCCGGCGATCGCGAAGACGCCCCAGAGTCCGAGCGAGACGCGCCAGCCCGCGGCATCCGCCACCGGCACGGCCACGAGCGGCGGCAGGAACGTCGACAGGGACATCGCCGTCGTATAGAGCGTCATCATCGTGCCGATGCGGTCGGGGAAGTACTTCTTCACCAGCGGCGGCAGCAGGATGTTGCCCATGCCGACGCCGGCGAAGATGAGCGCCGAGGTGAGCAGCAGCGGGATCGACGCGAACGAGAGCCCCCGCAGGATCAGCCCAGCGGCGATCACCAGGAGGGCGATGACGGTCACCCGCTCGATGCCGAGGCGGCGTTCGAGCAGCGGCGTGCACAGGCCGAACACCGCGAAACATACCGGCGGGGCCGTGCCGATCAGGCCGACGATGGCCGTGGGCAGCGGGAAGTCGGCGGCGACGTGATCGAGCAGCGGCGACAGCGAGGCGACGGCCGAGCGCAGCGAGAACGCGCAGAGCAGGATCCCGAGGACGGCGAGAGTGCGTCCCCGCCACGGCGGCAGGGGCGACGTCACGAACTCTGGGAGCTCTCCACCCATTCCAGGTATTCGTCGGTGACCGTGCCGGTGACGTAGCGTCCGTCGAAGCAGCTCATGTCGAGGTCGGCGACCTCGGATCCCTCGATGATCGCCGCCTTGAGATCTTCGACCTCCTGGTACACGAGGTGGTCGACCCCGAGCTCCTTGGCGATCTCAGGGATGGTGCGGCCGTGGGCGATCAGCTCGTGCTTGGACGGCATGTTGATGCCGTACACGTGCGGGTAGCGCACCGGCGGGGCGGCTGAGGCGAACGTGACCGAGAGCGCACCCGCATCCCGAGCCATCTGGATGATCTGCTTGCTGGTCGTTCCGCGCACGATCGAGTCGTCGATCAGCAGCACGTTCTTGCCCTGGAACTCGGTCGACATCGCGTTGAGCTTCTGGCGCACGCTCTTCTTGCGCACAGCCTGCCCCGGCATGATGAAGGTGCGTCCGACGTAGCGGTTCTTGTAGAAGCCCTCGCGGTACTCGATGCCGAGCTTGCGGGCGACCTCCATGGCCGAGGGGCGAGCGGAGTCGGGGATCGGCATGACGACATCGATCTTGTCGCGCGGCACGTGCTTGGCGATCGTGTCGGCCAGGCGCTCCCCCATGCGCAGGCGCGACTCGTAGACGGCGATGCCGTTCATGATCGAGTCTGGGCGGGCGAGGTAGACGTACTCGAACGCGCACGGGAACAGTTTCGCGTCGGTGGCGCACTGCTGCGTGAACAGCTCGCCCTGCTCCGTGATGAAGACCGCCTCACCCGGCGCGACCTCGCGGACGACCTCGTAGTCGCCGTTCTCGAGCACGAGCGATTCGCTCGCGACGATCCACTCGTCCCGGCTGCCGCCGTCGGTCGCCTTGCCGTCACGGCGTCCGAGGATCAGCGGTCGGATGCCGAACGGGTCGCGGAACGCGAGCAGCCCGTAACCGGCGATCACGGCGATGACGGCGTAGGCGCCTTCGATGCGCTCATGCGTGCGGGTGACGGCCTCGAAGATGCGCTCGGGGTCGAGGTCGACGTGGGAGGTCGTGGCCTGCAGCTCGCCGGCGAGCACGTTCAGCAGCAGCTCGGTGTCGCTGGATGAGTTCAGGTGCCGGCGGTCGCGCTTGGCCATGTCTGCGGTGAGTTCACGCGTGTTGGTGAGGTTGCCGTTGTGGATGAGGACGATGCCGTACGGCGCGTTCACGTAGAACGGCTGCATCTCCTCTTCGCTGGACGCCGTGCCCTTGGTGGCGTAGCGGACGTGGCCGAGGCCGACGTTGCCGAGCAGGGACCGCATGTCGCGGGTGCGGAAGGCCTCGCGCACCATGCCCTCGGCCTTGGCCGTGTGCATGACACCGTTCGGCTCGGCTGTGGCCATGCCGGTGGCATCCTGTCCGCGGTGCTGCAGCAGCAGCAGTGCGTCGTAGATGTCCTGGTTGACGGGGCCACCTGCGACCACTCCGACGATTCCGCACATGGGGTGTTACTTCGCTCCGTCCGCGTATGCGCCCACCAGGCGCACCGCACCGCCGTCGACGCCCTTGGCGCCTTCTTCGAATTCACCGGCCGGACGGGCTCCTGTCGAGACCGTCGCGACCTGCCAGGCGTCGATGCCCTCTGCCGCCAGCGCCGCGATCGCGGCATCCTTCTGGGTCTGGTCGATCACCGCGAGGAAGCCGATGCCGAGGTTCCAGGTGCCCTCGGCGGATTCCAGCGTGGACCCGGCGATGTCGCTGAGCACGCGGAACACGGGGCCGGGCGACCAGGTCGAGCGGTCGACGTCGGCCCAGCTGCCCACCGGCAGCACGCGGGCGAGGTTGGCGGCGATGCCGCCGCCGGTGACGTGGCTGAGCGAGTGGATGCTGCCGTCCGCGAGGGCGTCGATCAGGCGCAGCAGCGGCAGCGTGTACAAGCGGGTGGGCTCGAGGAGCGTCTCACCCCACGTCGCGCCGAAGTCGGCGGCGTTGTCGCCGTAGCCGATGCCGGCGCCCGTGATGATGTGGCGCACGAGCGAGTAGCCGTTCGAGTGCAGCCCGCTGGAGGCCAGGGCCAGCACGACGTCGCCGTCCTGCACGCGATCGGCGCCGAGCACGGCATCCGCCTCGACGATGCCCGTCGCGGCTCCCGCCACGTCGTAGTCGCGGGGGCCGAGCAGGCCGGGGTGCTCAGCGGTCTCGCCGCCCACGAGTGCCGTGCCGGTCGCCGTGCACGCGTCGGCGATGCCGCGCACGATGTCGGCGATGCGCTCGGGGACGACCTTGCCGCAGGCGATGTAGTCGGTCATGAACAGCGGCTTGGCGCCGACCACGACGATGTCGTCGACGACCATGCCGACCAGGTCCTGGCCGATCGTGTCGTGCTTGTCGATGGCCTGCGCGATCGCGACCTTCGTCCCGACGCCGTCGGTGCTGGTCGCGAGCAGCGGCTTGGTGTAGCCGAGCAGCGCGCTGGCATCGAAGAGGCCGGCGAAGCCGCCGACTCCGCCGAGGACTTCGGGGCCGTGCGTCGCACGGACGGACGACTTCATCAGCTCGACGGCGAGGTCACCGGCAGCGGTGTCGACACCGGCTTCGGAATAGGGGTTGGTGGGGGAGGCAGCCACCAGACAAGACTACCGCCGCGCAGGCCGTCGGCATTCCGCGTGACCACTCCGAAGCCCGCGTGACCTCCCTAGGATGGGGCCATGGCCGACAAGCCGCAGTGGTTGATCCGCGAAGACGCCGGGGTGCCGGTGCTGATCGCGCTCGCGCTGCGGCAGATGCTCGGCATCCGCGAACCGGAGGATCTGCCGAGCCTGCGCGACCTGCAGGTGCGGGCGCCGGATGCCACGGACGCGACTCCGGCGCTCGAGGAGCAATGGCGCGAGTACTGGGATATGACGGTCGAGCCGCGGGCGCACCCCTCCGATGTGCCGCTCGAGCTGATCGAGGGCTTCGACACTCTGGTCGCGCTGCCCGCCACCGGGGCCGAGGAGCTGTGCGAGGCGATCACTCCACTTGCGTCAACCGCTCTGCAGTACGCGCATGCCGCGCACAACCGCTACGTCAGCACGATGAAGACGGCCACCGGCGGCGGCGCATACCGGGCTTATGCGAGCGCGATCGCCGAGTTCGAGCGAGAGGTGGGCAGGCGAGCGCACTCGTTCGAGTTGAACGTGCAGGTGCTGCCGTTCTCTCAGCGAGGACTCTGGTGGATCGGTGCCCTCACCGTGGCCGTGACCGACGGTCTGCGACGCGATGTCGTGGCGTTCGACGCCGCCATCCGCCCGATCATCGGCGAGCTGGCCTGAGAGTGTGGCGTCGACACTTCGACTCGCGCTTGGAGCCTTCCGTGGAGCTGCACCCCGCGGATCGTTGAGCGAGCAGGAGGCGAGTCGAAACGTCGAGCTCAGTCCGACTCGATGATCGTCTCGCGGTCCACCCGCACGACGCGGTCGTGGCGTCGGGCGATGCGCTCGAGCACGACGGCGACGATTCCTCCGAGCGCCAGGCCGATCGGAACGGTCCACAGCAGCGCGAAACCGAAGACCTGTCCTGGCGGGTAGACGACGTCGAGCGTCTCGGACGGCTCGTAGCTGCCCACCATCGTCAGGATTCCGGCGGCGACGATGCCCAGGATGACGCCGATGGCCATGAACACGCCGTAGCGCGGCACGCGCCGCACGGTCGCTTCGACGGTCTCATGCGGTTCGGGGGAGGACATGCCTCCATTGTCCCACGGTCTCCGAACGCCCAGGCGAGCAGCTCTGAGCCCTCTCAGATCTGCCCGACAGCCTCGCGCTTCTCGGCCTGAAATGCGTCCTCGCGGCGCCCGTACGCCCAGTACGCCGACAGCGACAGCTGCGTCCGGTCGAGGCCGCGCTCATCGGTGAGGTGCGGCCGCAGCTGCTTCATCGCTCCGCGCTCGCCGTATGCGAAGACCTGCACGCGGCCGTCCCGCCATTCCAGCGCGCGTACCGCATCGAACAGCAGTTCGGTCGTGCCTGCGACCCGCTCGCCGCGGTGCAGCCAGCGCACCTCGACCCCGGCCGGGGCGACGAGTTCGAGTTGCTCGGACTCGTCCTGCACCTCGAGGAGCGCCGTGCCCACGGCATCCGCCGGCATCGCTTCCAGTGCCGATGCGATCGCCGGGATCGCGGACTCGTCACCGACCAGCAGGTGCCAGTCGGCGGTGGCGTCCGGCGCGTACCCGCCGCCGATTCCGCCGAGCACGACGGGGTCGCCCGGCTTCGCGTTCGCCGCCCATGGCCCTGCGACGCCCTCATCGCCGTGCGTGACGAAGTCGATCCAGATCCGGCCGGCGTCCAGGTCGAAGCGGCGGATCGAATACGTGCGCTGCGTCGGCAGCAGCTCGATCGGCAACTCCTCGCGCAGCCGCTCCATATCGTACGGCGGCGTGAGCCCGGCCCCGGCCGGCGCGAACAGCATTTTCGTGTAGGCGTCGGTGAAGCCGTTGTCCACCACGGCGGAGATCCCGGGGCCTCCCGCCACGATCCGCACGAGATGCGGTGTCAGACGGACGCGCTCGATGACCTCCAGCACGATCTGCGGGCGCTGCGGGCGCTGGGGACGGTCCCGGGTGGTCATCGGTTCTCCTCTGTCGTGCACGCACGTCGATCCGAGGACGCGAACCGGCACCTGGCCGGTCGCGCTCCTCGGACCGCTGGTCGGTTCAATCCTCGCTGACGGCGGCGGATGCCGCAGCACGGCGTCGCTGCACGGCGATCCCGGTGCCGGCACCTGCGCCGACCACGAGCAGCCCGATGACGATCCACGCCCAGACGGGGAAGCCCGCATCCGTCGAGATCGGCGCGATGGCAGCGGCGACCACCGGAGCCTCGGCATCCTCCACGACCTCGTCGACCGGCGCTGCCCCGCAGTCTGCGCCCACCGGGATGCTGAACGACACGGAGTCGAATGACTCTCCCGCGGCGTAAGTGCCGAAGGCGGCGGCGCCCGCCTCGGTCAGTGCCGTCGCGGCATCCGCGAGCGTCAGCACGCCCTCGGCGTTCGCGGCATCCGCGAGGGAGAACTCGACGAACCGCACGTCCTTCTGGTCGATCGCCTCGCCACCCTGCGTCGTTCCGGCGATGTCGAACACGACGTACCCCGTGTCACCGGCGAGTTCGATCCGTGCGTTGTTCAGTTTCGTGTCGAGGGCGCCGTCGTGCCCGTGGAACGCGATGGTTCCCCCGAAGTCGACCAGGCCGGCTTCCGACTCCGCGTCATACGACCCGGAGCCGTCGGACCAGACGAACTCGGGGAATTCGTACGCGACCCCCGCGAGATCCCATCCGCCGTGCGCGATGCCCTCGATGTAGTTGCGGAAGCTCTCCTTGTACCCCCAGTCGAGTGTTGCGCCCCCGACCGCGCATTGCCCGATCGCGGTCGTGGCCGCGCGGTCGAGCGTGAACGTCAGACCACGGTCGACCGAGCCCTGGAAGGTGAGCGTGTGCTCGCCGTCCGCGAGCGTCGCGGGCAGGGCTCCTGTCCACGTGGCGACGCCGTTCGCGTCGGCCTCGACGGTCCCGAGCAGCACAGGCGTCGAATAGACGACGACCTTGATGTCCTGCTCGTTCGACTGGAATCCGGATGCCGTGACCGTCGCGGATGCGCCGGTCTGCAGCGCTTCGAGGTTCGCCTCATCGATCTCGAGACCGTCACTTGCGGGAGGGGTCGATGGGAGCTGGGCGTCCGGCTGAACTGATGCCGCCGCCACCGTCCCCACCGCGCCGTTGGGCGCCGCGGCCGGGGTGCCGATCGTGAAGGTCACCGGGTTCAGCGAGGTCGTGAATCCGCTGAGGACCTGATCGCGACCGGACGAGGTGAGCGTCGCGGGAGCCGCCGTGTAGGTGACAGCGCCGTTCGACGTCGTCTTCGCGGTGCCGGCGAGGTTCAGCGTGGCGAACGGCACGCGCGCCCCTCCGGAGGTGACGTACAGAGTCGCCGACGTCGCGGATGCGATCTCGACCCGCGGGTTCGACACGGTCACGTCGAGCACACCGTGGTGTCCTGTGAAGCGCACCGAGCCGTTGTAGCCGACGTGGCCGAGGCCGGTCGCCGGGTTGTACGTGGTGCCTGCGGCCTGACCGAACTGGAACTGACTGCCCGAGCGGGTCGCGCCGCCGGAGACGAAGATCTCACCCTGCGCGGTCGTCGTGATGTAGTTCACGAACGTCGAGGAGATCGCCCAGCGCAGCGATCCTCCGGCCACCGGCGTGGCCGGAGCGGTCGGCGGATTCGTCGGCTCGGTCGGAGGTGTCGTGGGCGGTGTCGTGGTGTCGCCCGCGAGCTTCTTCCACTGCTCAGCCGTGATCGTGACCTCGCTGCGCGCGTAGATCGTCTCCGCGGTCGGCTGCGTGTGCTGCTGCCACACGATCACTTCGTACTTCTTCGACGAATCGAGCGCGTCCCCCGCGGCGGTCAGCGCGGTCGTGAACGCGCCGTCCGCGATCCCGCGCACGTACTCCATCCCGAGGAACCCGCCGCCGGCGGTGACATCGGCTTCGGTGCCCGCCTCGATCAGTGCCGCATACACACCGGGGATGTCGGTGAACCCCGCACCCTCGAGGTCGACGACGAGGTCGGTGCCGTCGACGGATGCCGCGTTCGTCACGGTCATCGCCGGCCCGGACTCCGGCTCAGTGGAGTAGTTCAACATCGCGCCCTGCTCCTGCGCGGCGTTCACCACGCCGCCTGCCGCGTAGGTGAACACGCCGTATGAGCCGCCCTCGGGTGAAGCCGGTGCGTCCTTCAGCGTCAACGTCGCCTGGAAGGTGCCGTCATCGGCGATGTCCACCCACTGCGCCCTGATGGCCCCCTGGTAACGCTCCGGGACCTGCTCGAGCACGCTCTCGGCGAGCGCCCACACCTGGGCTCCGACGGAGCGCGTGCTGGAGGCCGCACCCGTGGACGGCTGCCAGTTGGAAGCGAAGTCGCCGAACACGACGTAAGTGCCCTGGGGCAGGTTCGAAGGGATCGGCACACCGCGACCACCGACGTTCGCGCCGGGGTCGTAGCCGCTGCCCTTGACGACGATCTCGTCGCCGGCGCGCAACGTCGTCTCACCGGCCGGCGTCGCGCCGTCGGCGAGGAACACCTCGATGGACGGCTGCGCCACGGAGTGCAACGCCGCCCACTGCGCCTCGCTGATCGCGACGTCCGCGCGGGTGTAGATCGTGGCGGAGGTCGGCAGAGTGTGCTGCTGCCACGCGATCACCTCGTACGACGTCGTCTTCTCGAGCGCGTCGGCCGATGCCGTCAGATTCACCTGGAACGCACCGTCGGAGATCCCCCGGACGAACTGCATCGCGAGGAACCCGCCACCGGCGGTGACCTCCGACTCCGTGCCCTTCTCGATCAGCGCGACGTAGGCACCGGTCGCTCCGGCGAAGTCCGCACCGTCGACGCTCACGACCAGGCCTTCCGCGGCGGACGCCGCAGAGACGGAGACAGCGACGGCCGGGGCGGGCTCAGGCTCGGGCTCAGGCTCGGGAGCCGGCGGGAAGACCGCATCCCACTGCCCGTCCGAGACTGATACGACCGAGCGGCCGTACAGGTTCTCGGGCGTGAAGCCGCTGTGCTGCTTCCACATCACGACCTCATAGGTCAGCGAGCGGTCGAGCTTCGCGACCGGCGCGTTGAGCGAGAATGACGTCGATCCCGCACTGACCGCAGGGAAAGGCAGCGCGAACGCGACGTACTGCATGCTGTTCAGCGCCTCGTCCTCGCCCTGCACGATGAGGGCTGCGTACGCGCCCGCCACTCCTTCCGGGAGCCCTG
The DNA here is from genome assembly GCF_015277895.1 of Microbacterium abyssi. Lineage (NCBI taxonomy): Bacteria > Bacillati > Actinomycetota > Actinomycetes > Micrococcales > Microbacteriaceae > Microbacterium > Microbacterium abyssi. Next base: position 358,848 of record NZ_CP063815.1, on the reverse strand, counting down.
AGGCGTTCACCTGGATCGTCAGTCCGGACTCGGATGCCGCGGCGACCTGCGGTGCGACGGTCGCGCCTTCGGCGGCGAGCGCCGCCGGCGCGGTCAACGTTCCGAACATCGTCATGAGCACGGCGAGCACGGCCGCCAGCGCTGCTCTGGGGCGACTGCTCGTCGCGTGGGACTCAGGGTGATTCACGGGTGCCTCCAGGCGTGCGATCGCGCCCCTGTGCGGGCGCGACGATTGACCCCTCGTCGGGGTCGAAAGCTGTTGCGGGTGAATGTGGTTAGGCTTAGCTAACCTACGTTTCTGACCATAGACTGATCTGCGTCTCCACGTCAAAGATTAGGACAGGCTTCCCTAAATGCGATCGCGTCTCTCCCTCCTCATCTCGGCCGTGCTCGTCGTCGCACTGGCCGGCTGCGCGGCCCCCATGGCGAACGCCGGGGCGGAGAGCGAAGCATCCGATTCCTGCCCCTCGGCATCGCAGCAGCTCGCGGGTCTCGATCTAGTCGAAGACGTCCGCACGGCGACGGGCGGTTCGACCGCCTGCCTGCCGACGCACTCGATCGAGCCGGTGTCCGACGAGACCGCTCCTGAGCTTCCGGTCACGGTGACCGATGCGGAGGGTCGTGAAGTAGAGGTGACTGATGTCGACCGCATCCTCGCCATCGACATCTCCGGCACGATCGCGTCGACGGTGTTCGCACTGGGCATGGGCGACAGGGTCGTCGGACGCGACTCGTCTACGACGTTCGACGGCGCTGCGGATCTTCCCGTCGTGACCAGGACCGGACACTCGCTCAACCCCGAGGCGATCCTGGAGCTCGCGCCGACCGTGATCCTCACCGACACCACCATCGGACCGAAGGAGGTGCGCCAGCAGCTGCGCGATGCCGGCATCCCGATCGTCATCATCTCCGATGAGCTCCGCCTGGAGACCACCGACCAGCTCATCACCGAGGTCGCCACGGCGCTCGGCATCCCGTCCCGCGGCGACGCGCTGATCACGCGGGTCGGCACAGAACTCGATGCCGCCCTTGCCGAGATCGCACCCGTGGTTCCCGCCGACGAGGCGGACCGCGCACGGATGCTGTTCCTCTACGTGCGCGGCAGCGCGAACGTGTACTACATCTTCGGCAAGGACTCCGGGGCGGATGCACTCATCGAGGCCGTCGGGGGGATCGACGTCGCGAGTGAGATCGGCTGGGAGGGCAACAAGCCGATGACTGCCGAGGCGCTCGTCGCCGCACAGCCGGATGTGCTGGTGATGATGACCGACGGGCTGGAGTCGGTGGGCGGCATCGACGGACTGATCGAGCGCGTCCCAGCCGTCGCAGAGACCCGCGCCGGCGCGAACCGCCGCGTGATCGACATGGCCGACGGCGAGATCCTCAGCTTCGGACCCCGCTCGCCCGAGATCATCCGTGCGATCGCGCGCGCCCTGTACGCGCCCGATTCGGGCAAACCCGCCGGCGAGACCGCCGAATGACCGGGGAGGTCGTCACGGCGACTCCCTCCCGGCACCGCCGGCTGCGGTTCGCTGCGGTCACGACGACGCTCGCCGCGGTTCTCGTGGTCACGTGCCTGATCTCGCTGGGGAGCGGTCAGTATTCGCTGGCACCGACGGAGATCATCGGCATCCTGCTGCAAGGGGTCGGGATCGACACAGCGTGGGCACCCGAGGACGCGTCTGCGAGCGGCGTGATTTTCAACATCCGCCTGCCGCGGCTCGTGCTCGGCGTGCTCGTCGGCGCCGCGCTCGCGGTCTCGGGAGTGCTCATGCAGGCGATCTTCGGAAACCCTCTGGCGGATGCCGGTGTCGTCGGAGTCTCGTCGGGCGCGGCTCTCGGCGCCGCCGCCAGCCTCACGTTCGGGATTTCGACGTTCGGGATGTGGACGACCCCGGCGATGGCGTTCATCGGCGGTCTCGTCGCGGTGTTCTCGGTGTACTTCATCAGTCGGTCCGGGGGACGCACCGAAGTCGTGACCCTGCTGCTCACCGGCATCGCGATCAACGCGATCGGCGGGGCCGGAATGGCATTCCTGACCTTCCTCGGAACGACGTCGACGCGCGAGCAGATCGTGTTCTGGCAGCTCGGATCGCTGAACGGAGCGCTGTGGCCGAACATCGCGATCGTCGCTCCGCTGACCGTCATGGGCATCGTCGTCGCGCTGTTCGTCGCGCACAGACTCGACCTCTTCGCCCTCGGCGAGCGCACCGCTCGTCACCTCGGGCTCAATGTCGAGCTCCTGCGGATCGTCGTCATCGTCACGGTCGCTGTGCTGGTCTGCGCGGCGGTCGCGTTCGCCGGCATCATCGGTTTCGTCGGCCTGGTCGTCCCGCATCTCATGCGCATGCTGATCGGCCCGGCTCACCTGCCGCTCATCATCTCGTCCGCCGCCGGCGGCGCGCTGCTCATCGCCCTCGCGGATCTCGTCGCGCGCACGGCCGTGCCGCTGGCGGACATGCCGATCGGGATGATCACCTCGCTCGTGGGCGGCCCGTTCTTCCTGTGGCTGCTGGTGCGCACGCGGCGCCGGTCGGGGGGCTGGGCATGAGCGTCCTCGCGGCTTCCGGCATCGCGGCATCTGGCATCACGGCATCCGGGATCACGGTACGGCCCGTCGCGGGTGGACGCACCATCCTCGAGGATGCCGCGATCGACGTGGAACCCGGGGAGATCCACGCGCTGGTGGGGCCGAACGGCGCAGGAAAGTCGACCCTGTTCGGGGTGCTGGCCGGAGACGTCGCGATCGAGTCGGGAGCCGTCTCGATCGACGGACGGGGATTGGGCACGATCCGCCCTAGGGAGCTCGCGCGCACCCGCGCCGTACTGCTCCAGGAGAACACTGTCTCGTTCCCGTTCTCGGTGGAGCAGGTCGTGCGGATGGGCCGGGCGCCCTGGGCGCGAACCGCGTCGGAGGCCGACGACGATGCGGTCGTCGCATCCGCGATGCGCGCCACCGAGGTGGACGGGCTCGCCCACCGATCGGTGTCGTCGCTCTCCGGCGGCGAGCGCGCCAGAGCCGCGCTGGCACGCGTGCTCGCGCAGTCGACGCCGATCATGCTGCTCGACGAGCCGACGGCTTCGCTCGATCTCAAGCATCATGAGGACGTCATGCGGCTGGTGCGGGCGAGCGCGGATGCCGGCACCGCCGTTGCCGTGGTGCTGCACGATCTCAATGCGGCGCTCGCTCACGCCGATCGGGCGACGCTGCTCGCCGCAGGACGGGTCGTCGCAACAGGGACCCCGGCGGAGGTGCTCACGGCCGAACGCGTCGAGCGGGTGTACGGCCAGAGTGTCGACGTCTTCCCGCACCCGGCGACGGGTGTGCCCTTGGTCGTCGCCCGGCGGTAAGTCATACGCCGCGTACACCTGGCTGGAGGAACGCACGAATGGCTGGCGAAACCCGGCCGATCGACGTGCAGCGGTGCAGACCGACGGCCAGGTGCTCGGGCGAGCTCAGGGACGCAGCGGCAGCAGCCCCTCGAGGTCGGCCCGGACACCGGATGCATGCACGCGGCCGGCCGCGACGGCATCCGCCCACACCTCTGCGCCGGTGGCGAGGGCGATCCAGGTCGCGGCATCCATCTCGATCACGTTCGGGGGCGTGCCGCGCGTGTGCCGCGGGCCCTGCACGACCTGCGCCGCACCGAACGGCGGCACGCGAACCTCGACGCTGTTTCCCGGAGCCTTCTCGTCGAGCAGTTGCAGCAGGTAGCGGACCGCGGTCGCCAGCGCTGTCCGCGCGGGCTTCTCCCCCGCCGCGGTCGCGGTGCGCACGGCATCCAGCGCCGTCCGCCCCTCGATGGTGTCGATCCTGCGAGCCATCTGCCCAGCCTATGGCGGGCGTAGGCTCGAAAGCGTGACCGACAGCCAGCATCCGGAAGGCGCCCGCGCCCAGCTGCTCACCGCGGCGCAGCGCGGTGACTGGAATCCACAGGTGTTTCCGCCACTGGCGGATGGCGTCGAGGCTCGGCGGTCGGCCGTCCTGATCCTGTTCGGGGTGCTCGACCGCATCCCGGCTCCCACGCCCGATGCGGCCGTCGCGAAGGACCTCGACGTGCTGCTGCAGCGGCGCTCGCCCACGCTTTCATCGCACCCGGGGCAGGTGTCCTTCCCGGGCGGAGGACGCGAGCCCGCCGACCGCGACGATGTCGCCACGGCGCTGCGCGAGGCCGAGGAGGAGACCGGACTCGACCCGACGGGCGTCGAGGTCCTGGCCACGCTGCCCGCGCTGCCACTGGCCGTGAGCAACCATCACGTGACGCCGGTGCTGGGGTGGTGGACCAAGCCGTCGAAGGTCGCGGCGGTCGATCATGCCGAGACGGTGGAGGTGTTCCGGGTACCGGTGGCGCAGCTGCTGGATCCGGCGACGCGCTTCCGGTCGGTGACATCGCGCGGTCGGCTGACGTTCAAGGGTCCGGCGTTCGACGTCGACGGCACGATCGTCTGGGGCTTCACCGCGATGGTGCTCGACCGGCTGTTCGATGTCTGCGGCTGGACCGTGCCCTGGGACGAGACGCGCGAGCGGCCCGTCATCCCCTGACGCGGCTCGGTAGTCTGGACGGGTGAAGATCCTCGTCCTCGGTTCCGGTGCCCGTGAGCACGCGATCATCCTCGCCCTCAAGGCCGAAGGCGCGAGGCACGAGCTGTTCGCGTCCCCCGGCAACGCCGGCATCGCCGCGGATGCCACTCTCGTCACGGTCGATCAGCTCGACGGCCGCGCGGTCACGGCGTTCGCGAACGAGCACTCCATCGACCTCGTCGTCATCGGCCCCGAGGCCCCGCTCGTCGCAGGCGTCGCGGACGCACTGCGCGAGCGCGGCATCCCGGTGTTCGGTCCCGGCAAGGCGGCCGCGCAGCTCGAGGGCTCGAAGGCCTTCGCGAAGCGCGTGATGGATGCCGCGGGCGTGCCGACCGGACGCGCGGTGCGCGCGGCATCCGCCGCCGACGTCGAGGCGGCGTTCGACGACCTCGGAGCGCCCTATGTCGTCAAGGCCGACGGGCTGGCCGCAGGCAAGGGCGTCATCGTCACCTCCGACCGCGCAGAGGCGCTCGCGCACGCAGCGCAGTTTCTCCCGTCCGGCCCGGTGCTCGTCGAGGAGTTCCTCTCCGGCCCCGAGGTGTCACTGTTCTTCCTGTCCGACGGCGACACCGTGCGGGCGCTCAGCCCCGCGCAGGACTTCAAGCGCGCCTTCGACGGCGACGAGGGTCCGAACACCGGCGGCATGGGCGCGTACTCGCCACTGCCGTGGCTCGCCGAGCAGTTCGGCAGCGAGCGCGAGTTCGTCGACCTGGTCACGGAGCAGGTCGCGCTGCCGGTCATCCGCCAGCTGGATGCCGAGGGCACCCCATTCATCGGACTCCTCTACGCCGGCCTCATCCTCACCCCCGCAGGCGTCAAGGTCATCGAGTTCAACGCCCGCTTCGGCGATCCCGAGACCCAGGTCGTTCTTCCCCGGCTGCGCACTCCACTGTCGGAGCTGCTGCTCGCCGCGGCATCCGGAAATCTGGAGGCCCAACCGCAGCCCGCGTTCTCAGACGATGTCGCGATCACGGTCGTGCTCGCCAGCGAGGGATACCCGGAGGCGCCGCACACCGGCCGCCAGATCTCGGGACTCTCTTCAGCGGCGAAGGTGGACGGCGTGCGGATCGTCCACGCGGCGACGGCAGGGCCCGATGCTCCGGGCGGCGACCTCGTCGCCACTGGCGGCCGCGTGCTGAACGTCGTCGCGGTCGGCTCGGACTTCGCCGCTGCGCGCGCGCAGGCGTACGAAGCGATGGAGCGCATCAGCCTGGACGGCGCGCACTTCCGCCGCGACATCGCCGCACGCGTCGCCGAGTAGCCGGAGCGGTCGGCTGCAGCGTGTCTCACTAATGGTGGGTTCGCGCGTTCAGCACCCGCCACTTGTGCGACACGATCCCCGCCCGTGTCCGAGAATCGGCGGGTAGGCCGCCCCGACACCCACCACTTCTGCGACACGCCTCGTGGCACGCGGAAGGTGAGCCGGCCGCCGCCGGCAGCCGCCGTCAGCCGTCGAAGCCGAAGCTCTGCGGCAGGATCTCAGGCGACAGCGCGTACTCGACAGCCAGCATGCTGGCCCCGCGTACGGCGGCCTCACCGGCAGTGACCGACTGCACGATCGCCAGATGCTCGGTGGCGAGCGGCATCGACCGCGTGTAGACCACCTCGCGGACGCCGGCGATGAGGTGCTCGCCGACCCGAGCCATGGCGCCGCCGATCGAGATCACCGACGGGTTCAGCAGACTGACGGATGCCGTGAGCACCTCGCCCAGGTCGCGACCGGCCTGCCGCACCGCCTGGATGGCCTCAAGGCTCCCGCCCTTGACGAGTTCGACGACGTCGTTGCCGTCCTTCGCCTCGATGCCGCGGGCCGCGAGCGAGCGGGCGATCGCGGGGCCGGACGCCAGCGCCTCGAGGCATCCGGTGTTCCCGCAGTGGCACGGCACGTCCGCCCCGCGCGCGACGCGCACGTGCCCGAAGTCACCGGCGATGCCCTGCGCACCGCGCAGCAGCCGGCCGTCGGAGATGATGCCGGCGCCGATGCCGGTCGCGACCTTGACGAAGATGAGGTGGTCGGTGGCGGGCCATGCCGCCGCCCGCTCGCCGAGCGCAGAGATGTTCACGTCGTTGTCGACCAGCACGGGCACCTGCAGGTGCTGCTGCACCCAGCCGGGGACGTCGAAGCCGTCCCACCCCGGCATGATCGGGGGCTTCGCGGGCCGGCCGGTCGAGTACTCCACGGGCCCTGGCACTCCCACGCCGATCGCGGCGACCTGGTCGTGGCGGAGCCCCGCCTCGGCGATGAGTGCGTTCGTGGTCTCGACCATCCACGTCAGCACCGGCTCTGGCCCGAGCGACACCGCCATCCGTCCCGTGCGTTCGGCCAGGATCGTGCCGGCGAGATCGGTCACCGCGACGGTGGTGTGGGAGGCGCCGATGTCAGCCGCCACGACCACCTTCGCCGCCGGGTTCAGCGCGAACTGGGATGGCGGGCGACCACCCGTCGACGCGGCATCGGCGACCGGGGCGATCAGGCCCATGCGCATGAGCTCGTCGACGCGAGCGGCCACGGTCGACCGGGCGAGGCCCGACGACTTCGCCAGCTCCGCACGCGTGCGCGGCACTCCGTCTCGCAACAGCTGGAAGAGCTCACCGACGCCGACGGCGCTGAGATTACTTGCCATTCCCACCCTGTGCTTCTCGTGAACGGCCATGCCCGTCAACGTTCTGTACCTGTCAACGGCCCTGTGCTCGGCACGTCTTCGTCTGGCCCGAAGTCTACGCGGACGGCACCTCGGCCGGCGGCGTCTGCCCCGCCGGCCGCAACCGGTTCTTCTTGACGCGACCGACGGCGAACCGCTGCTGCAGCAGGACGGCCACGACGATGATCACGCCCTTGGCTACGGACTGCACCGACGAGGAGAGGTTGTTCTGCACGAACACGTTCGACAGGGTCGCGAAGATCAGTACGCCGAACACTGTGCCGGTGATCGTGCCGCGCCCGCCGACCAGCAGCGTTCCGCCGACCACGACGGCGGCGATGACATCCAGCTCCAGCAGGGTGCCGTGCGTCGACGTCCCCGCCGTGGTACGGCCCAGGTACATCAAGGCGGCGATGCCGGTGGTCAGGCCGACGAGCCCGTACAGCCACATCGTGTGCTGCTTCACCTTGATACCGGCGAGGCGCGCAGCCTCCGGATTGCCGCCGATCGCGACCGTGCGCCGCCCGAACGTCGTGCGGTTGAGCAGGAACCAGCCCGCGACCGCGACGACGGCGAAGATCCAGATGAGGATGTCGACGCCGAGCAGATCGACGTTCATGGCGCGGACGAAGTCACGGTCACTCACGACCAGCGTGCGGTTGTTCGCCAGAATCTCCGCCAGTCCGCGCGCGCCGACCATCATCGCGAGCGTGGCCATGAACGCCGCGACTTTCCCGTACGCGATCACCACACCGTTGATCAGTCCCGCGCCGAGGCCGACGAGAAGCGCCACGACGACGGTGACGATCCAATGGCTGGACGCGGCGATGTCCTGGATCGCTGCGAGCGAGGCGACGACGGATGCCAGCGCCACGACCGCCCCGACGGAGAGGTCGATGCCGCCGGAGATGATGACGAAGGTCATGCCGATGCTGACGACGCCGATGATCGACGCCTGACGCAGGATCACCAGCGCGTTGTCGAAGTTCAGGAAGTTCGAGGAGGTCACGGCCCCCACGACGACGAGCAGAAGCAGCGCCAGAACAAGCCCGAGGTTGCGGCCGACGGATCCGGAGAGCAGCCGGCGCAGGGGCGAGATGGTTTCATCCGGGGCCTGTCCCGGCGAGGCGGTGGGTGTGGTCTGCACGCTCACGCGGCGACTCCTTTCATGACGAGGTCGAGCACTCCGTGCTCGTCGATCTCAGATGCGGGAAGTGTGGTGAGGACGCGCCCGTCTCCGATCACGAGGACCGAATCGGCGAGGCCGAGGACCTCTTCGATCTCGCTGGAGACGATCACGATGGCGTGGCCGGATGCCGCGAGCCTGCGGATCAGCGCATAGATCTCCGACCGTGCACCGATATCGACGCCGCGGGTCGGCTCATCGAGAAGCAGCACGGAGCTGCCGTGCACGAGCCAGCGCGCGAGCAGGATCTTCTGCTGGTTGCCGCCCGACAGCGTCGCGGCGGGCCGCTCCGGGTCGGCCGGGCGCAGCTCGAGGGCCGCGATCTGCTCCTTGGTGGTGCGGCGCTCGCTGCGCTCGTCGAGCAGGATGCCCTTGGCGAACCGCGTGAACGACGACAGGGTGACGTTCTTGAAGATCGGCTCGCCGAGCACCAGCCCTTGCGATTTGCGCTCCTCAGGACTGAGCCCGACGCCTGCCGCGACCGCGGCGGAGACCGACCCCCGGGGCAGGTTCTTCCCACCGATGCGGACGGTTCCGGCTGAGGCCTTTCGCGCGCCGTAGACCGTCTCGACGATCTCGCTGCGGCCGGAGCCGACGAGACCTGCGAGTCCGATGATCTCGCCGGCGCGCACCGAGAAGGAGACGTCCTCGAACACGCCGTCGAGGCCGAGGCTGTCGACGTCGAGAAGCACGGGTGCGTCGGCGGCGATCGGCTCGGCGGGCGGGAAGACGTTCTGCACAGCGCGACCGGTCATGTGCTTGATGAGCTCGGCGGTCGGGGTGTCGGCGACGGAGAGGTTGCTCGCGACGGTCGAGCCGTCCTTGAGGACGGTGATGCGATCACCGATCTCGCGGATCTCCTCGAGGCGATGGGTGATGTAGACCACGGCGATCCCCTGCGCGGTCAGCTCCCTGACCACCGCGAAGAGGTTTCGCACCTCTTCCGAGTCGAGCACTGCAGACGGCTCGTCCATGATGATGAGCTTGGTGTCGTGCGAGAGTGCGCGCGTCATGCTGACGATCTGCTTCTCTGCGGCACTCAGCGATCCGACGTCGGCGTGCGGTGACATCGAGCCGTGGCCCAGGCGGTGCAGCAGCCTGCGCGTCTCCTGCACGAGCTGGCGGCGGCGGGTGAAGCCGAACCGGTCGAACTCGTGCCCGAGGAAGACGTTCTCCGCGATCGTGAGCCCGTCGACGACGTCGAGTTCCTGGTACATCGTCGAGATGCCGAGGGAGATCGCGGCCTGGGGGTTCGCGACCTCGACGACCTCGCCCATCCAGCGGATCTCGCCGGCGTCGGGGGTGTGCACACCCGCGAGCGTCTTGATCAGCGTCGACTTGCCTGCGCCGTTCTGGCCCAGCAGGCAGTGCACCTCGCCGGGACGCACTTCGAGGTCGACCCCGCGCAGGGCGCGCACGCCGACGAAGCTCTTCTCGACGCCGCGCATCTCCAGTAATGCCGGTGAATGGTCATCTTTGATCACAGGAGTGAACATAACATGCTCGAATGGTGAGCGCGAGAGGTGATCATCTGATCGATCGTTTCGCGCACGCGCGCCTGAGAGCGGCGATCGTCCTGATTTCACGGGGGTCACTCGCGTATCAAGACTTTTGATCTTATTTCAACAAAAGCTGGCTAAGCGGTGACACCTTCTGTTAGCTTGACTCTGTCAGTGCAGGTGCGCACCCGAATCGAATCCGATCGCCGGTACCCGCACCGCACGCATCTGCATCACATTTCAAGGAGGAAAGACATGCACGGCATGCGCACACGCGGGATCCGCCCGCTGATGGCCGGAGCGGCAGCACTGTTCGCCATCACCCTGCTGGCCGGCTGCACCAGCGACGGCACCGAGAGCGAAGGGGACTCCGGCAACCAGGGCACCACCAGCGAGGAGAACGCGTCGTCCGGCGACACGGTCGTCATCGGCTGGTCCGGTCCCGAGGCCGACCACGGCTGGCTCGGCGCCATCAACTCCGGCGCCATCAACGCCGCAGAGGGCTTCGACGACGTCGAGCTGCGTCAGGCGGAGGGCACCAACGACGCCAACCAGCAGATCGCTGCCGTCGAGCAGTTCATCAACGAGGACGTGGATGCCATCGTGCTCCTGCCGACCGACGGCGCAGCCCTCACCGAGGTCGCCATGAAGGCGATGGAGGCCGGCATCCCCGTCATCAACGTCGACCGCGAGTTCTCCAACCCGTTCGCCTCCCGCATCACGATCCTGGGCGACAACTACGGCATGGGCGTCAGCGCGGGCACCTACATCTGCGAGCAGCTCGACGGCCAGACCGATGCCGTCGTCGCAGAGATCGCCGGTATCGACTCGCTGCCGCTGACCCAGGACCGTTCGCAGGGCTTCGCGGACGCTCTCGACGGCTGCGGCCTCGAGGTCGGACCGCGCGTCGCCGCGGACTTCACGGTCGCCGGCGGTGAGAGCGCAGCATCCCAGCTTCTGGCAGCCAACCCGCAGATCGATGCGATCTGGAACCACGACGACGACCAGGGCGTCGGCGTCATGGCAGCGATCGAATCGGCAGGGCGCGACGAGTTCTTCCTCGTCGGCGGAGCCGGCAGCATCAACATGATGGACCGCATCGAGGCGGATGACAGCGTCATCAAGGCGACCGTCATCTACCCGTCCACGCAGGCAGCCGACGGCATCGCCATGGCCCGCCTCATCGCGCAGGACAAGACGATGAGCGACCTGATCACGCCGAGCGTTCCGTACCGCATCGTGCTGGACGCACCCGTGGTGACCAAGGACAACGTCGAGGAGTTCATCGACCTCGCATTCGAGTCCTGACACCATCTGCGGGGCGGGCGCCTCGGCGCTCGCCCCGCGCTGTTCCATTCCGCACCGTTCCCGGGAGTAGAAGATGACAACTGAGCTGCGAGTGGCCATGATCGGCCACGGATTCATGGGAGCGGCGCACTCCGTCGGCTGGCGGCAGGCGCCAGCCGCATTCGACCTTCCCCTGGCGCCGCGGATGGCGGTGCTGGTGGGCCGCGACCCCGAGAAGACCGCGGCCGCCGCCCGCAAGTGGGGCTGGGACGAGTCGTCCACCGACTGGCGCGCGGTCATCGAGCGCGATGACATCGACGTGGTCGACATCGTCACCCCCGGAGACTCCCACGCCGAGATCGCGATCGCGGCGCTGGGTGCCGGCAAGCACGTGCTCTGCGAGAAGCCGCTGGCGAACTCGGTCCTGGAGGCCGAGGCGATGGCGCAGGCCGCGCGGGATGCCTCAGCGCACGGCATCCGCGCCATGGTGGGCTTCACGTACCGACGCGTCCCCGCCGTCACCCTCATGCGCGACATGATCGCGGACGGCCGCGTCGGCACGATCCGGCAGGTGCGTGCGAGCTACCGCCAGGACTGGCTGTCCGATCCCGAGTCGCCGATGACCTGGCGCCTCGACAAGGATCGTGCGGGCTCCGGAGCACTCGGCGACATCGGCGCGCACATCGTCGACATGACGCAGTTCGTGACCGGACAGGCGCTGACCGAGGTTTCCGCCGTCTTGGCGACGCTCGTCGAGGAGCGCCCCCTGCTGGGTGAGGCGGTCGGCCTCGGCGGCACCGCAGGCACCGAGCGCGGACGGGTCACGGTCGACGACGTCGCCCTGTTCACCGGCCGGCTCGAATCGGGCACCCTCGCGACCTTCGAGGCGACCCGCTTCGCGACCGGACGCAAGAACGCCCTCGACATCGAGATCTCGGGGGATGCCGGTGCGCTGCACTGGAACCTCGAAGACATGAACGTTCTCGACTTCTACGACGCCACCGCCCCCACGAGCGAGCAGGGGTTCACCCGCATCCTGGTCACCGAGCCCGAGCATCCTTATCTCTCGGGCTGGTGGCCCACCGGCCATATGCTCGGCTACGAGCACGGCTTCTCCCACCAGGTGAAGGACCTCGCCGAGGCGATCGCCGCGGGTGCCGACCCGCACCCGACGTTCGCCGACGGGCTGCACGTGCAGCGGGTGCTCGACGCCGTCGAGCGCAGCGCGCAGGACGGCTCGTCCTGGACCGGCGTCTGACGACCACGATACGAATCCCGCGAGAAAGAGGACGATGATGTCACGACCTGTCACCCTGTTCACCGGCCAGTGGGCCGATCTGCCTTTCGAAGAGGTCTGCCGGCTCGCCGGCGAGTGGGGCTACGACGGCCTCGAGATCGCGTGCTGGGGCGACCACCTCGACCCCTCGCGCTGGGACGACTCCGAGTACGTGCAGGGCCGCCTCGACATCCTCGAGCGCAACGGGCTCAAGGTCTGGACGATCTCGAACCACCTGAAGGGGCAGGTCGTCTGCGACGATCCGATCGACCAGCGTCACCGCAACATCGTCTCGGACGAGGTCTGGGGCGACGGCGACCCCGAGGGCGTGCGCCGTCGCGCCGCGGAGGAGCTCAAGAACACCGCACGCCTCGCCGCTGCTCTGGGGGTGAAGACCGTCACCGGGTTCACCGGGTCGTCGATCTGGAAGTACGTCGCGATGTTCCCGCCCGCGACCGACGAGATGGTGGATGCCGGTTACCAGGACTTCGCCGACCGCTGGAACCCGATCCTCGACGTGTTCGACGAGGTCGGCGTGCGCTTCGCCCACGAGGTGCACCCGTCGGAGATCGCCTACGACTACTGGACGACCAAGCGCACTCTCGAAGCGATCGGCCACCGCGAGGCGTTCGGGCTCAACTGGGACCCGTCGCACATGGTGTGGCAGGACATCGACCCTGTCACGTTCCTGTGGGATTTCCAGGACCGGATCTACCACGTGCACTGCAAAGACACCAAGAAGCGGCTGGGCAACGGCCGCAACGGCCGACTCTCGTCGCACCTGCCGTGGGCCGATCCGCGGCGCGGGTGGGACTTCATCTCCACCGGCCACGGCGACGTGCCGTGGGAGGACGCGTTCCGCATGATGAACGCGATCGGGTACGAGGGTCCGCTGTCGGTCGAGTGGGAGGATGCCGGGATGGACCGCCTCGTCGGCGCCCCCGAGGCGCTGGAGTTCGTGCGGAAGCTGTCGTCGTACCGGCCGTCGGATGCCGCGTTCGACTCTGCCTTCTCCACGAAGTGAAGACGCTCCAGATCCGCTGAGCGGAGTCGCCCCGCTGCTGGTGGTTACAGCTCGATCCAGTAGCGGCGCAGCCGCGGGTGGCCCTGCTCGGCGGCATCCACCACGTCCTGCAGCACCCCGCCGGCGCCCTCGATCGTGCGATACGAGCCGACGTTGTCGTCGTCGCAGGTGAGCATGGCGCTCTCGACGCCGAGTTCGCGGGTGCGCTCGAGCGCGAGGGCGAGCCCTGCGCGCGCATAGCCCTGCCGCCGACGCGTCGGTCGCACCGAGTAGCCGATGTGCCCGCCGAAGTGGCGGAGCCACTCGTTCAGCTCGTGACGGATGGACACGAATCCGACGACCTCGCCGTCGTCGGTGATCCAGTAGAGGTCGTTGTGCACGCGGCCGTTCGGCGCCGGGATGCTCGTGTCGGCCATGCGTTCGGCGGTGAGGATGAGTTCGTCCAGGGTCGCCCGATCTCCGACCACCGGGGCAGACAGCCCCGATCCGTCGATGTGCACGCCGCCGAACTCCGTGACCGCCGCCGCCCAGGAGTCGAAGAGGTCTGCGGCGGGCCGGATGAGTGCGATCGTCATGTCGTCAGCCCATCACGCCGGCATCCGCGGGCGCAAACCGTCGCTACTTCTTCCGCGCCCCGAGGTGCGCGGGCCGCCGCAGGAAGAGCACCGCGACCACCCCCAGGAGGATGACCGCCGCGGGCATCAGCATCGTCTGGGCCATGGCATCCGCGAAGGGAGCGGCGACGGCATCCGGCAGCGCCCCCTCGCCGAACCCGCCGGTCGCGTCGCCGGCACCCGGCAGGTTCGCGACCAGGCGGCTCTGCATGAAGGCGGCGATCGCGGCGGAGCCGAGCACGGATCCGATCGTGCGCATGGTGTTGTAGATGCCCGAACCGGCGCCGGCCTGGTGCATCGGCAGGTCACGGGTCGCCGTCGTCGCGAGCGGACCCCACATGCCGGCGTTGCCGAAGCCGAGGATCAGCGACGGGACCAGCATCCACAAGACGGGGGTGTCGGTATTCATCATCACCGCGAACAGGAACAGCGAGATCGCGACCAGCAGCAGGCCGGGAACGAGCATGATCCGAGGGTCGATGCGGTCGAGGAGCTTGCCGGCGAACGGCGACACGATTCCGGCGGCGAGTGCCATCGGGATCAGCAGCAGCGCCGACTCGGTCGGGGTGAGTCCGCGGGCGAGCTGGAGGAAGAACATCAGCGGCAGCCCCTGCGCCGTCACCGTGAAGCCGACGATGGCGATCGTGATGTTCGACCACGCGAAGTTTCGGTTGCGGAACAGGCCGAGCGGCACCAGCGGCTCGTTCTTGGTGCGGGCCTGGTACCAGAGGAACAGCGCCAGCACGACGACGCCGGAGATGATCAGGCTCCATACCGAGACCGGCCCCCAGATGACGCCCCAGTCGTAGGTCTCGGCCTCCTGCAGGCCGAAGACGATCAGGAACATCGCGATCGCGCTGAGGAAGACCCCGGGGATGTCGAAGCGGTGCGAATGCGTCTCGAGCTTCGGCACGAGGATCCAGGCGAGGACGAACCCGACGACGCCGACGGGCAGGTTGATGAAGAAGATCCATTCCCAGCCGAGGCCGTCGACGAGGAAGCCGCCCGCGAGCGGACCGACCAGCATGGCGACACCGGATGCCGCGCCCCACAGTCCCATGGCCGCACCACGTCGCTCGGGCGGGAAGGTGCGCGTGATCACGGCCATCGTCTGCGGTGTCAGCAGCGCGGCGCCCAGCCCCTGGGCGGCGCGCGCCCAGATGAGTCCATCGAGAGTGGTGGACAGTCCGCACCACAGCGAGGAGAGCGTGAAGATCGCCAGGCCTATGAGGTAGAGGTTCTTCGGTCCGAAGCGGTCACCGAGACGCCCGGTGATCAGCAGCGGCACGGCGTACGCGAGCAGGTACGCGCTGGTCACCCACACGACGCGGTCGAGGTTCGGCGACGACGGGTCGAGCGCCGCTTTGATCGCCGGGTTCGCGACGCCGACGATCGTCGTGTCGACGAGAATCATGAAGAACCCGATGACGAGCGCCCACAGCGCTGGCCACGGGCTGCGTTCGTCGGTCTGCGGAGATGCTGCGCGAGCTGTACTGGCGTCGGTCACCCGGCAACGCTACACCCGGGCAGCGACACCCCGACGGCGCGGTGGCATCCGCGGCTGAGAGGACGGCCGCTCGTCAGAGGTCTGCCGGCCCCAGACCAGCGCGCTCCAGGATGATGCCCACTTGAACGCGACTTCGGACGCCGAGCTTGGCGAACACCTGTTCGAGATGGGTTTTGACGGTACCTGCGGAGACGTGGAGCGCCGAGCCGATCTCCTGGTTCGTCTCCCCGCGGGCGACACCCTGTGCGACGTCGCGTTCTCGCCCGGTGAGCACCGCGACCCGCTTCTCAGCCGCACGACGGCCGGTGCCGCCTTCGGCCTCGACCGCTCTGCGCACGAGCTGCGCGGTGCTTCGACCTGAAACGACCGTGTCACCTGCGGCGGTGCGCAATACGGCATCGGCGATCCGCGCGGGTGGTTCATCCTTCAGCAGGTAGCCGCTGGCCCCGGCCGACAGCATCCGCAGCAGCTGGTCCTCGGCGTCGATGCTCGTCATCGCCAGCACGCGAGCCTCCGACTGGGCTACGATCGCGGCCGTCGCCTCCGGGCCGCCGACTCCCGGCATCCGCACGTCCATGAGCACGACATCCGGACGGTGGGCGCGGACGAAATCCACGGCAGCCGCGCCGTCGGCCGCCTCGCCGATCACCTCGATCGCAGTATCCACCGCGAGCACGAAGCGGAAGCCGCTGCGGATGAGCGGCTCATCGTCGACGACCAGCACGCGCACGGGGGAAGGGACGTCAGCGTTGGCCACGCCCCGAGCTTAGCGACCGCCTCAGCCGCGTTCCTGCCACGGCAGCGTCACGTCGACGATGAACGACCCCTCGTACTCGCCGATCCAGACCTCACCGCCCAGGACGGCCACACGCTCGCGGATGCCCAACGTTCCGTTGCCGCCACCCGGAACAGGACTCGGGGCGAATGCTTCGACCGGATTCGCCACGCGGACGCGAGCACCGCTCTGCGGATCCACGTGCACGTAGACGTCGATGACTGCTCCAATCGCGTGTTTGATCGCGTTGGTGAGCGCCTCCTGCACGATGCGGAATACGGCGCTGTCGAACAACGCCCCCGCACGCTCAGGCGATTCGATCACGACATAAGACCGTGTTGATGCGCCGCTCGCATGCAGGTCGGAGAGCAGTGATCCGATCCCCCGCATGGAGGCCGGCGCGCTCGCCGCGGCGGTGTCGCCGCGACGCAGGTCGCCTATGAGCCCTCGCATGTCCTCCAGCGCGGCATGGGTCTGCTCGCGCACTGTGCGTGCGATCTCACCCGTCGGCGAACCGGCCATGGCGGCGCCGCCTGCCGAGGCGGCCGCCTCGAGGGCTCCAGCGTGCAGCGACACGACCGAGAGACGGTGCGCGAGGGCATCGTGCATGTCGCGCGCGACGCGTTCGCGCTCGGCCTGCCGTACCGTCTGTTCGGTGAGCGCGTCCGCGCGGCGATGCTCATGCTGTGCGCGCGCCTCGCTCTGGTGAGCGCTGACCCGAGCACGTGTCGTGAGCACCACGGCAGCTGCGGCCGAGAGCGAGACGACCGCCAAGACCGACGGGGCGATGACCCACGCCGGTTCGAACTGCGCATCCGTCCGACTCGTGAAGAGCCAGGGAAGCGCCGCCCCCCAGGGGGTCACAGTCTCACGGATCACATGGAAGGCGACCGATGCCGCCACGGCGATGCTGATCACTCGCGTGCGCTGGGGGAACCGCGCAATGCAGGCGACAGCCGCGATGAGCAACAACGCGTACGACATCCCGACAAGGCTGATGGCGGCGCCTGCGATCAGCGGGATCAGCGGGCGGCGACGGAGCCAACAGGCGCTGGACCAGGCGGCCAAAGCGACCAGGGCGAGCACGGTGCCGAGCGGCGTCACCGACACCCTCTGTTCCGCGCCGACCGTGAAGGCAGCGGCGCCCGGCACGTTGATCACGGCGCAGATGTCTATCAGGGCGCCCACGACGAAGAGCACGAGAACGCCCGCTGCAGACAGTGCGCGCTCGGCCGGTCGTCGATCGTCGGGAGCGCTCACGTAGGTCACGATTCCGAGAGTAGAGCCCGGCGGTCAGCATCCGCGAGCGCCGCTCGGGCGAATGCATCTCCCCCGAACGGCGGAGGAAGCTCTACCCGGATGGCAGGTCCGCGTCGCCAGCGGAGAGCGTCACGATGAATGACAGCTGCCTTGTCCGTGGCGGCTGATACAACCAGATCCATGCAGTTGCATCGGTGCCACCCTGAGGCATCGGCTACCGCGTAGCACGCCCCCCGAAGCGTGCTGCGCCCGACGAAAGACGATCACATGAGCTACGAGAACACCAGCCCGACCCCTCCACCGCCTCCGGGCGCGGTTCCGCCCGTCGCACCCTCTTCGCCCACCGCGACGACGCCCGTCCCGATGCCGACCGCGCCGCTCGCCTCCGCCACACCCCCAGGCGGACCGGCCGGTCCGTCATACGGAGCGCAAGCTCCGGCGGGTGGCCCTCCGACCGCGGAGGACGGCAAATCATTCCTCGCTACCTGGCTGCTGGCCTTCTTCCTCGGCCTGTTCGGAATCGACCGGTTCTACCTCGGAAAGGTCGGCACCGGCATGCTGAAGCTCGTCACGCTCGGCGGCGCGGGCATCTGGTGGCTTGTGGACCTGATTCTTGTGCTCACGAACTCCGCGCGCGACGCAAAGGGGCGCGCGCTCACCGGCTACGAACAGCACAAGAAGGTCGCCTGGATCGTCACCGGAGCGCTGGTTCTCATCAGCCTCATCAGCAGCATCGCCACCGGCGGCATCGGCGCATCTCAGGCCCCGGACTCCTCCGCACTCGACAAGCCGACCGTAGCGGCTCCGGCGCAGACCGACGAGGAGGCGGAGGAAGCCGCGCCCGAACCGGATGTCGTGGTGGTGCCCGACATGATCGGCACGCCGATCAGCGTTTCGCAACCGATCGCCGAGGCGTACGGCCTCGTGTTCACTGCGCCGGCGGACGCGAACGATGACTCGGTGATCGCAACACAATCTGTCGCCGCCGGGGAGAAGGTCGAAGAGGGCACTGAGGTGGTCATCACGGTCGAGCCCCCGAAGCCGAAACTGTCCCTCGAGCAGCAGAACGCGGTCGATCAAGCGCAGAGCTACCTCGACTACTCAGGATTCTCGCGCGCTGGTCTCATCGGCCAGCTGGAGTTCGAGGGGTACTCCACCGAGCTCGCGACGTTCGGTGCGGACAACGCTGGGGCGGACTGGAACGCGGAGGCCGCCCAGAAGGCTCAGTCATACCTCGACTATTCGTCGTTCTCACGTCAAGGCCTCTACGACCAGCTGGCCTTCGAGGATTTCACCCCGGAACAGATCGAGTTCGCTCTCACCGAAGTCGGCTACTGAGCCTCCGCACCGAAAGGATCGATATGGAAACCGGCGCCATGCTGAGCTGGACCCTCCAGCAGGAAATCCCCGTCCCGCCCGACGTCCACGCGTTGCTCGCCCAAGGGGAGGAGGCGATCACCTCCTTCAAGACGTTCCGCGATTCGGCGACGTTCACCACGAAACGACTCATCGTGCGCGACGCTCAGGGCATCACCGGCAAGAAGGTGGAGATCTACTCGTTGCCGTACAGCTCGATCCTGATGTGGTCTTCCGAGAACGCGGGAACGCTCGATTGGAATTCCGAAGTCGAGCTTTGGACCAAGGCCGGCCACATCAAGGTCAAGCTGGCGAAAGGCGCCGATGTTCGACGCATCGACAGCCTGATCGCGTGGGCGGTGCTGAACTCCCACTGAGCTGGGGACGTGGGAGCGTGGGGCGGGGTTTGGGGAACCCCGCCCCACGTCGGCATGTCGCCAGCGCTTTGGGGGTACCGATCCGGTGGGATGATAGCTTCGTGAGCTCCCCTCTTCAGATCCCCGGCTGGCGTCATCTCTACTCCGGCAAGGTCCGCGATCTGTACGCCTCCGAAGATCCCGCGGACACCCGAATCCTCGTCGTGGCATCCGACCGGGTCAGTGCCTTCGACTTCGTGCTCTCCCCCGGCATCACCGACAAGGGGGCCCTGCTCACGCAGCTGAGCCGCTGGTGGTTCGAGCAGCTGAGCGAGTTCCCGAACCATCTCGCCGAGGGTGAGATCCCCGAGATCGTCGCGGACCGGGCGATGCTCGCGCAGTCGCTGGAGATGCTGCCGATCGAGTGCGTCGTGCGCGGCTACATCACCGGTTCGGGCTGGGCCGAGTACCAGGAGAGCGGCACGGTCTGCGGCATCCCGCTGCCGATGGGCCTCGAAAACGGCGACCGCCTGCCGGAGCCGCTGTTCACCCCGGCGTACAAGGCACCGATGGGCGAGCACGACGAGAACATCACGTTCGAGAAGACCGTCGAGCTCGTGGGAGCCGAGCGCGCCGCCGAGCTGCGCGACACCTCGCTGGCTCTGTACGCGCGCGCCGCCACGATCGCCGAGGCGCACGGCCTCATCCTCGCCGACACCAAGTTCGAGTTCGGGACGGATGCCGACGGCATCCTGCGCGTCGCCGACGAGGTGCTCACGAGCGACTCGTCCCGCTATTGGGATGCCGCCACGTGGGAGTCCGGCTCGACGCCGTCCGAGCGGATGGCGAGCTTCGACAAGCAGATCGTCCGCGACTGGCTCGCGTCGAACTGGGACAAGCAGGGCGAGCCGCCGGCGCTGCCGGAAGAGGTCGTCGAGCGCACCGCCGACCGGTATCGCGAGCTCATCGCACGCCTGACCGCGTAGGTCGCCTCACAGCCACGGCCCGACACCACGGGGCCCACTCCACGACACGCGGGTCGCCTCAGGCCGATGCGTCCGACATCCGTCGTTGCGGCCCCCAGACTGTCGCGCCCCGGCTGGGCCGCCGCGCCCGCACCCGGCGAACACTCAGTAATCGATAGTGTTTCTCCAGCATCCCACCCCGAATTCGAGGAGCCCCCGCATGCCCCTGTGGAAGATTCACGGCGATGGCCGCAACGTCGCACCCGACGAAGTCGTCCGGCCCGAAGAGCGACTGAACTGGCCCGCGACCTTCGCCATCGGCGCGCAGCACGTGGTCGCCATGTTCGGCGCGACCTTCCTCGTCCCGATCATCACCGGGTTCCCGGTATCCACGACGCTGCTGTTCTCGGGCGTGGGCACGCTGCTGTTCCTGCTGCTGACCCGCAATCGCCTGCCCAGCTACCTCGGCTCGTCGTTCGCTTTCCTCGCGCCGATCACCGCGATCAACGCCGGTCAGTCGCTCGAGACGGCCCAGCAGATCACGCAGGCGCTCGTCGGGGTGCTCGTCGTCGGCGTGCTGCTGGCGGGCATCGGCTTCCTGGTCCAGGCCGTCGGCGTCGGCTGGATCGACCGCTTCATGCCTCCGGTGGTCGCCGGGTCCATCGTCGCCCTGATCGGCTTCAACCTCGCGCCCGCCGCCTGGAACAACTTCACCCTGCAGCCCGAACTCGCCTCGGTGACGCTCATCGCGGTGGTGCTGTTCAGCGTGCTGTTCCGCGGATTCCTCGGCCGCATCTCGATCTTCCTGGGCGTGATCGTCGGCTACGTCGTGGCCATCTTCACCGGACAGGTGAAGTTCGACGGCGTGGCCGAGGCCGCATGGATCGGCCTGCCCGACTTCCACCTCGCCGCCGTCACCGACCCGATGGCCTGGGCCTATGTGCCGATGTTCCTGCCGGTCGTGCTCGTACTCATCGCCGAGAACGTCGGCCACGTGCGCGGTGTCGCGACCATGACGAACGACCCCTCGATCAACAAGCACACCGGGCGTGCGCTCGTCGCGGACGGGCTCGCCACCACGCTCGCCGGCGGCTTCGGCGGTTCGGCGACCACCACCTACGGCGAGAACATCGGCGTGATGGCGGCGACTCGCGTCTACTCGACCGCCGCGTACTGGGTGGCGGGCTTCGCCGCGATCCTCCTCGCCTTCTCGCCCAAGATCGGCGTCATCTTCAACACCATCCCGCCCGGGGTGCTCGGCGGCGTCACGACCGCGCTGTACGGCCTGATCGGCGTCATCGGCATCAAGATCTGGGTCGACAACCGCGTGGACTTCTCGCGCCCGGTCAACCAGTACACCGTCGCGGTGTCGTTCGTGATCGCCGTCGGCGGCTTCGCGATGAGCTGGGGCGCGTTCCAGCTCGGCGCCATCGTGCTCGGCACGGTCGCAGCCCTGCTGATCTACCACCTGGGCAACGCGATCGCCCGCGCCCGCAAGACCGGCGCGGACGACGGTGGCCCCATCCCCGCCGTCGGGCCGCTCGGCGGCGACCCGGAGTAGGCACCGCCGTCCCTGCACGCGCAGGGG
Source organism: Microbacterium abyssi (assembly GCF_015277895.1). NCBI lineage: Bacteria > Bacillati > Actinomycetota > Actinomycetes > Micrococcales > Microbacteriaceae > Microbacterium > Microbacterium abyssi. The sequence continues at coordinate 336,931 of NZ_CP063815.1, read as the reverse complement.
CATTTCACAGAAACGGCGGGTTACCGGCACCCGGACCCGCCGTTTCTGCGACACCCCGCCTTCGTCCTGTCGCACATATGGTGACGTCATTCGCAGCAGACCCACCACTGGTGAGACATGCCGCGTGAGCCGGGACGATACCGTGTCTGAATCGACCGGATTGAGAGTGCATTCATGAGCGACCCGACACCGACCACGGCCAGGCCCAAGACCGACACGCTGTGGCGCGTCATCATCATCGCGATCTTCGCGGTCGGTGTGATCGTGGCAATTGGCTACCCGTTGCTCAACGGCAACTGGCGTTCCATCTTCGCCGCCGTCCCGGTCTTCGCCTTCGGCATCCTGATCGCCGCGATCCGCTCGATTCGCCGCTGACGCTGACCGGATGCCGCGGCGTCAGCCGATTCGCCCGATGACGGCGTCCGCACCAACCATGTCGCCGGCGGATGCCGCGTGCGACAGGGTTCCGGCGCGATGCGCGGTGACCTGGGTCTCCATCTTCATCGCGTCGAGCACGGCGATGGCATCCCCCGCCTCGACCGAGGCGCCGTCGTCGGCGAGCCAGCGCACGAGGCTGCCCGGAGCAGGAGCACGCAGTTCAGCCGGGTCAGCCGACACGGCCGACGCAGCCTCACCGCCAGAGGAAGCGGCGAACCCGCGCAGCAGCGCCGCCGGCACCCCGAGCACCACCCGGCGCCCGTCGATCTCGACGCCGAAGCGGTGCAGACCGGCATCCTCGAGCGGCGCCGGACGCAACTGCGGCTCGAGACGAGGCAGCAGCGTGCTCTCGATCCACTGCGTGTGCACTCCGAACGTCTCCGTCGCGAATTCGGGCTCATCGACGGCCAGCCGCGCGAACGGGATCACCGTCGCGGGGCCTGACACCTCAAGCTCACGCAGCGCACGACGCGCGCGCACTAGCGCGGCATCCCGGGTGTCGGCGTACACGATGAGCTTCGCGATCATCGAGTCGAACGCGGGCTGCACGGCATCCCCCGCCTCGATCCCGCTGTCCCAGCGGACCCCGGGCCCGCCGGGGATCCGCAGCGACTCGGCCAGACCGGGGCTCGGCAGGAATCCGCGCCCCGGATCCTCGGCGTTGATGCGGAACTCGAACGCGTGCCCGCGCGGTTCCGGCGTCCCGTCGAACGAGACCCCGAGGCCCTCCGCGATGCGGAACTGCTCGCGCACGAGGTCGACGCCGGTGACCTCCTCGGTCACCGGATGCTCCACCTGCAGCCGCGTGTTCACCTCGAGGAACGAGATCGTGCCGTCGGCGGCGAGCAGGAACTCGACCGTGCCGGCGCCGCGATAGGACACCTCGGCGCAGATCCGCCGCGCCGCTTCGTGAAGCTCCGAACGCTGATCGTCGGTCAGACCGGGAGCCGGCGCCTCCTCGATGAGCTTCTGGTTGCGGCGCTGCATCGAGCAGTCCCGGTCGCCGACCGCGACGACGCCGCCGTGTCCGTCACCGAGGACCTGCACCTCGATGTGCCGTGGGCTCTCCAGGAACCTCTCGACGAAGCACTCGCCGCGTCCGAACGCCACGATCGCCTCGCGGGTCGCGGCGTCGAAGGCCTCTGCGACCTCGGACAGCTCGCGCACCACCTTGATGCCGCGCCCGCCGCCGCCGTACGCGGCCTTGATGGCGATCGGCACGCCGTGCTCCTCGGCGAAGGCGACGGCCTCGGCCGGGCCCGAGAGCGGCTGGTCGGTTCCGGCGGCGAGCGGCGCACCCACCTTCTGCGCGATGCGACGGGCGGTCATCTTGTCGCCCAGAGCGTCGATGCTGTCGGGCGACGGGCCGATCCACGTGAGCCCGGCATCCTCCACTGCGCGCGCGAACGCGGCGCTCTCGGAGAGGAATCCGTACCCGGGGTGCACGGCGTCGGCTCCCGAAGCGTGCGCTGCCTCGAGCAGGGCGGAGATCGACAGGTACGTGTCCGCGGCAGTCGCACCGCGGAGCCCCACTGCCGCATCCGCAAGGCGCACGTGAAGCGCCTCGGCATCCTGATCGGCATAGACGGCGATGGAGGTGTATCCGGCCTCGGCGCACGCGCGGATCACGCGCACTGCGATCTCGCCGCGGTTGGCGATCAGTACCTTCTTCATTAGTGTCCTTCTTCGATGCGGAAGCGGATACGGACGCCCGGAGGCAGCTGGGCGGCGAGATCGAGGCAGCGATCCGTGAGCGCGCCGATGATCGGGTAGCCGCCGGTGAGCGGGTGATCGGGCAGGAACAGCACGGGCTGTCCGTCGGCGGGCACCTGGATCGCGCCGGTCACCGCGCCCTCGCTGGGCAGCTCACCCTGCGTGGCGCGTTCCAGAGGCACGTCGCCATGCAGGCGGATGCCGACGCGATCGGAGCGCGGCGTGACGACCCACTCCTGCGTCGTGAGGGTCTCGAGAGCGGATGCCGTGAACCAGTCGTCCCGCGGGCCAAGAGTGATGTCGAGCTCGACGAGCTCGCCGGATGCCGGGAACTCCCGCACCTGTGCGACTGGATCGACCGCGCGTGCGGGGGCGTCGCCGATCGCGACGACGTCGCCGGCTAGGAGCGGATCGGGCCCGAGGCCTGCGAGAGTGTCGCTGGCGCGACTGCCGAGAGACGATGCCGCGGCAACGCCGCCGCGGACGCCGATGACATAGCGCAGGCCGCGGGCCGGACGCGCGAGCTGCAGTTCGTCGCCGTCGACCGTGGCGAACGGCACCCCGTGCGGGATGCTGCGCACGACCCCGTTCGCCTCGGTCAGCGTGAGGTCGCCGATAGCGCCGGTGACGACGGCGACGCCCTCGCCGAGGAAGCGCAGCGTCGCGCCGCCGACGCTCTCCAGCACCGCGGCATCCCGCTCGTTGCCGACTGCGAGGTTCGCATCGCGCATGGCGGTGCGGTCGGCAGCCCCGGATGCCGAGACGCCGAGGGCCGCGTGGCCGGGGCGCCCGGCATCCTGAACCAGCAGCTGCATCGAGGGCTTGACGATTTCGAGGGAGGGAGGAGGCGGCTCGAAAGAGGGAGGCTTCGACTCGCCTTCGGCTCGCTCAACCCGTTTCGTCTCGCTTCGCTCGCTCAACGACCCGCGTGGGGAAGCATCCGTCGGGGAGCTGAACGCCCCGCGGGAGTTCTGCGGGTCGTTGAGCGCAGGCTGCGCAGCAGCCGGAGACGAAACGGGCTGAGCGAGTGAAGCGAGTCGAAGCCGCTCCTCCGTAACCTCGCTCCGACCATCCATCGCGAAGCGATCACGAGCAGCACGTTCGAACCGCACCGACGTCCCCGGCGCCAGCAGCGCGGGCGGATCGCGGTCGATGTCCCACATGACGGCATCCGTGCGTCCGATGAGCTGCCAGCCGCCGGGGCTCTCGCGCGGGTACACGCCCGTGAAGGCTCCGGCGAGCGCGACGGATCCCGCCGGCACGCGGGTGCGCGGCGACGACCTGCGCGGCACGTCGAACAGCGGGTCGCTGCTGACCACATACCCGAATCCCGGCGCGAAGCCCGAGAAGGCGACCTGCCAGTCTGCGGCGAGGTGCCGGTTCACGAGCTCGTCCGCCGAGACGCCGAGCAGTCCGGCAGTTTCGGAAAGATCCTCGCCGTCGTAGCGCACCGGCACCGTGACCTCACGCGTGTGCGGCACGTGCTCGGCATCCACCGAGGTCGCCGACAGCACCGAAGCGAGCTCGCGCGCCGACGTTCGCACCGGGTCGAACCGCACGAGCACGGTGCGCGCGCCGGGGATGCGCTCGACGATGCCCGGCACGCCGTCCCACGCGAGGTTCAGGCGCATCGCCTCGTCGAGGTCGGCCGCCTCGACCAGGAGCGACCGGTCGGATGCCGTGAGGATGCGCATCAGACGATGTGCTCCGCGTCGGGCACATCGGTGATGAACATGTACCCGGGCGCGTGCGTGACGGCGAACGGGGGCTTGGACGCCATGATCGCCGCCTGCGGAGTGACCCCGCAGGCCCAGAACACCGGGATCTCGCCTTCGCGCACCTCGGGCGCATCGCCGAAGTCCGGACGCGCGAGGTCGGCGATGCCGAGCGAGCCCGGGTCGCCGACGTGCACCGGAGCGCCGTGCACCGCCGGCGTGCGGCCGGAGATCTGCACGGCATCCGCCACTCGCCCTGCCGGGATCGGCCGCATCGATACGACCATCTCGCCGCGCACGCGGCCGGCGGGCGTGCAGTCGATGTTCGTGCGGTACATCGGCACGTTGCGTCCGAGTTCCTGGTGGCGGATCGGGATGCCGGCGTCGACCAGCCCGGTCTCGAACGTGAAGCTGCATCCGATCAGGAAGGCGACGAGGTCGGGATGCTCCTCCCAGGCCGGTCGTGCGTCGGTGACCTCCTCGGTCAGTTCGCCGTCGCGCCAGATGCGGTAGCTGCCGATGTCAGTGCGGATGTCGCTGCCGGGTGCGAGCACGGATTCGATCTGCCCGTGCTCGATCACCTCCAGCACCGGGCACGGCTTGGGATTGCGTTGCGCGTACAGGAGGGTCTCGAACGCCCAGTCCGCGGGCACCGCGATGAGGTTGGCCTGCGTGAGTCCTGCGGCGACGCCGCTGGTCGGCTCGGCCAGGCCTTCGCGGTACGCCTGACGCGCGGCGCGGGCGGCGGCGAGCTGGTCGGGGGTTGCGGTCACGGACATGTCAGGCCGTCGCGAAGGGTGCGATCGTGATGCCGGCGTCCTGCAGCATCCGCTTCGTCTCGGCGGCCATGGCAACCGACCCGGGGCTGTCACCGTGCACGCAGATCGACTGCGCGTCGACGCGCACGTCCGTACCGTCGATCGCGCGGATCACGCCCGCATCGGCGAGGCGCACCATGCGCTCGGCGACCGCCGCGGGATCGTGCAGCACCGCGCCCTCGTCGGTGCGGGAGACGAGCTGCCCGTCCGGCTGGTAGGCGCGATCGGCGAACGCCTCGGCGGCGACGTCGAGCCCGGCCTTCGCAGCGACCTCGAGCACGACGCCGCCGGCGAGACCGAGCAGCACCAGATTCGGATCGATCGCCTTGATCGCCGCGACCACGTCCTTCGACTGCCGCTCGTCGCGGGCGATCGTGTTGTAGAGCGCGCCGTGCGGCTTGACGTAGGCGACCGTCCCGCCGACCGCCGAGGTCAGACCGATCAGCGCACCGAGCTGGTATTCGACGTGCGCCTGCAGCGTCGCCGAGTCGATGTCGACCTTCGTGCGTCCGAAGTTCTCGTAGTCGCGGTAGCCGGGGTGGGCACCGATCACGACGCCGCCCCGCACGGCCGCGGCGAGGGTAGCGCGGATGCCCTCGGGGCTGCCTGCGTGGAACCCGCATGACACGTTCGCGCTGGTGACGATCTCGAGCATCGCCGCATCGTCGCTGACGACCCGGTCGGGGACGTTCTCGCCGAGGTCGGAGTTCAGGTCGATCATGGGCATTGTCAGGCTCCGATTCCGAGGAAGGCGAAGATGGGTCCGACCGAGACGATACCCATGTACCAGGTCAGCAGGGTCACCAGCGTGCCGGCGATGAGCAGCCACAGCGGGTACTTGCGCGTGCCGAGCAGGTCGCGGCGGAACCAGCCGATGTACATGAACACGGTCAGTCCGATGGGCAGGATCAGTCCGTTGAAGCCGCCGACGAAGACGAGGATCGCGGCGGGGGCCGTGCCGATGAGCAGGTAGATGATCAGCGAGACGACGATGAAGATCACGGTCGCCCACTGCAGCGACCAGCCGCCGAGGAAGCGCTTGTGGAAGGTGGAGAGGAACGTCGCCGACGTGTACGCGGCGCCGATCACGGAGCTGAGCGCCGCAGCCCAGAAGATCGCGCCGAAGATCCGCAGGCCCGCATCTCCCAGGACTGCGCCGAACGCCTGGCCGGCCGGGTTGGCTGCCTGAGTGGTGAGGTCGAGCGTCACGCCGGATGCCACGACGCCGAGGATCGCGAGGAAGAGCACGTAGCGCATGATGCCGGTGATGAGGATGCCGTTCGCGGCGGCGCGCATCACGGGGCCCGCCTGGTCGGGGCCGACGTGCCCTGAGTCGAGATAGCGGTGCGCGCCGGAGTAGGTGATGTAGCCGCCGACGGTGCCGCCGACGATCGTCGTGATGGTGGCGAAGTTCAGCTCGTCGGGCACGAACGTCTGGCGCAGCGCGTCGCCGATCGGTGGCTGCGACATGATCGCGACGGCCACGGTCATGCCGATCATGCCGATGCCGAGGACCACGAGGACGATGTCCATGACGCGGCCGGCCTTCTTGATGAGGAAGATGATGATCGCGAGGGCGCCGGTGACCAGGCCGCCGATCTTCGGGTCGATGCCGAGCAGGGCGTTCAGTCCGAGTCCGCCGCCGGCGATGTTGCCGATGTTGAAGGCGAGTCCGCCGATCACGATGAGCACGGCGATGACGTGGCCCGAGAACGGGATGGCACTGTTGGCCAGCTCGCCGGCTCGCTTGCCGGAGGAGGTGATCATCCGCCAGATGTTCAGCTGCACGGCGATGTCGATCAGGACCGAGACGAGGATGGCGAACGCGAATGCGGCACCCATCCGGGCGGTAAAGGTGGCGGTCTGCGTGATGAAGCCGGGGCCGATGGCGCTGGTGGCCATCAGGAAGATCGCGCCGATGACGGCGCTGCGACCTACGCGCTTCTTCACCGCCGCGAGCTGGGCGTCGGTCTGAGTCTGCTCTGACATGGAGGGGGATCCCATCGTCTTTGTTGGGTGTCGGATGACACCGAGTGTAGAACACGAACGGGGCTGATTGTTCTACAAGAATGTTTCCAGCATGCTACGAACCTCGCGCACTCCCCTAGCATGAAGGCGTGATCCAACAGGGGCTGCTCGCTGACGCACTGCGGCAGAGCATCATCGACGGCGAGTTCGCGCCGGGTTCGAAACTGTCCGAGGCGATGCTGGCCGGCCGGTTCGAGGTGTCCCGCAACACGGTCCGCGAGGCGTTCCGCGTGCTCGCCGAGCAGGGGCTTCTGGAGCACACGCCGCATCGCGGGGTCTCCGTCGCGGCGCCGACGATCGCCGACGTGGTCGACATCTACCGCGCCCGCCGCACGATCGAGTGCACGGTGATGCGCGAGTGCGAGCCGGAGCATCCGGCCGTGCAGCGCATGCGCGACGCGCTCGCGGAGTCGGAACACTGGCTGCCACAGGAAGAGTGGAAGCGCGTGGGCAGCGCCAACATGGCGTTCCACGTCGCGATCATCGATCTCGCCGACAGCCCGCGCCTGGCCCGCACCTACCAGAACCTCGCCGCGGAGCTCCGGCTCGTGTTCCTCGAGATCGACGACCCGCGCGCGCTGCACGAGCCGTTCGTCCGCAGGAATCGCATCGTGCTCGATGCGCTGCTGACCAAGGGGCCGGATGCCGCCGCCGACGCCCTCGAGGACTACTTGATCCAGTCCGAGCGGCTGGTGCTCGGGGCGTTCGCACGGATGGGCAAGAGGTAGCGGGAATAGATCCCGCGCGGAGACGTTTCACCTGACATGAACGAAAACCTTGCCGCGGCAACAACAATGGGAGCCGTCACCCTGTTCGTCGCCGACCTCGACGCGATGACGGCCTTCTACCGCGACGTCATCACGCTCCAGGTGCTCAGCTCCGAGGGCGACACCGTCGTGCTCGGCCGCGCCGGCATCCCGATCGTCGTCCTGCAGCACTCGCCGTCGCTGAAGCATGCGGCGCGCGGCTCGGCGGGCCTGTTCCACACCGCCATCCTGTTCGAGACGCAGGCGGCGCTGGCGTCCGCTCTCTACTCGGTCGCGCAGCGCGCCCCGCAGACCTTCACCGGCAGCGCCGACCACCTGGTCAGCCAGGCGTTCTACCTGACCGACCCCGAGGGCAACGGCATCGAGCTGTACTGGGATCGCGCCCGGTCGGAATGGTCGTGGACCCACGGCCAGGTCGAGATGGCGACGCTCTACCTCGACCCGAACTCGTTCCTGCAGGAGCACCTCACCGAGGAGGTCGCTGCCGGGTCCACGGCGACGGATGCTGCGCAGATCGGCCACGTGCATCTCTCCGTGGGCGATGTCGCATCGGCGCGCGACTTCTACGTGCGGCGCCTGGGCTTCGACACCACGGCATCCATGGGGGATCAGGCGCTGTTCGTCAGCGCCGGCGGCTACCACCACCACATGGCGATGAACGTCTGGAACTCGCGCGGCGCAGGCCCGCGGATGCCGGCGCTCGGGCTCGGCCAGGTCGACCTCGCCATGCCCAGCGCCGATGCTCTCGGCGAGCTGAACGAGCGCCTCACGCACTTCGGCACTCAGGTCGCCGACGACGGGCAGGCGCTGACGTTCCGCGACCCCTGGAACAACACGCTCAAGGCTCAGCTCGCCGCCTGAGAGGCGCGCCCCGGAGTGTTGCCGCGGCGAGCAGGCCACGGCGGGGATCGTGTTGAGGCGGGTCACTCTGCGGGCGTCAGGAGCGCGAGCAAGTCGGGTGACGCCGCGTGTGCGTTCCAGACCGGGTCTGCCAGCCGCCGGCATCCGTCGAGTTCGACGGTGAAGGCGGCCGCGGTGCTCTCACCGGCGCGCAGGTGCACGACGACGAATCGCGTCGCGACGTCGGCGCAGGTCGGCGCAGCGGGAGCGAGCTGTGCGTCCGAGATGACCGCTCGAGCCTCGGATGCTGTCAGCTCCCGCACTCCGTCGAACACACCGGCGTCACCGGCGGGCGCGGGTGCTGTGCCCGATACTGCGGTCGTGACGTAGTCGCACAACAGCGCCCCGGTCACCTCCGACGCGTCCGGCCACGCCGGGCTCTCGTACGGGATGAGGTGCTCCTCGCCGATGACCTGGCCATCCTCGGGCATGACCTGTTCGGCATCCAGCCCGTTCGCCTCGCCGAGTCCGGCGAGCACCAGCATCCCCGCCTGTGTCGCGCAGCCGGCCTGGATCGCCGCGATCGATTCGACCAGCGAGGCGGGAGTGAACGTCTCGTCCGCCACTGCGAGCGTGTCAAGGGCGGCCTCCAGACCGACCTGTTTGGGCGCACCGCATCCGTCCGCAGGAACGGCGACGCGCACGACGTCGCCGCTTGTTCCTTCCAGCCACAGCTCTGGTGCGAGGTATGCGACGGCGGGGCACGGCCCGTTCGATCTCGGGTCGCTCGGGCTCGCGAGGGCGGCGAGCACAGGTTCCAGTTCTCCCTCCAAGCGCTCGAGGCGCGACCCCGACCAGACCCCGTCGCGGTCCTGATGCGAGGCGTACGGTTCGCATCGCAGCACGGCGACGGCTTCGAACCCCTCGGGTACGAGCCCGGCCTCGGCGTATCCTTCCGCGAATGTCTCGGGGCACGTCACCGTAGACACGGGCGTCGCGGCGACACGCGGATCGGGGCCGAGCCCGGGAAGGATCGCGCATCCGGCGAGCGCGAGAACGACGCCGAGCAACAGGGTCGCCGCAGTCCGTCGCATCGTGCCCTCCTCACCATCGACGTTAGATGCACCGAGGCGGCCCGGCGCAACGAACCGGTAACTATCCGCGATGTGCTCCACTCGGAGCAGGTTCGCAGAGCCCGCACACCGCGTACCGGTCCGGCGCTCAGGCCCTACCCCACTCTGGTGTCGGGAACTCGCTGGGCGGCTCGGGCCACCCGAGCACCAGGGCGCAGCACACGACGACCACGCCGATGCTCATCGCGAGGAGGGTCGCCGATACGACTCTGACGGCACGGGATGCCGGCGAGGCTCCGCCGCGCATCACCGCGAACGAAGCACCGAGCAGCGCCAGCCACACCAGCAGACCGAAGACCCCGAAGGCGACCCCGATCCCGCTTTCAGACTCGTCCCAGTAGATCCTCTTGAAGAATCCGCCCGACCAACCGAGACCGGCAAGGTTGAACCACGCTGCCCCGATCACCCCGCTCACCGTCGCCACGGCGGAGAGCACGATGCCGGCTGCCTGACGCATGCAGCAGAGATTATCCGATCAGCGGACGTTGCGTGCGAGCCCGACCACCAGATCCGGCGTGCGCATCCCTGACGTTGGTCCTCACTTCAGACGGGTCATCGGGGTAGGGGCACCCGTAGATCCCCGGGGCGACGACCCGCGAGCGTCGGCCAGACGGCATCCGCCGCCTCCGCCGGGATCGCGATGTGGTGCGGCACGCCGATCACGTGAGCACCCGCGGCTCGCGCGGCTGCCAGGCCGATGAGTGAATCCTCGATGGCGACGCAGTCGCGCACGTCGACCTCGAGCAGCCCCGCCGCCCGAACATACGCGTCGGGATGCGGCTTGCCACGTTCGACAGCATCGCCGGTGACGATGACGTCGAACGTGCCCACCGGGAGCGCCGCGATGACAGCGTCCGCATACTCCCGATACGACATCGTCACCAGCGCGAGCGGGATGGCGGCGGCCCGAAGCGCTGACAGCATCTCGACCGCGCCCGGCCGCCAGGTGAGACCCGCGGCCGCGGTGTTGCGCATCGCCAGCTCCAGATGACGATCGATCAGCTCGGATGCCGGAGCGTCGACTCCCCAGGCGCGCATGAGCTCGACGCCATCGATCAGAGACGTCCCGACCAGAGCGGCGAGAGCATCCGCTGACGGCTCGAGACCATGCGCTCGTGCGATCTCGTCCGCGGCGGCGATCCAGTGCGACTCGGTGTCGACGATCGTGCCGTCCATGTCCCACAGCACCGCTGCGGGTCGGCGACGCACAGCAGAAGAGGAATCGTTCATTGCGGAACTCCGTGAGAAGGACTCGGCCCCGTGCGCTCGGGGGGTGCGCACGGGGCCGGGCGTCGGGATGGATCAGGCCTTGCGGCGAGCGCGCAGCGCCAGCCCGATTCCGCCGAGGATCAGCGCGACAGCCGCCAGGCCGAAGCCCCACGGCACTTCCGAACCCGTAACGGCGAGGTCGCCGCCGGGTGCCGCCGCGTCGCCGCCGGAGACCGGCGCGGCCGCCACGGTCACCGGAGCCCATCCGATGACCTGCCCTTCGCTGTCGGTCACGACGAGGCGGTGCGCACCGAGCGCGGCATCCTGGGGAACGGTGAACACGGCCGTCCCGTCAGCCCGCACCGTGTACGCGCCCATCGACACCGGGTCCGAGAACAGCCAGCCGGTCACAGACTCGTCCGCCCATGCGGCATCCATCTCGATGATCACCGGCTCACCCGGACGGACCGTGCCCGATCCCTGGATCGCGATGCCGTCGCGCAGTTCCGGCGTCAGGTCGTCCTCGGACGGCGCGGCAGGCGCCTCCGGCTCCTCGGGCTCCGGGTTTCCGGGCTCCGGAGTCTCCGGCCGAACGTCGCCGTCGAACGCGACGAGCGGGTTGGGAATCTCGACCTGGCGCAGCTGCTCGTCCGTCGCGAAGTCGTAGGCCGTCACCACGACGCGGTCGCCGTACGAGTCGAGCGTCAGCCCCTGGTTGATGTCGCGCGTCGTGACCTCCGTGATCCCGGCGGTGTTCTCGCCACGCGCATCCCACTCGATGTGCATCGCGATCGTGTTGATCGCCCAGAAGCCATCTGCGTGACCGTCGGCCGTCCGGCGCTGCACGGCCCAGTCGCCGAGCTCGGCGGGGTAGTGCGTGTGACCGGTGAAGATGATCGCGTTCGGGTAGTTGCCGAGGATGCTCGTGAGGCGGTCGTTCATCTGGTGATGACCGTGATAGCCGGGGATCCAGGATGCCGAGACCGTATCGCCGAGCGGGAAGTGGGTCATCACCACGACCTGCTTGTCGAGCGCGGTCCAGTGCGCCAGACGCTCCTCGAAGAACTCCACCTGCGCATCCGACATCGCGACGTCGGTGGGCGATCCGAACTCCTGCCCGAGGACGATCACCGGCAGGTCGCCCGCCGGCCCCTCCACGACGTACTCCGCCCACGGCTTCTCCCGCTCCGCGAACGCGAAGAAGCGCTCCATGTTGGCGTCGAAGCCGCCCGCCGCATAGCGCTCATGGTTGCCGTTCGCGGCGATCGTCTGACGCGGACGGATGTCGGCCGTCGCGTCCATCACGTCATAGATCTCCTGCCATTCTCCGGTCGTACCCGAGTTCACGATGTCGCCGACGAGCAGCATGCCGTCGGCCTCCGGCGCGATCTCGGAGTAGTCGCCGAGCGCGTGCTGGAAGTCGCCTGGATGGCCCTGGATGTCGCTCATGACCCAGGCCTGCGTCGGGGTCGCGTCGGTCGCCTTCAGCACCTCGTGCACGGCGACCGAGTCGATCGCCCAGTAGCGAGCACCCTCTTCGGCGGTGAACTGCCAGGAGAAGACGGCTTCGTCTGCACCCTCCGGCACCTCGACGACGACGTCCTGCGCGTAGTTCATCTGGCGAGCGTCGTAACCGTCTGCGACGCTCTCGGAGTCGAGACGCAGGATCTCCGTGCTCTCGCCACCGTCGAAGCTGACCCGCACGACCCCGGACTGTCCGGCTGCTCCCCGGTAGTGGCTGTCGAAGGTGAGGCGGGCGGATGCCAGGCCGTCGACCGGCACTGCGGCCGAGGTGAGCGTGGTGTCGAGCGCACCGCCGGACTGCTGCGCGTCGGCGACCGCGAGGGCGCCGAGCGGGCGGGCGAAGCGGCCGCGCATCTCGTCGACCTCGCTCGTCCAGTCGGCACGCGTCTTGAAAGTCCAGGCACCGTAGTCGGCAGCATCCGTCTCGGACTCGACGGTCCATCCTTCGGGCGTGCCCTCGAGGCTGAAGCCCTCGCGGTGGATGACGCCGTCGGTCGAGATGTCGGTGGAGACCGGGGCGATCTCGACCGGTGCGTCCGGGTCGCCGGGCTGAGGCTTCGTCGGATCGGGCTCAGCGCCGGCGCCCTCGATCGTGAACGAGACCGGCTCGCCGGCGCGGGTCCAGCCGTCGTCGTACAGGTACTCGAGGCGGTAGTCGCCGGCCGGCAGCGGATCGCCCGACCGGTCGTGGAGCGGGATCGTGACGCTGCCCGATTCGCCCGGCGCGTAGTCCCACGCGAATCCGCAGCCGGAGCACGGGGCATCGACGGATGCCGAGTAGATCGCGACCCAGTTCTTCGCGGTGGGACGGTCGGTGGTGTACTCCGCGGTGATCGAATCTCCGACGCCGACCGTCGAGGTCGCCAGCGTCAACTGGGATGCGGCAGCGGCGACCGCGCCTGCCGCCGGTTCTGCGCTCGCAGCCGTGAGGGCGGGAGACAGCAGCAGTGCGCCGGAGACGGCGAGTGCGCCGAAAGCTGTCGCACCCCGGCGACGGCGTGCCGCGGGCGTTGAGGGCGAGTGCATGGTCGTTCCTTCCAGAGCAGGGAGGCGGCATCGAAGGAGCATCGGCGCCGCGGAGGTTGACCTCCGATTCGACGGAACCGGCGCTTCGTGACGTCAAGGTGAACGCCGGACGACATCCGTGTGGCCGGCCCGCTCCCGGCCGGGACCAGCACGCCCGCTCAAGCGCACCTGTCCTGAAATGGGCGGTTCAGGCCCGGCCCACGAGGTTGCCGGTTGCCGACGCGTGCACTTCGAACGTCATCGTGCCGGGTGCGTAGCGGTCGTCGCCGTATTCGATCGGGATGCCGTCATGGGTCTGCGTCTCGCGGCGCAGCCGCAGCAGTCGCGTGGATCGGCGCACACCCAGGAGTTCGGCATCCTCGCTCGAGGCCGCGACCGTGTCGATCCGATGCGTGCCCGAGGCCATCGCGAACCCCGCGACCTGCAGCGCGGCCATGACGGAGGGCTCGTCCGGCGGCAGCGACTGGATGACCGACGCCACGCGCGGCGCGTAGGTGGTGCGTTCGACCATGACCGGCCGGCCGTCGAGGGTGCGCAGCCGTGTCACGCGCAGTACATCGTCGCCTGTCCGCATCCGCAGCACGCGCGCGTCGACTGCCGTCGCAGGTCCGTACTCCTGCCGGACGACCCGACCGCCGGGCGTCATGCGTCGCGACTGCGCCCACTGCGCGAACGACCGCATCTCGGCGAATTCCTGCGTGCGGAAGTCGGCGCGCACGCGCCAGCCCGAGCCGGGATGCGATTCCACGAGTCCTCGGCGCTGCAGGGCGGCGAGCGCATTGCGGACGACGCCGCGCGAGACGCCGTAGTTCCCGGCAAGGTTCTGCTCGCCCGGCATCCGCTCCCCCGCGCCGAACTCCCCCTGCACGATGCGGCGACGCAGGTCGTCGGCGATGTCGCGGTAGCGGGTCATCCGGCTGCGTCCCTGATCGTCACGGCGCCCAGGGTAGAGCACCGAGACGAACGGCCGGCCTCACGCCGAGTCGCGCACGACCAGTTCGGTCGGCAGGATCGTGACCTTCGGCGGCTCCTGGCCGGCGAGCCGCGACAGCAGCACCGCCGCCATGGTCTCGCCCTGCTTGTACATCGGCTGACGCACCGTCGTCAGAAGCGGGTCGGTCGTCAGAGCCACCGAGGAGTCGTCGTAGCCCACCACGGCGACATCGTCCGGAACACGCAGCCCGGCCCGGCGCAGTGCGGTGATGACCCCGCGCGCCATCAGGTCGCTCGCCACGAAGATCGCGTCCGGTGTTCCGGCGGCGAGGATGCGGCGTGCGGCCTCCGCTCCGCCGGCTTCGAAGTAGTCACCCTCTTCCACGGCGAACGGCTCGAGCCCGGCATCCGCCAGCCCGGCGCGGAAGGCCTGCAGACGGTCACCGGCGGCGAGCATCGTCAAGGGGCCGGTCACCGTCGCTATCCGTGTGCGTCCGGTGTCGATGAGGTGCTGAGTGGCCGTCCTGGCTCCCGCGAAGTTGTCCACATCGACGACGTAGTCGCTCTCGCGTGCGCGGATTGGCCGTCCGCCGAACACGGTGGGCACGGCATCCGCGATCGTGTCGATGTAGGCGTCATGGGTGTGATGCGAGACGATGAGCGCGCCGTCGACGCCACCGTTGCGCACGAAGCTCGCCATCTTGTCGCCCGGGTCATCGCTGGCGATGAGCAGGTTCAGGATGTAATCCGATCCGGCCAGGGCCCCGGTGATGCCCGCCACGATCGCCGCGAAGAACGGATCGCCGAAGAATCGGGTGGTGTCCTCGGGGACGATCAGGGCGATCGCGTTCGTCTGCCGCGACGCCAGCGAGCGCGCGGCCCGGTTCGGGACATAGCTGAGCTCTGCGATCGCGGCCTGCACGGCCTTGAGCGCCTCAGGGCTGACGGCCGTCGAGCCGTTGACGACGCGCGAGACGGTCGACCGCGACACGCCTGCCGTCGACGCCACCTCTTCGATGGTCGCGCGAGCGGGCACAGCTCTCCTTCCGGCCGCGCGATCAGAGGGAGCGTGCGGCGATGATCCGAGCGTACTCGCGGCCGCTGTCTTTCACCGTGCGCTTCTGGGTGTCGTAGTCGACGCGCACGATTCCGAACCGCTTGTCGTACCCCCAGGCCCACTCGAAGTTGTCCATCAGCGACCAGTAGAAGAAGCCCCGCACATCGACGCCGGCATCCGCGGCATCCAGCACTGCTGCCAGGTGGGCGCGGACGTACTCGACGCGGTCTTCGTCGTGCACCTGACCGTCCTCCGCGACCACGTCGTCGAAGGCTGCGCCGTTCTCGGTGACGTAGAGCGTCACGCCGCGCTCTGCGGTGTAGTCGTCCGACAGGCGGCGCAGCAGACGCGTGAGGCCCTCCGGCTGGATCTCCCAGTTCTGCGCCGTGCGCGCGAGCCCGCGCTCGACGGCGTGGATGCCGGCATCCGACGGGTAGGGGCTGCGTCCCTTGCGCTCGGTACGCGGTGCGCCCGACACCGGCGGATGCTCGGGTGCCGTGCCCGAGAGCAGATCGCCGTGATAGTAGTTCACGCCCTGCGTGTCGATCCGCTGCGAGATCGTCTCGAGATCGCCGTCGCGGACGGCGACCTCGAACTGCGCGACCGCATCCGCGTCGACGGCCCGGAGATCCTCGATGATGTCGGCCGGGTACTCGCCGCGATAGATCGGGTCGAGGAACCAGCGGTTGAACTGACCGTCCACGCGACGCGCGGCATCCACGTCCGCCGGGTTCTGGGGATCGGCCGGATCGGCGACCGTGTGATTCAGCGTGATTCCGAGATTGAGGTTCGCGTCTCGACCGCGCAGTTCACGAATCGTCTCGCCGTGCGCGAGCAGCTGGTGATGCGCGGCGAGCAGTCCCTCGGCGATGCTGGTGTGCCCGGGCGCGTGCTCGCCGCCCGTGTAGGAGAGGAACGACGAGCACCACGGCTCGTTCAGGGTCGTCCACACGTTCACCCGGTCACCGAGTGCGTCATGCATGGTTCCTGCGTACTCGAGGAACCGGTCGACGATGTCGCGGCTCGTCCAGCCGCCGTTCTCCTGCAGCGCCTGCGGCATGTCCCAGTGGTACAGCGTCAGCCACGGCAGGATGCCGGCACCCAGGAGTTCGTCGACGAGACGACTGTAGAAGTCGACGCCCGCCTGGTTGACGGCACCGCCGTCGGGCCGCACGCGCGACCACGAGGTGGAGAAGCGGTACGTCTGCAGCCCAAGGCTCTTCATGAGCGCGACGTCGTCACCGTACCGGCGGTAATGGTCGCAGGCGATGTCGCCGTTGTCGCCGCCGATGACGGCGCCGGGAACCCGGGCGAAGGCATCCCAGATGGACGCCGTCCTGCCGTCCTCGAAGGCCGCACCCTCGATCTGGTAGGCCGCGGTGGCCGCACCGAAGAGGAAGTCGTCCGGGAACCGCCTGGTGGTCATATGCGTCATCCTTTCACCGCGCCCGCCATGATGCCACTGACCAGCTGCTTGCCTGCGACCGCGAAGAGGATGAGCAGGGGCAGGGTCGCGAGCACCGCACCGGTGAGCACGATCGAGTAGTCGATGTAGTAGCCGGACTGCAGCTGGCTGAGCGCCGTCTGCAGCGTCGGGTTCTGGGGGGAGAGCACGATCAGCGGCCACAAGTAGTCGGTCCACGCCGTCATGAACGTGAACAGCCCGAGGATCGCCATCGCGGGACGCGCGGCCGGGATGCCGACGGTCAGGAACGTGCGGAACTGGTTCGCGCCGTCCATGCGCGCCGCCTCGATCAGCTCATCCGGGATGACGTCGACGAGGTACTGGCGCATGAAGAACACCCCGAACGCCGTGACGAGAGTCGGGATGATGACCGCGCCGATCGACCCAGTCCAGCCGAGTTCGCGCATGATCATGAACAGCGGAATGATCCCGAGCTGGGTCGGGATCGCCATGGTCGCGATCACGAAGACCATGAGTCCCTCGCGGCCCTTGAAGCGGAGCTTCGCGAACGCGTACCCCGCCAGCGTCGAGAACGTGACGACCGAGACCGTGATCACCGTGGAGATGATGAACGAGTTGCCCAGCGCGAGCCAGAACGGGATGGCGTCGAACACCTTCGCCGCGTTGGCGAAGAAGTTCCCGCCGGGGATGAGCGGCAGTGTCTCGCCCCGGGTGGAGTTGGTGCCGCTGGCGACGACCACCGACCACCACAGCGGATACACGCTGCCGATGATGAACGCGGCGAGGAGTCCGTAGGTGAGGAAGCCCGGTCGGCTGCCGATGCCGGCCGTGCCGCCGGCCGGCCTGCGCCTGCGGATCTTCTCGGGCACGCTCAATGCCTGCGTGGCGGTCATCGTGCGATCTCCTCGTTCTTGCGTGCGGCGTTCTTGCGCGCACGGCGGCGCGCGGCGCGGTTTGCCTTCGGTGCGTCTCCGGTGGCGATGCGCCGGGAGAGCAGGAAGTTGATCACGCCGATCCCGACGATGAGCAGGAACAGCAGGATGGCGACGGCGGATGCCTCGCCGAGGTTGCGGCGGAAGAAGGCCAGCTCCCACAGGAACAGCACCGTGGTCTGGAACTGCCGGTCGCTGCCGCCGATGCCGCCCGCCGTGGAAACGTCGAACAGCCGCGGTTCTGCGAAGATCTGCAGTCCGCCGATCGTGGACGTGATGATGACGAAGATCAGGGTCGGGCGGATCGTCGGGACGGTGATCGAGAAGAAGCGGCGCCCCGCGCCCGCTCCGTCGATCGCGGCGGACTCGTAGAGGTCGCGCGGAACCGCCTGCATCGCGGCCAGCAGGATGAGGGCGTTGTACCCGGTCCAGCGGAAGTTCACCATGATCGCGATCGCGATGTGCGAGAGGAAGGTGTCGTGCTTCCACTCCTGATCGGCGATGCCGATGAGGTTCAGCAGGTTGTTAGCGAGGCCGTCGGCCTCGTTGAAGATGCTGGAGAAGATGATCGCGACGGCGACCGGCGTCACCACGAACGGGATCAGCACGCTCATGCGCCAGATGGTCGGCGCCCGCAGACCGCGATCGAGAAGATAGGCGACCAGCAGCGCGACCGCGAGCTGCGGGATGGCGGAGAGCAGGAAGATGCTCAGGGTGTTGAAGATCGAGTTCCAGAACATCGCGTCGCCGAGGATCTCGACGAAGTTGCCGACGCCGACGAAGTCGCCCTCGCCCTTGAGCAGATCCCAGTCGTGCACAGCCACGTACACGGTGTACACGAGCGGGAACAGGCCGACCAGGCCGAACAGGAGGAAGAACGGCGCGACGTAGAAGTACGGCGAGGCGTTCTGGTCGAACCTCGAGACGCGGTGGCGCCAGGAGCGCTTCGGCGCGGCATGGGCCGTCGCGGCGGATGCCGTGTCACGGCGCTCGCGGGGCGGGGCGGTGAGAGTCATGAGTTCTGCCTCAAGATCGGATGCTGCAGGTCGCAGTTTCTGCCGGTTTGGCGGCGCCGAAGCGGCAGAAACTGCGACCTGAGCGTGGCGGATGTCAGCCGACGAGGTCGTTCAGCAGCTGGATGGCCTGGTCCCAAGCGCCCTGCGTGTCGGTCTCGCCGCGGTCCAGGCTGCTCAGCGCAGGGCCGAAGACGTTCTCCTGGATCACCGAGTCGTGCTCACCCTTGAACTGCGCCACGACGCCCTTCGCGCGCTCGGCGAGGATGGCACCGGTGGGTGCGCCGTTGAAGAGCTCGTTCGGCGTGGCTGCGGCTGCCAGCTCCTCCTGCGCCTTGACGGTCGAGGGGAAGTTGCCGGCCGCGGCGGACTGCTTCACCTGCTGCTCGGGCTGCGTCAGCCAGTCGGCGAGCTCAGCGGCCGCTTCCTTGTGCTCGGACGTCTCGGGGATCGAGAGCCAGGCGCCACCCCAGTTGGCCGCACCGCCCGGGAAGACGTCGGCGAAGTCCCAGCCGGTCGACGCGTCGCCGCCGCCGGCTTCGAGCTGCCCGGCGATGGTCCCCAGCATCCAGCCGGGGCAGACGAACGTCGCGAACGTGCCGTCGACGAACGACTTGCCGCCGTTCCAGTCCCAGGCCGCCTGCGCGGCGGACTGGCCACCCTCGGTCGCCGCCCCCAACAGCTCGAAGCGCTCCTGCAGTTCCGCGTTGCCCTCGACGTTGAGCTCGCCGTCGGCGGTGTAGTAGCCCTCATCGAGCTGGTTCACCATCGAGTTCCACACGAACCCGGAGTGGTCGTACCAGGCCTTGCCGGTCTTCGCCGTGTACTCGGCGCCGACCTCGAAGTAGTGGGCCCAGTCGCCGTCCAGCAGCTCGGCGACGGACTCGCGGTCGCTGGGGAGCCCTGCAGCCTCGAGCGCGGGGCCGTTGTAGCAGATGCCGGACGGACCGATGTCGGTGCCGTAGCCGATCACGCGGCCCTCCGCGTCGGTCCCCTGCGCGTACTTCCAGTCGACCCAGTCGTCCTTGCGGTCCTCGATGCCGTAGTCGCGCAGGTCGACGAAGGTGTCGGAGACGTCCATGATGGCGCCGAGCCAGCCCTCTTCGATCGCGACGATGTCGCTGAGGCCGGAGCCTGCGGCGATCTTGGTGAACGCGTCGGTGCGGGCGTTGCCGCCGGTGTCGATATTGCTCGCCTCGATCGTGACGTTCGGGTGCAGCTCCTCGTACTCCTCGTAGAGCTCCTCATACCCGAAGGTGCCGAAGGTCGTGACGGTCAGCGTGACGTCTGCGTCGGAGCCGGCGTCGGCCTCGCTGCCTCCGGCCGAGCAGCCGGCGAGGGCGAGGGCGGAGACGGATGCGACGGCTGCTGTCGCCAGCAGGCGTCGGCGGATGGGTGTGTTCACGGTTCACTCCTTTGTGGTGGTGGTGCGGTGGGTGTGCAGTGGTACTTCAAACGCGTGGACGACCATGGGAGCGCTCCCACGATCCTTGAGTCACTGTATGGGAGCGCTCCCATCGCTGTCAAGCGGGATTGCGTTCACACGGGACGAGTAGCCTTGGCGCGTGCCCTCCTCCGCGCTGTCCCCTGCCCTCACCCGCGCCGCTTCACTGATCGGCACCGTTCCGGACTATCCGGAACCCGGCATCCTGTTCCGCGACATCACGCCGCTGCTGGCCGATGCCGAGGCGCTCCGCGCGACCACCGACGCGATCATCGAGCCGTTCGCCGGGCAGTTCGACGTGATCGCCGGCATCGAGGCACGCGGATTCCTCATCGCCGGAGCCGCCGCGATCGCGGCGGGCACGGGCCTCATCCCGATCCGCAAGGCCGGCAAGCTGCCGCGCCCCGCGGCATCCGTCGACTACGCGCTCGAGTACGGTACGGCCACGATCGAGATGCACGACGATCTGCCGGCCGGGTCTCGCGTGCTGCTGATCGACGATGTGCTCGCCACCGGCGGCACGCTCGCAGCCGGCCGTCAGCTCATCGAGCGCCTCGGATCACACGTCGCCGGCATCTCCGTGCTGTTCGAGATCGAGGGACTCGGCGGACGCGAGGCCATCGGCGACCTGCACACCGTCTTCCACTCCTGACGCAGGGTGCACTGACCCGCCTGCGGCGCGCGATTCAGTGCGGTCCCTCCACGAGGGCGCGTCGGTTCGCCGCATAGTTCGGGCGACCGACGAATCGCCAGATCAGGCGCACCGGTGCCGGGAGGTTCTTTCGCAGCCACACGTCGCCGCCATCGGGCTGAGCGGCGAGGATCGCGCCCATCGCCTGCCAGTTCCGCCCTCGGGGAATCGATCTGCGGCCATGCTCGCTCGCCGCGACCATGTCCTTCTGATCGAGCACCTGCTCCATGACCGGGACGATGTTCTCCTCCTCGTCCGGCAGGTGCGCGACCAGCGCCGCGTTGATGCCGGACAGCGCGCTGAGCACAGCCTTCGCGTCGGCCGAGCGGCCGGTGGCGCGCCACCCGGGCAACGCCGCGTCGAGTTCGTCGAGGTGGACGAGCATCTGAGCATGCTGTGACTTCATCCGCTCGACGTGCAGCGCGCACGGCGGTGCCTGCGCGCTCAGCCGATCCCAGAGATTGGCGTCCTCGAACTCGTGATGTCCGTGCAGCCCGACCGACAGCATGCCGAGGTGTGCGGCGACGACCTCGGCGTGCGCCGCATCGCCGTCTTTCACCCCTTGGACGAGAGCGCCGCCCTCGCCGAAGCCGGTCTTGAACCACCGGTGGATCTCTGCCATGCCGCTTGCGTCACAGGGCATCTCATGCTCCTTGCCCGGGCCCCAGAATCCCGATGCGCACAGCGTAGACCCGGGTGCGAGCATCCGTCTACGTCCAGGACCGGGCGTGCGGCCCGTGCCGATAGACTGGGGCTGCCCGCCTTCCCGCGACTTCCGGAGCCGTTCATGCCCACCATCGTCGTCGACGTCATGCCCAAGTCCGAACTGCTCGACCCGCAGGGGAAGGCTGTCGCAGGTGCGTTCTCGCGCATCGGCGTCGAGGGCTTCAGCGACGTTCGCATCGGCAAGCGCTTCGAGCTCTCGGTCGACGGCGAGGTCACGGATGCCGTGCTCGCCGAGGCGCGCCGCCTGGCCGAGGATGTGCTTTCGAACTCCGTGATCGAGGACGTCGTGGGCATCGAGGTCGTCGAGTGACCGTCCGCATCGGGGTCATCACCTGGCCGGGCTCCCTGGACGACCGTGATGCGCAGCGTGCCGTGCGCCTCGCCGGCGCCGAGCCCGTCGCGCTCTGGCACGGTTCGCACGACCTCGAGGGCGTGGACGCCCTGGTTCTTCCCGGCGGATTCAGCTACGGCGACTACCTGCGCTCCGGTGCGATCGCTGCGCTCTCGCCGATCATGGCCGAGGTGAAGGATGCCGCCGGCAAGGGCATGCCCGTGCTCGGCATCTGCAACGGCTTCCAGATGCTCGTCGAGGCGCACCTGCTGCCCGGGGGCCTGATCCGCAACGACCACCAGCACTTCGTGCGCCGCGACCAGACACTCACGGTCGAGAACTCCGACACCGCGTGGACGAACACATTCCGCCGGGGCCAGGAGATCGTCATCCCGCTGAAGAACGGCGAAGGCGGCTACATCGCCTCCGAGGACACCCTCGACCGACTCGAGGGCGAGGGGCTCGTGGCGTTCCGCTATGCCGGCGTCAACCCGAACGGGTCACTGCGCGACATCGCGGGTGTCACGAACGAGGCGGGGAACGTCGTGGGCCTCATGCCGCACCCCGAGCACGCCACCGAGCCCGGCTTCGGACCGGACACCGCCGCCGCGATGCGTTCGGGCGTCGACGGCCTGGGCTTCTTCCAGGCCGCCATCAACGCCGTCGCGCGCGTCGCCGCGTAGCCCGTCGACTGGAGTCGGCTTCGACTCGCCTGCGGCTCGCTCAGCCCGTTTCGTCTCGCTTCGCTCGCTCAACGACCCGCGGGAACTGCGTCTGTGGGTCGTTGAGCGGAGGCGGCGCAGCCGCCGCAGACGAAACGCGGTGAGCGAGGAGCGCCGGCGACGAGTCGAAGCGTGATGTCAAACGGTTCCGGCGGGCGGCCACACGCCGATGATCACGGCCATGATGACGAGGGTGACGAGCTCGTGCGCGATGTTCAGCGTTGTCAGCGAAGTCGATCGGCCCTCGAACGCGTCGTGCGTGATGAAGCGCGCCGCCGTGAAACCGGCCCATAGGAGCACGGCCGTGACGATCGTGCCGAGGAAGAACGATCCCTCGTAGAAGTGCCAGGCGATGGCGGATGCTCCGGCGAGCACCCACGCGGTGATGAAGCTGACGATCACGGTGGTGATGATCGGCCAGACCGCGCTCTTCGCGGAACCGGTCATGTCGACGTTCGCCAGGCGCGCCCAGCGCGTGCCGAACACCTTCGGTGTGTACCAGATCGAGCCGACGACCATGCTCGAGAGCATCGCGAGCAGCACAGCCCAGTAGTTGATCTCGGGAACCATGGTCTCTCCTCGGGTGGGTTGACGCCGAGCGTATCGTTCCGCGACGCCCGCGGTCGATAGGCTCTCCGCGGTCGATAGGCTCAGAACGTGAGTCTCTTCGTCACCGTGCCGACCGCCCGCCTCGCCGAGAACATCGGCCCCCTCCCCGAAGGAGTGGAGCTGGAGATCTGGGACATGGCGTCCCCGGCTCCGCGCGAGCGGATCGATCTGGTCGTCCCGCCGTACATGGGCGGCACGAAGTTCTTCGGCGGCCTGGAGGGACTCGACGTC
Organism: Microbacterium abyssi; assembly: GCF_015277895.1. Lineage (NCBI taxonomy): Bacteria > Bacillati > Actinomycetota > Actinomycetes > Micrococcales > Microbacteriaceae > Microbacterium > Microbacterium abyssi. Next base: position 313,605 of record NZ_CP063815.1, on the reverse strand, counting down.
GGCCTCGTCCAAAGCCAGTCGATCGGCTACGACGGCGTCGAGGAGGTGCTGCCAGGCGGCATCCCGTTCGCGAACGCCGCGAGCGTGCATGAGACGTCGACGGCCGAGATCGCGCTCGCGCTGACCCTCGCCGCGCAGCGGCAGTTGCCCCGGTTCGTCCTCGCCCAGCAGGACGGCGAATGGTCGCCGGTGTTCGCCGAGAGCCTCGCCGATCGCAGGGTGCTGCTCGTAGGATTCGGCGGCGTCGGCGAGGCGATCGCGCTGCGCCTGGAGCCCTTCGAGATCGACCTGACCGTCGTCGCGCGCACCGCCCGCCCCGTGTGGCATGAGCGGCTCGGGCGGGTGCAGGTGCATGCGATCGACGAGCTGCCGGCACTGCTTCCGGATGCCGAGATCGTCATCCTCGCCCTCCCTGGCGGCAACGCGACCCACCACCTGTTCGACGACGAGCTGCTCGGTCGGATGGCCGACGGCGCGCTGCTGGTCAACGTCGGCCGCGGCACCCTGATCGACACAGACGCGCTCGTGCGCCAGCAGGGTCGCATCCGTGCGGCGCTGGATGTTCTCGATCCGGAACCGCTGCCGGCGCAGCATCCGCTCTGGAAGACCGATGGCGTCCTCATCTCGCCGCACGTCGGCGGGGCATCCACCGCTATGAATCCGCGCATCGCGCGCCTGATCCGCACGCAGATCGAGCGGATGCTGCGCGGCGACGCCCCCGTCAATGTCGTGATCGGCGGCTAGCGCTATAGTTCTTGACGCGCGGATGCCGGGCGGCGCACGCATCCGTCCACCCACTGCCGAACCGATTCGATCGGCGATCTAGCGGGTCTGTAAGCGTTTGCAGTAGGCTCGACCGCATGACAGAGCTCGAACAGTTCGCCGCGCCCGGTTCCGAGTGGTGGCGCAGTGCCGTGATCTACCAGATCTACCCCCGTTCCTTCGCCGACGCATCTGGAGACGGCATCGGCGACCTGCCCGGTATCACCGGCCGCCTCGACGCGCTGCAGGAGCTCGGCATCGACGCGATCTGGCTGAGCCCGTTCATGACGAGCCCCCAGAAGGATGCCGGCTACGACGTCGCCGACTACCGCGACGTCGACCCGATCTTCGGCACCCTCGCCGACTTCGACGAGATGCTCGCGCAGGCCCACGCCCGCGGCATCCGCGTCATCGTCGACCTCGTCCCGAACCACTCCTCCGACCAGCACGCCTGGTTCCAGGAGGCGCTCAAGGCAGGCCCCGGCAGCCGCGAGCGTGCGCGGTACGTGTTCCGCGACGGCCGCGGCGAGAACGGCGAGCTGCCCCCGAACAACTGGGAGAGCGTGTTCGGCGGCGGGATGTGGCAGCGCGTGACCGAGGCCGACGGCACCCCCGGCCAGTGGTACCTGCACATCTTCGACGCCACCCAGCCCGACTTCGACTGGACCAACGAAGAGGTCAAGGAGGAGTTCCGCTCCATCCTGCGCTTCTGGCTCGACCGCGGCGTCGACGGATTCCGTGTGGACGTTGCTCACGGCATGGTCAAGGAGGCCGGTCTTCCGGACTACGCACCGGTGGCGGACGCCGACTCGATGGGCGGCGGCGAGGAGAACGTGCCGTACTGGGGTCAGGACGGCGTGCACGACATCTATCGCGACTGGCATCAGGTCATGGCCGAGTACGACGGCGACCGCGCACTGTGCGGCGAGGCCTGGCTGCCGACGCTGAAGAAGACGGCGCTCTGGGTGCGCCCCGACGAGATGCACCAGACGTTCAATTTCCCGTACATGATGACCGAATGGGATGCGGCGAAGATCCGCGACATCATCCGCGAGTCGCTCGACGAGTTCGGCAAGGTCGGCGCGCCGAGCACCTGGGTGCTGTCGAACCACGACGTCATCCGGCACGCCTCGCGCCTGGCGCTCACCGCCGACAGCCCGCAGGGCGACGGCATCGGCCCTCTGTCCGCGGGCAAGCCCGACCCGTCCGCCGGCCTGTCGCGCGCACGCGCCGCGACCACCGCCATGCTCGCGCTCCCCGGCTCGTCGTACCTGTACCAGGGCGAGGAGCTCGGCCTGCCCGAGGCCATGGAGATCCCCGACGAGTTCCGTCAGGACCCGACCTGGTTCCGCACGAACGGCGAGCGCTACGGCCGCGACGGCTGCCGCGTGCCGATCCCGTGGGAGTCAGGCGCCCCGGCCTTCGGCTTCAACACCACCGGGGACTCCTGGCTGCCGCAGCCCGGCGAGTGGGCGACGTTCGCCCGCGACGTCGAGCAGGCGGATGCCACCTCAACTCTGAACCTCTACAAGGAGCTGCTGCGGCTGCGCCGCGAGCGGGACCTCGGCATCGGCTCACTGGTGTGGGAGGACCTCGGCGAGCAGACCGTGGCGTTCCGCCGCGGCGACCTGCACGTCGCGGTGAACCTCGGCGATGCGCCGCTGGAGCTCGGCGACGACGTGACGTTCGTGGTGCAGAGCCAGCCGTTCGACGGCACCGCCCTGCCGACCGATCACGCCACCTGGTACACGAAGGGCTGACGCCGGCGCATGGTCAGCATCGATGAGGTCGCGCGCAGGGCCGGGCTGTCGACAGCCACGGTCTCGCGCGCCCTCAGCGGCCGCGGCTATGTCTCGGCGGCGTCCCGCGAGAAGGTCCGCCTCGCCGCACAGGAGCTCGGCTACGTGGTCTCCTCGCGGGCGTCGAGCCTGGCCTCGGGACGCACCAGGAACATCGGCGTGGTCGTGCCGTTCCTGGATCGCTGGTTCTTCAGCACGGTGCTCTCGGGCGTCTCCAGCGCCCTGATGCGCCACGGGTACGACATCACGCTGTACAACATCACCGCCGACGAGGACGTGCGCAAGGATGTGTTCGAGACGGCGCTGCGGCGCCAGCGGGTGGATGCCGTGATCGCCGTCGCCATCGAACTCGACGAGGATGAGACCGAGCAGCTGCTCGCGCTGGGCCTGCCCGTGATCGCGATCGGCGGTCCGAATCCGCGCCTGGACACGCTCACGGTGGACGACTTCGGACTCGCACAGCTCGCCACGCAGCACCTGCTGCGCCTCGGGCACACCGAGATCGCGCACATCGGCGCGAACCCGGAGTTCGACATCGACTTCCACATCCCGACCCATCGCCGGCTCGGCTTCGAGAAGGCGCTGGCGGATGCCGGAATCACCCCGAAACCCGCCTACCTGGAGCCCGCCGACTTCACCGTCGACGGCGGCTACCGCGCGGCCAAGCAGCTGCTGGGACGGCCGGGACCCCGCCCGACGGCGGTGTTCGCGGCATCCGATGAGATGGCGGTCGGCGCCGTGCTCGCGGCGCGCGATCTGGGATACCGGGTGCCGGAGGATCTCTCGGTCGTCGGCATCGACGGCCACGAACTCGGCGAGTTCTTCCGCCTGACGACGGTCGACCAGTTCCCGCTCGCGCAGGGCGAGCGGGCGGCTGCGGCCGTACTCGCCAAGCTCGAGGCGACCGACGAGCAGGCGTCGCAGGCTGCACTGCCGTTCGAGCTGATCGTGCGCGGCACGACGGCGCGCGTCCAGGACAGGTGACCCGACGGCGGAACCGGCCATGTGGCCGATGTGCGCCGGATGCCGCACCGGCGAGCATCGAAGCATGAACACCCGTCGTGAATGGCTCATCGCCGCCGGCCTCATCATCCTCGCCCTCATCCCGTCGCTCGCCGGAGCCGTCCGTGTCGGCGAGATCGCCGCCGACGCACCCGTCACGTCCGCCAACGCACGCTTCATGGAGATGCCGCTGCCCGTGGTCGTGCACATCATCGGCGCACTGGTGTACTCACTGATCGGCGCGTTCCAGTTCCTCCCCGGGCTCCGCCGCCGTCACCTCGGCTGGCATCGGTTCGCCGGGCGCTACCTGCTCGTGCCGGCCGGACTCGCCGTCGCGCTGACCGGCCTGTGGATGACGGCGTACTACGACGCCCCGCCGATCGACGGGCTCGCGCTGCAGATCTCCCGGTACGTCGTCGGCGTGCTGATGGCCATGTCCATCGTGCTGGCGCTCGTGGCGATCGCCCGCCGCGACATCCCTCAGCACGGCGCGTGGATGATCCGTGCGTATGCACTCGCCATGGGCGCCGGCACGCAGGTGCTCACCTCGGCGCCGTTCGCGATCCTGTTCGGCGCGCCGGACGAGTTCTGGCGGCTGGTGCAGATGGACGCCGGGTGGCTGATCAACATCGTCGCCGCCGAGGTGATCATCCGCCGCACGATCCTGCGGCGCCGGCCCGCCGGACTGCCGCGTGAGCACACCGTCGCCGCGTGAGCACAGTCGCGTGGGTAACATGCCGAGTGTGCCGACCCCACGCGACGCGGAGCGCCTCTCCCGGTTCGACATGAGCCCGGCCGGCCCGAGACCGCGGGACATGGTGCTCGTCATCGCGCTGGTCGTGCTGGCGATCCTCGAGACCGCCCTCCGCACCGACCTGTCGTGGCCGGTGGCGACGGCGGCCGTGACGACCCTCGCGCTGGCTGCCCTGCCGTGGCGGCGCTCGCATCCGCTGCTCGTCGTCGCGACGACCACGGCCCTGTCGGCCGGCTTCGAGGTCGCCCAGGTGCTCGGCGGCATCCCGACCGGCGGCCTCGTCGCCATGTTCGCCCTGCTCATGGCGCCCTACGCGCTGTTCCGCTGGGGTTCGACGAAGGAGCGGACCATCGGCGGCGCGATCCTCGCGGCCGGCCTGCTGTGCTCGCTCGCGCTGAGCGGTACGAATCTGTTCACGCCCGAGGGCATCGCCGGCGTCGTCGCCGGAGTGGCCTTCGTCGGCGGGGCCGTGCTGATCGGCGCGCTGCGGCGGGAGCGCGTGGCATCCAGAGCCAGGGACTTCGCGGCGATCCGTGCCCAGGAACGCGAGGCCCTCGCGCGCGACCTGCACGACACGGTCGCGCATCACGCGTCGGCGATCGTGATCCGCGCGCAGGTCGCGAGCATGGCGGTGACGAATCTGCCCGCCGACGACATCGTCCGAGATTCACTCGAGGTGATCGAGCGCGAGGCCTCCGCCGTGATGAACGACATGCGCGCCCTCGTGGGGGTGCTGCGCGGCCCTGTCGAATACGCGCCGTCGCCCGGCATCGCCGAGATCGAGGACTTCGCCGCCGACGGGCCGCCGAAGGTCGTCGTCACGGTCGAGCTGCCGGCGGCCGTGCCCGACATCGTCGCGACGACCCTGTTCCGCATCGCGCAGGAGGCCATCACCAACGCACGCCGCCATGCCACGGGCGCGACGTCGATCCGCGTCGCCGTGACCTCGGCACCCGGATCGACGCACCTGACGGTCACCGACGACGGGCGATCCGCGGCATCGCCCTCCGGCGACGGTCACGGGCTGCGCGGCATGAGCGAGCGCGCCGCACTGCTGGGCGGCACGGTCGAGGCGGGGCCCGCTCCGGACGGCGGATGGATGCTGCGCGCTGTGATCCCGACGAGAAGCGTCCGATGATCCGCGTCCTCATCGCCGACGACCAGGAGCCGGTCCGCACCGGGCTGCGGCTCTTGCTCGACACGGCCGCGGACATCGAGGTCGTCGCGGAGGCCGCCGACGGCGCCGAGGCGGTCGCGCTGGCACGGCGCACCCGGCCGGACGTCGCGCTCCTCGACATCCGGATGCCGGGGCTCGACGGCATCCAGGCCACCGAGCTGCTGGCGGGCGAGGGCGTCGCCGACCCGGTTCCGGTGGTGATCATCACGACGTTCGACCTCGACGAGTACGTGTACGGGGCGCTGCGCGCGGGCGCGCGGGGCTTCCTGCTGAAGGATGCCGGACCCACGCTGATCGCGGAGGCCGTGCGGGCGGCGGCCGCCGGCGATGCGCTGATCTCACCGCGGATCACGACCAGGCTGCTCGCGGAGTTCGCGCCGACGGCATCCGCTTCCCGGCCGGCCGCCGAACCGCTGACCGCACGCGAGGAGGAGGTGCTGGCGCTGCTGGCCGCAGGCCTCACCAACGTCGAGATCGGCGGACGTCTGTTCCTCTCGCTCGGGACCGTCAAGACGCACATCGGCGCGATCCTCGCGAAGATCGGCGTGCGCAATCGTGTGGAGGCCGCGATGTGGGCGTACGAGACCGGGCGGGTGAAGCGCTGAGGATGCCGCGATAGGCTGAGTGCGGAGAGTCGGGAAGCCTGGTCGACGCAATCTGCCGTCGACCCGAAAGGCGCTCATGTCGCCCTCCGCTCCCCGTATCCGCCGCTTCTTCCCCTCCTCGTCCGCGGCGGAATCGCTCCGCATCACCGAGATCCTGCGCAAGGAGACCGTCGGCGGTGTCCTGCTGGTCGCCCTCGCCGTCGTAGCGCTGGTGTGGGCGAACTCGCCCTGGTCGGAGTCGTACTTCGCGATCAGGGACTTCGAGATCGGCTACGAGCCGTGGCACCTGCGGCTCAGCATCGGCGCATGGGCGGCCGACGGTCTGCTGGCGATCTTCTTCTTCCTCGTCGGTCTCGAGCTCAAACGCGAGTTCGTCAGTGGAGACCTGCGGCAGTTCAGCACGGCGATCGTGCCCATCGTCGCGGCCGTCGGCGGGGTCGCCGTGCCGGCGATCATCTACCTCGCCGTCGTCGCGGAATCGGCGGAGGCATCCCGCGGGTGGGCGATCCCGACGGCGACCGACATCGCCTTCGCGGTCGCCGTGCTGGCCGTGATCGGCTCGCATCTGCCGAGCGCGCTGCGGATCTTCCTGCTCACCCTCGCCGTGGTCGATGACCTGATCGCCATCGGGATCATCGCGCTGTTCTACACCGAGACGGTCGAGGTCGTCCTGCTGCTGCTCGCGCTCGTCGTGATCGCGGTCTACGGCGCGATCGCCCAACTGTACCGGCGCTTCTTCCACCTGCGGCCGACCGCCGCGTGGCTCATCCTGCTGCCGATCGGGGTCGTCGCGTGGGTGCTGCTGCATGCGTCCGGCATCCACGCCACGATCGCCGGGGTTCTGCTCGGCTTCACCATCCCGGTGCTGCACAAGCGGGCGGATCGCGGGCCGGACGCAGGTCCGGGCCTGGCCGAGGTGTTCGAGCACCGGTTCCGTCCGCTGTCGGCCGGGTTCGCGGTGCCGGTGTTCGCGTTCTTCTCCGCAGGCGTAGCGATCGGCGGCGCTGAGGGCTTCGTCTCGGCGTTCTCCGACCCGATCGTGCTCGGGATCGTGCTGGCGCTCGTGCTCGGCAAACCGCTGGGCATCACCGCCGCCACGTGGGCCATCACCCGCATCCGGCGGATCGACCTCGATCCCGCTCTGCGCTGGCTGGACATCCTCGGCGTCGGCGTCCTCGCCGGGATCGGGTTCACGGTTTCGCTCCTGGTCGCCGAGCTCAGCTTCGCCGCGGGGACCGAGGCGCACGATCACGCCAAGGTCGCGATCCTCACGGCCTCCGTGCTGGCAGCGGTCCTGGCATCCGTTCTTCTGGGTCTGCGCAACCGTCGCTATCGCGCCTCCGAGTCCGCGCCCTGAGCGACTGACAGCGTCGGCCTCACGCCGGCGGGAAGCCGCCGCTCAGCCGGCCGTGGAACAGGCCGCTCGCGTCGTTGAGTCCCCTGAGCTCGACGGTCTTGCCGTGCTGTGCGTACTTGGTCTCGATCGCGTCGAGGGCGGCGACGGTCGATGCATCCCAGATGTGCGAGCGCGCCATGTCGATCACCACGCGCTCCGGGTCGTCGGCGTACTCGAACTGCGTCGTGAGGTCGTTGCTGGAGGCGAAGAACAGCTCGCCGTCGACCGTGTAGTGCGCAGCATCCGCTGACACGCTGCGCGTCACGGTCGCGAAGTGCGAGACGCGGCGGACGAACAGGACGGATGCCACGATCACGCCGGCGACGACCCCGATCGCCAGGTTCTCGGTGAGCACGACGAGCACGACGGTGGCGACCATGACGATCGTCTCGCTCTTGGGCATCCGGCGCAGGGTCGACGGGCGGATGCTGTGCCAGTCGAACGTCGCGACGCACACCATGATCATCACGGCGACCAGCGCCGCCATCGGGATGATCGCGACGACGTCGCCCAGGGTGACGACGAGGACGAGCAGGAACACGCCGGCGCAGAACGTCGAGATGCGGGTGCGGGCTCCGGAGACCTTCACGTTGATCATGGTCTGGCCGATCATCGCGCAGCCGCCCATGCCTCCGAGGAACCCGGAGAGCATGTTCGCGACGCCCTGCCCCCATGCCTCGCGGGTCTTCCGCGAGTGGGTGTCGGTGATCTCGTCGACGAGCTTGGCCGTCATGAGCGATTCGAGCAGCCCCACCAGAGCCATCCCGAGGGAGAACGGCGCGATGATCGTGAACGTCTCCCAGGTGAGCGGGACGTTCGGGATGAACAGCTCGGGCAGGCTGCGCGGCAGCTCGCCCTCGTCGCCGACGGTCGGGACGTCGAGGGCGAACAGCACGACGACGGCGGTGACCAGGATGATGGAGATCAGCGGCGCGGGCACGATCTTCGTCAGGCGCGGCATCAGGATCATGACGAGGATGCCGCCGGCCACCAGCGGGTAGACGAGCCAGGGCACGTCGATCAGGTGCGGCAGCTGCGCCATGAAGACCAGGATCGCGAGCGCGTTGACGAATCCGACCATGACGCTGCGGGGGATGAAGCGCATGAGCTTCGCGACGCCGAGGACGGCGAGCAGCACCTGGAAGACGCCGGCGAGGATGACGGTGGCGATGAAGTAGTCCATACCGTGCTCGCGCATGACGGGGGCGATCACGAGGGCGACGGCTCCGGTCGCGGCGCTGATCATGGCGGGGCGGCCGCCGACGAACGCGATCGACACGGCCATCACGAACGCCGAGAACAGTCCGACCTTCGGGTCGACCCCGGCGATGATCGAGAACGCGATCGCCTCGGGGATGAGCGCGAGTCCGACCACGAGCCCGGCGAGGACTTCGCGGGTCAGCAGCCGCGGCGACTTCAGCGCGGTCAGGACGGACGGATTCGGCCGGTAGCGGGCGCGCTCGTCGACGGTTGCCATGCGGACTCCAAGGGTGAACGCCCCGATTGGGGCAGATCAACTGTATCCGGGGGTGTCGCCGACCTTTCGTCTCGCTTCGCTCGCTCAACGACCCGCGGAGAACCTGTCGACAGCCGGCGGGTCGTTGAGCGGAGGCGGCACAGCCGCCGAAGACGAAACGGGGTGAGCGAGCGGAGCGAGTCGAAGCCGACTCAGCCGACCGTGAACTCCGCGCTGAGCAGGGACTCCTCGCGCGAGCTCGGTCCGACCAGCAGCGCGAACTCCCCCGGTTCGACGACGCGGGTGCCCGCGGCATCCACGATCGTGCACTCGGCCACCGGCAGTTCGATGCGCACACGCACCGACTCCCCCGGCTCCAGCGGCACCTGCCGGTACGTCTTGAGCTCCCGGTCGGCCCAACTCACGCTGGTGACGGCATCCCGCACGTACACCTGGACGGTCTCGATCGTCGGACGCGCACCGGTGTTCGTCACGCTCACGTGCGCGACGACCGTGCCGGATGCCGCGAGCGCAGCCTCGTCGATGACCAGATCGGAGTACGACACCGTCGTGTACGACAGCCCCTCGCCGAACGCCCACGCCGGCGACTGGGTGAGGTCGGCGTAGCGGTCGCCGTGCTGTCCGCGGATCTGGTTGTAGTACGTCGGCTGCTGCCCGGCGTGACGCGCGAACGAGATCGGCAGACGGCCCGTCGGCTCAATGGCTCCGGCGATGAGCTCTGCGATCGCGCGACCGCCCTGCATGCCCGGATTCGCGACCCACAGCACGGCCGCGGCGCGCTGCACGGATGCCGGCAGCACCAGCGGCTTGGACGCCATGAGCACCACGATGACGGGCTTGCCCGTCTCGATCAGCGCATCGAGCAGGGCGATCTGCCCGCCGATGAGTTCGAGGGTCGCGGTGGAGCGCCCCTCGCCGTAGAGTCCTCGCGCATCGCCGACCACGGCGACCACGGCATCCGCCGACGAAGCCGCGGCCACGGCCTCGGCGATCTGCGCCTCGTCGGCCGCGACGGGACGCACGACCGGCGGCCGGGGCTGCCCGTCCGGCCAGGTGGCGCCGGCAGGGTCGGGCTCGAGGGTGAGGATGTCGGCGCCGCGGGCGTGCACGACCTCCCACGGCGCGATCTCGCGCAGCCCGTCGAGCACGGTCGTGATCATCTCGCGCGGCTGTCCGTCGAGCCATCCGGCCTGTCCTGAACCGCCGGCCCAGTCGCCGAGCTGCTCCTGGTCGTCGTCCGCGAGCGGGCCGACGACCGCGATGCGCTTGGTCGCCGCAGGGGCAAGAGGAAGCGTCCCGTCGTTCTCCAGCAGCACGAGCGAACGCCGGGTCACCTCGAGGTTCAGCGCAGCGTGCTCGGCCGTGCCGACGAGAGCGGCTACGTCCTCGCGCGGTTGACGCGGGTCCTCGAACAGGCCCAGCTCGAACTTCAACGTGAGGATCCTCGCCACGGCGGCATCGAACGCGTCCTCCGCGAGCATGCCCTTCACGACGGCATCCAACGCGCCTTCGAAGAACGTGGGCGTCGTCATGATCATGTCGTTTCCGGCCCGCACGGCGGCGGCCGCGGCATGCGTGACGTCGGGCTGCACGTGCTGCTCCCAGACCATCCGGCCGACGTTGTCCCAGTCGGTGATGAGCGTGCCGGTGTAGCCCCACTCACCGCGCAGCACGTCGCTGAGAAGCCACTCGTTGAGGGTGATCGGCACGCCGTCCGTGGTCTGGTAGCCGAGCATGAACGAGCGGCATCCCTCGCGGGCGACGCGCTCGAACGGCGGCAGGAACCAGCTGCGGAGCTTGCGCCGCGAGATGTCGGCCTCCGAGGCATCCCGGCCGCCCTGCGTCTCGGAGTAGCCGGCGAAGTGCTTGGCGGTCGCGAGGATCGCGGTCGGGTCGTCGAGGCCGTCGCCCTGGTAGCCGCGCACCATCGCGCTGGCGAGCTCGCCGATCAGGTGCGAGTCCTCACCGAACGTCTCGTTCACGCGCCCCCAGCGGAGGTCGCGGGCGATGCAGAGCACGGGAGAGAAGGTCCAGTGGATGCCGGTCGCGGCCACCTCCACGGCGGTGGCACGCGCGACCCGCTCCACGAGCGCGGCATCCCAGGATGCCGCCATCCCGAGCTGCGTCGGATAGATCGTCGCGCCCGGCCAGAACGAGTGGCCGTGGATGCAGTCCTCGCCGACGATCAGCGGGATCTGCAGGCGCGTACGCAGCGTCAGCTCTCGCGCGGCGACGATGCGCTCGGGGGAGGTGTGCAGGATCGAGCCGGCGTTCCGGCGCAGCACGTGGTCTTCCAGGTCGTCTCGGGCGTCGAGCTGCAGCATCTGCCCGACCTTCTCCTCGAGCGTCATCCGGCCGAGCAGGTCGGCGACGCGCTCGGAGATGGGGAGGGTGGCGTCGCGGTAGGGGTGGAGGTCGAGGAGCGTCTCAGTCATTTCCTGTGTTCTCTTGCTTTTGGGCCCGCTGCGGGAGCGAGGTCGGAGCGGACGGCCGTCACGGCGTCGTTGACGTCGAGGCCCTTCTTCTTCATCGCGCGGGCCCGCTCCCCGGCGGAGCGCAGCCGCGGGTTGACGTACTCGTCGATGCCGAAGTTGATCAGCGACAGGGCGACGCCGATCGCGGCGATGCAGAGCCCCGGGGGCAGGTACCACCACCACTGGTTCTGGCCGAACGCGCCCTGGGCGGATGCCCAGTTCAGGATCGTGCCCCAGTTGTACGTGGTCACCGGGATCACGCCGATGTACGACAGGGTCGTGAGACCGAGGATGGCGGCCGTCACGGTACCGACGAAGCTCGCGGCGATCAGTGCCATGAGGTTCGGCAGCATCTCGACGGTGATGATGCGGCGCAGCGGCTCGCCGTTCGCGCGGGCGGCCTGGATGAAGTCGCGGTTGCGCAACGACATCGTCTGGGCGCGCAGCACGCGCGCGCCCCACGCCCACCCCGTGATGCCCAGCACCGCGGCGATCAGCACGAGCGGCGGCTCCTCGAACATCGCGGCGACGATGATGATCAGCGGAAGGCCGGGGATCACGAGGAACACGTTGGTCAGCGCCGACAGCGCCTCGCTCTTCCAGCCGGACAGGTATCCGGCGATCACGCCGACCGTGATCGCGATCAGCGTCGCGATGATCGCGGCGAGGAACCCGACGACGATGACGCCGCGCGTGCCGTGGATCACCTGGCTCAGCACGTCTTCGCCGATGTGCGTCGTGCCCAGCCAGTGCGCCGCGGACGGCGGCTGGAGGCGGGCGGAGTTGTCGACCTTGGTCGGCGAGTACGGCGCGAGCACGTCGGCGAAGATGGCGACGAGGACGAAGAATCCGAGGATCACCAGCCCCGCGATCGACTTGCCGTTGCGGAACATCGCGAACGCTGAGGCGAGCTTCGCCCAGAAGCTCTGGTCCGGACGGCCCGGACCGCTGGTGGTCGTGCGGATCAGGAACGTCTCGGGCGTGCCCGCACCGGTCTGGCGCTGGGCGGCGTCTGTGGTGGTCATTGCTCAGGCCTCCGTCTGGCGCGTGCGCGGGTCGAGGAATGCGTAGGCGATGTCGGCGAGGATGTTCGCGACCAGCACCGACAGGGTGATCACCAGGAACACGCCCTGCATCAGCGCGTAGTCCTTGGCGTTGGTGGCATCCAGCAGCAGCTTGCCGACACCGGGGTAGCTGAAGACCATCTCCATGACGATCGTGCCGCCGACGATGAAGCCGATCGAGAGCGCGAAGCTCTGGATCTGCGGGAGCACCGCGTTGCGGGCGGCGTAGCCCCAGAGCACGCGCCGGTTCGGCATGCCCTTGGCCTGTGCGACGGTGATGTAGTCCTCGTCGAGCACGGTGAGCATCATGTTGCGCATGCCGAGCATCCATCCGCCGAGCGAGGCGATCACGATCGTGACGAGCGGCAGCGTGCCGTGATGGATCACCTGACCGATGAACTCGAAGTTCCACCCCGGCGTCATGCCGACGCCGTACGCCTTGCCGATCGGGAACCAGCCGAGGTTCACCGAGAACAGCGCGATCGCGAGCAATCCCAACCAGAAATAGGGGATGGTGCTCAGGAACGTGGTGACCGGGATGAACACGTCGAGCCGGCTGCCACGACGCCAGCCGATGAACGCTCCGCCGATGGTGCCGATCGCGAAGGACACGATCGTGGCGAGTCCGACCAGGCCGATCGTCCACGGCAGCGCCTGACTGATCACCTCAGTGACGGGACGCAGGCCGTGCAGCAGCGAGACGCCGAGGTCGCCGCGCAGCAGCAGCCCCCAGTAGTCGAGGTACTGCTGCCACAGGCTCTTGTCGGTGTCGAGGCCGAGCAGTGCCCGCAGTGCGTCTGCGGCCTCGGGCGAGACGTTGCGGTTGCGGGCGAGGTACTGCGTGACCGCGTCGCCCTTCATCATGCGGGGCAGGAAGAAGTTGATCGTCAGGGCCGCCCACACCGTGAACAGGTAGAAGACGGCGCGGCCACCGAGGAATCGCCACGGCACGTGGGAGCGGCCGGCGACGGCCTTGGTTGCCGTGGTGCCGATCTCGACGGCATCCGGCACCGGGTGCGCTTCTGCTGCGGGCAGCTGCGGTTCGACGGCGGTCATCGTGCACCTCCGAGGGTGTCGGCAAAGAATCGCTCGGGATCGGGGGATGCGGCGCGGAGCTCCCGCGTGTACGGATCCTGCGGGTGGAGGATGACGTCGTCCGCAGTGCCGTGCTCGACGATGCGGCCCTGGTTGAGCACCATGATCTCGTCGCTGAAGTGCCGCGCGGTGGCGAGATCGTGGGTGATGTAGAGCACGCCCAGACCTTCCTCGCGCTGCAGGTCGGCGAGCAGGTTCAGCACACCGAGGCGGATCGAGACGTCGAGCATCGAGACCGGCTCGTCGGCGACGAGGATCGCAGGTCGGGATGCCAGGGCGCGGGCGATCGCGATGCGCTGGCGCTGACCGCCGGAGAGCTCGTGCGGCCGGCGGTCGATCACGGCGTCGGGGTCGAGTCGCACGCGCTCGAGGAGGCGGCGGACCTCGGCCTCGGTCTCGTCCTTCGGCACCACGTCGTCGAGGCGCAGGGGGCGCTCGAGGTGGTAGCGGATCGAGTGGTACGGGTTGAGGGAGGCGAACGGATCCTGGAAGACCATTCGCAGTTGCTGACGGTAGGTTCGCAGACCGCGTCCGCGGCGCGGGATCGGCTGCCCGTCGAGCAGCACCTCGCCGCTGGTCGGGGTCTCCAGCTGGGTGAGGATCTTCGCGATCGTCGACTTGCCGCTGCCGGACTGGCCGACCAGGCCGATCGTCTGGCCGGAGTTCAGGGTGAAGCTCACGTCGTCGAGCGCGGTCAGGTGACCGGCGCCTCGGACGTTGTAGACCTTGGTGACGTGGCGGACCTCGAGAGTGCTCATCGCACCACCACCCCCTTCTCTCCGGTGAGGCGCGGGAAGGACGACAGCAGCGTCCTGGTGTACTCGTCCTGCGGGTCGCGCCAGATCTGCTCCGCGGTGGCGAGCTCGACGATCTCGCCCTCCCGCATGATCGCGATGCGATCGCTGATCTCGAGCAGCAGGGGAAGATCGTGGGTGATGAAGATGACCGAGAAGCCGAACTCCCGGCGCAGCTGCGAGATCTGACGCAGGATCTCGCGCTGCACGAGCACGTCCAGCGCCGTGGTCGGCTCGTCCATGACCATCAGCTGGGGCCGGAGCGCGAGAGCCATCGCGATCATGACTCGCTGGCGCATGCCGCCGGAGAGCTCGTGCGGGAACGAGCGGGATCGCTGCGACCCGACCTTGACGATCTCGAGCAGCTCGGCTGTGGCATCCCGCCGGTCGCGGCGACTCATGCCGGGCCGGTGCACCTCGAAGACGTCCTCGAGCTGCGAGCCGATCGTGGCGACCGGGTTCAGGGCGTTCATCGCACCCTGGAAGACCATCGAGACCTTGTCCCAGCGGAACCGGCGCATCTGCTCGGGGCCGAGCTCGTTCACGTCGATGTCGGAACCGTTCGTGTCGTGGAAGACGACGGATCCGCCGGTGATCACCGCGGGCGCCTTGAGCAGGCGCTGGATGCCGTACGCAAGAGTCGTCTTGCCGCACCCGGATTCACCGGCGAGGCCGAGGATCTCGCCGCGCTGCAGCTCGAGTGTGACGTCCTTGACCGCCGCGACAGGCGGATCGACGTCGTACACGACCGAGAAGTCGCGGACGGACAGCAGGGGGTCTGTCATGGAGTTCCTTGTCTGGGATGGCTGGGGCTGCAGAGGCGACTTCGACTCGCTTCGCTCGCTCAGTCCGTTTCGTCTCGCTTCGCTCGCTCAACGACCCGCGTGGGCGGATCCCACGGGACATTCCCGGGGACCCTGTGGGTCGTTGAGCGAGGAGCAAAGCGACGAGACGAAACGCGTTTGAGCGAGAAGCGGAGCGACGAGTCGAAACGTCGCTCCGCCCCTCACGCGCCTTACTTGGGCTCGAGTTCCGTAAGGACCTGGACGATACCCGGCTGGGTCGGGTCGCCGGAGGCGTACTGGTCGTCCTCGCTCGGCCATCCGACGTAGTTGCGGGTGTTGAACTCGCCCAGCAGCGGGTGCGCACCCAGCGGGATCGCCGGCACGTTCTCGGCGAACGCCTTCTGCATCACCGCGGATGCCGCAGCGCGGTCCTCATCGGAGGAGGCGTTGGCGTAGGTGTTCAGCGCCTCGGTGACAGCGGGGTCGTCGAAGCGGCCGAAGTTGTACTGGGCCTTGTCGTCCACGATCCACTTCGGGTCCATGGTCGAGGTGTACAGTCCGTACACGTTGCCGGTGTCCTCGAGCCAGTGGATGATCGCCTGGAAGGTGCCCTCCTGGCGTGCGGCATCCCAACCGCCCCAGTCGGGCTGGTCGACCTTGACCTCGATGCCGAGGGCCTCGTCGAGCTCTTCGGCGATGAGGGCCTGCTCGGTGTTCCAGTCGCTCCAGCCGGCCGGGACCGAGATCGAGAACGAGACGGCCTCGCCGTCGGGGTCGATCAGCTTGTCGCTCTCCCAGGTGTAACCGGCGTCGGTGAGGATCTCCTTGGCCTTGTCGACGTCGACGGAGTAGTTCTCGTCCTTGTACTCGGGGATGATCTCGTCCTCGAGCAGCGTGCCGAGACCCGTGACGTTCCAGACCGCCTCGCTCGCGCCCTCCCGGGCGATGTCCACATAGGCCTCACGGTCGATCGTCCAGGCGAGCGCCTCGCGCAGAGCCGGGTCATTGAAAGGCTTGGTCTGCAGGTTGAAGAACAGAGTCCCGGCACCGGCGGTGGGCGAGACGAGGAACTGGTTGTTCTCATCGGCATCCAGATAACTGGCCTGGATCTGCGGGATGAACGCCTGCGCCCAGTCGGCCTCGCCGGAGGCGAGCGCGGTGGTGAGGGCCGCGTTGTCGCCGTAGGAGACGTAGTGCAGTTCGGGAACGGCGAGGTCGCCGCCCCAGTAGTCCTCGTTCGCGGTCAGGGTGACCGATTCGGTGGTCCAGCTGTCGAGCACGTACGGTCCGGTGCCGACCGCGAGGCCGTCTTCGGTCAGCGGGTCGGTGTTGGGGTCTTCGATGTTCTCCCAGATGTGCTTGGGCACGATCGGGGTGTGCAGCACGCGGGACTGGGCGGTGAACTTCGAGTCGGCGAACTTCAGGGTGATCTTGTCGCCGTCGACGGTCGCGCCCTCGTACTTCAGTCCGGACGAGTCGGCGAGCTTGCCGCTGAGGTACTGGTCGAAGGTGAAGACGATGTCGTCACCGGTGAAGTCGGTGCCGTCGCTCCACTTCACGCCGCTGCGCGGGACGACGGTGAGCTCGGTGTAGTCGTCGTTCCACTCCACCGACTCCGCGAGCCACGGGGTGGTGCCGAGGTCGCCGGTCGGGTTGACGAGCGCGAGCGTCTCGAAGATGACCTTGGCGTATCCGTACTTGGATGCCGACGAGTCGCCGAGGTACGGGTTGTGCGACTCGGTGGTGATCGCACCGTCGGGCTTGGCGATGGTGAGGGCGGCGCCGGTCGCGCCTGAATCGTCGTCGGCGGTGCTGCCGGTCGACGAGCAGCCGGCGAGCGCGCCGACGCTGAGGGCGGCGATCGCGCCGATCGCGATCAGAGATCTGCTGAGCTTCATTGCTTCTCCTTGGACACGGGTCATTTGTGCAGGGGCGGGTGGGTACCCGGTGGTACTTTGCTTACTCACGAGAAAGTAAACTGCAGTGAGATTACCTACAAGTCAGTAAGCTTTGCAAGTGGCGGATGCCAGACCGTTACACTCGCCAGAAAAAGGGGGATGCCGTGGCCACGGAAACGCACTCGACACGCACGCGTCCCGCCACGCGCCGAAAGCGCACCGAGATCCTCAAGGCCGCTGTCGAGATCTTCGGCAACAAGGGCTCGGTGAGCGGCACGCTCGCGGATGTGGCAGAGCAGGTCGGCATGACGCATGCCGGTGTCCTGCACCACTTCGGTTCCAAGCAGAACCTACTGCTCGAGGTGCTCGCATACCGAGACCAAGCCGATGTGCAGGACCTCGATGAGAAGCATATCCCCGGCGGACCCGAGCTCTTCCTGCACCTCGTGCGCACGGCGTTCATGAACGCGCAGCGCCCTGGGATCGTGCAGGCGTACACCGTGCTGTCTGCGGAGTCCATCACCGACGACCATCCCGCCCGCAGTTACTTCGAGGAGCGCTACACGACGCTGCGCCGCGAGATCAGCGAGGCGTTCGCCGAGCTGTGCACGCAGGAGGGCGTCGACGAACCGGATACGGTGGCCGCGGCATCCGCCGCGATCCTCGCGGTCATGGACGGCCTGCAGCTGCAGTGGCTGCTCCACCCCGGGGTCGTCGAGCTCGGCGAGACCAGCGAGTTCGCGATCCGCGCGATCGTGAACGCGGTGCTGCGCCCCGGCCCCGACCTGAGCACCTACGCGCACGCCACCTGACCACCCTCCGCCGAGGCGCCGATGCGTGGGGAGTGCAGCCCGCGCAGGGCTAGGGTCGACGCATGAGCATCGACCTCGAAGCGCTGTACATCGATCTGCACCGGCATCCTGAGCTGTCGTTCCAGGAGACCCGCACCGCCGGCATCGCCGCCGGCCACCTGCGGGCTCTCGGGCTCGAGGTCGAGGAGGGCGTCGGGATCACGGGCGTCGTCGGGATGCTGCGCAACGGTGACGGGCCGGTCGTGTGGGCGCGCGCCGACATGGACGGCCTTCCGGTCGAGGAGCTCACCGGACTCCCCTACGCGAGCACGGCGACCGGCATCGATCCTGCCGGCAACACCGTGTCGATCATGCACGCCTGCGGTCACGACATGCACGTCACGGCGATGATCGGCGCGGTGGAGCGCCTGGTCGCCGAACGCGATTCGTGGACGGGGACGCTCGTCGTGCTGATCCAGCCGGCCGAGGAGCACGGCGCCGGTTCCCGCGCGATGCTGGATGCCGGCATCCTCGACCGCTACCCACGGCCGGACATCGTGCTCGGCCAGCACGTCACTCCCCTGCCGGCCGGCGTGATCGGTGTGCGCCCCGGGCCGCAGATGGCTGCCGCGGACGGGATCACGGTCACGCTGCACGGCCGTGGCGGTCACGGGTCGCGCCCGCACACCACGATCGACCCGGTCGTGATGGCCGCGGCGACCGTGATGCGCCTGCAGACCATCGCGTCGCGCGAAGTCGATCCCCGTGGAGTCGGCGTCGTCACGGTCGGTGCGATCCACGCCGGGACGAAGAACAACATCATCCCCGCCGACGCGACCCTCGAGCTCAGCCTGCGCTACCCGGACGATGAGGCGCGCGCGAGGGTGCTCGCCTCCGTCGAGCGCATCGTGCGGGCGGAGTCCGCGGCATCCGGCGCAGAGCGCGAGCCGGAGTTCCGCACCGAGCACACGCTGCCGCCGACGATCAACGACGCGGACGCGACGGCCCGCGTCACCGCGGCCCTGACCCGCGTGCTCGGCGAGGGCACGGTCGTGGATCCGGGGATGTTCACCGGCAGCGAGGACGTGTCATGGTTCGCGCGGGATGCGGGGGCGCCACTGGTGTTCTGGTTCTGGGGCGGGGTGGATCCGGCGGTGTACGCCGCGGCCGAGGCGGCCGGCACGGTCTCGAGCATGATCCCGACGAATCACTCCGCGTACTTCGCGCCGGTGCCGCACCCGACGATCGAGGTCGGCGTGACGGCGATGGCGACCGCGGTGCGGGAGTTCTTGGCCTGAGCGGGACGTTGAGCGAGCGCCAGCGAGACGAAACGGATTGAGCAAGCGCAGCGCGTCGAAGCCGCACCTCGGCCACCCTTACTACACCTGGACGACGCGGGGCGGCGGGGACGGCAACTGACGCTGCGGCACGCCGTGCGCCTCGCGGTGAAGACGCTCCATGCGGGCGTCGAGCTCGCTCGCGGCATCCGCGGCGTCCGCCAGGCTCTGCACGAGGTGCGAGGGCACCTGGTTGGAGAACTTGTAGTAGATCTTGTGCTCCAGACTCGCCCAGAAGTCCATGGCGATGGTGCGGAACTGCACCTCCACCGGCACCAGGAGCGGCCCGGTCGAGAGGAACACCGGCACGTCGATGATCGCGTGCAGGCTCTTGTACCCGTTGTCCTTGGGCTCGGCGATGTAGTCCTTGACGACGCGGACGGTGATGTCGTCCTGCTTGGTGAGCAGATCGAACAGCAGATAGACGTCGGCGACGAAGCTGCAGGTGACCCGGACGCCGGCGATGTCGGTGATCTCGGTGCGGATGCGGTCGAAGTCGGGCTCCTCGATCCCCTTCCGGGCGATCTTCTCGACGATGCTGTCCGGTGTCTTCAGCCTGCTCTTGACGTGCTCGATCGGGTTGTACGAGTGGTCGTGCAGGAATTCGTCCCGCAGGATCGAGATCTTCGTCTCGACCTCGCGCATCCCGAACTCGTATTCGCGGAGGAAGCGCTGGAACTCGTCGCGGAGCTCTCTGGTCTGGCGGATGGCATCTTCGGTGACCTCGATGGTCGTCATGGCTTCGACGTTACGCGGCCGCATTCAGAACCGGCTGTGCGTTCGTCATGAGCGGAACGAACCGCGGCGCCTCCCGCTCCTAGAATCGGACGATGACCGATGCGCAACGACGCGACCCATGGCCCGTCCGCACCGAACGGCTCGAGATCCGCCCGGCCACAGCTGAGGACCTCGCCGCGGTGTGGGACTACCGTCGCCTGCCCGAGGTTAACCGGTGGCTGGGACCAGCGCCCCAGACGCGCGAGGCGTTCGATGAGCTCTATCTCGACCCGGAGCGCCTCGCGACCACACTGATCGTCACGCGCCTCGCAGACGACGAGATCATCGGCGACATCATGCTGAAGATCGGCGACGCCTGGGCGCAGCGCGAGGTCATCGAACAGGCCCGCGGAACCGAGGCCGAGCTCGGCTGGACCCTCGCGCCGGCCTTCACGGGCCAGGGGTACGCGATCGAGGCGGTGCGCGCTGTGATCGACGTGTGCTTCGGCGCTCTGGGGCTGCGCCGCGTGCACGCCGGATGCTTCGCCGACAACGAGCCGTCCTGGCGTCTGATGGAGCGGCTCGGGATGCGCCGGGAGGAGTTCAGCCGCAAGACCGCGCTGCACCGTTCGGGCGAGTGGATGGACGGCATGAACTACGGCCTGCTCGCGGAGGAGTGGCCGGTGTGAGAAGAGCCTGACTACTCCCAGGTCGCGGTATCCGGATCGATCCCGTGGTGGCGCGCGGATTCGTCGACGCTCTGGCGGAACCATGCGGCGAGGCCGTCACCGATCCCGTTGTAGTACGACGAGAATCCCGGGTCGGCCTCGAACATCCGCCCCAGACACACCTGCATCTGCCTGGTCAGCGGGAAGAAGTTCGAGAACAGCTCGCGGTGGCGCTCGGCGAGTCCATCCGCCTCTTCACTCCCCGGCTCGACCCCTCGACCCACCGCGTCGGCGAGGTCGCGCTGGAGCGCGGACATGGCCTCCGAGAGCGCCCGCCACTGGCTCGGCGACCGGGATGCGGAGCGCTCCGCGAACTGCGCCCACTGCTTCGATCCTCCCCACACGAAGCGGGCCGCGCGCGATTGCTGCGGGTCCCAATCCTCGCCGAAGACCTCACGCTGCTCGTCGTCACTCATCAGGATGCCGCGCTCGTGCGCGGTCGTCATGCGCTCGAGCCGTTCATCGAGCTGCCGAAGATCATGAATCCGTTCGGCCAGCTGCGCCCGCTGCTCGCGCAGCGTGTCGCCGATCTCCGCGGTCGCATCATCGAGCACGTCTCGAATCGCGTCGAGAGTCAGGCCGGCCTCGCGATAGGCCACGACTCGGCTGAGCCGCTCGAGGTCATCCCACGTGTAGAGGCGGTAGCCGGCGGGCGTGCGGCGGGACGGCGACGCGAGACCGATCTCGTCCCAGTGGTGCAGAGTGCGCACGGTCAGCCCGAGGAGGTCGGCGGCCACACCGACCGTCGCATCCTCATCGATCTCGTTGTCAACCATCGATGTCATTGTGCTCCTCCTCGCTCGCCATCCGGTGCGAAGATGCCGACGGATGCGAGATCACGCCCCACGTCACTATCGGGAATGAAGGGCGTCGCCGCCGTGAACGTGACGTGCGCTCCCTCGGGGGTGACGACAACGATGTCGCGAGTTCTCCACGCCGTGTCGTACGGGCCGGTCACCGAATCAGGAGACAGTTCTCGACATGCGTCGGCCACGGATTCGAGCTGGCCGAGGACGCAGGACACGAAGACCTGAACCGTGGGCGCTGCCGCCGGCGGTGCCGCATCGTCGTCCGCGGGAACGAGAAGAACGTCCTGGAACGCCCACCGTCGCAGATGCACGATCTGGCCGGGAACGCTGAACAAGTCGACGAACCCCAATCCGCGGACCCAGAAATCAGTCGACGCGCGAAGGTCTCTCGTCGGGATCTTCACGAACATCGGCATCGCGTAGATACCGAGGAACGGCTCCGGCGCGACTGCGTCCGGTCCGTCCGGAACGGGGCTCATCTCGAATGCATTGAAGTAGTCAGCCATGTGAGCGAGTCTGGATCCTCACGTGGCGTGAGGGTCAAACTCACCTCACCACCGGTCGCCGATGCGGCGCTGGCACGCGAGAATTCCGTAAGGGACGCAAGAGCGGTCGTAGGGATTCCGTAAGGATGCCGTCCGAGCCGTGTCGGCGAGCGTACGTTCGTCGTTCGTGACAGACCAGACACCCGACGCCCCGCCGCTCGCGAAGCGCCTCCTGATCGGCGACCCGCTGACCTCGCAGCAGGTCGACGGACAGCTCCTGCCCAAGCGCCGTGCACTGCCGATCTTCGCCTCCGACGCACTGAGCTCGGTCGCCTACGCGCCCCAGGAACTCGTGATGATCCTCCTGATCGGCGGGCTCGCCTTCCTCGCGTTCAGCCCGATGGTCGCGGCGGCAGTCATCCTGCTGCTCATCGTGGTGGTGCTCAGCTACCGCCAGCTCATCAAGGCGTACCCATCCGGCGGTGGGGACTACGAGGTCGCCCGCACGAACCTCGGCGAGATCCCCGGCGTCGTCGTGGCGGCCGCTCTCCTGGTCGACTATGTGCTCACCGTCGCGGTGTCCGTGGCATCCGGCGTCGACAACATCATCTCGGCCCTGCCGGGGCTGAACCCGTGGCGCGTCGAACTCGCCGTCGGATTCGTCGTGCTGATCATCATCGTGAACCTCCGCGGCGTCCGCGAGGCATCCACGGTGTTCGCGATCCCCACCTACGTGTTCATCGGCTCGGTCGGCGTCATGATCGTCACGGGCCTCGTCCGTGCCGCGCTCGGCGACGCCCCGGTCGCCTCCAGCGCCGAGTTCACCGTGCACGCCGAGAGCCTCAGCCAGGTCGCCGTGATCCTGTTGATCCTCCGCGCGTTCTCCAGCGGATGCTCCGCCCTCACCGGGGTCGAAGCGGTCTCGAACGGCGTCCCCGCCTTCCGCACCCCGAAGGTGCGAAACGCGCAGGCGACCCTGGTGCTGATGGGTTCGATCGCGATCTGCCTGTTCGCCGGCCTCACCGCCCTCGCGCTCATCACCGGCGTGCACTATGCCGAGAACCCGTGCGACCTGATCGGGTTCGACTGCGCCGACCCGCAGCCGAGCCTCATGGCACAGGTGGCGGCGGCGACGTTCGGCGGCGGCAGCATCCCGTTCTTCATCATCCAGGCCGCGACCGCCTGCGTGCTCCTGCTCGCCGCCAACACCGCGTTCAACGGGTTCCCGCTGCTCGGCGCCGTCCTCGCCCGCGACGGGTACGCCCCCAAGGCGCTGAACACCCGCGGCGATCGCCTGGTGTTCTCGAACGGCATGCTGCTTCTGGGACTCGCGGCGATCGCCGTCCTCATCGTGTTCCAGGCGCGGCTGACGACCCTGATCCAGCTGTACATCATCGGCGTCTTCGTGTCGTTCTCGGTGGGCCAGATCGGCATGGTCCGGCACTGGCGGCGGATGCTGCGCGGCCCGCTCCGCGTGAAGACGGCGGCGACGGCGTCCGAACGGCGCTCCGCGCACTCGGGCCTCGTGATCAACGCGGTCGGGGCGGTCTTCACCGTGCTGGTGCTGATCATCGTGACGGTAACCAAGTTCACGCATGGCGCCTATCTGGTGTTCTTCGCCATCCCGCTGCTCGCGCTGCTCATGATCGGCGTGAAGCGCTACTACCGCGACGTCGAGCACGAGGTCGCCATGGACGACGGCATCCGCTTCGGCGCGTCCGGCGACGTCGCGATCGTGCTCGTGAATCGCCTGCAGAAGCCTGCGCTGAAAGCGCTCGACTACGCGATCGCCGCCGAGCACGACAAGACGCTCGCCGTGCATGTCGCGTTCGCCTCCGAGGACGGCGAAGACCTGCACCGGGAATGGCGCGCGCACGGCATCCCGATCCCGCTGGTCATCCTGGATTCCCCGTACCGCACCTTCGCGCAGCCGGTCGCGCAGTTCATCGAGCGGTACCGCGAGAAGCACGGCTCGTCGGTGGTCACCGTCTACCTGCCGCAGTACATCGTCGGTCACTGGTGGGAGCGGCTGCTGCACAACCGGCGCGCGCGCCGCATCGCGAACCAGCTCATGCTGGTGCACGGCGTCTCGATCACGCTGGTTCCCTGGCTGCTCGACTCGTCCGAGCTCATCTACGGGCGGCGGTCGCGTCCCATCCCCGGCCAGGAGCGCGGTGGTCATGTCGGAGTCTAGGCTTCACTCCATGAGCGCGCTCACCGAGCCGGAGTCCCGGCTGCCGCGCATCACCGGCGCGGTCCTCGGCTGGCGCCGCGAGGTGCTCGGGTTCGTCGTCACGTTCCTCGGCGGGCCGCTGCTGTCGTGGCTGCTGTTCGCCCTGCGCAGTCCGCAGTCGATCACCTACGAGGTGCTCTCGTACCAGCTGCTGGTCGTCATCGTCGCGCTGATCGGCGGTGTGCGTCCCGCCGTCACCGCTGCCGTGCTCTCCGGCATCACCCTGGACCTGCTCTTCGTCGCACCGGCGTTCTCGATCGCGATCGAGCACCCGCTGCACGTCGTCGCCCTTGCCCTCTATGTGATCATCGCGGTGCTGGTCGGTCTGATCGTCGCCCAAGCCGCGCGCCGGGCACGCACTGCCCAGCGTGCCACGGCCGAGGCAGAGCTGCTGGCGTCAGTCGCCGGCAACGTGCTGCGCGGTGACAGTGCCGTGCTCGCGCTGGTCAGTCGAACGAGGGAGGCGTTCGGCCTGAGCGGCGTTCGCCTCGTCGACCACGACGGCGACGTGATCGCCCGTGACGGGGAGCCGGTGCTCGACGGCCGGTCGACATCGGTGCCGGTGGGGCATGCCGACGACGGAGGTCCGCGCGCCGTCCTCGAGTTGCACGGCGGTGCGTTGGATGCGCCGTCCCGACGGCTGCTCGACGTGATCGTCACGCAGCTCGCTGCAGCCCTGGAGCGCAGGGAGCTGACCGCGACGGCACGCGAGGCCGAGGCCCTCGCCGAGACGGACCAGGTGCGATCGGCGCTGCTCTCCGCCGTCAGCCACGACCTGCGCCGGCCGCTCGCCGCCGCCGTGGCCGCGGTCGGCGGTCTGCGCGGCCACCAGGAGCTCTCCGAGCCGGATCGCCGCGAGCTCCTCGCCACGGCCGAAGAGAGCCTGGGCACGCTGACCGCGCTGGTCACCGACCTGCTGGATGTGAGCCGCGTGCAAGCAGGAGTGCTCGCGGTGTCGCTGACACCGGTGGATGCCGTGGGCAGCATCGTCTCGGCGCTCGACGAGCTGTCACTCGGCCCCACGGCCGTCGAGCTCGATCTCGACACCGTGCTGCCCGCGCTGCGCGCGGATCCCGTACTCCTGCAGCGGGTGCTCGTCAACGTGCTCGCCAATGCGCATCGGCATTCGCCGCAGGATCGGAAGATCACCGTGTCGACCACCGCTCGCGGCGAGCGCGGCGAGATCCGCATCATCGATCACGGCAGGGGCGTGCCGACCGGGCGCCGCGAGAGCATGTTCCAGCCCTTCCAGCGCCACGGCGACACCGACAACACCACCGGCCTCGGCCTCGGCCTCGCCCTCTCGAAAGGATTCACGGAGGGCATGGGCGGCACGCTCACGGCGGAGGGGACCCCGGGCGGCGGCCTCACAATGGTCGTCTCGCTTCCCGTGATGGCACCTGAGCAGGAGATGGAATGAAGCTCCTCATCGCCGACGACGACCCGCAGCTCGTGCGCGCCCTGCGCATCACCCTTTCCGCGCACGGATACGAAGTCCTCGCCGCAGCGGACGGCGCCGCCGCGATCACGGCCGCCGCGCAGGCCCGGCCCGACATCATCCTGCTCGATCTCGGGATGCCTCGGCTCGACGGCATCCAGGTGATCCAGGCGCTGCGCGGCTGGACGGAGGCACCGATCATCGTCGTGTCCGGGCGCACCGGCTCGGCTGACAAGGTGGAGGCGCTGGATGCCGGCGCCGATGACTTCGTCACCAAGCCGTTCCAGATCGATGAGCTTCTCGCGCGCCTGCGCGCGCTGTCCCGCCGCACGCAGGGTGCCACCGGCGAGGCGACCGTCGCCTTCGGCGACGTGGTCGTCGACCTGGCCACCAAGACGGTGACGCGCGGCGGACATCGGGTGCACCTGACGCCGACCGAGTGGCGGATGCTGGAGCACCTCGCCCGTCATCCCGGGGCCCTGGTCACCCGGCAGGACCTGCTCAAGCAGATCTGGGGCAGCGATCAGGTGTCCGACTCGGGTTACCTGCGGCTGTACATGTCGCAGCTGCGCAAGAAGCTCGAGGCGACGCCCGCGTCACCGGCGCATCTGCTGACCGAGTCGGGGATGGGATACCGGCTGGTGCTCTGACGCCCCGGCCGAATTCACCGCCGGGCCGCGACCATGGCGGCCTCGGTGCGGGTGGAGACGCCGAGTTTGCGCAGGATCGCGGAGACGTGCACGCTCGCCGTCTTCGAGCTGATGAACAGGCGCTCGCCGATCTGCTTGTTGCTGAGGCCCTCTGCGACCAGGTCGACCACCTGCCGTTCGCGCGCCGTGAGCTCCAGCTCGTCCGGCGCAGCGGCGTGGGACATCAGCCCGCTCGCACGACCGAAGGCCGCGATGCTGTTCTGCAACGGCACGTGCCCGATCGTCGCGGCGGCGGCCGCGGCATCCGCCAGCACGGCCTGCGCCTCGGGACGCTGTGCGTCCGCCACCAGCATGCGTGCGAGTTCGAGCCGGGTGACACCGCGCATGATGGCGGGCACGTCATCACTCTCCGCGAGGTCCACCGCCGCGCGCACACCGGCGATCGACGGATCGAGCAGCGCATCGAGCATGGCGGCCCAGTCATCGTCGCGCACGGTTTCGGGGATCTCGGCCCAGAGCCCGCGGATCGCCGCGATGGCCGCGTCGACGTTCCCCCCGGACGCGCGCACCTCGGCGACGACCCACCCGGACTCGAGCAGCAGACGATACGCGTGCAGCAGCACGAAGCCCTCGTCCTGTGTCATCGCGACGACGGCATTCAGAGCATCCGTCCACTGCCCGCGGGCGATGTCGAGGGCGATGTCGTTCTCTACGACGCGGTACCAGGCCTGCCGCTCGAGCTCGCCGGTGCGGCGCAGCGACGGCATCCATTCCTCGCGCATTCGCTCGGCCTCATCGACCTTGCCCTGCCAGGCGAGCACGCGGATGCGGGTCAGGACGACGTACTGGTCGTTGAGCACCTGCGGCCGTCCGATCGGCACCGCCGACAGGCGGGACGTCGCGCCGTCGATGTCGCCGAGGGTGAGCAGCGGCTCGACCATGTTCTGCACCATGAGCGTGCCCGACGCGCGCTCGACGCCCAGCTCGCGTGCACGCACGATCCCGGCTGCGGCCACGTCGAACGCCTCGCGGTGTCTGCCCAGCAGCCCCAGCATGTCGGAGTAGTTGACGTGGAATCGCAGCTCCGCGCCGCCGTTGCTGCGAGGCGCGAAGCGGGCAGCCTCACGGAAATCGGCGAAGGCCTCATCGAGCTGCCCGAGGTACGTCCGGCACGTGCCACGGAGGTTGTGGGCGACGGAGATCTCACGCGGGTCATCCGCACGAGTGGCGATCTCCAGCGCCTGCGTGGCCGTGATGATGGCCTCGCGCGGCATCGAGGCGAGCATGTACTTTCCGGCCAGGCCGTTCAGGAGCGTGGCATGCAGCTGATCGTCATCGACCGCGCGATCGATGATCTCGAGCGCTTCGAGGAACAGCTCCATCGCTCCGGGCAGCCCGAGGTTCGCGAGGAACAGCCCCTTGTCGCGCAGCAGCCGGGCGTGCTCGGCGGGATCTATGCTCTCGTCGATCTCGGCCAGGGCGCGTTCGGCGACGGAGAGCGCGCGCTCCGCCTCGCCCGCGTTGCGGAGGATCGAGCCGATCTGCCTCATCAGCCGCACATGGGTGAGCCCTGCGACCGCCTCGGGATCGGGCACCTGCTCCCACAGCTCCAGCGCCAGCTCGCCGAACCGTGCCGCCGACGCGAACGCGAACCGGGCCTTGGCCTCCTGCATCGCCGCGACGGAGGCGACCAGCGCACGGTCGGGCACCTGGGCGAGATGCCAGTGGTGAGCGAGAGAGGACCGGTCGCAGCGGTCGAGCGCCGTCGCCTTCGCCTCGAGCGCCTCGGCGTAGGCCCGGTGCAGCCGCGCGCGCTCACCGGGAAGAAGGTCCTCGTGCACGGCCTCGCGGAGCAGCGCGTGCCGGAAGGTGTACTCGTCATCGTGCACGGACAGGATGCCCACGTGGGACGCCGCACGGATCGCCGCGTCGAGGCGGTCATCAGGCAGGCCGACGAGCCGGGCGAGCAGCGTGTGCGACAGCATCCCCTCGGCTCCCGACACCACGCGGACGACATGGCGGGCGTCGTCGTCGAGCTGGTCGAAGCGCACCAGCAGCATGTCGCGCAGCGAATCGGGCAGCGGGCCGGCCGCGCAGCAGGCCACCTCTTCGACGAAGAACGGCACGCCCTCGGCGCGGTCCATCAGGCGATCCAGCGACGTCTCGCTGAGTTCGCCGCCGTGCAGCTGCTCGACGAGCCGCCGCGTGGCATCGCGGTCGAGGCGCTCGAGGGTGATGCGCTCGATGATCCGCGCACGTGTCGTCTCAGCGATGAAGCGGCTCACCGCGTCGCCCCGGCGGACGTCGTCGGTGCGGCACGTGATCAGCAGCAGCACTCGCCCCTGCTGCAGTGTGCGCAGCAGATAGGTGAGCATGACGAGCGTGGAATCGTCGACCCAGTGCAGGTCTTCGACCACGAGCACTTGCGGTGCGCTGTCGGCCGCCGCCTCGATGAGGGTCGCGACGGCGTCGCGCAGGGCGTCGGGGCTGGTGCTCTCGCGCACCGCGATGCCCTCACCGAGCTCGGGCACGAGCATGCGCAGCGCCTCGGCTCCGACGCCGATCGCCGCCTTCGCCTCTGCGAGGCCGAGGCGCTCGACCATCGATCGCAGGATGCTGGTGAGCGGTCCGTACGCAGAGCGCGCGGACCCGAGGTCGAAGCAGCGGCCGACATGCACATCGGCGGCCCCGGCGAGCTCGCCCTGGAACTCGCGCAGCAGGCGTGACTTGCCGATGCCGGCCTCGCCCTCGATGAGCACGGCCGAGGGCTCGCCGCCCGCGGCACGATCGAACGCGCGCCGCAGTTCGGCGAGGTCGTCATCGCGACCCACCATGTCTGTGCTGATCGTCGGAACGGTCACCACTTCATGGTGCCACCGGCCACGGACATTCGGGCCGGTGATCGCGGTGAGAGAACTCACCGCGCGTGCGCGGGACGCGCGGTGGTGTCGCAGATGGCACGCGGGCTGTCGGCTGCGACGACCGAGGCTGCGGCATCCGCCTGCCGGGTGCGGAACCAGCCGCTCACCCGGCTCAGCACAGACCCGCGGCGCCTGATGACGCGATCCGGGTTCTCCGTGATGATTCGGCGCAGCTCGTTCTCGCGGTCGATGCGCTCCTGCTCGACGAGGATGGTGTTGTGGATGTAGGACGGGTGCTCGTACATGTCGTGGACTCCTCTGGTGATCTGAGTCCACACTCCGCTCTAAGGCACCCCCGCGGCATCGGGCAGATGCCTTATCTTCGGCAGCCGCCCGATTCGACGCCTACGGCGTCATGCGATCGGCCCGTGCTCCGCGACCGACGCCGTTGACCGTCAGCAGGGTGCCGGTGTCGGTGAACTCCTGCAGGATCTCGTTCTGCCGCTCGGAGCCATCGCGGTGCGTGAGCAGGCTCACCACGACCGCGACGATCATGGCGCAGATGAATCCCGGCAGCAGTTCGTACAGCTCCGGCCAGATCGCCTTGAACACGAAGACGCCGGCGGCGCCGGTGAACATCCCGGCGAGCGCACCCCAGTTCGTGAGCTTCCGCCAGAACAGACTCAGCAGGATAAGTGGACCGAACGCCGCGCCGAAGCCGGCCCATGCGAACGAGACCAGCCCGAGGATGGTGTCGTTCGGCACGATCGCGAGCAGCGCCGCGATGATGCCGACGCCGAGCACGGTCAGTCGCCCGAGGAGCACCAGCAGCTTGGGTGACGGCTCCTTCTTCACCACTTTGAACAGGTCCTCGACGAGAGCCGACGACGCCACGATCAACTGACTGGAGATCGTGCTCATGATCGCGGCGAGCACGGCGGCGAGCACGAGTCCTGCGACGAACGGGTGCAGCAGTGTCTGCGACATCACCAGCACGACCGTCTCGGGATTGCCGAGATCGATTCCCTGCGCCGCCATGTAGGCGATGCCGACGAGACCCGAGAACACCGCACCCACCAGCGAGAGGATCATCCAGGTCATGCCGATCCTGCGCGCACTCTTGGCCTCACGCGGGCTGCGCAGCGCCATGAACCGCACGATGATGTGCGGCTGGCCGAAGTAGCCCAGGCCCCAGGCGAGCGCCGACACGATCGCCAGCACGGTGCCGCCGGTGAGGGCAGTCCCGCCGATGAGCGACAGGTGGTTCGGCGCGAGTTCGTCGATGGCCGCCCCCATCTCGCCGAAGCCCCCGATTGCGATCACCGCGGCGAGGGGGACGACGATCAGGGCGATCACCATCATGAGGCCCTGAACGACATCCGTGAAGGAGGCGCCGAGGAAGCCCCCGAACAGCGTGTACAGCAGCGTGACGCCGGCGACGAGGATCATGCCGAGCAGGTAGTCGGAGTTGAACGAACTCTCGAAGAACACGCCGCCGGCGACCATGCCGCTGGAGATGTACAGCGTGAAGAACACCAGGATGACGACGCCGGCGAGGATCCGCAGCAGTCGCGACGAGTCGCGCAGCCGGTTCTCGAAGAAGCTCGGCACCGTGATGGAGTTGCGCGACACCTGGGTGTACGCGCGCAGGCGCGGCGCGACGAGCAGCCAGTTCAGATACGCGCCGATCGTGAGGCCCACGGCGATCCACGCCTCGATGAGACCGGAGAGGTAGATCGCACCGGGCAGACCCATGACGAGCCAGCCGGACATGTCGGATGCTCCGGCGCTGAGCGCGGCGACCCACGGCGGGAGGTTCCGTCCGCCGAGCATGTAGTCCTCGTGATCGGTGGTCCGGCGGAACGCCAGATATCCGATGAGGAGCATCGCCGCGAAGTACAGCCCCAGTGCGATGAAGATGAACACTTGATCGGACATCGTCGTCCTTTCGTTGCAGATCGGTTCCCCCGATACTGACAGGGACGGATGCCGGAGGCCAGACCTCCGCGCACATCAGCGGTCGACGGTCACCCTCAGCTCCTTGCTGGAAGCGACTCCGGCGGCGTTGCTGAACTCCATCCGGTACGTGTGCGCACCGGCCTCGCGGCCGGTCACCGGCACCGAGACCCGCTGGGCTGCGGGCGTCTTCGCCGCGAGCGTCCCCTCCGTCAGCAGCACGCCGTCCTCGAACAGCCGATAGCCGGTGGCGTTCGTGCCCCACCACATGTCGCCTGTGATCGTGAAGCTGCCGTCGCGATCGCTGTTGTCGCTCGAGAGCACGGGCGCTCCGGGAGCGACGTCCTTCACCGTCACCGTGACCGGCACGACCTCGGTCGCGCCCTGAGAGTTGACCAGGTGTGCGGTGTATTCGTAGGTTCCGTTCGTCCGGCCGGTGACAGGGATGCGCGCTGTCTGCGCCGTATGGCCGTCGTACGTCAGCGGCACGGCGGCGATCGGCGCGCCGTTCTCGAAGACGCGCAGCAGCGTGGCGTTCTGGCCCCACCACAGGTTCATGGTCACGGTGTAGTCGCCGTCGCGCAGTCCGGTGTCGTGCCCGTTGTCGTGCGACAGCACCCCGCGCGCCGGCACCGCCGTCGCGCCGTCGGCCGGGGCAGCTGCCCGAACCAGCTCGAGGTCGTCCAGCGTTCCCCATGCTCCGGCGGGGAGAGTTCCTGTCACCGTCACGGTCGCGACGTCGTCCGCGCCGATGTACACCGCGCCGGTCGCCGGGACGGACCATGCCCGCCAGCCGTCGAGACCGAACGCGACGGGCTCTCCGGAATGCACGTCGGTCGACAACGACAGCGTCACCGCGCCGTCCGCGCCTTCGCCGTCGCCCTGCAGGGCGGCGCGCGCGAGGTACCAGCCCTCGTCGAGCCCGGAGACGGTCTGCGAGAGGGTGAACGAGTACGCGGCATCCGCATAGAAGTGCGCGGAATGCGTACCCGAACGCGGGTCGTCCCACGCGCGCAGCGTGAGGCCCTCCCCCGACGGTGCCCACATGCTGAGATCCTCCTCCTCGAACCCGCCGTTGCGCAGGAAGTTCCGCGCGTTGACCGTGATCGCGGCGGTTGCCGAGAGCCCCGTATCTGTGACACCCGTCACGGTGTAGACGCCGGGGCCGTCGATCTCTTCGGCGCCGGACCACGTGACCGGATGCTGTTCGCTCGTGCCGTCGGTGTAGGTCACCGTGACCACGGCGGGAAGCTCGACGGCATCCCCCTCGGTGAGCGTCATCGTGACCGGGAGAACCGCATCGACCTCACGAGGGGCGACGGCTCCCGTGCGCACATACGAGAAGATGTTCAGCACATCAGAAGCGGTGCCGTCGAAGGCGAACAGCGCCTGGTTGTCCCAGGCCGATCCGCCGAACCACTGCCCGGCGTCCTCGGGATCGTATTCTCCGGCGTAGCTCGACGCCCAGCCCGATCCGTCGCGCTCCCAGAGCGCCCGATTCTGCTCGAGCTGTTCCGGCGGACCGACCGGGAGCCACGCCGGCTCCCAGTAGAAGACGCCGAGACCGGCGTCTCCGACGTCGGCGACCGCCTGGACGACGTCGCGCATGGCGCTCGCCTGACCCTGCCTGCTCACCGGGTACCGCGTCGCCTCCTCCGGCAGGTCGATCACGTTGCCGTGCCCGTCGCCGTCCTCGAGCGTGTACGCCCACGAGGTCTCGGCGACCATGACCTTCTTGTCGTAGGTCTCGGCGACGTGCGTCAGGACGGCCGTGAGGTTCTCGGGGCTGCCGTGCCAGAACGGGTAGTAGGAGGACGCGAAGACGTCGTAGTCGACGGTTCGGCTGTCGAGCTGAGCGGCGACATTCGCGTAGAAGCCCGCCCGCTCGGGGTTCGTGAAGTGCACGGCGACGAGCGCGTCCGGCGCCTCGGCGCGCACCGCCGCCGCCCCGGCGGAGAACACCTTCGCCATGTCGTCCCAGCCGGTCACGCCCGCGACGCCGCCGTTGGTCTCGTTGCCCACCTGCACCATCCGCAGGTCGACGCCGGCCGCGACCAGCCGCCGCACGGCGTCACGCGTGAACTGCTCGACGCGCACGGCCGTCTCGTCCGCATCCAGCCCCGCCCACGCCTTGGGCGCCTGCTGCTTGGCCGGGTCCGCCCAGAAGTCGGAGTAGTGGAAGTCGATGAGCACGCCGAGACCGGCATCCGTCGCCCGCGTTGCGATCTCGATCGCGCGGTCGACGTCGACGCTGCCGCCGCCGTACCCGTTGCCCGATGCGTCGAACGGGTCGTTCCACACGCGCACGCGCACATCCGTGACGCCGGATCCGGCGAGGATGTCGAACAGGTCGCCCGGGGTGCCGTCGGGATGGCGGAACACGACGCCGGATGCCTCGAGCGAGAGCACCGAGGAGACGTCCACGCCGCCGATGAAGTCGGCGGGGAGGTTCTCGACACGGGGCACGGTGATCGTGGCGTCGACGGGCGCGGATGCCGCGGACGGCACGGCCGTCGACGCGGTGGCCGATGGCACTGCCGTGCCGATCAGCACGAGCGCGGTGAGGGCGGCGAGGGCTGCGGACAGGAGGGGACGTGTGCGACGTTGCATGACGGCCTTTCGGTGAGCGGGAGCGGGTCAGCCCTTGACGGCGCCCTGGGTGAGTCCTCCGACGATGTACTTCTGCAGGGAGAAGAACAGGGCGAGCACGGGGACCGCGGCGATGACGACACCGGCGGCGAACAGCCCCCAGCGGGAAGTCAGCTGGTTCGAGACCCACTGGTACATGCCGACGGCGAGCGTCCAGTTGTCCTCGGAGGTCAGGATGATCTTCGACAGGATGAAGTCCCCGAAGCACGCCAGGAACGACAGCAGGGCGACGACCGCGAGGATCGGCACGACCAGGGGCATGATCAGCTTCCAGAAGATCTGCGCGTGGCTCGCGCCGTCGATCTTCGCCGACTCGTCGATCTCGACCGGGATGGTGTTGAAGAAGCCGTACATGAGGAAGGTGTTCGCCCCGAGTGCACCGCCGAGGTACACGCAGATGAGGGCGATCTTCGAGTTGATGCCGAGAGCCGGGATGACCTCGCCGATCGTGAGCAGCATCAGGAAGATCGCGACGAACGCGAGCGCCTGCGGGAACATCTGCACGACCAGCAGCGTGGTCAGGCTGACGCGGCGTCCGGTGAAGCGGAACCGCGAGAACGCGTACGCGGCGGCCGCTCCCATGATCACCGAGCCGACGGACGTGACCACGCCGATCAGCAGGGTGTTCCCGAACCACACCCAGTAGCGGGATTCGCCGAGTGCGACGTAGTTGGCGATGTCGACGACGGCGAACAGGTCGTTGCTCGCCGCGAGGCTGCCCTGCGGATTCAGCGACGCCGAGAGCACGTACACGAGCGGGAACGCCGCGAAAACGAGCACGACGGCCGCGAGGCCGTACTTCCAGCCGACTTCGGCCCACCAGCGGCGTCGACGTGCGCCGGCGCGGGATGCCGTGGCATCCGAGGATCCGGTCACCACTGCTCTTGTCTGAGTGGACATCACTGGTACTCCTCGAGTCTGCGGGTCTGGCGGAAGCTCACGGCCGAGATGATGCCGATGACGACGAACGCGACGATCGACAGGGCGCTCGCGAGACCGTAGTCCGATGCGCCGCCCGAGACGCCGGAGACGTCGTAGATCGCCGAGACGAGGATGTCGGTCGAACCCAGCGCATAGGGTGCGCCCGGTATCGACGGCCCGCCGTTGTTGAACGTGTAGATGACCGTGAAGTTGTTGAACGCGACCGCGAAGGATGCGATCAGCAGAGGAGCCGTCGACACCAGCAGCAGCGGCAGCACGATCGACCGGAACCGCTGCCAGCGCCCGGCGCCGTCGATCTCGGCCGCCTCGAGCGTGTCGCCGGGCAGCGACTGCAGCGCGCCCGTACACACCAGGAACCAGTACGGATAGCTCAACCAGACGTTGACGAAGATCACCGCGGCTCTGGTGAGCCACGGATCTCCGAGCCAGTTGATGTGGCCGCCGAAGAAGAACAGCTCGTTGATCACGCCGAACTCGGCGTTGAACATGCCGCGGAAGAGCAGCGCCGCCATGAAGGCGGGGAACGCGTAGGGCAGGATGAACAGCGCGCGCAGGATGCGCCGGCCCTTGACCCTCGGATCGTTGTAGACCATCGCAAGACCGAGTCCGACGGCGAAGCTGAGTCCGACCGAGAGGATCGCGAAGGCGAAGGTCCAGATCGTGACGCTCCCGAGGGTGCTCGCGAGCGTGGCATCCGTGAACAGCTTCAGGAAGTTCTCGAAGCCGACGTTCACGTACCAGCCGGTGGGGAGCGCCTCCCCGTCGTCCGAGACGAAGCTTCCGCGGTCGCTCGCGCTGTAGACCGTTCCGGTGGAGGTGTCGGTGATCGTCTGCGCGTCGGCATCCCAGATCAGCGTCGACTCGTAGACCGCGCCCGTCGATCCTTCGCGGGTGCGGATCGAGCCGTCGTTGGGGTCGTCGGAGACGGGGACCCGCAGCTGGGTGATCTCAGACTGCAGCGCGGGGTCCGACAGCACGGCGGCTCGGGGCAGGACGGCCCAGCCGGGAACCTCGGTCGGCGCTCCGCTGGCCCCGACCGAGGCATCGGGAGCCTCTGCGAGAGGATCGATGGCGGATCCGACGAGCACGCCGTCATCGTCTGTCGCGACCGCGAACCCCAGCTCGTCGCCGCGCTGCACCACCGAGAGCGGATAGGTGGGCGAGTCGTCGAGTCGTCGCTCGCCCTGGATCAGAGCGGCCTCGACGGCCTGCTCCTGGGTGCCGATGTGCCCGGTGCCGTAGTTGGTGAAGGCGATGTAGGCGGTGTAGCCGAAGATGAAGATCTGGAACACCAGCAGGAAGACGAGCCCCGGCAACAGGTACTTCATCGGCAGCATCTTCTTGCTGAAGTACACCCAGTCGGCGGCGGCGACCAGCACGACGATGACCGCCAGCACGATCCACGATTCCACCCGCCACGCGGCGATCGCGGTCATGATGCCGAAGGCATTGATCAGCGCCATCAGCGCGAGCTTGACGATGAAGCCCCATCCGAATCCGCGCCAGCGCCTGGCGTGGGACTCGCGCACGGCGCTCGGGGCGCGCCGAGAGGTCGCGGTGTCGATCTCGGTCGGTGTCTCGGTCGGCATCAATGGCTCCTTCTCGTGCGGTGCGGGAGGCGTTCTCGCCTCCCGCACCGATGGATCAACCGGCCAGAGTGGCTTCGAGGTCGGTGATCATGGTGTTCCACGTGGCGACCGGATCGGCGCCGTTGATGATCTGCACCTGGGCGGCGTTCCACAGATCCCAGACCGATCCCATCTCGGGGATCGACGGCATCGGTACGCCGTCCTGGGCGGAGGCGACGAAACCGGCGGTGATCGGGTCGGAGGAGACCTCCTCGGCGAGCGTGCTCCACGCCGGGATGCGCGGGTCGGCCTCGTAGAGCGCGCGCTGCGCGTCCTCGGTGCCGAGGTAGTTCACCAGGAACTCCTGCGCGAGCAGCGCGTTGCTGCTCTCGCTGGAGAGGTAGAAGCCCTGCACGCCCACGAACGGGGCAGCCGTCTCGCCGCCGGCCGACGGGATCGGGTTGACCGTGACGTTCATGCCCTCGAACGTGCTCATCGCCCACGGCCCCTGGATCGTGTAGGGCGCCTTGCCCGACGAGAACAGCTCGTTGTTGATGTCGTAGTCGACGGTGGTGGAGATGTATCCGGTGCCCGCGGAGCCGTTGGCACCCAGCCAGTCGGCGAACGCCTCACCAGGGGCACCGCCCATGCCGACCTCGGACGTGTACGACCCCGAGGAGTCCTGCACGAACACCGGGGCGCCGAATGAGGTCTGGAAGCCGTACATCGTGTAGCCGTCGCCGGTCTCGCCGGCCGTGTTGATCACGAACGGCCGCTCCGCGCCCGAGTCGATGCCGCTCTGGATCATCTCGTCCCAGGTGGCCGGTGCCGCATCGCCCACGAGGTCGACGTTCTGGATGAGTGCGATGGTCTCCAGCGAGTACGGAAGGGCGTAGAGCTGGCCGTCATACGTCATGGCGTCCAGCGCGACCTGCTCGAACTCGTCGGCGGTGTCGCCGAGATCGATGGTGTCGACGACGCCGGCGGCGACGAGCGCTCCCAGCCAGTCGTGCGCGCCGACCGTGATGTCGGGGCCTTCACCGGTCGGGACCTGCGCGATGAAGTCGTTGCGGAGGTCCTCGAAGTTCTTCTGCACGAGGGTGACGGTGGCCCCGGTCTCCTCCTCGAACGCCTCGGCGGCGGCCGTGAGCGCCGCTTCGCGCTCGGCATCCGTCCAGATGACGAGTTCTGCGCCGTCGCCGGCCGGAACGTCGTCGCCGGTCTCCGGGGCGCTCGAACTGCAGCCGGTCAGGACGACGGCCGCTGCCAGCGCGAACGCGCCGACTCCGATGTGCTTGCGCATGCTGGTTCCAATCTGTCTGTGGTCGCTGATGCGCTTCGCTGGGCGAGTCGCATCATTACGACCGGTGTGTGCTGCGGGTCGGGCGACCTGCAGCGTGTGGAGTTGTGTCAGGTGGTGCGGGTCTTCTTCGAGCGGATGACGGCGACGCCGCCCGCGGGGATCGTGAAGCTGTCGTCGATCTCGATGCCGGTGAGCAGGTCCTGCCCGGTGGCGGCCAGTGCGGCGTCGTCGTCCGCGTGGTTGATGACGATCCGGTAGCTCGCGTCGTCACCGTGCCGGGTGATCACCTCGAGGTCCTCGGGCAGTCCGGCCGGGGCGACCGCGGCGTCGGCGTACACCTGCGACATGAGCCGGCTGAGTCCCTCGGCGTCGAGACGGGTGCTGACGTACCAGCCGGTGCCCTCGCCCCGGCGGTTGCGGGTGATGGCCGCCTCTCCCGCGGCCGGCCCGTCCCGGTACGTGCCGACGACCTCGGCTCCGTGCAGCCGGAGAGCCTCCTGCCAGTGGTCGGCGTTCAAACTGTCGCCGACCGCCGTGGTGACGGCCGCGGTCTGGCCCTCGCGCAGCGGAAGATGCTCTTCGACATCGACGCCGAGCGCATCGCGAAGCGGCGCGAGGAAGCCGCCGGGATGCACGGCGTCGTTCTCGTCGACCACGGCGGAGAAGTACGAGACGAGCAGCGTGCCGCCGCTCTCGACGTAGTCGGTGAGGTTCTCGGCATCCGCTGCGCGCAGCAGATACTGCGCCGGCGCGATCACGAGCTTGTACGCCGAGAGGTCCTGCCCGGGCAGAGCGAAGTCGATCGTGATGCCGTCGCGCCACAGCCGCTCGTAGAAGGCGCGGATGCGCTCCTGGTGTGACACGTCGTCGGTGGGACGCCACTCGAGGTCCTGCGCCCAGAACGACTCGAAGTCCCACAGGATCGCCACCTCGGCCTGGACCCTGCTGCCCTGCACGGCTTCGAGGCGCTGAAGGTCCGCGCCGAGGGCGGTCACCTCGCGGAAGATGCGGGAATCGACCCCGGCGTGCGGCAGCATCGCGGAGTGGAACTTCTCGGCGCCCGAGCGGCCGGCGCGCCATTGGAAGAACAGGATGCCGTCGGCGCCGCGCCCCAGGTGCGTGAGCGAGTTGCGCGCCATTTCACCCGGACGCTTGGCGATGTTGCGGGGCTGCCAGTTCACGGCGGATGTCGAGTGCTCCATGAGGATCCACGGCTTGCCGCCGCCGACCGAGCGGCTGAGGTCGGCGGCGATCGCCAGTCCGATGTGCGCGTCCTCATCGGCCGCCCACAGGTAGTGGTCGTCGGAGACGATGTCGACCTCGCGGCCCCACGCCCACAGATCGGTGGTCCAGCTCTGGTTGGCCATGAAGTTCGTGGTGACCGGGCGGTCGCTGTGCGCGCGGATGGCGTCGCGCTCGGCGATGAAGCACGCACGCAGCTGGTGGTCGGTGAAGCGGGCGAAGTCGAGGCGCTGGGCGGGGTTGACGACGCTGGGTGCCGTGGTGGGCGTGCTGATGTGCTGCCAGTCGGTGTAGTGCTGTCCCCAGAAAGCGGTGCCCCAGGCGCTGTTGAGTGCGTCGAGTGTGCCGTACTTCTCCTGCAGCCAGACGCGGAAGGCCGCCTGCGCGTGGTCGGAGTGATCCTCACCCACTGGCACGCCGTACTCGTTGTGCACGTGCCAGAGGACGACGGCCGGATGCTGCGCGTAGCGTGCCGCGAGCGCGTCGGCGTAGCGGACGATGGCCTCGCGGTACGCGGGCGCCGAGTGCGAGGCCATGCCCCGGGAGCCGAAGCCCATCACCCGTCCGTCGCGGTCGATGACACGGGCGTCGGGGTGCTCGGCGAAGAACCAGGCCGGCGGCGAGGCCGTCGGGGTGCCGAGATCGACGGCGATGCCGTTCTCGTGCAGCAGATCGAGCAGCTCGTCGAGCCAGGAGAAGTCGAACTCGCCCTCGGCGATCTCGATGAGCGCCCAGGAGAAGATGCCGACGCTGACCAGGTTTACCCCCGCGTTCCGCATGAGCTCGACGTCTTCGCGCCACGTCTCGCGGGGCCACTGCTCGGGGTTGTAGTCGCCGCCATAGGCGATTCCCGTGAGCTCGGGCCAGGCGTGGGGGGCGGTCATCGTCACTCCATCGGGTCGGTGCAGGTGCTGTCTCAGCAGGGCGAACCAGGCTGGGACCGGTCTCAGGTTTTCGGATGCGTCATCCTGGGACCGGTCTCAGTTCTACCCCATGCGCCTCGGAACCGCCACCGGGCCGTTACGAACCGTTACCCAACTGAGACCGGTCCCAGTGGCGTTCCGCGATTGCGGTCGCGGAGTGAGTAGAGTCAGTGCGGTGAGCGAGAGTAACCCGCGGCGCAAACCGACGATCCGCGATGTGGCCGTGCAGGCAGGTGTCTCGCGCAGCACGGTCTCCCGCGTGATCAACGGCGGGCACTGGGTCTCGCCCGATGCCCGTGTCGCCGTCGAGAAGGCGATCGTCGCCACCGGCTACACCGCCAACCATCATGCGCGCAGTCTCGCTACCGGCCGCGCGGGCTCGATGGCGTTCCTGCTCACCGAGCCGCAGCACCTGCTGTTCGACGATCCGACGTTCGCGCTGCTGCTGCGCGGTGCGGCCGAGGCGCTGGCACAGCGCTCCATGACGCTGGTGCTGCTCGTCGCGGGAACGCCGGCCGAGCGCGAAAGCGTCGCCCACTTCATCCGGGCCGGGCACGTCGACGGTGTTCTTCTGATCTCGTCGCACGAGTCGGAGCCCCTGCTCGAGCAGCTCCTCGATGACGGCATCCCGATCGTGAGCTGCGGCATTCCGCTCGGGCACGAGGGCGAGCTCTCGACGGTGTCGGTCGAAGAGGCCGCTTCGGCCAGGAGGATGGTCGCGCACCTGCGCGATAAGGGCCACGAGCGGATCGGGATGATCGCCGGCCCGGACGACACACCGGGCGGCCGGTACCGGCTCGTCGGCTTCCGCGAGGAGCTGGGCGACCGGTTCGACGAGGCGCGCGTGCAGATCGGCGACTACTCGTTCGAGTCGGGACAGGCGGCGATGACCCGATTGCTGGAGCGCGGTGTGGATGCCGTGTTCGCGGCGAACGACCGGATGGCGGCCGGGGCGATCGCTGCGGCCCGTCGCGCGGGACTCCGCGTGCCGGAGGATGTGGCCGTCGCCGGGTTCGACGATTCCGGGCTCGCCGCGACGCATGAGCCGGCACTGACGACCATGCGTCAGCCCTGGGAGCAGATCAGCGCCCAGATGGTGAACGTGCTGCTCGAGGTGATCGCGGGCGCAGAGCCCCGGTCGGTGATCCTCGACACCGAGCTCGTGGTCCGCGAGAGCGCCTGAGGCGGGGTCCTAACCGCGCAGCAGCGACCGGCGGACGGACGGCCTGGTGCCGACCGGCGTGAACACGGCGAGGATGCGCACGAGCGTCGTGAGCCACAGCAGCCCGAGGCCGATCACGATCGCCTCGAGCGCCGTCACCGGGTACAGATCGAAGACGAACGCCAGGAGGACGGCGACGACGATCAGCAGCGCGATGCCGGCCGAGGTCAGCAGCAGCGCTCGCGGCGGACCGGGCAT
Organism: Microbacterium abyssi; assembly: GCF_015277895.1. Classification (NCBI taxonomy): domain Bacteria; kingdom Bacillati; phylum Actinomycetota; class Actinomycetes; order Micrococcales; family Microbacteriaceae; genus Microbacterium; species Microbacterium abyssi. Next base: position 272,471 of record NZ_CP063815.1, on the reverse strand, counting down.
CACGATCGTGGTCAGAATGCCGGCCGCGACGAACAGCACCAGCGTCGCCAGCGCTGCGATGTTGTGCAGAATGATGATCCGCTCCAGCGACAGCAGTCCGACGCCGGCGAGCGCGAGCCCGGTGGCCGCCCACAGGGCGACGACCCATGCGAGCCGGCCGAGCGCGACGTCGCCGCGGATGCGGTGCAGGTCACGGCCGATGTACGACCCGACAGTGGCGATGAGGATGCCGGCGACCACGAGCGTCCCGTTGAACGCCCAGGCGCCGGCGCCGATGCCGAGCTGCGAGAAGTTGCGCTCCCACCAGCGCGGGTCGGCAGCCGTGAGCATCGCGAACAGCGTGCCGATGATGAGGTAGCCGAACAGCAGGTTCGCGAGATCGGAGGTGCGCAGCCCGATGCCGGCTTCGAACGTGAGGCGCCCGGCGACGGCGGCGGCGACTCCTGTGACGAGGCCGCCGCCGATGGGCGGCAGCTCGAGTCCCTGCAACCCGACGCCCAGCACCTCGGTGGCCAGCAGCACCCCGAGGGCGGTGACCCCGGCGAACGCGATCGTCAGCGCGACTGCGGACAGCGACGAGATGATGACCTGCCAGCGCGGCATCGAGGCGTGTTCTCCGCGGCGATGGAGCTGCGTCGAGACCACGAAGGATGCCGCGGCGAGGACGCCCGCGACCACGGCGACCGGGATTCCGACCGAGCCGTCCCCGGCGACCGGCCGCGGATTGCCCCACAGCAGGACGGAGCCCGCCAGAGCGCCGGCGACGAAGCAGATGACCGTGGCCCAGATCGCCCGGGTCTCCCGCGCCATCCGCTGCTCGGTGTCCATGCCTCCATCGAACCATGCAGCCGCGCCGACAACGCGCAAACCGCCCTTCGCGACCAGCGGGAAGGGCGGTTCGTGCGTTCTGGACGGGCGGTGTCAGCCGCGCATGGCGACGCCGCGGCGCCAGTAGCCCATGAAGGCCACCTGTGCGCGGTCGATCCCGAGGTCCTTCACCAGGTGCCGGCGCAGCGTCGTGACGACGCCGCTCTCGCCGGCGATCCAGAAGTATCTCTCACCCGAGCTCTCGCCTGCGACCTCTTCGCCGCTGCCCGAGTAGATCGGAGTCTCCCAGACCATCTCCTCGCCCTCGGCATCCTGCACCACGATCTCGGTGTGGCCCGTGTCGCCGAGGCAGTCGAGCACCGTGGGGATCAGACGCAGGCCGTGCGCCGCCTCGCCGCGCGGCAGCCAGTGCACCTCGACGCCCTCCGGGGCATCGATCGGCAGGATGTCCTCGATGACTGGAACCTCGATGAACGCGAGCCCGCGGAGGTCCCGCGGAGCATCCTCCAGGATGCGGGCGATCGCCGGTGCGGCGGTCTCATCGCCGACCAGGAACACCTGCGACGCCGCACCCGGCGCGTACTCGATCCCGCTACGGCCCTCGCGGCCGCGACGCGGGCCGACGACCCACAGCTCGTCGCCGACGGCCGCGCTGCTCGCCCACAGGGAGGCGGGGCCGGTCAGTCCCGGTGCGAGATGCAGCACGAAATCGACGACGACCTCGGTGCCGGCATCCGTCACCAGAAGAGAGCGCACCGAGTAGGTGCGCATCGACCCGCGCTCGTCCTCCGGAACGGCGAGGTACGCGCCCCACCAGTCGTCGGTGTCGCGGTCGATATCGGGCAGGACGCCGGACGCCGGCGGGAACACGAGCTTGATCCGCGCGTCGTACACGTCCCCCGGCGTGCCGAAGTCGTACAGCTCGTCGCCGCCGAAGGTGACCCGCACGAAGTTCGGCGACACCCGTTCGACGGCGCGCACCTCGGCGCGGGCGAGGACGTACGGCGGACGCGTGCGGGTGGTGGGTTCAGCGGACATGATGCCTCCCGATCGGGGTGACCATCGGCTTTCCGGAGACCGGATCCGTGGTGATCTGATTCGCCATGCCGAAGACCTCTTCGACCAGCGAGTGGGTGAGGACCTGGCCAGGCGCGCCTGCGGCGTGCACCTTGCCGTGCCGCATCGCGACGAGCTCGTCGCTGTAGCGGGCGGCGAGATTGAGGTCGTGCAGCACCATCACGATGGTGGTGCCGCGGGCGTGACTGAGGTCTGTGAGCAGGTCGAGCACCTCGACCTGGTGGGCGACGTCGAGGAACGTCGTCGGCTCGTCGAGCAGCAGGATGTCGGTCTCCTGTGCGAGTGCCATGGCGATCCAGACGCGCTGGCGCTGGCCGCCGGAGAGCTCGTCGACGCTGCGATCGGCGAGGTCCGAGATGCCGGTCGCCTCGAGCGCGTCTGCGACGACCTCGTAGTCGTGCGCGGTCCAGCGGGCGAGCACCTTCTGATGCGGATGCCGCCCGCGCCCGACCAGGTCGGCCACCGCGATCCCCTCCGGGGCGATCGGCGACTGCGGCAGCAGTCCGAGCACGCGGGCGACCTCTTTGGTGGGCCGGGAGTGCACGGATTCGCCGTCGAGGACGACCTGACCGGATGCCGGCGACAGGAGCCGCGCGAGTGAACGCAGCAGCGTCGACTTGCCGCATCCGTTCGCGCCGACGATCGCAGTGATCCGGCCCGGGGCGATGGCGAGGTCGAGTTCCTCGATGACGGTGCGGTCGCCGTAGCCGAGGGTGAGCCCCTCGGCGTTCAGAGTGTGCGCTTCGGTCACAGCGATCCTCCCGAGCGGTTGGTGCGGATGAGCAGGTAGATCAGGTACGGGGCGCCCAGCACGCCGGTGATGACGCCGACGGGGTACCGCGCGCCGAACGCGAACTGGCCGATCAGGTCTCCGGCGAGCACGAGGACGGCGCCGACGAACGCAGAGGGCAGCAGCAGGTTCGCGCCGGGCCCCGTGATGCGCGCGGCGATGGGACCTGCCATGAACGCGACGAACGCGATCGGGCCGGTGGCCGCGGTGGCGAAGGCCAGCAGCGTGACGGCGCCGACGATGAACAGCAGGCGCGTGAGCGTCACTCGGACGCCGAGGCCGGCGGCCGAGTCGTCACCCAGTCGCAGCATCCCGAGGGATTTCGCCTGCGAGAACAAGAACGGCAGGATGACGAGGCTCGCGATCGCGAGCGGTGCGATCTCGTCCCACGATGCGTTGTTCAGGCTTCCCGTGATCCACCGCATCGCCGTCTGGATGTCCCACTGCGCAGCGCGCGAGAGCACGTACGAGACGACGCTCTGCAGCATGGCGGCGACGCCGATGCCGATCAGGATCAAGCGGGTGCCCGCGAAGCCGCCCTTGTTGGAGAGCAGATAGATGGCGATGGCCGTGATCAGCGCACCGACGACCGCGAACGCCGAGATCGCGGGGCCGCTGAGACCGAGCACGATGATCCCGACCACGGCCGCGGCGCTCGCGCCCTGGGTGATCCCGATGATGTCGGGGGAGGCCAGCGGGTTGCGCAGCAGCGTCTGGAACGAGACACCCGCGACGCCGAACGCACAGCCGGCGAGGATCGCGAGGACGGTACGCGGCAGACGCAGCTCGCCGACGGTGAAGGATGCCCCCGGCACCGTCTGCCCCAGAATGACGCGGGCGACCTCGTCGGGCGTGTAGAACGTGTTGCCGATCATGAGCGCCGTCGCGGCGAGCGCCACGAGCAGGATGCCGAGGACGATGCTCGCGGTGGCGTGACGGCGGTGGCGGGCGCGCCGGCCGGCGGCGATCGCGGCGGCGGCGTTCGACGTGGAGGGGGCGATCGTCGTGGTGGCGCTCACAGTTCACGCACCTTCTGGCGACGGACGATCCAGATGAAGAAAGGAGCGCCGATGATCGCGGTGATGATGCCGACCTGGATCTCCTCGCCGGAGGGCGCGATGACCCGCCCGATGATGTCGGCGGCGAGCAGCAGCGACGCACCGGCGACGGCGGAGAAGGGCAGCAGCCAGCGGTGGTCGGTGCCGATCAGCATCCGGCACATGTGCGGGATCACGAGCCCGACGAAGCCGATGGGGCCGGCGATCGCGGTCGCGGCGCCGGCGAGGATCACGGCGCCGGCGGCGGACATCAGCCGCGTGCGGAACACGTTCTCGCCGAGCCCGGTCGCCATGTCATCTCCGAGCGCGAGCGAGTTCATCCCGCGCGAGGAGGCGAAGCAGATCAGGGCGCCGAGCGCCAGCGCGGGTGCGGTGATCGCGATGCGCGGCCATTCCGCTCCCCCGACACCACCGACCTGCCAGGACTGGAACGCCTGCAGCAGGTCGACACGGGGCAGAAGGATCGCGCTGATCAGCGACGCGAGCGCGGCGGACGTCGCCGCTCCCGCGAGCGCGAGCTTGAGGGGTGTCGCTCCTCCCCGTCCGAGGGATCCGACCGTGTACACGAACACAGCGGCGACGGCGGCGCCGACGATCGCGACGAACATCTGGGTGACGGCATCCGCAGCGCCGAAGAACGCGAGGCCTATGACGACGGCGAGCGAGGCGCCGTTCGAGACGCCGAGGATGCCGGGATCGGCGATCGGGTTGCGGGTGACGGCCTGCATGGTCGCGCCGGAGAGCGCGAGGGCCGCGCCCACCAGGATCGCGAGCACCGTGCGCGGGATGCGCTTGATGATCGCGGCCTGGGCGACCGTTTCGTCCTGGCCACTCAGCGCCGCGAGGATGTCGCCCATCGAGACGGCGCGCACGCCGAAAGACACGGACAGGATGCTGAGGACCAGGATGACGCCGACGCCGATGAGCAGCCACGCAGCGCGCACGAGCGCCGGACGCCGCAGGTTCGCGGCGCCCGGCCTCAGGACTGTGGCGGCTGAGGTCACTCGCCGGTCAGCGGGGCCTCGAGGATCGAGAAGTACTCGTCGATGCCCCACGGGATCGACAGCGGCGACGGGTTGGCCGAGTTCGCCATCGGGGTCGCGTCCGGGAGAACTGCGATGTTGCCCGCGGCGATCGCCGGGATCTTGCCGAGCAGCGGGTCGGCCTGGAGTGCCGGGATCATCGACTCGTCGCCGTAGGTGATGAACACGTCGACGTCATCGAACTTGTCGACCTCTTCGGCGCTGACCATGAGGTAGAAGTCGGTGCTGTCCGCGTTCGCCTTGAGGATCTCCGGCTCGGGGAGGCCCTGGTCGAGCAGGAACCCGGGCCGCGTGTCGACCGGGGTGTAGAAGCCGACCTGGCTGAAGTCGTTCGGGTCGATGTAGGTGAACAGCAGCGTGGCGTCCTTCAGGGCCGGATGCGCCTCGAGCGCGGCATCCGTCTGGGCCTGCAGGTCCTCGATCAGTGCCTCGCCCTCCTCCGCAAGTCCCAGCGCGGTCGAGTTCATGGTGATCATGTCATCGACCGAGGTGCCCCACGCGACCTCGGGGTACGCGATGGTGGGGGCGATCTTGGAGAGCGTGTCGTAATCCTCCTGCGTGATGCCGGAGTAGGAGGCGAGGATCACATCGGGGTTGGTATCGGCGACGGCCTCGAAGTCGATGCCGTCGGCCTCATCGAACAGGACCGGAGTGTCGGCGCCGAGCTCCTCGAGCTTGTCCTCGACCCACGGCAGGACGCCGCTGTCGTCGTCGTCGCCCCAGGCGACCCTGCTCATGCCGACCGGCACGATGCCGAGGGCGAGCGGAACCTCGTGGTTCGCCCAGGCGACGGTCGCGACGCGCTCGGGCTTCTCCGTGATGGTGGTCTCGCCGTAGATGTGCTCGACGGTGACGGGGAAGGCGTCGTCGGATGCCGGGTTCGAGCCGGCCGCGGAGTCGTCGGTGCTGGTCGGAGCGGTGCTCGCGCAGGCGCTGAGGCTGACGGCGAGGGCCGCTGCTGCGCCGAGGGCGAGAAGTCGGGAGGTACGCACGGGCGTTTCCATTCGAGGTGTGGTGGGTTCGGGAGCGGCCACTGGGGCCGGGAGGCTTTGGTAAGCCTCGCCTAATGTAGCACGAGGTTAGGGTGTCCTCAGTTGCCGATCCCGTTCCACTCCGGGGCTAACGTTGTGCCATGCGGGTGACAGCGGCGGTGCGGAGCGCGAAGCGCTCTCCGCTGCTGCAGGTCGTCAAGTCGGCCGTCGCCACGCTTGGCGCCTGGCTGATCGCCGGCTGGCTCATCCCTGGACCGCTGCCGGTGTTCGCGGCGATCGCCGCCCTGCTGGTCGTCCAGCCGAGCGTGAACCAGTCTTTCGCGAAAGCGCTCGAGCGCAGCATCGGCGTCATCGTCGGCGTCGTCATCGCGGTGCTGCTCAGCCTGCTGCTCGGGCCGCAGAGCTGGGTGGTGCTGCTCGCCATCGTCGTGGCGATGCTGGTGGCCTGGACGTTCCGCGCGTCGCCGGGGACGGGAAATCAGGTCGCGATCTCGGCGATGCTCGTGCTGGCGCTGGGGTCGTCGAACCCCGAGTACGCGGTCGACCGGATCCTCGAGACGCTCATCGGAGTCACCTTCGCGCTGATCGTGAACGCGCTCGTCGTGCCTCCGGTGCTCACAGCGCCCGCCCGTCGCGACCTCGGGCTGCTGGGAACCGAGATCGCCGCGAGCCTCGACCGGCTGGCCACCGGCCTGCTCAGCACGCAGCAGCCGCCGCAGCTGCACGAGCTCATGCTCGAGGCGCGGCTGCTGCGTCCGATGCAGGCGGCGGCCGAGGCATCCATCGCCGCCGGCGAGGAATCGCTCACCCTCAACCCGCGCCGCGCGGCCAGGGGCGAGATCGCCGAGATGCGCACGCTGTTCGGCAGGCTGTCGCCGATCGTCACGCAGGTGATCGGGATGACGCGGGCGTTCTTCGACCACTACGACGACACCCTCGCGGACGAGCCGACCGTGCACGCGATCGCCGAGCAGCTGCGGCGGGCGGGGCACGACGTCCGGCTGGCCGTGCAGGTCGCCGATGTGGCGCCGGAGCCGGCGGCTGAGACGTCGGCGATTCCGGCGCTGACCGCTCCGCTGCAGCTGAAGCCGCCGGCATCCGGTCATTGGATCCTGGTCGGTTCTCTCATGGAGGACCTGCGCCGGATCCGCGAGGAGCTCGTCGGGGACTGACTAGGCGCCGGCGAGCATGTCCGGGGAGTTGCGGGTCGCCGCCAGCCTGACCCGTCAGTTGTCGGACACGCCAGAACGGCATGTCCGGGTTGTTGCGGGTTGCAGGCCGACGCACCCGCAACAGCTCAGACACCGATACCGCCGTACGCTGGAGTCATGCCCGCCACGATGACCGTCCCCGAGGTGCTCACCGAGCTCGAAGCCCTCGAGGATCCGAAGATGCGCGCCGCGAACGAGAAGCGCGGCGACGATCACGGCATCCACCTGTCGAAGCTGCGGGCGCTCACGAAGCAGGTGAAGACGGACCACGCTCTCGCGAAGGAGCTGTGGGAGACGGGTGGGACCGCCGCGCGTCTGCTCTCGCTGCTGATCTGCAAGCCGCGGGAGTTCTCGGCGGACGAGCTCGACGGGATGCTGCGAGAGACCCGGCCCCCGAAGGTCAACGAGTGGTTCGTCAGCTACATCGCCAAGAAGTCCCCGCTGGCCGAGGAGATGCGGCTGCGCTGGTTCGGCGACGCCGACCCGACCGTCGCGGCGGCGGCCTGGTCACTGACCTCCGAGCGCGTCGTGAAGAAGCCCGAGGGCCTCGACCTCGAGCACCTGCTCGACCTGATCGAGCGCGACATGAAGGACGCTCCGACCCGCCCGCAGTGGGCGATGAACGAGACGCTCGCGAACATCGGCATCCGCAACCCGGACCTGCGCCCGCGGGCCCTCGCGATCGGCGACGAGCTGCAGGTGCTCGCCGACTACCCCACGGCCCCTGGCTGCATCTCGCCGTTCGCGCCGATCTGGATCGAGGAGATGGTGCGGCGACGCGAGGGAACTGGCTGAGCGGGCTCAGTCGCCTCGTAGCACTGCCGCTTCGATCCCCCAGCCCAGCGGAATCGTCCGCTCATGCTGCCAGCCCACCGAGCGCGCCAGCGCGCTGAGCGCCGCGTCGAGAATGACGTGCTCGAGCTCATCTCGGACATGCGCGACGGCGAACGCACGATCGTCGCGGTGCTGCACGACATCAATCAGGCATCCCGGTTCGCCACTCACCTCATCGCGATGAAGGACGGACGCATCGTCGCCGAGGGCCGACCGGGGGACATCGTCACCGCCGAACTCATCCACGAGCTGTTCGGGCTGGACGCCCGCGTCATCATCGACCGGTGTACGGGTGCCCGGTGGTGCTGCCGGGACAGGGCTGAGAACGGCGAGCACGTCCTGGGTACGCTCGAGGAATGAGCACGCACATCGCTGCCGAACCCGGCCAGATCGCCCCCGTCGTCCTGTTCCCCGGCGACCCTCTGCGCGCGAAGTGGATCGCCGAGACGTTCCTCACGGACGCCTCGCTCTACTCCGACACGCGAGGGATGCTGGGATTCACCGGCACCTGGGAAGGCCACCGCGTGTCCGTCCAGGGATCGGGCATGGGACAGCCGTCGATGGCCATCTACGCGAACGAGCTGTTCGAGGAGTACGACGTCCAGACGATCGTGCGCGTCGGATCGTGCGGGGCACTGACCGAGAAGGTCGGGATGCGCGACATCATCATCGCGAACGGCGCGTGCACCGACTCGGGCATCAATCGTGTGCGGTTCCACGGGCAGGACTACGCTCCGGTGGCCGATTTCTCGCTGCTGCGCGCGGCGGTGGAGGCGAGCGAATCGCTGCCGCTGTCGTCGGCGGTTCACGTCGGACTGCTGTTCTCGAGCGACCAGTTCTACAGCACACGGCCCGAGCTCACGAAGCCGCTGGTCGAGCACGGCGCGCTCGCCGTCGAGATGGAGACCAGCGGGCTGTACACGCTGGCGGCGTACTACGGACGCCGGGCGCTCGGCATCTGCACCGTGTCCGACCATCTCGTCACCGGTGAGCAGACGACGGCGCAGGAGCGCGAGCAGACGTTCGGCGAGATGATCGAGATCGCGCTGCGGGCGGCTACGGCCTGAACCGTACTCGCCGCGTCACGCGACCGATGCCGGCTGCGGGTCGCGATGTGCGAGGAACTCCTCCCACGTCGTCGTGCCCCGCGTCGCGGTGTCGGCAGCGAGATTCTCCCCGGCGCGATATGCCCGCCCGATGGCACCGGGCAGCCGGATCGGCAGCAGCCGATGCACGCGCCCGCGCCCGCGGTCATACGCGCGCACCATCTCGGCGACCTCTCGCACCTGCGGGCCCGCCAGGTCCGCGACGCGGCCGGCCGGATCGCCCAGGGTGAGCTCGGCCAGCCGCTCGGCGACCTCCTGCACCCCGACCGACTCGAAACGCAGCCCACGCGGTGCGAGCCGCATCTTCGAGAGCACCTTCACCATCGGCAGCGCGAAGTCGTGCAGTTGCGCGACGCGCAGCACCGTGAACGGAACGCCCGAGTTCTCGAACGACTTCTCGGCCGCGGCCTTCATCCGGAAGTAGCCGATCGGCATGCGGTCGGCGCCCACGACCGAGATGAGTACGAGGTGCTTCACACGGGCCGATCGCGCGGCGGCGACGAGATTGCGTGCGGCGACGTCGTCGCCCTTTGCTCCGCCGGCGAGATGAAGCACGGTGTCGACGCCTTCGAGCGCCCGTTCGAGCCCGGTGCCCTTGACGGTGTCGCCTTGCAGATATTGGACCCCTGGTTCGTCGGTCCGCGGGTGCCGGCTGAGGATACGGACCTCTCTTCCTTCCGCGCGCAACAGGGGCACGGTGTGCCGCCCGATGTTTCCGGTGCCGCCTGTGACCAGAATGGGAGTGCTCATGAACGTCGTCCTTTCGTCCAGCGCACCGGTCCGTGACGGGGTTCGTCACGTTTCGGCCGGTGCAGCCGTCGATATGTAGACGAACGACGACGAGGAGATGTGACATGAACGACGAAGAACTCGCCCAGCGGTTCGAGTCCGCCCGGCCGCGGCTGAGGGCCATCGCGACACGGCTGCTCGGGTCGAACGCCGACGCCGACGATGCCGTGCAGGAGACGTGGCTGCGCCTGGCGCGGGCGGATGCCTCCGAGATCGAGAACCTCGATGCATGGTGCACGACGGTCGTCTCCCGCATCAGCCTCGACATGCTCCGTGCGCCGCGGTCGACCCGGGAGCGCTCCTGGAACGTGGAACCGTGGCGCGACGAGCCCGTCGACCCCGCACCGGATCTCGCAGACCTCGTCGCCCAGTCGGATCGTGTGAACGTCGCCCTCCTCGTCGTCCTGGATGCCCTGACACCTGCCGAGCGCATCGCGTTCGTCCTGCACGACGTCTTCGGGCAGCCTTTCGACGAAGTCGCCGAGGCGGTGGAACGGTCTCCCGAAGCGGCACGCCAGCTGGCTTCCCGGGCGCGGCGGCGACTGCGTGCGGCATCCGCGCCCGCCCGCGCCGACCGGCGTCGCGGACGCGCGCTGGTGGAGGCCTGGCTGACGGCGGTGCAGGAGGGTGATCTCGCGGCCCTCATGGATCTGTTGCACGACGACGCGACGCTGCACGCCGATTACGGCACCACCACTCAGACCCTGCGTGGTGCTGAGAAGATCGCCGCGCAGGCCGTGCTCGCCGCCCGCCTCGCCGCGCATTCCACGCCCGTCCTCATCGACGGTCTGCCCGGCGTCGCCGCGATGTTCGGGGAGCGCGTCGTCTCCCTGATGACGTTCGAGGTGGCAGACGGGCGGATCATCGCCCTGGAGGTGCTCGCCGACCCGCGACGACTGTGATCAGCAGATTGGGTCGACTCGCTCTCAGATCGGCGGCAGCTGAGTGTTGAGCCGCCGGAGAGCGACCGAGAGATCGACCCGAGCATCCGGGTCGCGCCGAAACGACGATGGCGACTGGCCGGCGAGAGCTCGGAAGGCCCGCGAGAAGTGGAACTCGTTGGCGAAGCCGACCGCGCGGGCGATCTCTGCGACACCCAGATTGGTATGCGACAGCAGCTCGGAGGCTCGCGCGAGGCGCAGCGTGCGGATGGCGGCCATCGGCCCCATCCCGGTGTAGCGCTGATACAGCCGTGACAGATGCTCGCGGCTCACGCCCGCCGCCCGCGCGAGGTCGTCCAACGCGAGCGGAGTGTCGCTCGCATCGTCCCACCGGTCGCGAAGCGCGGCGAGCGAGCGGATCAGCGCGTCGGGCATCTCGAGGTCGCGGTCGAGCTGAGTCGCGGAGTGCCCGGTCGCGAAGGCGACGATCGCGTAGCCGAGCGCTGCGGTGGATGCCGCATCCCATCCGGCTGGGCGCACCGAGTCGAGCCACAGGACGTGATCGAGCAGATGCGGCACGATGTCACCCGCCAGGCCGGGGCGGAAACGCACCCAGCCGGGGTCGGCATCGAGGGTGAAAATCGCGTAACCGTAGCTGCTGCGTGCCTCCTTCGTCCAGCGATAGCTGTTGCAGACGCCCGGCGGCGTGAGCTGCGCCGAACCGACCGTGAACGTGAAGCGATCGTCACCCGACTCGACCTCCGCCGATCCTTCCAGGCACCAGATGAACTCCCACCGGTCGGTCGTGTACGGACCGTAAGTCGACCCGGCGGGCACAGAGGTCGAGCCGGCCCAGCAGAAGCGGATCGGCGGCAGGATCTCATCGGCAGACATCATGCACCCCATTGTTCGCTCGCGAGCGCTGCGCGATGCTTGGCGAATTCTCGGGGCATCCGCCAGCCGATGACCCCGCGACCGCCCGACGAGCGCGTGAGTGCGACGAAGCGACCAGCGGCGATCTCTCCCTCGGCGATCATAAAGGTCGAGGAGCCGTCGACGGCTCCGGCGACCTGCACCTTGATGTCGAACTGGTCGGTCCAGAAGTATCGCGGCGGACGGGGCCGTTCGTCGCCCTGCATGATCGAACGCGCCACGGCCATCGCCTGCTCGCTCGCGCTCGTGCGGTGCTCGATGCGCTCTCCGTCGCCGTCGTCATCCGCCCAGCGCGCGACGTCGCCGACGGCGTAGACGTCTGCCGCCGCACGGCCGTTCCGGTCGCAGACCACGCCGTCGTCGACCCTCAGGCGGCTGCCGCGGAGCCACTCCGTGTTGGTGACCGAGCCGACCGCGGCGATGACGACCGATGCGTGCATAGGCGTGCCGCGGTCGACGACTTGGATGCCGTGCGGATGCGAAGCGATCCGCGACACGGCGGCCGCAGTGCGGACGCCGACGCCGCGCTCGGCGTGGATCGTCGCGAGCATCGCGCCGACATCGGGGCCGAGCATTCGTACAAGCGGGCGGACGCTGCGATCCAGCAGCGTCACTTCGAGCCCGAGCATGCGGGTCGTCGCCGCGAGTTCGTAACCGAGCAGGCCGCCACCGATCACGACGACCGAATCGGCGTCCACGAGATCCTCGGCGAGCGCGAGCGTGTCCTCGATCGTCCGGACCGTGTGCACGGTCGCGCCGGGAGACGCTGCGGGAAGGCGTCGTGCGCGGACGCCGGTCGCGATCACGAGCGTGCCATAGCCGAGAGCGGTGCCGTCCTCGAGCGTGACGATCCGCTGCCCGATGTCGAGTCCCTTTGCGCGTCGGCCGAGCAGCAGATCGGCGTCCAGCGCCTCGATCACGGCCGGAGCGCGAAGCGCCAGCCGAGACGTCTCGACCGCCCCCAGGAGCACCCCTTTCGACAGGGGCGGGCGATCGTAAGGCAGGTGGTTCTCCTCACCGATGAGCACCAGCCGTCCGTCGTATCCCTCCCGTCGCAGAGCCTCGGCGACGGTGAGCCCGGCTGCACCGGTCCCGACGACGACGACGGGGGCGATCACGGCGTCACGAGCACGCGAATCGCGGCCGCCGGACACACGAGCTCAGCGGTTCGGGCATCCTGCAGCTCGTCGTCGCCGGGCGCCTCTTCGAGAACAACGACGACTCCATCGTCCTCTCGCTGATCGAACAGCCGGGGTGCGACCATCACGCACTGCCCGCCTGCGACACAGCGGTCTTCGTCGACCTCGATGCGGATCACGAGTTCTCTCCTTCGGCATCCGATCCCCACACGACGGGCAGCTCTTGCACTCCGTGCCCTGGATACCAGCCCGGGTAGGTCACGAGCTCGTCCACCGGGACGGCCGGGCGCAGATCGGGGAATCGCTCGACGAGGCGCGTGAAGACGATGCGCAGCTCGAGACGGGCGAGATGCTGGCCGAGGCACTGGTGGATGCCGTAGCCGAACGCGACGTGGCCGGCGGTGTCGCGACCGGGCTCGAACCTGTCGGGGTTCGAGAAGAACGCAGCATCGCGGTTCGCCGACAGGGCCGACACCTGAACGCGCTCCCCGGCGCGCACGAGCACACCGCCGATGGCGACGTCCTCGGTGGCCGTGCGCGTGAACGGCGCCAGCTGGAGGACGGTGATGTAGCGGACCAGCTCTTCGATCGTCGCGCTCAGAGAGTCCGGGTCGGCGACGACCGCGTCCCAGTGGGACCGATCCTGCTGAAGCACGAGAGCGCCCAGCGACATCATGTTCGAGGTCGTGTGGTGCCCGGCGATGACCAAGAACTGGCCGAGCCCGATGATCTCCTCCTCGGTGAAGTCGCCACTGTGCAGGAGCATGCTCAGAACGCCGTCGTTCGGCTGATCGCGCAGCGCGTGCACATCCGCGGTCATGGCCTCCAGGAACCGCGAGTACTGCCCCAACAGCTCGACGTCGATCGGCGGATCAACCTCCATGAGCACCGAGATCTCGTGCCATTCCGGCCGCACCGGAAGACCCAGCACGTGACAGATCGTGCGCAGCGCGACGGGGACGGCGAAGCCCTCGACGAATTCGAAAGGGTGTGGCGACGTGGCCATGGCGTCGAGGCGCTCGGCGACGATCGCCTCGATGACATCGGCGAGGCCGCCGACCTGCTTCGGCGAGAACCGTCCGCCCAGGGCACGGCGGAAACGCGTGTGGTCGGGAGCATCCATATTGATGAACGTTCCCGCGCGCATCGGCGCCATGACGTCGCTGAACGCGGCGCGCACACTGTCTCCGCCAGCGGGGAGGATGAAGGTCTCCCCGACGACGCGCGCCGGCTTCGTCATGGTGAAGCGCGCGTCGCCCAGCACCTGGCGTACGAGGTCGTGCGTCGTCACGAGCCAGCCGATCTCGCCGTCCGGGTAGAGAAGCGGCCGGATGGGCTCGTGCTCGCGATGATCGGCGAACACGGCCGGCGGATCGAAGAGCGTCCGCTCCCACGGAAAGGGTGCGGGAGCGGTGGACGAAATGTGCATGATGGTCCTCCGGGTCGGAACGGCTTGTCGATTCCATCGTGGGATCGAACGCCGATCCAGGCCATGCACGACCGTGATCTATCCATGGCCGTGCGTGATCTCAGAGACTCCTGTCCCGCCGGCCCAGGCAGCCGACGGGACAGGAGGGTTCACAGCGCGAATCGAAATCGGCCGCCGATGTCGGTCACTTGACCGCGCCCTGCGTCAGGCCGCTGACGAAGCTGCGCTGGAAGACGAGGTACATGATCACGATCGGGGCGATCACTATCAGACTCGCCGCCGACAGCAGCGGGATGTTGGTCGAGTACTGGCCGACGAAGTAGCCGAGGCCCGCCGGGGCGGTGCGCTTGTTGGGATCCTGCATGAGCACGAGGACGAGCAGGAACTGGTTCCACGACCACATGAAGTACAGCACGGCGAGCGTCGTGATCGCCGGCCACGATATCGGCAGCAGCACGCGTGCCAGCACGACGAAGTCGCGGGCTCCATCTATGCGGCTCGCTTCGACGAGCTCCATCGGCACCGACGAGAAGTGAGCGTGCATCCAATAGATGCCGAAGGGCATGAACAACGCGGCCTCGGCGAGGATCACACCCACGTAAGAATCGAGCAGCCCGACCGAGCGGAGGTTGAAGAACAGCGCCACTACGACGAGCTCGACCGGGAGCGTGAGCCCGAACACGAACGCGGGGGTGATGAACCGGTTACCGGGAACCTTGAGGATCGCGAGCGCATAAGCGGCGAGAGTCGCCAGCACGAGTGCCAACGGAACCACCGCGACGGCGATGAGAACGCTCGACCCGACGAGACGGTCGAAGTTGGCCCCTTCCCAGGCGAGAACGAAGTTCTCCCACGACAGCTCCGCGGGCACCTCCAGGCCGCGCACTTGTCCGTCGGCGGGATGCAGCGCCGCCAGGATGATTCCGATGAACGGGACGATCACCACCACCGTCATGGCGATGAGCACGGCGTAACGCAGCGAGGTGGAAACGACGGGGGTCTTCACGGCTTCTCCCGGGCGATGTAGCGGATGAGGGTCACCATGCCGATGACGATCACGGACAACACGACGGCGAGTGCACTCGCCCCACCGATGTTGCCTTCGTTGAAGGCCAGCCGATAGACGAGCAGTCCGGGCACGGTGGTCTGGTTGGCGGGACCGCCCGCGGTCGTCACGAACACCAGATCGAAGCTCGCCAACGCGGCGATCGTCGTGATCACCGCGGCGATCGTGATCTCCTTGCGCAGTTCCGGCAGCGCGATGGAGACGAACTGACGGACCGCTCCGGCGCCGTCGAGCTTCGCCGCCTCGAAGTACTGCGGATCGATCTTCTGCGCGCCGCTGAGGAAGAGCACCATGCACAGACCGCTCATGGTCCAGGTGCCGATGAGCCCGAGCGCGATGAGCGCGAAGTCGTAATCGCCGAGCCAGGCGCGCGTGATCGCATCGAGCCCGACGGCCGACAGGAACTGGTTGACCACACCCTGCTCGCTGTACAGCCAACGCCAGGTGATGCCCACGACGACGAGCGGGAGCACCTGGGGAAGGAAGAAGACGACGCGGAAGAAGGTCATACCGCGACGCACGCGCTGGGTGAGCAAGCCGGTGAGGACGAGACCGATGATCACGGGAATGACCGAGAAGAACACGATGAGCACGAGGCTGTGCAGGATGGCGTCGAGCAGCGTGGAGTCCGTGAAGATGCGGACGTAGTTGTCGATGCCGGTCCATCGTGCGGGAACGATGCCGTCCCAGGTCGTGAACGACAGGCCCAGTGTCGTGAGCGTCGGCCAGATGGCGAAGTACAGATATACGGCCGCCGCCGGTGCCACGTAGAGCAGGCCGATCAGCCGTCGCCGTCGGCGGAGGCGGGGGACGGTCGTCCCGCCGGAGGCGCGTGCCTCCGGCGGGACGACCGGAGTGACCAGAAGGTCAGCCATGGTACTCGTTCCACGAATTCTGCAGCTCGGCGAGATAGTCCTCAGCAGTCATCCGCTTGCTGATCAGGCCCTGGGTCCCTGCGATCAACGTGTCGAGCATCGCCGGGGTCGCGAAGTCGGGGAACGGAAGAGTCCCCTGACCGGCGAGAACGTTCGCGAAATCGGTCGAGATCTGTCCCTTCAGGCCCTCGGCCGACACATCGGCGGTGACGTCGACCGGCATGAACCCGGTCTCGACCTGGATCGCCGCAGCCTCCGGCGAGGAGAGGTAGTCCAGGAACGCTGCCGCGACGTTCGCGTTCTTCGACTTCGAGGAGATCGAGTACGCCACCGATGCGCCCGATGCGATCGCCGGAGCATCCGCCTCGGTGCCGGGCAGGAGGAAGAACCCACCCGCCTCGCCCATCTCGGTCTCGATCGCCGAGGCCGCCCAGTTGCCGCTGATGTGGAACGCCGCGTTCCCGCTGGTGAAGTCTGCCAGCGCGTCGGCATAGCCGACGGCGTTCGCCGACTCGGAGATGTATCCCTGCTCGATCCAGTCGACGAGCACGTTGGTCGCTTCCAGCGCCCCCGGCGTCTCGATGGTCGCGCCCGATCGTCCGAACACCCAATCGCGGTACGCGTCGGGGTCGCCGATCACGTTCAGCAGTGCGCCCCAGACGTGGATCGTGCCCACCTCGAGACCGGCGACACTGAGCGGCTGGATCCCGGCGTCGGCCAGCTGTCCGAGCTGATCTTCGAAGTCGGCGAGCGTCGCCGGCGGCTCAGTGATGCCCGCCTGCTCGAGCAGATCCTGGTTGTAGTACACGCCGAGCACGGAGAGCGCACCGGGTGCGGCGTACAGGCCGCCCTCGCCGAACGACTTCGCGTCGGTGTCCGAGGTCAGCACTTCGAGGCTCGAAGCCGGGAACTTGTCGTCCCAGCCGTAGGCGTCCGCCCAAGGCGCCAGGTCGAGCACGAGCCCACCGGGGATGAGCGAGCGCATCGCGCCGGGGTTGTACTGGGCAATGTCCGGCGGCGTGCTCGACGACATCGAGAGCTTGATCGCCTTGACGTAGTCGGTGAACGGCGTCTGCTGAGCCTCGATCGTGACGTTCGGGTACTTCGTCGTGAACCCGTCGATCAGTGCCTGCGCGGGCGGGTCGTCAGTGTACGACAGCGTCAGCGTCACGGGATCGGTAGTGATCTCCGTCGACACATCGACGGAGTCAGCGGGGCTGCCTCCCGACGACGCGCATGCGCTGAGCGCGATAGCGAAAGCCGTGCCGGCCGCGACGACCGTCGCACCGCGTCGAATACGACGTGCGTGTGACTGCATGATTTCTCCTTCGTTGGATGCGTTACCTGCTGTGGTGCCTGGCTTGGGGCTTCGCCCGTTCGGTCATCTCGAACGGAGCGAAGCGAGTCGATTGCACGTGCTCGAGGGCGCGATGGATCGCTCCGTGGACGATCGCGTCGTCGCCCAGCGCCGAGAGCTCGATCGCGGGAGGATTGAGGACGGATTGCTCGAGGGCTTCGCGCAGGGCGTTCACGAGCACGTCACCGAAGCCGGCCACTGGTCCGCCGATGAGCACGAGCTGCGGATCGATGAGGGCACGGATGACAGTCAGCCCGGACGCGAAGCGCCCGGCGATGACCTCGATCGCCCGAAGCGCGGCGTCGTCCCCCTCGGCGACGGCCCTGAGCACCGTATCGAGCCCGGAGGCGTCGTCGCTGCCGTCGAGGGCGGCGAGGAGGTCGGCGTCGGATGCCTCTTCGGCGGCGCGCTCTGCGGCGGAGATGATCGCCCGTGCGCCGACCCAGTTCTCGAATGGTCCGAGCGTCTGTCCCGGCAGGACAGTGGGAGGCTCACCGACCTGGGTCAGCACGGGGATGAAGCCGACGTCGCCGGCGTCGTTGGAGGCTCCGCGATGGAGCGCGCCGTTCAGCACCAGCCCGGCGCCGACCCGCTCTCCCCATTCGATCAGCACCATCGACGAGACGTCATGCAGATCGCCGCGCCAGAGCTCGCCCTCGGTGGCGAGGTTCAGGTCGTTGTCGATCTCGACCGGACATTCCAGCGCACCCGCGACGGCGCGCACGAGCACGTCGCCCTGCAGGGCGCTAAGACTGGGGATGAAGCGCACCTCCCCGAGGTCGGTGTCGACGATGCCGGGCGAACCGATCGTGGCGGCCCAGACATCGCCGCTCGACGCCTCTGCACTCTCCAGCGCCAGGGCGATCGCCTCGGTAACCGACTTCACCGGGTCGTCGGCCGACATCGCGACCACCCGATCGCTCGTTATCGTCCCGCCAAGATCGGCGATGACCACCCGGACCTCCCGCGGCGTGACCGACGCGCCGAGCACGACACCCGCTTCCGCGCGAAACCTGACCAGCTGCGCGGGGCGGCCTGATCGCGGTTCGGCGGCATCGGGCTTACTGAAGGCGACCAAGCCCGCGGTCTCGAGAGCCGTCAGCGAGCGCGTGACGGCCTGACGCGAGATTCCGGTTCGCCGGGAGAGGTCCGAAACGCTCATCCGCTCTTCGGTGCGCAGCACGCTGAGGATGGCGGAGGCGTTGATACCTCGCATGATCTGCGTGTCGACAGCGACTTGGGTGCGCACGAGTCTCCCTGACTTCATTGGCAATTCTTGGTCACCGTAACATACATACGGACTGTACAAAACTAAGTTCTTGTGGATAGCATCGCCCCGATGCCATACGAATTCGATGTCGAAGAGGCCCCCTGGGCCGATGCTGTCGCCGCCCTCGTCACCCGCGTCACGGGCGGCCTGCCCGGCCGCCTCATCGTGCGCCGCCTGACAGCGCCCGGCCGGCGATACCACTACAGTGCGACCGCTGGCGCGTTGACGATCGCGGCCACCGATGCCGTGAGCGCGTGCGTGGCCGTTCACAGCTTCCTGCGCGAGATCGCGGGCGTGGCTGTTCACTGGGACACAGCGCTTCCGGTTCGGGTGGCGACCATCCCCGACGTGCCGCCCGTAGAGAGGGAGGCCCGCGTATCGCAGCAGTACATCTTCAACTTCTGCACGTTCAGCTACACCATGGCCCATTGGACGTGGGAGCAGTGGGAGCGCGAGATCGACTGGATGGCGCTGCACGGCGTCACTCTTCCGCTCGCCGCCACCGGCCATGAGGCCGTGCTGCTCGACGCGTACCGAGAGCTCGGACTGAGCGAGCAGGACGCACTCCGCTTCATCGGAGCCGATGCGTATGCGGCCTTCACGCTGATGGGCAACCTGGATTCGGCGATCGGCTCGCCCACACGTGAGCAGATCGACGCTCGCGCACAGCTCGGGCGTCGCATCCTCGATCGCGAGCGTTCACTCGGAATGACGCCGGTGCTACCCGCCTTCAACGGGAACGTGCCACGCGAGCTTTTCGCCGATCGCGTCACCCCTCGCGAATGGCAGGGGTTCACGACGCATGTGCTGCACCCCGGCGATCCGGCCTTCGCGGAAGTCGCAACCGCCATCGCCCGAGCGCAGCAGGCACGCTTCGGAACCGACCACCTGTACGCCGCCGATCCCTTCATCGAAATGCTCCCGGTCGACGACAGCGTCGATTACCCCGCGATCGTCGCCGATGCCCTGCTCGGTTCGCTCGTCGACGTCGACCCGGATGCGACCTGGGTGCTGCAGTCGTGGCCGTTCTCCTACCAGCCGGAGTTCTGGTCGGCGGAGCGGGTACGGGCATTCCTCGAAGCGATTCCGCCGAACAAGCTCATCGTGCTCGACCTGTGGGCGGAGGAAGACCCGCAGTGGGAATCCTTCGACGGCTTCTTCGGCCGTCCATGGATGTGGTGTGCTCTGCTCAACTTCGGCGGACGCAGCGAGCCGATCGGCGATGTCCAGAAAGCCGTCGACGAGTTCGAAAGGGCACGCGACAGCGGAAGAGGCCCCGTCGGACTGGGCCTGACGATGGAGGCGACGCGCAACAACCCCTACTTCTTCGAGCTGGTCGCCGATCTCGCCTGGGCGGAGATCCCTGATGTGCGGACATGGACGGCCCGGTTCGCCGTCGAACGCTACGGGCGCGCGATGCCGGATGCCGTCGAGGCGTGGCAGGCACTGCTCGACACCGTCTACAGTCCGAGCGGTCAGAGGGTATTTCCGGAGGACTTCCTGGGGTTGATGACGAGGAGGCCGACGACCGCTCTGGCGCCCGGCGCCGCGGTCGTCGAAGATTCGGTGCAGTCTCTCGTCTGGTTCGACCCCGCCCGACTTCAACAGGCGGTCGCGCTGTTCGCGAGCGCCGCGGAGACGAATGCCGACCTGGTGGCCGGGCCTCTTGGCCACGACCTCGCCGATGCGACGATCGCGTGGGCGAGCCGGCTGTTCGACGCCGTCGCCGCACGGGCGAATCGGTCCGCGGCCGAGGCTCTCGGCAACCCGGCTCAGGCGAAAGAGGTGCTCGCCGTCATTGATGCGCTCGATGCCGTGCTGGCGACCCGGCCGGAGCTCCGCCTGTCCACATGGCTCGGCGGCACCGATGGGTCGCCGTCGAGCGACGAAGTCTCCATCCGAGCCTCGCGTCAGATCCTCACCAGCTGGAACAACGAGCCGCGCCGTCAGCTCGACGACTACTCGGCACGCGCCTGGCACGGCCTCCTCGGCTACTACCGGCACCGGTGGCAGGCCTGGTTCGAGTACGACGGCGACGACCTCGAACGACGGCTCGACGAGGTGTGGCGCGAGTTCATCGAAACCGGCGTGCGCGAAGCACCGCGGACAGCCGACGACATCACCACGCTGACCCGCGCCGCTCTCCTGCGATTCGATGAGATCTATCGCACCCTGGTGCGACCGCGAGGCGACACGACACGAGAGAAGACGGAGCACCGGTCATGATCGATCGGCCGACGGAGCAACGCAATCCCGCGACGACCGACATCGACCTCGTCGACAGCGCGCGGGCTCTTGAGATGATCGTCCACGAGGATTCCGTCGCCGTCACGGCTGTGCGCAGCGCGATCCCCTCCCTGGCGAAGCTCGTCGATGGCGCACGCGAGCGCCTGGCTGCTGGAGGGCGCCTGCACTATTTCGGCGCCGGTGCATCCGGTCGGCTGGCGGTGCTCGACGCCACCGAGCTGAACCCGACATACGGCTATCCGCGCGATCGCGTGATCGCTCACTTTCCCGGCGGGCCGGCCGCATTGGCCGATTCCTCGATCGACGAAGAAGATGCCGAAGACGCCGGAGCGCGGGACGCCACGGAGGTGACCGGCGACGACGTCGTCGTCGGGATCACAGCATCGGGCCTGACGCCATATGTGAAGGGCGCCCTCGCCTCAGCCAGGGCGCAGGGCGCGCTCACCGCGCTCGTCACGAACGACCCGGCGAGCGACCTCGGCGCGCTCGCCGACATCCTCGTCGCCCTCGACACCGGTCCCGAACCCATCACCGGCTCGACGCGCATGAAGGCAGGAACAGCGACGAAGGTCGCGCTAAACGCGTTCTCCAGCGCTGTCATGATCGGCCTCGGTCGCACATACTCGAACCTGATGATCGAGATGGTCGCGACGAACCGGAAACTGCGCGAGCGCGCGATACAGATTCTGGTCGAGGCATCGGAGGCGCCCGAGGCGCGATGCCGTGAAGTTCTCGATGAGGCCGCGGGACGGGTGCCGGTAGCGCTCATCGCCCTTCTCACCGGCGGTACGGTGGATTCCGCCACAAAGGCTCTGCACGAAACGGGATCGGTACGACGCGCCATGAGCAAGATATGAGCCCGACGCAGGGAGCGGTCGGAATCGACGTCGGAGCAAGTGGAATCCGGATCGCAACGCTCCTCGATGGCGTGAGAGCGGATATCGTCACCGAGGAACCGCTGCCCCGACTCAACGGGCATGTCGATGTCGAGGCGCTCGCGCGCCTGCTGGGAGCAAAGGTGCGGGCCCAGCTCTCGGAGAGCTCTCCCACGATCGATGCGGTGACCATCGGAATGGCCGGTTTTCCCGACCTCGTCGACTCACCGCGCCGTCTGGCCGACATGCTTCTGTCGCAGCTCGGCGCACGTCGCGTGGTGCTCGCCGCCGATGCGTACACGTCGCACGTCGGCGCTCTGGGCCTCAGATCGGGCACCGTCGTCGCCGCCGGCACCGGCGTGATCGCGCTCGGAACAGACCACGACACGGCATGGGTGCGTGCCGACGGCTGGGGCCTCCTTCTCGGCGACCAGGGTGGCGGCGCATGGATCGGTCAGCGCGGACTGCGCGCGGCCATGCACGCCGCAGACGGCCGTCGCGGCGGGTCGATGATGCTGCTCGACTCACTCATCGATCGCTTCGACGGCACCGACCGCCTCGTTCGTCAGCTGTACGCATCAAGCGCCCCGGCGATCCTGTTCGGACAGTTCGCGCCGGCTGTCGCAGACGCCGCGCGCGCCGGCGACGCGATCGCTCAGGCGATCTGGCGCGAAGCCGGCCGGCACCTGGCGCTGACCGCCGCGGCCGCAGCGCGCGACGTCGGTCCGGTGTTCTCGTGGGCCGGCGGCGTCTTCGCCGCGGGCGACCTCGTTCTCGAGTCGTTCCGTTCGGAGCTTCTCGCCGCGCGGCCTGACGCGATTGTTGTAGAGCCCCTCGCCTCTTCCGCCCATGGTGCACTGCGCCTTGCGCTCGAAGTCGACCTTCGCTCGAACCCGCCATTCCTGGAAGTTTTCGCACAGGGTTGAGAACGCCTTGCGCCACCGCCCCGTCGCCGGTGGCGCATGAGGGATGATCGAAGGATCATGCCTTCGCTTCTCGACCCGGCCACCCTTCCCGACGGCTCCGATGCCGATGCCGTCTACACGGCGTTCGTGGAATGGGCGGAGTCGACCGGCATCCAGCTGTACCCCGCCCAGGACGAGGCGGTCATCGAGATCGTCTCGGGCAACAACCTGATCCTGTCGACCCCTACCGGAACCGGGAAGTCGCTCGTCGCGATCGGGGCGCACTTCGCCGCACTCGTCGAAGGCCGCCGCAGCTACTACACGGCGCCGATCAAGGCTCTCGTGAGCGAGAAGTTCTTCGCGCTGGTCGACATCTTCGGGCCGGACAACGTCGGCATGGTCACCGGGGATTCGTCGGTCAACGCGGAGGCCCCGATCATCTGCTGCACCGCCGAGATCCTCGCGAACATCGCCCTGCGGCAAGGCCCGTCGGCCGAAGTCGGCCAGGTCGTGATGGACGAGTTCCACTTCTACGCCGACCCCGATCGCGGGTGGGCGTGGCAGGTTCCCCTGCTGACACTGCCGCAGGCGCAATTCGTCCTGATGTCGGCCACACTCGGCGACGTCACCGAGCTGGCCGAGGATCTGACCCGTCGCACCGGGCGCGAGACCGCGACCGTGACGGGGGTCGAGCGGCCGGTGCCGCTGCACTTCTACTACGAGCTCACGCCGATCCACGAGACCGTCGAGGACCTGCTCAGGACCGGGCAGGCGCCGATCTATGTCGTGCACTTCTCGCAGGCCGCCGCGATGGAGCGCGCGCAGGCGCTGTCGAGCACGAAGATCGCCACGCGGGAGCAGCGGGACGAGATCGCGGCGCTGATCGGCGAGTTCCGCTTCACGACGGCGTTCGGCAAGACACTGTCGAGGTTCCTGCGCGCCGGCATCGGCGTGCATCACGCCGGGATGCTGCCGAAATACCGCCGGCTCGTCGAGCAGCTCGCACAGCGCGGCCTGCTGCGCGTCATCTGCGGCACCGACACGCTCGGCGTCGGCATCAACGTGCCGATCCGCACGGTGCTGCTGACGGCGCTGACGAAGTTCGACGGCACGCGGATGCGGCAGCTGAACGCCCGCGAGTTCCATCAGATCGCCGGACGCGCGGGCCGGGCCGGATACGACACCGCCGGCACGGTCGTCGCACAGGCGCCGGAGCACGAGTCGGAGAACGCGGCGGCGATCAGGAAGGCCGGCGACGACCCGAAGAAGAAGCGCAAGCTCATCCGCAAGAAAGCCCCGGACGGGTTCGTGTCGTGGGGCGAGCCCTCTTTCCGCAAGCTCGTGGATGCCGATCCCGAGACGCTGACCTCGCACATGCAGATCACCAGCGCGATGATGCTCAACGTCATCGGCCGCGGCGGCGATGTGTTCGCCAATATGCGCGCGCTGGTATACGACAACCACGAACCGCGTGCACGTCAGCGACTCCTCGCGCTGCGCGCGCTCGGCATCTACCGCACGCTGCGGGAGTCGGGGATCGTCGAGCAGCGGTTCGACGAGATCAGCGGCCGCACCGAGATCCGCCTCACCGTCGATCTGCAGCCCAACTTCGCGCTGAACCAGCCGCTGTCGCCGTTCGCACTGGCCGCTTTCGAGCTGCTCGATGCGGATGCCGCCACCTACGCCCTCGACATGATCTCGATCGTGGAGTCGACGCTCGACGACCCGCGCGCGGTACTGAGCCAGCAGGAGTTCCTCGCGCGCGGGGATGCCGTCGCCGAGATGAAGCGCGAGGGCATCGAGTACGACGAGCGGATGGAGCTGCTCGAACAGATCACGTATCCGAAGCCGTTGCAGGAGCTGCTCGAGCAGGCGTTCGAGACGTACGGCTCGGCGCAGCCGTGGATCCGCGACTTCGAGCTGCATCCGAAATCCGTCGTCCGCGACATGTACGAGCGTGCCATGTCGTTCGGGGAATATGTCGCGTACTACAAGATCGCGCGCTCAGAGGGCGTGGTGCTGCGATACCTGTCTGACGCGTATCGGGCGGCGTCGCAGACGATTCCCGAGGAGCTGAAGAACGAGGATCTGCGAGATCTCATCGAGTGGCTCGGCGAGCTCGTGCGGCAGGTCGACTCGAGTCTGCTCGATGAGTGGGAGGAGCTGCGCGCCGGCACCGACGACGGCGTCGTCGATCTGCGCGCATTGAAGGCAGCGGATCACGTCGACGAACCGATCGTCCCTCCGGCGCCCAAGCGACTCACGTCGAATGTGCGAGCGTTCCGGACGCTGGTGCGCAACGAGCTGTTCCGGCGCGTCCAGCTCGCCGCCCTCGAGGACGTGGATGCTCTCGCCGAACTCGATCCGGACTTCGGGGCCGACGCGTGGGATGCCGCGCTGGATGCCTACTTCGCCGAGCACGACGAGATCCTCACCGGTCCGGATGCCCGCGGCGCGAAGCTGCTGATCCTCACCGAGGGCGCGAGCGAATGGACCGCGCGTCAGATCTTCGACGACCCGTCCGGCGACCACGACTGGGGCATCTCCGCGACCGTGGACCTCGCAGCATCCGACGAGGCCGGCGAAGCCGTCGTCACGGTCACCGCCGTCGACCGGCTCTGAATCGCCCGCCTCCTACGAGTCCTGGGGCACCGGGGTCTGCTGGTAGATCGCGAGCCGCCAACGCCCGCCCTCACGGACGTAGGTGCTCGACATCAGGGCGACGAACGGCGGCTCGTCCGGCCGGAATCCGCGGCCCGTGTAGACGAGCGAGGCGACGTCCTCAGCGAGTGCGATCACCCGCTCGTCTTCGATCTCGTACCGTTCCCACGGCGGTGCATCGGCGAGGGATGCGATCACCTCTGCCCGCGTCAGCGCGAATCCGTGAGCCAGGATCATCGTGCCCTCTGCGGTCATGAGGTCGCCGTAGTAGTCGCCGCCGGTCCCGTCGCACAGGGATCGCCAGCCGTCGTGTTCGAGGGCGATCAGGTCTTCGGCTGTGGCGTCCATGTCGCCGCAGTCAGCCCTGCATGACCGCGAGCACGTTGCCCGCCGGGTCGCGGAACCACGCGATGTCGGGCCCCTGGCCTTCGCCCCGCACGATGCCGCGCTCGTCGGATGCGAACTCCGCATCGCTGTAGATCTTCGTCTGCACACCGCGGGAGATGAGGTCATCGACCGCCGCATCGATATCGGCCACCGGGAAGTTCAGGATCGTGAAGCTCGCCGGCGTATGGTTCGGCTTCGAGTAGACGAGGATCGATCCGCCGCCGGGCAGCTTCAGATCGAGGAACCCCATCGGGTTGGACTCGACCTCGAGCCCGAGCGTCGTTCCGTAGAACTCCTTCGCCGCGTCGATGTCGTCGACGCTGAAACCGCTGAACGCACCATCCACTGTGAAAGCTGCCATGCGTCCAGCATCCGCCGATTCGACTCGGTTGTCGAGAGCGATACGTTCGCCGGTCGCATCTCTACCGGTCGGCGCGCGGTGCTGTGGACGATCGCGGGATCAGGGTGGGAAGCGTGCGAGTGACATGCTGGCCGATGCCCGTCGCATCCAACAGCTCGATCGCGCTGGCGGCGATCTGGTCGAACGGTGTGCGCACCGTCGTCAGAGGGACCGGGAGCATCCCTGCGAGCGGGATGTCGTTGTACCCGACGATGGACACCTCCGTGCCGACCGTCAATCCGGCCGCGCCGACGGCCGTCATCGCGCCGATCGCGAGATTGTCGTTGGCCGCGAAAATCGCCGTAGGGCGCCGGGGCTCGTCTGCAAGAAGTCGCGATGCGGCCTCATTGCCCGATTCGATGCCGTACCCGGTCGAGATGACACGTTCATCCGGCAGCTCCAGGCCCGCCTCCGCCAGCGCGCGCCGCGCCCCGGAAAGACGGTCGCGGGCGCTCGAGGTGAACCACGGGCCGGTGATCAGGGCGATGTCACGGTGGCCGAGGTCGATCAGATGGCGGACAGCGAAGTAACCGCCCGACTCGTCATCTCCGAGCGCCGAAGGGCTCTGCCCATCGGTGCGCAGCACCAGCGCGTGCGGCACGCCACGCTCACGCAGGGATGCCGGCAGCGTGTCGTCCAAGCGGGCCGTCGCAAGGATCAACCCGTCGACGTTGCGCCCGAGCAGCGTCTCGGTGGCGCGCCGCTCCTCGTTCGGGTCATCACCGCAGGTCGCGACGACGGCGAACGAACTGCGCGACCGCGCCGCCCTCTCGATCGCCTCGAACATCAGGGCCATGACGTTGTCGGTGAGCCGGGGCACCAGCACACCGATGGTTCCGGTCGCGCCGCGGCGAAGGCCGGAGGCGAAGACGTTCCGCCGGTAGCCGAGATCGTCCGCCACGCCTCGCACGCGCTCCGCGGTGGCGGAGCGCGAAGGCGGCGTCCGGTCGTCGAGGATGCGGCTGACCGTCGAGACGCTGACTCCGGATGCCGCGGCGACATCCTTCAGCGTCACGATGCGCCGTTCGGCGTGAGTATCCATCACGACCCCCTCCCCTCGCGATTCTAGCTTCGGCCTCTTGACACGATGCGCACTGTCGATGATACTTGCAATCGTTCTTGCAAACGTTCCCGGTAACGATCTCACGCGAGAATCTCGAAGAAGAGCAACCAGAGAAGGAAACGATGATGACTCTCGATCTCCGCGGCCTCAGCCCCGCACCTGTCACCCCGTTCACCGAGGACGGAGACGTCGACTTCGACGCGATCCAGCGACTCGGCTCCTGGCTCGGCTCGATCGAAGGCGTCAAGAGCCTCGTCGTGCTCGGCCACGCGGGTGAGGGCACCTTCCTCACCGAGCGCGAGCAGCTCGACGTCATCCGGGCGTTCGTCGCCTCGACGGACGGACGCGTCCCGGTCGTGGCCGGCATCACCAAGGAGGGCAACAAGACCGCCGCTCTGGAGGCGAAGGCCGCCGTCGACGCGGGCGCTGCGGCAGGGCTCGTCTACCCCTCCCACGGCTGGCTGCGGTTCGGATACCAGCAGGGCGCGCCGCAGTCGCGGTATCGCGAGATCTACGAGGAGTCGGGCCTGCCGCTGATCCTGTTCCAGTACCCCGACAACACCAAGGCGACCTACGACCTCGACACGCAGCTGGAGATCGCCGGCCAGGAGGGCGTGTTCGCGACCAAGAACGGCGTGCGGAACATGCGCCGCTGGTACACCGAGATCCCCGCGCTTCGGGCCGCGTACCCCGAGCTGCAGATCCTCTCCTGCCACGACGAGTACCTCCTGCCGACGATGTTCGATGTGGACGGGCTGCTCGTCGGCTACGGAAACATCGCACCGGAGCCGCTCGTCGAGCTCATCGCTGCGGGCAAGGCGCGCGACTACGAGACCGCGCACGCCATCCACGAACGACTGCTCCCTGTGACCCAGAACGTGTACCACCGCGGCTCCCACATGGAGGGCACGGTTGCCCTCAAGTGGGGCCTCGTGCAGCGCGGCATCCTGGATCACGCGACGGTCCGCACTCCCCTCCTGCCCCTGCCGGAAGGAGCGGATGCCGAGATCGCGGCGGCGTTCGCCCTGGCCGGACTCGGCAAGGTCGCTGTCCCCGCATGAACCCCGTCGGTGCTGCGGCCCCACGGTCGCAGCACCGACGGAACCATCGGCGCGTCACCGAGGCGTCGAACCTCAGTCAATGACGACTATGCGGCCATCGGGTCGCCCTCCAATGAAGGAGAACACACATGAGTGACCGATCGACCACGCGGCGCACCTCGACCACCCCGGGCACTGGCTACGGCCGGGTCTCGACTGAGACGATGAGGAACATCGTCGAAACTCGCAGAACCCGCCGGTCGTTCTGGCAGCAGCTGACGCTCATCGGGCCGGCCTTCGTGGCCGGGGCATGGCAGTTCGGACCGGGCAACCTCACCACCGCTGTCCAGGCCGGCAGCGGCTATCAGTATGCGCTGATCTGGGTGATCGTCGTATCGACGATCCTCATGATCTTCCTCACCGACATGAGCGTGCGACTGGGTATCAAGTCGCCGATCTCGCTCATCTCCTCGATCAAGGATCACCTGGGCGGCTGGGTGGGCGTCGTCGCCGGAATCGGCGTCTTCCTGATCACCCTCTGCTTCTCGGTCGGCAACGCGGTCGGCTCGGGACTCGGGCTGTCGATGCTCCTCGGCGGCAGCCCGATCATGTGGACGGTCATCTGCACTGTCGTGGTGGCCGGCATCCTGCTGCTGCGCAACGTCTACCGCGTCATCGAGAAGGTTCTCGTCGTCGCGGTGGCGCTCATGTCCATCACGTTCATCGCATCGGCTTTCATCGCGAACCCGGATTGGGCTGCGGCCGGCGCCGGTCTGCTCCCCACAGCTCCGGGAGGCGCCTGGCTGCTGATCGTGGCGCTCGTCGGGACCAACTTCTCGGTGAATGCCGCGTTCTACACCTCGTACGGCACGAAGGAGCGCGGCCGGTCCGAGGCGGACTACCGCGACGTCACCGTGGTGGACACGATCCCCGGGATCGTCGCGCCCGGGATCATGACGGCACTGGTGATCGTGGTCGCCGCAGCCGTCCTCGGCCACACCGGTGAGGCCGCCCCGACCATCGTGGCCCTCGCCGGCGTCTTCGAGCCCCTCGCCGGACCGGTCGGCGCGACCATCTTCGGGCTGGGCTTCTTCGCCGCGGCGTTCTCCTCGATGATCGCCAACGCCACCGCGGGCGGGACCATGCTCTCCGACGGACTGGGCAAGGGTCCTTCGTCGAGCTCGGCCACAGCGAAGCTGGTCAGCGGCGGCATCCTGGCGTTCGGCGTGCTCATCGCGGTCGTCTTCCAGTCGTCGCCGGTGCAGCTGATCGTCATCGCGCAGGCACTGACCGTTCTCATCGCGCCGATCCTCGCAGCGCTGATCATCATCATGGCGAACCGCGTGACGCTGATGGGCGACATGCGCAACCGCTGGTGGCAGAACCTGTGCGGGATCATCGGACTGGTGGCCGTGGTGCTGCTGTCGATCCGGCTGGTGATCACCCTCGTCAGCTGAGGAGGCTACGGGCCGGCGCGTCGCCTCGACCGCCGGCCCGTCGTCACCCGGGGGCCCGTTGCACGGATGTCGGACGGATCGGCCAAGATCGTCGCCGACATGATCGCACGCTTACGAGATCGTCCTGCGATTCGTCGACGAGCAAAGCCGGCGGTCTGCAAGAATACGACACGAGCAGAGGAGCACCGAGATGCGTGACCGGAAGCGTCTGGCCGGCGCCGTTGCCGCAGGCGTTCTGTGTGCCAACTCCCTACCGCACCTGGCCACCGCCGTAACCGGCCACGAGCATCTGACGCCGTTGGGAGGCCGCCACTCCTCGCGCTGGGTCAATGCCGTGTGGGGGCTCATGAACCTTCTCGGCGGACTCGCGCTCGTGCGCGGCGTCGCCTCCGGGCGCCGCAGATGGGATTCCAGGCTGGTCTCCTTCAGCGCGGGCGCCGCCGTGTTCGCCGCGTGGATGGCGGGAAGCGAAGCCGTGCTGAGGACGAACAGCCGTAGCAGCTGAACTCACCAGGGGTTCGGCTTGTAATCCTTCAGGAAGACGCCGTGCACATCGACTCCGGCCTCGCCCTGCACGATCGGGTCATACACGCGCGCCGCACCGTCGACGAGGTCGAGCGGGGCATGGAAGCCCTCCTCCGCGAGGCGCACCTTGGTGTGGTGCGGGCGCTCGTCGGTGATCCAGCCGGTGTCGACCGCGGTCATCAGGATGCCGTCGGTCTCCAGCATCTCGCCGGCGCTGGTGCGCGTGAGCATGTTCAGCGCCGCCTTGGCCATGTTGGTGTGCGGATGCCCTGGGCCCTTGTAGCGGCGCGAGAACTGCCCCTCCATCGCCGAGACGTTCACGACGTACTTGCGGTGCGCCGGCGACGCCGCCATCGAGGCGCGCAGCCGGCTGATCAGCAGGAACGGCGCGGTGGTGTTCGCCAGCTGCACCTCGAGCATCTCGAGCGGATCGACCTGCTCGACCGACTGCACCCAGCTGTTGACGTGGTCGGTGTCAGGCACGAGACCGCCGGCGTCGATCGCCGAGCCGTCGGCGTGCTTCTCCAGTGACGACGATCCCGGTGCCATCGCGAGCCTTGCGAGGTCTTCGGCCGTCAGCGCCTGGCCGCCCTGCTCGGCCACGGTGCCGCCGAGGGCTGCGACCGACAGCAGCGGATTGGCGTCGACGGATGCCTGCAGCGCCTGCGGATGCGGGTCGGCGGTGTGCCCGAACGTCTCCATCTCGGGCAGTGGCCCGTCGGGAAGCGGCTGCATCTCGGCATCCGCCAGCAGCGAGTAGGCACCCGGCGAGCGCCGCACGGTCTGTGCGGCGTTGTTGATGAGGATGTCGAGCGGGCCCTGCGCGGCGACGGAGTCGGCGAGCGCGATCACCTGGGCGGGGTCGCGCAGGTCGATGCCGACGATGCGCAGCCGGTGCAGCCAGTCCGAGGCGTCCGGCAGGGACGAGAAGCGGCGCACGGCGTCGCGGGGGAAGCGCGTCGTGATCGTCAGGTGCGCGCCGTCGCGGAGCAGGCGCAGCGCGATGTGCATGCCGATCTTCGCGCGCCCGCCGGTGAGCAGCGCGCGGCGGCCGGTGAGGTCGGTGCGGGCGTTGCGCTTGCCGTGGCTGAAGCGCGCGCAGTCCGGGCAGAGCTGGTGGTAGAACGCGTCGACGAGCGTGTACGGCTGCTTGCAGATGTAGCAGTTGCGGGGCTTGAGCAATTCTCCTGCGGTCGGAGCATCCGCCGTCGTCTTCAGGTCGTGGCCGCGCGTCTCGTCGTCGATGCGGTCGGGAGCGCCGGTCGCGGTCTTCGCGACGACGGCCTTGTCGGCCTCGGCGATCGCATCGCGGATCTCCTTGCGGCGCACGCGCTTCACGGCCTTGAACATGGCGGCGGTCGCGCGGCGGACCGCGATGTAATCCGGATGCTGTTCGCTGATGCTGTCCAGTTGCTTCAGCACGCGCAGCGTGGTGGCGAGATCGTCCGGATCGAGGCCGTCGCCGAGGTCGGCTGCGCTGTCGGTGAAGGCTCCGGTCATTGGGCCGATTCTACGCGAGCGAGCTGGGAGAGGCCGTGACACTGTCGGCACCCGCGCGTATCGTCAGCGACATGGACCACAGCATCGTTCCCGCGTACCTGCTCGCACGCCTCGCCCAGTCGGAGCGCTTCGTGAAGGCGGCGGATGCTGCGCGCCAGACCCTGCTCGCCGGGCGCCCGCAGTTCCGCGCCCGCCTCAACTTCTCGATCGATGCGAACGGCACTCTCGTCGCCGAACTCGGGGATGCCCCGAACCGCACGATCAGCGACGCGGGTGGCACCGAGACCCTGCCGGGCGCCGTGGTGCGCGCAGAGGACGACCCACCCGTCGACGACGCGTCGGTGAACGAGGCGTTCGACGGTCTCGGCGCCACGTTCGAGCTGCTGCTCTCGGCGTTCCAGCGCAATTCGTTCGACGGCGCCGGCGCACCGCTGAACGCCACGGTGCACTACGGCACCGACTACGACAACGCCTTCTGGGACGGCGAGCGCATGGTGTTCGGCGACGGCGACGGCGAGGTGTTCCTGGGCTTCACACGATCGCTCACGGTGATCGGCCACGAGCTCGCGCACGGCGTGATCCAGCACACCGCGAACCTCGAGTACCAGGGGCAACCCGGCGCCCTGAACGAGTCGATCGCCGACGTCTTCGGCGCGCTCACCGAACAGTTCGCCGAGGGGCAGACCGCCGAGCAGGCGACCTGGCTGATCGGTGCGGGCATCTTCACCGACGAGGTGCAGGGCAAGGCGCTGCGATCCATGATCGAGCCCGGCACGGCCTACGACGACGACGAGCTCGGCAAGGATCCGCAGCCGGCGCACATGAGCGACTTCGTGCAGACCGCCGAGGACAACGGCGGAGTGCACATCAACTCGGGCATCCCGAACCGGGCCTTCGCCCTGGCCGCCCGCACGCTCGGCGGCAATGCCTGGGAGCGCGCGGGCACCGTCTGGTACCGGGCGCTCACCGGTGGGCTGTCGGCCACGGCGACGTTCCGCGAGTTCGCGGATGCCACTGTGTCCGCGGCCGAGCGCGAGTACGGTGAGGAGGTGACCGCCGCAGTACGCGACGCGTGGACGACCGTGGGAGTGCTGGATGCCGAGGGAACTCGACGCACCGAGTGACGAGACACCGAGCGAGACACCGGACGACGACGACCGTGTCGTCGTGGCCGTCGTCCGCTCGGGCGGCATCGCCGGCATCCGCCGTCGCTGGCAGGTCGAACCGCCGCGACCCGAGGCCCGCGTCTGGATCGCGCTCATCGAGCGCTGCCCCTGGGATGCTCCGTCCGACACGGATGCCGGGGCCGACCGCTATGTGTGGAGCATCCGCGTGCGCATGGCGCAGGAGCAGCGCGAGCGAGAACTCGCCGATTCGGAACTGCAGGGCGCATGGCGCGAACTCGTCGACGCCGTCCGTGATGCGGCTACTCCTGACGATCGAGCACCACGCGACTGACCGGCAGCGCCTCCGGGTGCTCCCGCTGCAGCCAGGTGACCATCTGCTCGCGCACCAGGCACCGCAGATCCCACTGGTCACCCGAGTCCTTCGACGACATCAGGAACCGCAGCGTCACGTGCCCGCCCTCTGACCCGGTCACCAGGACGTTCGCGGCACGACGATCCCAGGCATCCGATCCCTCGATGATCTCCATGAACTTCTCGCGCGCGGCATCCACGGGTACCCGCCAGTCGAGGTCCATGTAGACGGTGCCGAGGATCTTGTCGGATCTCCGCGTCCAGCTCTCCACCGGCTGCGACGTGAAGTAGGTGCACGGCAGGATCAGCCGGCGCTCGTCCCAGATGTAGACGACGACGTACGACAGGTTGATCTCGCCGATCCGCCCCCACTCGCCCTCGATCACGACCACGTCGCCGACGCGGATGGCATCGGTGAACGCGATCTGCACCCCGGCGATCAGGTTGCCGAGGGTCGACTGCGCCGCGAGGCCCGCGATGATGCTGACCACACCGGCCGACGCCAGGATGCTGGTGCCCACCGCCCGCACCTCGGGGAACGAGAACAGCACGACGCCGATCGCGATGACGCCGATCAGCACGACGACGAGGCGATTGAGCACCGTGAGCTGCGTCTGCCGGCGACGCGCCTCGGCACCCGTCGTGCCCTTCCGGCTGTCGTACTGCATGAGCCGCTCCATGCCGAACGTCACCAGCGTCGAGAGCAGCCAGGCGCCGACCAGCACGGTCACGATCAGGAGGAGGCGCTCCAGAACCGGCCACCAGGGCAGCGCCGCCGGAGCGGTCGCCGCGCACACGATCCAGGCGGCGATGACGAGTGCCAGCGTCATCCCGGGTGTGCGGATGCGGCGTTCCAGGTCGGCGATCCAGGCGGAGCGGCCGCGGGTGCGCCCCGCGATGAACCGCACGCCGATCACGATCGCCGCCACCACGACGATCGCCACGAGCGCGGCGATGAGCGTGCCGAGCCAGGAGGTCCATTCGAGCGTGAACTCTGCGAGAGAAGCCATCGCTCCACCCTAAGCACGGTGGGCGAAAGGGGCACAACCCCCTTGTTTCCCCATGCGCTCCGGAGCACGCTGTACTCACGCGGGAACTGTCGCGACAAAGGAGTCGAGATGTCTCAGAAGATCATCCCCAACATCTGGTTCGACCGGAATGCCGACGAGGCCGGCGAGTTCTATGCCGAGGTCTTCCCGAATGCGACCGCCACGGTCGTCGCCACCTACCCGGACGACGTCCCCGACTGGCAGGCCGAGTTCGCAGGCAAGACCCTGACGGTGGATGTCGTGATCGACGGGTACCGGCTGACGCTGATCAACGCCGGGTCGGAGTTCCGTCCGAATCCGTCGGTGTCGTTCATGCTGAACTTCGATCCGCTGCGGTTCGACGGAGACC
Organism: Microbacterium abyssi; assembly: GCF_015277895.1. Taxonomy (NCBI): domain Bacteria; kingdom Bacillati; phylum Actinomycetota; class Actinomycetes; order Micrococcales; family Microbacteriaceae; genus Microbacterium; species Microbacterium abyssi. The sequence continues at coordinate 237,857 of NZ_CP063815.1, read as the reverse complement.
GGGATGCCGCCCGCGCGCGCCTCGACGAGACCTGGGCGGCGCTGGCCGACGGCGGCCGCGTGCTCATGGAGCTCGACGAGTATCCGTTCAGCCCCCGCTACGGCTGGGTCGAGGATCGCTACGGCGTGAGCTGGCAGCTGATCCTCACCCACCCCGAGGGCGACTCGCGCCCCTTCCTCATCCCGCAGCTGATGTTCGGCGGGCCCGCAGAGGGCAACGCGCGCGAGGCGGCCGAGTTCTACTCGTCGCTGTTCCCCGATGCCGGTGTCGGCTACATCGCCGAGTACCCCGAGCACAGGGGAGCGGCCGAGGGCGGCGACGTCATGTTCGGTGAGTTCCGGCTCGCAGGGCAGTGGTTCTCGATGATGGACTCCGCCGCCGAACAGGACTTCTCGTTCACGTGCGGCGTCTCTCTCGAGGTCCGCTGCGCCGACCAGGACGAGATCGACCACTACTGGGACGCGCTCACCGCAGTGCCCGACGCCGAGGTGTGCGGGTGGCTCGCCGATCGCTACGGGCTCAGCTGGCAGATCGTGCCGGCGAACATGGGCGAACTCATGGAGCGTCCCGGCGCATACGCGAAGATGATGGAGATGAAGAAGCTCATCATCGCCGACTTCTGAACGTTCTGGAGACCCATGGGACTTTTCTCGCAGCGCAAGGATGAGGAGAACACCTGGGCGGCGCTGCCGGGCGAACCGCGCGATCAGGATGCCGCGGACGTGCTCGATGCGGCATCCACGGTCGATCCGCTCACCGTCGGCCTGGGTGCGCAGTACACGTCGATCGTGTTCCCCGTCGCACCTCCGGCGCCGGAAGCGGCCGAGGCGAGCGACGCCGCGCCGAAGGACCCGCTCGCCGAAGAACCCGACCCGCACGTGCTCGGTCCGGGACTCCTGCCGACCCCGTTCACGGCCGACCAGATCCGCGACGCGGCGCGGGGCGGCAAGACGATCCGGATGCTGGTCGAGGAGCCCGACGGCTCCACGCGCTTCCGTGTGAACAGGTTCCGTGACCCGGACGACGAGGGCGCGATGCTCGAGCGCTGGACCTCGGGCCCGACCGGCATCGTCGAGGGGGAGATCACAAGCTCGCGCGTGACCTGGCGCGAGCTGCAGGGGCACGCCGCGTTCCCCGCCGACCTCACGACCCTGTCGTCGGAGACGCTCAAGCTGCCGATCGGACGCGTGGAGTGCCTGCGCTACGAGGTGCGGGAATCCGCGGATGCCGAGCCAGACACGTTCTGGTTCGCGACCGCGCACCCCGGGATGCCGGTGCGCTACGAGACCCACCCCGAAGCCTCCTCCGAGACTGCACTCCGCGGCCGAGATGCCGGGAATTCCGCGGCGAGTCATCCGCGGAATGCAGTCTCGGCACGCGGAGACGGCGTGCAGCGTACGACCGTGATCGCGATCGAACGGCCGTAGGCCTCAGGTGAGGTCGAGCCGTTCCGGGCGCGCGCCGATGCCGACGAAGCGCCCCGTCAGGTGCGTGAGCCGCGGATGATCGCGCAGCAGCCGCAACGGCAGCGGCAGCGGCGCGTCGGCCTCGCGCGATGCGATCAGCGGTCCCTGCAGCCGGCGCTGCACGAATTGGGTGATCCGTGTCGGCCAGGCGCGGCGGCGCTGCACGCGGCGCAGATCCGAGGTCGTGGGATCGCCGTCGCGCAGCACCGGTCCGAGGATGCGGGCTGCGGCGACGGCATCCTGGATCGCCAGGTTGATGCCCACACCCCCGGCAGGCGACATCGCGTGCGCGGAGTCGCCGAGGCACAGCATCCCGTCGGTGAACCAGCGGCGCAGCCGCTCGAGACGCACCCGCAGCAGGTGCACGTCGTCGATGGTGACAGCTGTGGCGGCATCCGCCATCCGGGGTGAGATGCGCCCGATGCGATCCTGCATGCTCGCGAGGTCGGCGTCCGTGCCGTGCCAGGTGCCGGCGGGGATCACGTGCGCGATCTGGAAGAAGTCTCCTCGGTCGATCGTGATGATCATCCCGGCTCCCGCCTGCACGAAGGGGTAGGTCTCACCCGCGTGCTTCGCCAGTCGGAACCACAGCACGTCCATCGCCGCGGCGCTGCCGACCGGGGTGAGGCCGGCGGCTGCGCGCACCTCCGAGTCTCGGCCGGATGCGTCGATGACCAGGCGCGCGCGCACGATGACGTCACCGTCGGGCCCGGTTCCCGTGACGCCGACCACACGACCGTCTGCTGAGCCGCCGTCGCGGATCAGGTCGTCGATGCGCGTCTTGCGGAGCAGGCGGAATCCGGGATGCCGCGTCGCGCTGTCGGCGAGCAGATCGAGGAAGTCCCACTGCGGCATGAACGTCATCACCCTGCGGCGAGTGGGCAGACGACTGAAGTCGGCCAGGGTGAGCTCGGTACCGTGCCAGCTCAGGCTGACGCGGGCCATGTCGGCGTGCGGACGGGTGAGGAACTCGTCGAGGATGCCGAGTTCGCCGAGCAGCTCCTGGGTGGAGGGGTGGATCGTGTCTCCGCGGAAGTCGCGCAGGAAGTCGGCGTGCTTCTCGACGACGGTCACCGCCAGCCCCTGGCGCAGCAGGAGCAGCGCCGTCATGAGTCCGGCCGGGCCGCCGCCGACGATCACGCAGTCGGTTTCGATGTGGGTGCTCATGGGTCCACGATGATCCCGTGCGTGGCAGGATGCGAGCATGGTCAATAAACTTCGTGGTCGGCCGCGAGGGGATGCGACGGCGCGTCAGCGACTTCTGGATGCCGCGCATCGGCACTTCGAGGCCGGGGATCCGACTTCGCTGTCCGCGCGGCAGATCGCGGCTGAAGTGGGTGTGAGCCACACGCTGGTCAATTATCACTTCGGTTCGCGCGACGCCCTGATCGCAGCGGCCGTATCGCTGCGGGCCGCCCCGCACCAGGTGCTCGCATCGGCGAGGGACGATGACGGGCACATCGATCTCGCCCGCCTCGTGCACGGGCTGGTCCGTGTGTGGGAGCATCCGGACAACGGCGCGCGGCTGGTCGAGTTCGCCCGCCGGCTCGCGACAGGAGACGAGCGTTCCCCGACGCTGATGTCGTATCTGCAGAACACGGTGTTCGCAGATCTGGCCGCCGACTTCGGACAGGAACGCGCGAGGCGCATGGCGACGGCGATCATCGGGGTGATCTTCGCACGCTACGTGCTGCTGCTGCCTTCCATGACAGCACTCACGCCCGTGCAGGTCGCATCCCATCTGCTGTCGATGCTGCGGTAGTGCCCGCGGTGTCCCGCCGGGCGTGAGCTCGCCGCGTCCCCCGTTACGGTTGAATCATGACGATCACCGCCGCGGCAGACGGCTCCGCCCTCGGCAATCCCGGCCCCAACGGCTGGGCCTGGTACATCGACGACGACAATTGGGCAGCAGGCGGATCGCCGCACGGCACGAACAATCAGGGCGAGCTGCAGGCCGTGCTCGAGCTGCTGCGCGCGACCGCCGGCACCGACGAGTCGCTGATCATCATGTGCGACAGCAAGTACGTGATCGACTCGATCACCAAGTGGATGCCGGGGTGGAAGCGCCGCGGCTGGCGCAAGGCCGACGGCGGCCCGGTGCTGAACCGCGACCTGATGGAGTCTCTCGACGAGGCGATGCAGGGGCGCGACGTGAAGTTCGCGTGGGTCAAGGGGCACGCAGGCCACGACCTGAACGAGGCGGCCGACGAGCGCGCGAACGCGGCGGCGAAGGCGTACCAGGCGAAGCGGGAGCCGCGACGCGGTCCCGGATTCACGATGGTCGGGGTGGATGCCGGAACCATGGTGCCGGCCGGAGACCTGGCTTCTTCTGCAGCCGTCTCTGCTGCTGCGGACCAGCCGCTGTGGGCCGAGGCATCCTCACTCCTGGACGTGTTCAACGAGCCCGCGGCATCCCCCATCGAGCTGCAGCTCGCGCTCACGCCCGATGAGCACGCCCGGCTGCGCGACCGCGCTGAGGCGCAGGGCATCTCGCTGGAAGAGGCGCTCCGCCGGTTGATCTGAACCGGTTCGCTTCGACTCGTCGCTGACGCTCCTCGCTCAACGACTCGCACCACGAACATCGCAGCGGAAGCCGCGGGTCGTTGAGCGCAGGCGAGTCGAAACGTCGACTCAGATTCCGGCCGTCATCCACGCGACGACGACGTCGCCGATCATCGAGCGCAGGTGCTCGCGCCGGTCGGCGGCGAGCAGGTCACGGTCGAACAGGTACCCGAAGGTGTGCTGGTTGGCGACCTGGAAGAAGCAGTACGAGCTGATCAGCAGGTGCACGTCCAGCGCATCCACGTCGCTGCGCACCGATCCCTCTGCCCGCCCGCGCTCCAGCACGGTCTCGAGCACGTCGACGGCCGGCTGGTTCAGCGTGCGCAGGCCCTCGAGCCGCTTGATGAACTCTCCGCGGTGGATGTTCTCGATCGAGACCAGCCGGATGAACGCGGTGTGGTTCAGGTGGTGGTCGTAGGTGAGCTCCGCGATCTGCCGCAGCGCCTCCACCGGAGGCAGATCCCCGGCGTGGATCGACTGCTCGGTCTCGCGGATGCCGCGGTACGCGTTCTCGAGCACGGCGAGGTAGAGCTGCTCCTTGCCGCCGAAGTAGTAGTAGATCATCCGCTTCGTCGTCTGCGTGCGTTCGGCGATCTCGTCGACGCGCGTGCCGGAGTACCCCGACTCGGCGAACGCCTCGGTGGCGACCTCGAGCAGCTCTGCCCGCGTCCGCTCGGCGTCGCGCTTGCGCACCACCGGTTCGCTCATGCTGTCCACTCCCACATCATGCCCCACCCGCCAGGACCCGCCGCGGATTCGCGACCATGAGCTGGTGCTCGGTGGCCTCATCGAGTCCGGCGGCGCGCAGCCGCGGCAGCACGTTCTCGAACAGATGCGACATGGTCCACGACGGCGTGTGCACCGCCCGCCAGGACGGCGGGGTGACCCGACTGAACACGGCGGCGTCGTGCGAGAGCACGATGCGGTCGGCGTATCCGGCGTCGAGCAGCTGCAGCAGCATCCGCTCGCGATCCGCATCGCGGCCGACGTGCTCCATGCCGAACCGGTCGAAGCCGAGGAACGAGCCGCGATCGGCGAGCCCGCGCAGGTATGCGAGGTCGGTCGAGTCGCCGCTGTGGCCGATGACGACGTGGTCCAGCGGCACCCCCAGACGCTCGAGCGCATCCTGTTGGACGATCCCGCCGCGGGATGCCGCGTGCGAGTGCGTCGTGATCGGCACGCCGGTGCGCCGATGGACCTCCGCGGCGGCCGCGAACACACGGGAGGCGTCGGGGGTGAGGCCGCCGGCATCCGAGGCGATCTTGATCATGCCCGCCCGCACGTCCGTGCCAGCGATCCCGCGCTCGATGTCCCCCGTGAACAGCTCGACGAGCGGGTCGGGGCCGTCGACGATGAGTCCAGGCCCGTTCAGCCGGAAGTACGGCGGCAGGACCTCTGCGGCGTAGCATCCGGTCGAAGCGATCATCCGCACCGGCACTCGGGCGGCGACCTCGGCGACCCGGCGCACATCCCGGCCGAGCCCGATCACGGTGAGATCGACGACCGTGCGCACGCCGTGGTCGAACAGCGACGAGAGAGTCTGCACGGCGCGTTCGATCCACGCCTGCTCATCCCATTCCGGATGAGGCATATTGACGTCGAGCTCGGGGTCGGTGACGAAGACGTGCTCGTGGATCAGAGTGATCCCGAGCGCATCCCCGTCAAGCGAACCCGTGAACGTCGGTATCGAACGCGCCATGCAGGAAGGATCACTCCGAGGTGGAGCGGATGGCCTCGTAGACGCTGAGCGAGTCACCGGTGAGCACGCCCGAGAGGTACTCCTCGGCCTTCTCGCTGAACGCGTCGCGGTCGACGTCCTCGATGACCTCCCACTCGCCGCCGGTGCGCCACTCCTCGAGGATGGCCTCCTCGTCTTCTGCGACGCAGGAGGTGACCTCGGTGACGGCCTTCTCGGTCGCGTCGGTCAGCGCCTGCTGCTGCTCCTCGCCGAGGTCGTTCCAGACCGGTCCGACGATGACGAGGTTGGTGTTGAGCTGGTGCGAGCTCATGCTGACGTAGTCCTGCACCTCCTTGAGGTTGGAGGCCACGATGTTGGTGATCGGGTTCTCCTGGCCGTCGACCGTGCCCTGCTGCAGCGCGAGGTAGAGCTCCTCGTAAGCCACCTCGGTGGCCTCGGCGCCGAGCGCCTTGGCGTTCATGAGGAACTGCGGCGAGCCGGGGAAGCGCATGCGCAGCCCCTCGAGGTCCTCCGGTGTCCGGATCGGCGTGTTCGCCGTGAACTGGCGGGCGCCGGCCGACCAGGCACCGAGCGTGTGCACGCCGGATGCCTCCTCGAACGCCTCCGTGACCGTATCGGATTCGTCGCTGGCCATGAAGCGCGCGAGGTGGTCGGCATCGTCGAACGCGTATGCCGCGTCGAGCACGCTGATCGGCTCGTACACGGCTCCGAGCGCCGAGGCGCCCTGGATGTCGATGTCGATGTCCCCGGAGGCGACGGAGGCGATGCGGTCGGCGTCGCCGCCGAGCTGGCTGGATGGGAAGATCTCGATCTCGAGTCCGACCTCGGCAGCATTCACCTCGTCGGCGATGATCTGTGCGCCGCAACGGTGCTGCGGCTGATCCTCGTTGTAGCTGTGGGCGAGCGTGAGCTTCTGCGTCGCGCCGGCATCGCCGTCGCCACCGGTGCCCGTGTCTGCGCCTGCGCAGGCCACCAGCATCATCGCCGGTGCTGCGGCAAGGGCGATCCACATCGTTCGCCGCGTGCGTCGTGCGTTCATCGGTTCTCTCCTCTTTCTGGTGCTGTTTCGGGTGTTGCGTCTGTCGTCACGGGTGCGGGGGATGCGGCCGCCTCGCCGGCGACCAGGTCGTGGAGGTCGGCGAGCATGGCCGTGCGGTCCGCGCGCTCTCCGGTGAAGATCTCGAAGGCGTCCGCTGCCTGGTGCATGGCCATGCCCAGGCCCGACATGGTGCGGATGCCGCGGGAGCGCGCCGCCTGCAGCAGCGCGGTGTCGGCCGGGCGGTAGACGATGTCGGCGACGCGGATGGCGCCCGACAGCAGCGCGGGGTCGAACGGTGCGCCGGGGTGCGCAGCCATGCCGATCGGCGTGGCGTTGACGACGAGATCGGCGCCGGCGAGCGCTGCGGGCAGGGCGCCGAGAGGGACGACCCGTGCGCCGGCGCCGCCGAGTGCGCTCACCTGGGCGGCGAGGGCGTCGGCGCGTTCGCCGACCTGATCGATCAGCATGAGCTCGTCCACCGGATGCTGCACCAGTGCCGTCGCGACGGCGGAGCCCGCACCGCCGGCGCCGAGCAGCACCACGCGGCCGAGGGGGTCCGCGCCGAAGGCGTCGGTCAGCGCGGCGCCGAAACCCGTCACATCCGTGTTGTGGCCGATGGCACCGGCATCCGTGAACACGACGGTGTTCACCGCTCCGACCGCCCGCGCACTGTCGGAGAGATCGTCGAGCAGCGGGATGACGGCCTGCTTGACCGGATGCGTGATGTTCAGACCGTTGAAGCCGAGGCGCCGCGCAGCGCGCAGCAGCATGCCGAGGTACTCCGGCGTGCCTTCCGCCCGCGCGAGGTCGATGGTGCGGTACACGTAGTGCATGCCGTGCCGCGCGCCCTCGAGCTCGTGCATCGGCGGGGTGAGAGACGGGGTCACTCCCTCGCCGATGAGTCCGATCAGCACGGCCGGCCGGCGAGCGCTGACCGTCCCGGGGAAGTCGGCGAGGGTCACAGGCCCAGCACCCCCGGCAGCCACATCACGGCATCGGGCAGCAGGATGATGAGCACGCAGATGACCAGCAGCGGCACGATGAACGGCAGGCTGCCGCGGAACACCTCGCCGATGCGCGTCTTCGACACCGCCGCCGTGACGAACAACACGGTGCCGACGGGTGGGGTGAGCAGCCCGATCATGAGCGACAGGATCATGAGCACGCCGAGCACGATCGGGTCGACGCCGATCTGGTTCGCGATCGGAAGGATGATCGGCACCGTGAGCACGAGGATCGCGGTCGCGTCGATCACGGTGCCGAGGATCAGCATCAGCACGGTGACGAGGATCATGAACACGACAGGGCTGTCGGTGATCGCGAAGACCAGCTCGGTGAGCATCTGCGGCAGCCGCTCGCGGGCGAGGATGTAGCCGAGCAGCGACGCGGAGGCGACGATGATCATGATCGACGCGGTGGTGGTGACCGTCTCGGTGAGCGCCTTGATGAAGCTCTTCAGGCTGAGCGAGCGCTGCAGCACGCCGACCAGGGCGATGTAGGCGACGCCGACGGCCGCGGCCTCGGTCGGGGTGAAGAATCCGCCAAGGATGCCGCCGAGGATGATGAACGGTGCGATCAGCGGCAGGATGACGCCCTTGCTCGAGGCGACGAACTCCGCGCGGTCGAAGGTGCCCTTCTTGACGTTCTGCATGCGACGCACCAGCATCCACACCACGATGCACAGGCCGATGGCCATGAGCAGGGCGGGGATGACGGATGCCGCGAACAGCGCGCCGGTGGAGACCGCTGCCAGTCCCGCGTAGATGACCGCGGGGATGCTCGGCGGCATGACCGGGGCGATCAGTGCGGAGGTGGCCGAGACGCCGGTGGCGAAGCGGCGGCCGTAGCCGGCGCGGATCATCGCGGGGATCTGCACCTTGCCGAGGGCTGCGGCGTCGGCGACGGCGGAGCCGCTCATCCACGCGAAGCCGACACTGGTGCCGACGGCGACATAGCCGAGGTTGCCGCGGACGTTGGCGAGAAGCGCCTGCGCGAAGCGGAACAGCCGGTCGGCGATACCCGCATGGTTGGCCAGCGCGCCGAGGAAGATGAACAGCGGGACAGCGAGCAGCGGGAAGCTGCTGGCGGCGTTCGTGACGGTGCGCAGTGCCATGCCGAGCGACTGGCCCTCGATCGCCATGTACACCAGGGACGGCCCCAGGAAGGCGAACGGGACGGGCACGCGGATCGCGAGCAGGACGGCGATCGCGAGGGCGAGGAGGAGGAGAGTCACAGTCCTGTCACCTCCGGGAGGTCCTCTTCGACGTCGGCGACGATCGGCCCGTGCAGGGCGATGTCGGCCGCGGCGATGAGCGCGCGGATCGTCGTGCTGATCACGCCGATCAGCACGGGGACGTACACCCACGACATCGGCACGCGCAGCACGGGCGACTTCACGATGCTCTGGGTCTCGACTAGTGCCCAGGCCTCCATCGCCATTCCGAAGGCGGTCGCGGCGACCACGAGCAGGGAGATCACCTGGATGACGCGGACGGTCATGGGGTTGCGAATGGAGTCCACGAGCTCGAGCGCGATGTGCCCATGCGTCGTGACGAGCACGCCCATGGCGGCGAACGTCGCCCACAGCAGCGCGAATCGGGCGAGTTCGCCCGTCCATGCGACGCTCTCGAACGGCAGGTAGCGCTGCAGTGCCTGGTAGAAGACCAGGACGAGGATCATCATGACGGAGACACCGCCGATGACCAGCTCGAAGCCGGTGATGTATCGCGCGATCCGGCGCAGGATGCCGGTTCGCTGATGTTGCTGATCTGAGGTCACAAGACGCCTTCGTCATAGGTGGATCGGGTGCTGGAACTGAATGTACTGGTTAGTACATTGTTTGGGCAAGATCTCTGGGAAATTAATGTACAAACTGGTACGTTCACTGCCATGCGCACCTCAATCGCCTCCGTCTGCATCTCGGGCGGACTCGTCGAAAAGCTCCATGCCTGCGCGGAAGCAGGCTTCGACGGCATCGAGATCATGGATGCCGACCTCATCGCCGCACCCGAGTCGCCCGAGGAGATCCGCGCCCTGTGCGATCGCCTCGGGCTGAGGATCGAGATGTTCCAGCCGTTCCGCGATGCAGAGGGGGTCTCGGACGACCTGTTCGCCGACACGCTGCGGCGCGCGGAGGCGAAGTTCCAGATCATGAAGCGGCTGGGCACCGATCTGATGCTCGTGTGCAGCAACGTCGCCACAGCGACCGTCGATGACGACGAGGTCGTGGCCAGGCAGCTCGGCGAGCTGGCCGACAGGGCGGCGGTGCACGGCATCCGTCTCGCGTATGAGGCGCTCGCCTGGGGCCGGTACGTCGACGACTACCGCCGCACCTGGGAGATCGTGAAGCGCGCGGACCGGGCCAATCTCGGCGTCTGCCTGGACAGCTTCCACATCCTCTCGCTCGCACATGACCCGGCGGGCATCGAGCAGATCGATGCCGAGAAGATCTTCTTCCTGCAGCTGGCGGATGCGCCGGCGCTCGACATGGACGTGCTGTCGTGGAGCCGTCACCATCGACTGTTCCCCGGTGAGGGCGATTTCGATCTGGTGGGCTTCATGACGCATGTGATGCGGGCCGGGTACGCGGGGCCATGGTCGCTGGAGGTGTTCAACGACACGTTCCGGCAGACCGACACCGTGCGCACGGCCGCGCACGCGCACCGTTCGCTGGTCTGGCTCGCCGATCGCACGGCGGCGGCGAATGACTGGGAGGACGGACGGCTGGGCGAGGCACCGGCAACGACGGGGCTGGACTTCGTCGAGGTGGCCGGGGCGGATCTCGCCGAGGTCGACGAGCTGCTCGCCCAGCTCGGATTCGCGTTCGAGGGGCAGCATCGGTCGAAGCCGGTGCGGCTGTGGAGCGCGGGGTCGGCGCGGATCATCCTGAACGAGCAGGTGCGGCACGGCGAGCCGGTGCTCGCCGGGATCGGTCTGCAGACGGCGGATGCCGGGGCCGCGGTCTCTCGCGCGCTGGCTCTCGGGTCGCCGTCGGTGTTCCGGCGGACCTATGAGGGCGAGCAGGACCTCCAGGGCGTCGCAGCCCCGGACGGCACGCAGGTGTTCTGGAGCTCGCTGCCGGCAGAGCGGTCGTGGCTGCAGGAGTTCGAGGGAGGGACGGCGGGCACGGGCGGCCTGGTGGGCGAGGTCGACCACATCAACCTCGCCTACGCCTGGCAGGACTTCGACGAAGCCGTGCTGTTCATGTCGAGCGCGCTGTCGCTGCAGGCGGATGCGCCGGCGGACGTGCCCGGGCCTCTCGGGCTCATCCGCAGCCAGGTGATGCGCACGCCGGACGGCATCATCCGGGTACCGATCAACCTCGCTCCCCCGACGGCGAAGCCGCCGGCGCGGCACATCGCGGTGCGCTGCGCCGACGTGTTCGAGGTGGCGCGGCGAGCGCGCGAGCGCGGCATCGACCACCTGCGGATCCCGGCGAACTACTACGACGACCTCGCGGCCCGGTTCGACCTGCCGGACGGGATGCTGACGTCGCTGCGGGAACTCGACCTGCTGTACGACCGGGATGCCGACGGCGAGTTCATCCACTTCTACACGCGCACGATCGGCGACGTGTTCTTCGAGGTGGTCGAGCGTCGCGGCGGCTACGACGGGTATGGCGGCGCGAACGCGCCGATCCGGCTCGCCGCCCAGCGGTAGCCGTCAGCCTCGCTTCTGCAGCTCCTCCGCCGCCTTGCGTGCCCCGCGCACCGCGATCGCGACGCTGGTGAGCGTCGGGTTCATGGTGTTCGCCGTGGGGATCAGCGCGTTGCCGCCGACCAGCAGGTTCGAAACGCCCCACACCCGCGAGTACGGGTCGGCGACGGACGTGCCGTCGTCGCTCTCACCCATGCGCATCGTGCCCATGTAGTGCAGGCTCGAGCCGTTCGGCAGCAGCCGCGGCGGCGCGACGAACGTGCCGAGCGCCGCTCCGGCGCGCTCGAGCCGCTCGGTCACCTGGGCGATCTCCGCCTCCTCGCGCTCGGTGAGGGCGTACTCGATCGTCATGTTCGGGAACCCGCGGTAGTCGAGTTCCTCATCTGAGAACCGCACGCCGTCCTCGACTCGCGGGTGCTTGCGCACGCCGTACCCCATGTTCACGTATCCCCAGCGATTGCCGGCCTCGGGGCTCGCGGGGTCGAGCGGGAACGGCGGGTTCTCCGCGTACATGACCTGCAGCGAGAACGGATGATCGGGTTCAGAGAACGGGATGCGGTTGACCGCCGCGACTGGATCCGCCGCGTGCACGGCGCGGTGCTCGAGCTCTGCGGACAGCTGCTCTTCCGTGACGAGCGCGCTCATGCGGTCGCCGTCCAGCGAGACCGTGCTGATGACGACGTGATGTTCGGTCAGGTAGCGCCCGAGCGCAGCGGGACGGATACCGGACGCCCACAGCAGTTGCGGAGACCGGAACGCGTCTGCCGCGACGACGACGAGATCAGCCGCGACGAAGGAGCTCTCCTTCGTGCGGAGGTCTTCGACCGTCACCCCGCGCACCCGTCCGTCCTCGTGCTCGACACGGCGCACCAGAGTGAGGTCGCGCAGCTCGAACCGTGCACTCTCCTCCGTGCCCTCCTCGATGAGCGGCCCGAGGATCATGTCGGCCCCGGCCCACACCATCGATCCGTCCGGCTGCGGGTCGCCGGCGACGGGCAGCGTGCCGACGCCGTAGCCGTCGGGCAGCCCTGCTCCGAACTCGTCGCTGAGCAGCGACCGGATCGCACCGCCGATCGGCGAATCGGCGAAAGCCGCGGCCTGATGGTGTAGCAGTCGCTCGGCCGTGGAGACGAGGTCCTCCCACTCGTCGTCGTCGATGAACGAGATCTTCTCGCTGAACGCCGGCCGCGGAATGGCGCAGGTCCAGTGCGCGCCCTGCCCTCCGACGTTGGTTGCCGCCGCCACGGCCGGGAACGTCGGCGCATGAGCGGATCCTTCTCCGCCGAAGTCCAATAGGTGCGTTCCCTGCCTCGCCGTGAACATGCCCTCGACGACGACGCTCTCCGGGATGCCGAGTGATTCCCGGAAGGCCCCGGCCTGCGGGCCCTGTGACATCTCCCGCGCGCGCGACTTCTCATCGGGATCGGCGATGTTCCGCACGCTCGCGCCGGGCCGTTCGGTGAGCTGCGGACCGGCCTCGAACAGCACCACGCGCGCGGTCGGGAGCTGTTCGAGGATCGTGCGCGCGTAGGCGGAGCCGATCGGTCCGCTGCCGACGATGGCGACGGTGGGCTGTTCGGTCATGCTGTCTCCTCAAGGGGTCAGGCGGGAAGGGGCTCGGTGGCGGCGGCGGACACATGCTCGTCGGACAGGCGGCCTTGCGGCATCATCAGCGCGGCGATGAACCCCACGAGGTAGACGGCGGAGAGCGCCAGGAAGATCGGCGCGAACACGTCGCGGTAGATGCCGGCCACGAGGAGCTGCGTCGCAGCATCCATGCCGTGCACCTGCTGCGGTGTGAGCGATGCGGCATCCAGACCGCCGGGCAGGAGCGCTCCGACTCCGAAGCCGACGACGCCGCCGATGATCGCCGTGGTCACGGTCGCGCCGATCTGGCGGACGAGGTTGGTCGTCGCGGTGATCGCGCCCGTCTCGCTGCTGGGGACAGCACTCTGGACGACGGTGATGATCAGGCTCATGAACGCGCCAGTGCCCACCCCGACCACGAACATCACGAGCATGGGCACCCACAGCGGCAGGCCGACAGGCAGGGCGGCCATCACCACGAGCCCCATGGCGCCCAGCGCCGTTCCCAGGATCGGGAAGGCCCGATAGCGACCCGTCCGGCTGGCGAGATGCCCGGTGGTCAGGTTGCTGACCAGCATGCCGAAGACGGTCGCGATCGGCACGAGCCCCGAGACGGTCGCGCTGGTGCGATAGGCCATCTGGAAGTAGGTCGGCAGGTAGGCCGTGATCGAGAAGATCCCGACGCCGATGATCGCCGAGAGCGCGATCGAGGCGCCCACGGTCCTGTTGCGCAGCAGCCGGAACGGCACGATCGGCTCTGGCGCCCGCATCTCCGCGAGCACGAATCCGGCGAACGCGAGGACCGCGATCGTCGTCGCCACCAGAGCGCCCAGGCGCAGCCCCGGATCCGGCAACCAGGTGACGGCGAGCACCAGTGCGACGAGCGCGATCGTGAAGGTGACCGCCCCGGCGCCGTCGAACGAGCGGCGGGCGCCGGGGGCGATGTGCGGGATGGCGAAGACCGCCAGCACCAGCGCCGCGACTCCGAAGGGCAGATTCACCCAGAAGATCCACTGCCATCCCCAGAAGTCGGTGATGAGACCGCCGAGCACTGGACCGATGAGGATCGCGATCGGGAATGCCGCGCCGATGATCGCCATGTACCGGGGACGCTGTCTCGGCGTCGTGACCTGCGCCATGATCGTCTGGGACATCAGCTGCAGCCCTGCCGAGCTCATCCCCTGCAGCACGCGCCCGACGATCAACCAGACCATGCTCGGGGCGAAACCGCACGCGAGGGATGCTGCGAGGAACGCGACGAGCGACACCAGGAAGATGCTGCGGGGACCGACGACGTCACCGAGCTTGCCGAGCACGGGCAGCAGGACGGTGCTGGCCAGGGTGTACCCGACCACGACCCAGCTCATGTGCTCGAGCGCGCCGAGTTCACCCGCAACGGTGGCGAGAGACGTCGAGACGACGGTGTGGTCGAGCGCCCCCAAGAAGGAGACGGTGAGGAGGGATGCGACCAGCAGACGAAGCCGCAGGGGAGTCAGTGGCATGGCGAGTCGCCCGAGAGATCGGGCAGTCGACGCGACCTTGTGTGCCTCTGCGGCATCTTCGCGCAGAGATCGGGTTCCGCAGAACCCCGACGCCACGTCCATCCTACCCGACCTTTAGTTTGTTTTCAACATAAGTCAGGTGCGATACCGCGCCCGGTTGCGCGTCCGCGCCGCCGGCACGACGGGAGCCGCCACGATCTCGCCCACGACGCCCCGTAGCTCGCCGATGCCCTCGACGACCATGCGCACCTCGTCATCGGTCTTCAGCGGCGGCGGGCTCAGCTCACCGTGTCTGCCCCACAGCTCGCCGAGGCATCCGCCGTTGCCCACCGTGCCGCTGCCGAGCACGTCTCCGGGGACGACCCTGGAGTTGCGTGAGGCGTATGCGACGAGTTCGGCGAACGGCCAGCCCATGTTCGAGACGAGGTCCTCGCCGATCAGCTCCCCGTTGACGTGCACTTCGGCGCGCACGGCGAGGAACCCCTCGGCGTCGAGGTACGGCGCGAGTTCGTCGGCGGTGACGATCCAGGGGCCGAGCGTCGTGGCGAAGTCCTTGCCCTTCGCCGGTCCCAGGCGCACCTTCATCTCACGCGACTGCAGGTCGCGTGCGGACCAGTCGTTCATGATCGTGTAGCCGAAGATCGCGGAGGCCGCGGCATCCACGTCGAGGTTCTCCCCGCCGGCACCGCCGATGACCGCGGCGATCTCGAGTTCGAAGTCCAGCCGAGACGTCTCGGGCACCGGAACGACCTCGCCCGGTCCGCGCACGGTGTGCGGGTTCGTGAAGTAGAACGTCGGTGCCTCGTACCATTCCGGCACGACCTCGCTCTTGCCGTCGACGGAGGCGCTCACGCCCTCGACGTGCTCCTCGAAGGCGACGAAATCGCGGATCGCGGCCGGAACGAGCGGCGCGAGAAGCGTCACGCCGGCCAACGGCTGGGCAGCCGCCTGATCACGTCGGACGAACAGCGCGTGCGCGGCATCCAGCCCCTGCTCGAGCACGTCGGCGACGCGCAGCGCATCGGGGAAGGGGATGACGACGTCGCCGTCGACGAAACCTTCCGCGTGACCTGCGTCGGTGAGCCAGCGCGCGATCCTCACGCCGGCACCTTCGTCGCGAGCAGCGCCGCGGCGTTGCCGGCGAGGATGCCGTCGGTGATGTCCGCGGAGAGGCCGGCGCCGCGGACGAAATCGACCGGTTCATCGAGTCCCATGTCGAAGGGGTAATCGCTGCCGAGCACGACCTGCGAGGCACCGGCGGCGGCGATCAGATGCTGCAGCGCAGACGGATCGTGCACGACGGTGTCGAACCAGATCTTCGACAGGTACGACGACGGCGCGTGCGCGCAGCGCCGTGCCTCCGGGCGCACCTGCCACGCGCGGTCGGAGCGCCCGATCGCGAACGGCAGGTATCCGCCGCCGTGCGCCACGACCAGCTTGAGACTCGGATGCCGGTCCAGCACTCCCGCGAAGATGAGGTGCGACAGCGCCACGGCATTCTCTGTCGGCTGACCGACGGTGTTCGAGAGGTAGAAGCGGTCGAGCCGCTCGTCGAGGCTGCAGCCGAACGGGTGCAGGAAGACGACGCAGCCGAGTTCGGCGGCGCGCGCCCAGAACGGCTCGAGCCGCTCGTCCGACAGCTCGACGTCCCCCGCGAACGACGAGATCTCGACGCCGGCGAGTCCCCGCCCGAGGACCGCGTCATCGAGGCATTCGACGATGCGCTCGGGATGCTGCAGCGGAACGAGACCGAGACCGACGAGCCGGTCCGGGACCTGCGCGACGTGCTCTGCCACGAGCCGGTTGGCCTCGTTCGCGGCCCAGACCGCGAGGCCCTCCGGCGCCCAGGGATAGAAGTGGTTGGGCGATGCGCTGACCCACTGCACGTCGACGCCCTGCGCGTCCATCGCGGCGATCCGCTCCGTCACCTGCGTGAGCCTGGGGATGCGCGAGCCCACCATCGGCCCCGACACCGCGAGGCTCTCGGCACCGTTGCGTCTGAGCTCGAGCGCGGCGGCCTCCTGCACGAGCTCTGGAGCGCGCGCCTCGACGCCTGCCTGGAGCGAGGGCAGCAGCACGTGTGCGTGGACATCGATCGTCATGCCGGCTCCGCCATCTTCTGCGCGACACCGAAGATCAATCCGCCGGCGTCGGCATCGCGATCGCCGTCGATCTGCCACTGTGCGAGCTGCGACGAGGCGTCGACGACGGTCTTCGCCCGCGGCAGACGCCGGGCGTGGAACTCGTCCCACATCCCCTGGTCGATGTGATCCCGGTTCAGGAGCAGCTCGGTCAGCACGACGGCATCCTCGAGACCCTGCGCGGCCCCCTGCGCGATCGTGGGAGGGCAGGAGTGCGCCGCGTCGCCGATGATGACGACCGGACCGCGGTTCCACGGCTCCTCCACGATGTGCTTCGTGAACCAGGTGTAGTTCGCCGTGGCGCCCTGTTCGAGGTCGGCGCGGATCGAGTTCCAGGGGCCGCCGTAGGCGCGTGATTCCTCGAGCATGATGCGCGTTGCATCCTCCGGCGACACGTCGAAGCGGTCCTGCGCCTTCTCCACGAGGAAGGCGTACATGGTGTCGTCTCCGGTCGGCGTGTAGCCGGCGATGTACACCGGTCCGCCGTAGTAGAGCTCGCTGCTCTCCACCTCTGCCGGCCGCGACACGAAGGTGCGCCAGATGCCCATCCCGTTCGCCTCGGGTCTGGTCTCGATGCCGATGAGGTCGCGCACTGCTGAATGGAGACCATCAGCGCCGATCAGCAGGTCGTACACGCCGGCGGACTCATCGTTGACGAACACCTCGACGTCACCGTTTTCGCGCACGTCGATGCCGGAGACCCTCGCTCCGAAACGGATGTTCGCGCCGGCTCGCTGCGCGTGGTCGAACATGATCCGCGCGAGTGCGGGGCGCGGCATGCCCATCGCAGCGGGATAGTCAGGACCGCCCATCTTCACGTCCGGAAGCGCGGCGACGACCGGAGCGTCCGGCCCGGGTGCGCGCAGCTTGAGGCCCTCGAAGGGGTAGCCGGCGGCGCGGATGTCGTCCCAGATGCCGAGCTGGCCGAACGCGCGCAGCGCGTTGCCCTGCAGCGAGATGCCCGAGCCCTGTGTGTTGAACTCCGGCTTGGCCTCGAAGACGTCGACGGCGACGCCGGCGTCCGCGAGCTGGATGGCGGCGGCGAGCCCGACGACGCCGCTTCCGGCGATGGCGACCTTGTGCACTGCGGTCATTTCAGAACCTCCCTGTTCTGTGCGGTGGTGTTCGTGCGGTTGTCAGAGGATGGCGACGGGGTTGATCGGCGAGCCGACCGCTCCGGTGATCGGCAGCGGTGCGGCCGAGAGCAGGAAGTCCCAGATGCCGCGCTGCGCGCATGCATCGGCGAGTTCGTCGAGGTTCCACATCTCGCCGATCGTCAGCCCCATGTTGGGGATGACGACCTGGTGCAGCGGCTGGAAGGCCGGGACGTCGAACTCGTTCGGGCGCACTTCGAATCCCCACGTGTCCGTCGCGATCGCGGCGAGCTCGGTGGCGTGGAGCCAGCCTGCCGTCGTGAGCGAGAGTCCGGGAGCCGGTCCGCCGGCGTAGTCGTTCCATCCGTCTCGGCGGGCGCGGGCATACTGTCCGGTGCGCACTAGGACGATGTCGCCCCGGCCGATCGTGACGTCCTGCGCTGCGGCGGTCGCCTCGAGGTCGGCGACCGTGATGGCGTGACCGTCGTCGAGCTCGCCGGTGTCGGGACGCAGATGGCGGGCGACATCCAGCAGCACACCGCGGGACACGATGACGGATGCCGCGTGCTCGATGCCCGTGACGAGGTCGCCGTCGCTGGTGACGACGTCGCCGGCGCGGCGGCCGTTCCAGGCCATGCCCCCGTCGAAGATATGGCCCAGTCCGTCCCACTGCGTCGAGCACTGCAGCGGCATCGAGATGACGTCATCCGCCCCACCCATGCCGTGCGGGAAGCCCTGGTTGCCGCGCTCGGCGTCGGTGCCGGTGTCGGTCATCGTGTGCACCGGGTTGGTGCGACGGCGCCAGCCCTTCTGCGGACCGTTCGTGTCGAAGGATTGGGCGAGCGAGATGACCCGACCGGAGCGCACGAGCGCTGCGGCTTCGACGCGCTTGGCCTCGTCGATGAAGTTGAGGGTGCCGAGCACGTCGTCCGCGCCCCACCGGCCCCAGTTGCGGAACGCTTCGGCGCGCGCGGCGATCTCGGCGGCGGGATCCTGGCGGTCGAGTTCTGCGGGGTTCGCGCTCGGAAGGCTCACGATGCGGCTCCTTCCGCGGCGCACCGCACCACCTGGGTGCCGAGGTTGGCGATCGTGCCCGTCATCACGTCGCCGTCACGCAGGAATCGCTTCCAGTGCTGGCCGTTGCCGGCCGGGCTGCCGGTCAGAAGCAGATCGCCCGGGAGGAGGCGCTGCGTCTGCGAAGCGGCCGACAGGAGTGCGGGGATGTCGAACAGCAGGTCGCTCGTCGAAGCGTCCTGCATCACCTCGCCGTTGAGCGCGAGCGTGACGCGCGCGTCCTCCGCGTCGACGAAGTGCGCCGGCACGAGGAACGGCCCTGTCGGCAGAAAGCCGGGGGCGTTCTTGGCGCGGTACCAGTCGGTGCCGATCTCCTTCATGTCCTTGCGGAATACGAGATCGCGCGTCGTGACGTCGTTGACGATCGTGTACCCCGCGATGTGGCTCCAGGCGTCGGCGCGCGACACCCGGAACGCCTCACGGCCGACGACGATCGCGAGTTCGAGCTCCCAGTCGTGCACCTCGCTGTAGGCGGGCAGCTCGAGGGGCACGTCGTCACCCACGACGCAGGACGGCAGCCCGATGAAGAAGTAGGGCTCGCCGTTCGCCTTGCGGTCATCCATCATCTTCGCGGCGAAGACACGCGCCTCGTCGGGCGTTCGCTCGGTGTTCTGGGTGAGACCCGCGGCGACGAGCTCGATGACGTGCTGGCGGTAGTTGGCACCGGTCTGCAGCACCTGCCGTGGCTCCACGGGAGCGGCGAGCGTGACGTCGGCGAGAGGGAGCCAGGTCTCGTCCGGAGCTGCGAGTGCGGCGATGCGGTCCCAGTCCGGCTGTGCGAGGAACGCGTTCAGATCCGCGGCTCCGAGGTCGGCCGGCGTCAGCGCACGCACCCGGTTCTCGACCGCGAGCCCGAGCTGCGCGCGGTCGGCGTCTCGGTAGCGCACCAGAGCGAACGGTGCCTCGGGGGTGGTGGTCGTCATTCGGTGATCCTCTCGCTCATCTTCGCGCGTTTGGTTTCCCGGCGCGGCGGATGAAGGAGCATCCGTCGCGCCGGGAAGTCTGTCAGCCGTGCCCGTGCTTGGCGTACGGGTTGAGCAGAGCGTCCTTGATCTCGTCGGGAACGCCCTCCTCGGTCGCGCTCGGTCCGTCTGCGCGCGGGAACGACTCGGTCATCGACATGGGCATGGCGCCGTTGCGGTAGAAGTTGTTCGAACCCTGCGATGGCTTCCAGGTGTTCGCCTCCCAGTCGGGGACGTAGTTGCGGTAGCCACCGGTGTTGAGCTCGATGCGCAGCGTCGAGGGCTCGCGGTAGTAGAGGAACGTCTGCTCGCCGATGCCATGGATGTTGGGGCCGTACTCGATCGGGATGCCGTTCTCCATGAGGACGTCCGCTGCGATGAGCAGCTCTTCACGGGTGTCGACCCAGAACGCGTAGTGGTTGACGCGTCCGGCGCGGGTGGAGCCGTCGAGTACGACGCCGAGGTCGTGCGACTTCTCGTTGGTGGTGAGCACCGAGAAGACCGAGACCGGGGCCTCGTCCAGCACGGTGCGCGCCATGAAACGGAAGCCCAGGACATCGACGTACCACTTGACGAACGCGTCGACGTCGCTCGTCGCGACGGTGACGTGGTCGAGCTGACGCGGCGCGCCGGCGACCTTGGAGCGCTTCTCGGGACGGTCGGGGTAGATCGACGCGGTCTCGCCCGATGACTGATGACGCGTGACGTCCCAGTGCAGCGTCATCGAGTGGCCGAAAGGACCGGTGAAACGGTAGGCGCGGCCGATGTGCGGCACGGCGTCGAGCCATTCGCCCGCGATGCCGGCGGCTTCCACGCGCTTCGCGGCCTCTTCGAGCGCCTCGGCGCTGGAGGTGCGCCATGCCATCGTCTCGAGCGCCGGCTCGTCACCGGGAACGACGACCAGCGAGTAGGCGTAGTAGTCGCCCCAGCAGCGGAGGTAGACGGCGCCGTCGACGCGATCCACGACCGTGAGCCCGACCTGCTCCTCATAGAACTTCACGGACGCCTCGACGTCGGGCGATGTGATCGCGACATACGAGAGGTGGGACAGTAGCTTGATCATCCTCGATCTTTCCTTTCCGACGGGGCTCTGGGATCTGCCCCGCTTCCTACTTTTGTCGGAAATCGACCATCAAGGAACCCGATTCTTCCTATGCGGGGGATCAGCGCTGTTTATCACCGGCGCTCCTGCCTGAGGGCCTCCGCCACGGCGTCGTCGGCGCGGAGATCGGCGAGGTCGGTGACCGGCTGGGCCGCGGTCGACAGGGCGTGGACGGCGCGACGCAGCGACACCCGCTGGTGCGTCTCGAACAGACGAGGGGCGCGCAGTACGCCCTCCCTCGTCGCCACATCGACCGACGCCTGCGCATCCGCTTCGTCGATGACCACCTCGACGCGTGTGGGGGCGACCGCCACGGCGCGGATCCATGGCCCCTCATCGGCGCCCGTGATCGTCGTCGCGGTGAGCGCGCCAGGCACCATGCCGTTCGCGCGCTGCAGGAGTGCGAGGACGGCGGAACCCGTGCGGTCGACCTCCAGCACCTCGCATGGGCCACCGAGAAGCACCCGCATCCAGCCCGCGGCGTCGCGGATGCCCGCGGACCGACATCCTGCCACCGCGGCGACGTCGACGGCGGCGTAGTTCGGCGGCGAGATATGCGCAGACGCCACCTCGACGAGGTCGGCGCGTAGCATCGGACGGTCGATGACGATCGGCCGTCCGTCGGCGGCTTCCTGCAGGCGGATGCACTCGTCGATGTCGACGGCATCCGGATCGGCGATGACCACTGCGGCGGCGCCGTCCTCGAGAACGGCGCACGCTGTCTGCGCCCATCGGCGATCACCCGGCACGACGACGATCGCGCGCTCGGCGCTCGCCACGAGCCTGACGCTCAACGGTAGTTCGACGGCGGCGACGCGGTAAGCGGGAACGCTCGTGCAGACCCCGATCATGCGATCGCCCCCGCGCGGACCGCAGCCTCCACGGCATCCGCGAGATCGAACGCGAAACCGGCATCCGCGAGGATCTCGTCGTACTCGACGACCGCGTCGCCGTCGAGGATCGACGCGAGTGCACGCCATTCGGCGACATAACCGTCGTCCGCGGTGAGGGGGAACGAGGTGCGACGGCCGTCCGGCGTCCGCACCCGCACCGCGGCGCTTCCAACGTGCACGAAGGCGGGCGGGAACTCGATGTCGATGAGATCGCGCGAGGTGACGATTCCGATGCGCCAGAGCGCGTCCGCACCACCCGGCACCATGACCGCGGTGAGTCGCACGGCGATGTCTTCGGCGAGGAATCCGATGACGTAGCCGATCGGGGAGACGGGACGGGCGAAGACGACGCGATCGAGACGCCGGGCGAGGTCGCGCACGAGCGGCAGGTCGTGGATGGCCAGACCGAGGGTGAGCTGGCGGAGCACCGCTGCGGCGACGGAGGGGTCACCCCAGTCGGGCGCGCCTCTGGCGGGAGCGGCGGCCGGCGGCAGTTCGCTCACGGCGTCGTGATACCGCTCGTTCGGGGGGAGCGCGACGGTGATGGAGATCGCGCGCACCGGCGCGCCCCCGGCGGTGAGGTGATGCTGTGCCCGCCCCCATGCCGGATCGAAGAGATGATTCGTTCCGACCACGAGCGCGATGCCGGCGTTCCGGCAGGCGTCGATGACGCGCGCCGCGTCGTCGGGCGAGGTCGCGATCGGCTTCTCGCAGAGGATCGCGTGCTTGCCTGCGGCGACGGCGGCGAGGATCTGCGACGCGTGCGCATCCGGCGGACTGCAGATCGCGACGACCTCCACCCGCGGGTCGGCGAGCAGCTCGTCCGTCCCGGTGGACGCCGTTGCACCTAAACGCGCCGCGAGCTCCTCAGCACGGCCGCCGCCGCCATCCGAGACGTGCACGACGGTGAATCGGTCGCTCAGCCGGGCGAGGGTCGCGAGGTGCAGCGCAGATGCACCCGGCCCTGCACCGATGACCCCGACTCCCGATGGCATCTTCGCCTCCTCGCTTTTGTCAGAAGTATACGTAAGTTGCGAGATAGTTGACCATAGATCGGCGATTGCGCGCTGTCCGCGCTGAACGGCATGTAAAAATCAAGCATGGCCAACGAATCCACGCTGCGCTTCGGCGCCCAGACCGACGAAGTGACGAGTCTCCTTCGCATCGTGAACATGGTCCGGACGGGCGGAGCGACCACGCGTCCCGAGATCGGCAGGATCACCGGGCTCGGCCGAGGTGTCGTCACGCAGCGCGTCGACCAGGCGTACGAGATGGGCTATCTGGCCGACGGCGATTACGGTCCGTCATCCGGTGGCCGCGCACCTCGGCATGTACGGTTCCGTTCCGACCGCGGTCGACTGATCGTCTGCGCGCTCGGCGCGCTGCACATCCGCGTGGGCATCGCGGACCTCGAGGGCGACATCGTCGACCAGGCGCATACGCCGTGGGAGATCTCCCGCGGCCCTGCGGAGACGCTCGAGACGGCCATGAAGCTGATCGACGAGCTGATCGCACGCACTCCCGGTGCCCCGATCTGGGCTGTCACGGTCGGCGTGCCGGGCCCTGTGGACTTCGAGACCGGTCGCCCTGTGGCGCCGCCGATCATGCCCGGATGGAACGGCTTCGACATCCGCTCCGCGTTCGAGCAGCGCTACGACGCCCCCACGTGGGTCGACAACGACGTGAACCTCCTGGCCTTCGGCGAGCTCGTTCGTCGCGCCGGCGAGGACGCCAACCTGATCTACGTGAAGATCGGTTCGGGCATCGGCGCCGGCCTGCTCTCTCAAGGCCGCGTGCACCGCGGTACGAACGGGGCCGCCGGCGACATCGGACACGTGCGCGTGCGCGAATCCGACGCGCTCTGCCGGTGCGGGAAGAGCGGCTGCCTGGAAGCGGTCGCGAGCGGATGGGCGCTCGTCAATCAGGCCGAGGCCGCGATCGCGGAGGGCGCCGACGGGCCACTGGCCGCGCAGCACGCCGCCGGTGAGGCGATCACTCCCGAGGACATCACCCGCGCCGCCGAGGCCGGAGATGCGCTCTCGACCGGCCTGCTCCAGCAGTCCGCGCGGATCGTCGGCGAGTCGATCGCCGCCCTCGTGAACATGTTCAACCCCAGTGTCATCGTCATCGGAGGCGTGGTAGCCGGCACCGGCGAGCTCTATCTCGCCGAGGTGCGTCAGCGGGTCTATGAGCTCTCGCTCCCGCTGGCCACGCGCGATCTGACGATCGTCAACTCCGTCAACGACGAGGGGGAGCCGCTGCGCGGAGGTGCGGAGCTCGCACGCGAACAGCTCTTCGAGGTCACGTTCCCGCGCTGGTTCGCGGACGGAAAGCCGACGCTCGCCCGATTCCACTGACAGTGACCACCTGGGTCTTATTCCATAAATCGACATAAGCGTGTATCTTTCTGTCTGAACTGACCAGTCTGAACAGACACGAAGGAGTGCCATGCTCAGTGCGTTGCGCGAGGATGCTCTCGGCACGACCGGCGACGGCTTCGTGCTCCGGCTCTCGCTGCCGTGGATCCGCTCGTTACCGCTGTGGAGCCTCACGGAGCTCGAGGTCACGATCGACGGCTGCCCCGAACCCCGGCTGCGGATCGAGATGGGTGGCCGGGCGATCGCGCCTCCGGACCTCGCGGACGAGCCGGGCTGGTGGTTCGTGCAGGATCGCCTCGTACTGCGCGGGGATCAGACCGTCCTTCCCGGCGATCACGAGGTGAGCGTCTCCTTCTATCTGGTCGTGCCGTACCTCCAGGCCGGTCCGGACGGCCCGCTGCGGCTGCCCTTCCGCTTCGACCGAACGCTGAGTCTGAATGACCCCTCGGCGCTCACCACCGTGGCGCTCGACGTCGCCTGAACCGGAGGCACCGAACATGACCACGCCCTCCCCCGCTTGGACCGTTGCCGCGAGCGCCTTCAACTGGACACCCGATCTGATCCGCGCCGAATCCAGCGCCACCGACATCGCGGTCGGGATCGTCTACGGCGGTATCGCTTCCGTGATCGAAGTCGAGCTCGGCCAGCTCTGGCGCTCGTTCCCCGTGACCTCGGATGCCGAGGCCGAAGCGCTGCGGGATGCACTCGCCACAGTTGGAGGTCGCATCTCGATCGTCGGTGCGAGCATCGACGACTGGGCGTCGCCGTCGCGGAGGCGCGACGAGGACGAGCGACTCGCGTTCCTCCTGCCGCAGCTGCGCGCAGCGCAGCGACTCGGCGCCACCGGCGTCCGCCTGCCGATCGGCCAGGCCGGCGACGCGCTCCTCGAGCGGCTGCTGCCGGAGCTCCACGACCTGGACCTCGTGCTGTTCGAAGAGGCACAGGGTCCGCAGACCCCGTCGTCGCCCGCGCATCGGGCGCACTACGAGGCGATCGCGAGCTTCGACGACCCGCATCTGAGGCTGCTCATCGACATCAGCATGCTGATGCCCGCGCTTCCCGTCACCTATCTCGACCGGCTCCGCCAGAGCGATCTTCCCGCCGCGTTCGTCGATCGACTCGAGCGCGAATGGCAGGATGCGGCGACGTCGGATGCCGCCGTCGCGCTGCTGCGCGCAGGGGCAGTGCCGCCCGACGTGCACACCATGTTCATGAACCTGCTCGTGCGCTTCGGTCGCTCCGATGCCGCCGACCTCCACGACGTGCTCCCGTTCGCGGGCGCAGCACACCTGAAGTTCTGGGACCTCCACGATGCCGATGGTCGCGTCTCGCGACCCATCCGCGACTTCGCGACCGAGCTGCGCGCAGCCGGATTCACCGGCTCACTCACCAGCGAGTGGGGCGGCCATGAGTGGCTCGATGACGACGCGACGGAGATGACCCGACGACACCTCGAACTCGCGCGGCCCGCGCTGAACGACTGACGTCAGCGGGGCACGCCCTGGTGTTCAGCCCTCGTGGTTGTAATACGGCCAGGGCAGGAAGCGCCGCTCGCCGCGACGGTCCGGGCCGTCGAGGGTGATCTCGCCGGTCGCCGCCCATTCGACGCCGCGCGGGAAGATCCGGATGAACTCGATGCGACGGAAGGTGTCGATGTCATGGCCGATCGTGATCGTGAACGAGCGACCCGCGCCGTACTCATTGATCCAGGCGATGGGTTGATCGGTGTTCATGCCCGGAAGGTCGGCGATTCCGCCTTCGGGGATCGCGACGGGGTAGTGCGACATCGGCCACATCGGCGCCTTCTCGTAGGACTCGAGATCGTCGAACGTGGTCAGCAGCACCTGCGCACCGTCGTAGAGCTCGACGCCGGTGAGGATGTCGTCACCGGTGACCGTCCAGGTCTCGCTGATGCCCTCGGTGATGGCGTGACGCGGCTCTGCGGTGCGCAGCAGCGCCTCACCCCACGGCCGCGGTCGCAGGCCTGTCGCCACGCTCAGCTTGGCGCCGCGCATGACGTTGTACTCCTCCGGGTATCCCCAGTCGTCCTCCTGCGCCGCGGAGCCGTGGAACCACACGATCCCCTTGCCGTCCTCGTGCACGAAGCGCAGCAGCGCGGCATCCGTCTCCGGCCCGAAGCCGACCGCCTTCTCGTGGTAGCCGTCGCGACCCTCGAAGACGACGATGACGACGTCGTACTTGTCGATGATCTCGGCGCCGAGACCCCGCGGGTCCTCGACGACGCGGACCCGGAAGCGACCGGTGTCCTCCAGCAGCGTGGTGAGCCACTGGTTGTGCTGCCGGAAGCTGCGGAACTCGTTGTCGTGCTCGCGGGTCATGTGCCCCGAGAGGATGAGGACGTTGAGGACATCGGTCATATCGTGAGCTCCTTCGCTCTGGTTCGAAAGGCGTTGTCAGACGGATGCCGTCGCCATGGCGCCTACGCCCACCCAGGCGGAGTCGCGTTCGGCACTCGCCTCCACGGCGGCGAGCACGCGCTGGACCGCCAGCCCCTCGGCGAAGCTCGAGTGCGGCTGGGTGCCGTCCGTGATGGCCTTCACGAGGTCGACCACCTGGTGCGAGAAGCCGTGCTCGTACCCGAGCAGGTGACCGGACGGCCACCACGCCGAGACATAGGGGTGGGATGCCTCGGTCACGATGATCTTCGCGAAACCCTGACGATCGGCGGGTGCGGTGCGGTCATAGAACTGCAGGGAGTTCAGGTCTTCGAGGTCGAAAGCGAGTGCTCCGCGGTCGCCGGACACCTCGATCGTGAGGGCGTTCTTGCGCCCGGTCGCGAACCGGCTCGCCTCGAATGAGACGAGCGCGCCGCCCTCGAGCCGTCCGGTGAAGATCGCGAGATCGTCGACGGTGACGTCGCCGTAGCCATCGCCGGCCGTTGCGGAGAGTCCGGATCCTCCGTCGTGGAGGGGGCGCCGCGTGACGATCGTATCGACGACGCCGGCGACTGCATCCACGCCCTGCCCGGTGACGAACTGGGTCATGTCGATGATGTGCGCGCCGATGTCGCCGAGCGCGCCGGAACCGGCGTGCTCTTTCTGCAGGCGCCATGCGAGCGGGGCCTGCGGGTCGACGAGCCAATCCTGTCGGTAGGCGGCACGCACCTGCTGGACCGTGCCGATCGCGCCGGCTGCGATCAGGTCGCGCAGGTGCGTGACAGCCGGGACCCGTCGGTAGGTGAAGCCGACCATCGAGACGATGCCCCGCGCGGCGGCACGCTCGGCCGCGACGAGCATCTCCTCGGCCTCTGCGACGGTGTTGGCGAGGGGTTTCTCGCACAGCACGTGCTTGCCGGCACCCAGCGCCGCGATCGCGATCTCGGCGTGGGAGTCCCCCGGGGTGACGATGTCGACGATGTCGATGTCGTCGCGGGCGATGACCTCCCGCCAGTCGGTGGCGTGCTCCGCCCAGCCCCACTGCGCCGCGGCATCCGCCACAGCCGACTCGTTGCGTCCGACGACGACCGCCATCTCCACGCCACTCGGAAGCGAGAACATCCGCGGCGCCTGGCGCCAGCCGACCGAGTGCGCCGCACCCATGAAGCCGTAGCCGATCATGGCGACACGCAACGCCGCACTCGCGGTCATGCCAGCACGACCTCTCGTTCGACCGGGACGCGGTTGGTCACGTAGCGGCCGGGGCCGCCGTCCTCACCGGGCATGATCTGCATGTAGAGCAGCCGCATGGTGAGGACGACCTCGACGGTGAGGCTCTCGCCTGCGGCCGGGGGCGAGTCGAGCCTGATCACGACGTCGGGGCGGTCGGCCACGAACCACAGCGTCTCGGACTGCTCGGGCAGTTCGTCGATCGTGTAGGAGCGGCCCTCGAGCTCGAAGCGCAGATCGTCCTTGGGGATCGCTACGCCGTTCACGGTCGCCGCGACGTCGTCGACGGCCGAGAGCCAGAGGCTGCGATACCAGGGAAGCTGCACCGAGACGGCGATCCCGTCGTCGGTGCGACGGACGTCCTTCTCGGCGAAGAGCGAATTGTGCGTTGCCATGTCGGCTCCTGTCTGCGCCCGACCTCAGGCCGGGACGACGGCTTCTTCGATCGCACGCCGCATGAGCGCGTGCTGCTTCTGGACGAGGTCGATCGGGTCGGATTCGCCGAGGTCGGAGAACGCGTGGCCCTCCCATTCGCTGGAGAGGTAGCCCTGGTAGCCGCCCGCGACGAACTGCCGCACGATGCGCGGGATGTCCATGGCCGGCTCCTCGCCGTCCGCGCCGATGTCATAGAACTTCGCGTGCACGTGGAAGATCTGCGGCATGATGTCGAGCCACTCCTCCGGCCGGACGAGCCCGTGCATGTTGAACGCCAGGCGCGTGAACGGCCCGAAACGGAGGAAGTCCACACCCTCGCCGGTGAGGTAGTCCTCGAACTTCTGGTTCCGCGCATGCATGGGTGTCGGCTCGTGCCAGATCTCGTCCATGACCGGGAAGTGCTTCTCGTCCATGCCCATCTGGCTGAGCGTCCGCAGCAGCGTCGGCGAGAGCGAGTGCATCGTCGACGAGAAGTCGGCTGTGAACCCGAGTCGCTCCGACTGCAGCTCGTCGTACATCTCGCGCATCTGCAGCACCTGGGGGTTGTTGGGCCCCGACGGCGCGTGGATCTCGTACCCGAGGCGCTGGTCGTACTTCTCCGCCAGCGGCAGGAGACTGCGCAGCAGCTCCTTGCCGTGCGAACGGATGACGATGTTCTTGAACCCGAGCCGGTGCGCGGTCTTCAGCTGGCGCGCGAGGAAGTCATGCTCCTCGTCAGGGGTCATGTCACGGTTCTTGCGGCGCCCCATGTCGAGGTTCGTTCCCACGGCGCTGGGCTCGAGCTCGTACTTCTCCAGGCTGTCGAACCAGAGCTTGATGAACTCGTCGTCGACGTCCGGGTAGGTGCGCAGCAGTTGCGCGATGTTGAACTCGACGCCGGGACCGAGCCCGTTCTGGGCCGCCGCGGCGATCAGCGTCTCGGGCGTGTAGAGACCGGCGGCGAACTCGCTGGTGAGCGAGTACAGGGTGATGCCGAGCTTGATGCCGGTGCCGGCGATCCCCGATCCCTGAGCTGGTCGAACGGTCATGCGCGGGCTCCCTTCAGAGCTGCGTGCGGCAGGTGAGCGGCGAGCGCGGCGCGCGCCTCCGCAGCATCCGTGATCATGCGACTGCCGGCGTTCTGCGCGGCCGACCGCTGCACGGCCTGCTCATCGCGGACGATGTCGAACGGGCTCTCCCAGTTGTTCCAGTGCCAGCCTTCGTACTCGCTCGACACCGCGCCGGAGTAGCCGTTCTCGACGAGAAGGCCGATGAGATCGCGGACCGGAACCGAGGGCTCCTCCTTGTTCTCGTCGATGCCGAAGAACTTGCCGTGGACGTGCTTGACCCACGGCATGATCTCAAGCCAGTCGTCGACTCGCGCGGGACCGAACAAGCCCGTGCCGTTGATGCCGAAGTCGATCCCGAGCTCGGGACGGCCGTTCTGGGCGGCCAGTCCGATGAAGCGTCCGAAGCGCTGCCCGTGCTCGGCCTGATCAGCGGGCGGCCCCTGCTGATAGAACTCATCCCACAGCGACACGACCTGCGAGAGCAGGTCTTCGGACGCGCCGCGTCGACGGTACGACTCGATGAGCGAGGGCGCGAAGCCGGAGACCGTGGCGCCCCAGTCCATCGTGAATCCCAGGAATGGCGAGCCGACCTTCTCGTAACGGTCCCGCAACGCGAGGATGCGCGGGTGCGAGGCGTACTGATCGGCGTGGACCTCGAGCGCGAGCGTCACGCCGTACTCCTCGGCGATCGGCGCGAGCTGTTCCATCGAGTCGGGCGTGATCGAGATCTGCACACGGGCGATGGGGAACCCGAGCTTCGCGGCGGCGGCGATCTGCCGGCGCATGTAGGCGACGAGCTCGTCCTGGTCGAGCAGGCGGTCCCGGTGGATGCCGATGTCGGCGTTGACGGCGAGCGAGGTGGTGACGAGCCCGACCTCGTCGACCAGGTCGCGGAAGCGCCCGGCGAAGGCGTCATCGATCTCGGGGAATCCGCGGAAGCTCGAGAAGCCGATGATCTCGAGGCCCGGGCCGTAGCCCTCCGCTGCGACCTTTCGGATGAGCGCATCGAGGTCGTACTCGCGACCGTGGAACGCCCGCGTGAAGCTGTAGAGCGTCACGCCCTGGATCGGAGTGCCGAGGTCGGTCATGCCGCCACCGCCTTCATGGTCTTGCGATCGTGCTCCTCGATGTGGAGCACCTCGGAGTCGGAGATGATGATGTACGGGATGAACAGCGTGAGACCCACCTCGACCGAGTGCTCCGCGTCGACAGCCAGATCGAGATCCCCCGACAGCACGGCGGAGTCGACGGGGAACCACCACTCCTCGGTGTTCGTCGCCAGCTCCTCGAAGGTGAACTCCTTGCCGTTCATCTGCCAGCGCAGGGACGCGGCTGGGGCGGCGACGCCGTCCACGGTGAGACTGGCTCCGGCGATGCACGAACCGGGAAGTGCGCGGTACCAGGGGATGCGAACCTCGACGGCGGCACGGCCGCCCTCGGTCGTCAGCGTCCCCTGTTCGATGATGCGATCCGGGATCACGAGAACCTCCTCGTTCTTCTTTCGTATTCCTGCAGTCTAATGTTCTTTTCCGACATAAGCAACGCTCAACCGCTGATGGCGGCGGCGATGGCACGTGCGCCCCGGACGGCGAGCGCGACGCCGGTGAGGGTCGGATTGCACGCCGTCGCGGTCGGGATGACGCCGTTGCCCGCGACGAACAGGCCAGGCGTCGACCACACCTCGCTGTCGGGACCGCACACGCTCGTGCCGTCGTCGGTCTCGCCCATGCGGGTGGTGCCCTGGTAGTGCAGCGAGCTGCCGATCGGCATCCGGAAGGGACGGTCATCGAGCGGGTCGCCGACTGCCTTGCCGAGCTCCACGATCTCGCGTTCCGCGCGCTCGAGGATCGCGTGGTCGGTCTCGGTGAGGCGGTAGCGGATTCGCGGCGCCGGCATCCCGTAGCCGTCGGTCTTCGTCTCGGAGAACTCGACGCGATCGTCGGCGCGAAGATCCTTTGCGCAGAAGAATCCGATTCCGATGATCGACCCGGGAACGACTGGGTCGTCTTCGGCGAGTGGCACGGGTGAGGCGTCCAGCTGCATGACCTGGCCGTGGAACGGCGTGTCGTCGGTAAACGGCACCCACGTGACGCCGCTGTACTCGCTGAGACCTGCCCCGGCGCGCGCGGTGGTGGTCACCTCGGCGGCATCCCGGATGCGGGTCGCGAACACGATCTGCGCCTGGTCGTTGAGGTACCGCCCGAGGGCGGCGGGCCGGATGCCGGATGCCCACAGCAGCTGCGGAGTGCGCAGCGCATCGGCGGCGACGATCACGAAGCGTGCGCGGACCTCGCTGCTCTCCTTCGTGCGCAGGTCGGTGACCCGCACACCGGCGGCTCGGTCGTTCTCGACGAGGATCTCAGTCACGAGCGACTCGTCGTGAAGGGTGAATCGAGGATTGTCGCGCGTGACATCGCCGAGCACGACGTCCGAGCCCGACCACATGAGCCGGCCATCGTCGCGGCGGTGCACCGCCAGCGGCATCCTCTGCACGCGTGAAGACGGAACGCGGCCCTCGTCGACAGCCTCGGCGAGCCGTTCCCGGATGATGTCACCGAAGGGTGTCGCGTCGAAGGCGTCGGTCGTGACGCCGAGCAGCCGCTCGGCCTCATCGAGCAGCTCATCGAGGTCGTCCAGGAACGCGATGCGCTCGCTCCCTCCGGGACGCGGACATGCCGCTGTCCAGTGCGCAGCCATCCCACCGACATTGCTCGACATCGCGGCGACCGGCATCCCGTCTTCGCCTGGTTCCTGGAATCCGTCCTCCAGCAGGTAGGTGCCGGGACGGGCACGGCGCTGGCCGGACTTCACCGCACCGGGCGAGTCGACGGTCGCCGCGCGAGCGCCCGGCCCCTCGGAGGCGCGCTGAGCCGCGGCGCGCTTGTCGGCGTCGTCGATGTTCTTGACGTGTGCACCTGCCGGATCCGAGACGGTCGGGCCGACCTCGAACATAGCGATCGTCGCATCCGGCGCGCGCTCGGTCAGGACGCGGGCGTAAGCCGACCCTGTCGGGCCGCTCCCGACGATGACGACGTCGACGTTCCGCGGATAAGACCGGGAACTCATACCTCGGCCGCCACTCGGACGATCCGCTCGACGGAGGCCTCCGAGGCGGTCTGCGGGTAGTACTCGAGACCGATCGGGCCGTCGTACCCCGAGCGGCGCAGGATGCCGAGACGGTCGGCCCAGTCGAGCTCGCCGGTTCCCGGCTCACCGCGACCGGGGGCGTCAGCGAGCTGAACGTACTTAATGAGGTCGCCGCCGTTCTCGAGCTCGGCGGCCATATCCTCCCCTTCCACGGCCGAGTGGTAGATGTCGTAGAGCACCCCGAAGTGGGCGGAGCCGACCCCGCGCGCGACGTACACGGCCTCTGCGGTGCGATCCAGGAGCGAACCGGGGTGGTCGACGCGGACGTTTACGGGCTCGAGGACCAGCGTGACGCCGGAGCCCTCGATCTGGGTGATCACCTGCTGGTAGATCTCGACGAGCTTGTCGAGCTGCACCTGGCGCTTCCAGCCGCCGAAACCCGTACCGCTGCCGACGACGATGCGCGGGCAGCCGAGGTCGTGTGCGATCGCGACGCCCTCGTCGAGCCTGCGGTAGAACTCCGAGTGATCCCACGGCGGGATCATGAACTGCGTGCGCGGCTCGGACAGTTGGGCCGTGAGCTGCGTGCCGGTCTCCTCGAGGGCGGCCTTGAGCGCCGGCAGGTCCTTCGGCGTCGCAGGTGCATCGACGCCGGTGGGCCCCCACATCTCGACCGCGGTGAACCCTGCGGCGGCCGCAGCGCGGACCCGATCGTGATAATCGCCGGCTTCGGTGAAGAGGAGTTCGATGTTGGGGGACAGCTGGTACATGATGCTCTTTCGTGAGTCGTGTTCAGGGAGAGGGCGCGCTGACGGATGCCGCGGCATCCGTCGTGATCAGCCCTTGAGCCCGCCGGCAAAGCCCTGGATGAAGCGCTTCTGGGCGAACAGGTAGAAGGCGAGGATCGGGATCATCGAGACGATGACGATCGCGAAGATCTTGTTCCAGGACGACACGAGCGAGCCGATGTAGTAGTACATCGCGACCGGGAGGGTCTGATTCTCCGAGCCGCCGAGGAAGATGAGCGAGGTGAAGAAGTCGTTCCACACGATCAGTCCCGCGAGGATCGCGACGGTGCCGGTCGCCGGCGACATCAGCGGCAGCACGATGCGGAAGAAGATCTGCGTGCGCGATGCGCCGTCGATCGTTGCCGCCTCTTCGTACTCGGTGCCGAGACTCCGGAAGAAGCCGGCGTAGAGGAAGATCGACAGCGGCAGCAGCATCCCGGTGTAGAGGATGATCATGCCCCAGATCGATCCGGTGAGGCCGATCGTACGCGCGCCGATGTACAGCGGCACGGTGCCGAGCTGGGTGGGCAGCACGATGGCGATGAGGAAGAGGTAGTAGACCGTCCGGCTCCAGCGCCGGGTGCTGCGGGAGATGACGTATCCCGTCAGCGCCCCCAGCAGCACGAGCCCGAGGATGCTTCCCGCCGTGATGAGGATGCTGTTGACCAGGCCCATCACGACGTTCGAGTTCCCCTGCGCAGTGAGCACCTCGACGAAGTTGGAGAAGTCGACGCTCGTGGGCGGGGCGAGGTTGGACGAGGTGATGACCTCCTGGTCCGACTTCAGCGCCGTGGTGATCAGGAAGTAGAACGGGGCGAGGAAGATCAGGGCGAACACCCAGATGAGGACCTCGCGGAGCGCGGTGAGCTTCGTGTAGCGGAACATGTCAGGACTCCTCTGGGCGGCCGTTGGTCACGCGCTGCTGGATGATCGCGAAGACCAGGATGACGACGGTGAGCAGCAGGGCGAGCGCAGCGCCGTAGCCGAAGTTGCCGAGCGCGAACGACTCCTTGTACACCTGGGTGGCGAGCGTCTCGGTGGCCCCGGCAGGACCGCCGCCGGTCATCGCCATGATCTGGTCGAAGACGCGCAGCCCGTTGACGAGGCCGAGCGTCGTCGCGATCGCGACGGCGGGACGGATGGAGGGGAACGTGACGTGCATGAACCGCTGACGCAGGTTCGCGCCGTCGATCGCGGCGGCCTCTTCGATCTCGACCGGGACGGCGGCGAGCCCTGCCATGTAGATGACCATCGCGAACCCGGTGTTCTGCCACACGACCACGATGAGGATGGTCCAGATGGCGAAGATCGGATCGGCGACCCAGGCCTTGGCGAATTCCTCGAGGCCGATGCTGCGCAGGAACGCGTTGATCGGTCCGTTGAAGTCGAAGATGAACTTCCACACGTACGAGACGGCGAGCGGGCTGAGCACGACGGGCATGAAGAACAGCACGCGCAGGGCGTAGCGGGTCTTGAGTCCGCGGTTGAGACCGAGTGCCAGTGCGAGACCGACGATGTTGCTGAGGATGACCGAGACGAACGCCAGGAACAGGGTGTTGCTGAGGGCGCCCACCTGCGTGGGGTCGCCGAAGATCTTGACGAAGTTGGCGAATCCGATCCAGTTGAACGCTCCGATTCCCGACCAGTCGGTGAATGCGAAGAAGCCTCCGACGGTCGTCGCGGCGTAGTGGATCGCGATGACGAGGAGGATGCCGGGCAGTGCCCACCACCAGTGCCCGAACTTCAGCAGCCCCGGGCGGCGCGGCGCGGGATTACGGTGACGGCCCCGGCGCGTGCGCTTCGGGACGATCACCAGCTCTGTCTC
The DNA here is from genome assembly GCF_015277895.1 of Microbacterium abyssi. Taxonomy (NCBI): domain Bacteria; kingdom Bacillati; phylum Actinomycetota; class Actinomycetes; order Micrococcales; family Microbacteriaceae; genus Microbacterium; species Microbacterium abyssi. The sequence goes on along the minus strand of NZ_CP063815.1, from coordinate 202,892 downwards.
TGTTTCCGTGTCGATCATCTTGGTGGGCATGAGGTCCTCGTGTGCTCGTCGGTTGCTTTGGGGCGACGACTGCCCGGGAAGCTGGGCTCCCCGGGCAGTCGCGCGATCAGTCGCCGTAAGCGGCGTCCATGTCCTGGAGGACCTGGTCGATGTCCTTCTGCCCGGTCAGCAGTCCCTGGACGCCTACCTGCAGCGCCTCGTATACCGACGGGTTCGGCCAGATGTTGTTCGGCAGCGGCGTGTACGCGCCCTCAGCGAGAAGGTCGACGACCGGGGAGTAGATCGTGTCCTCGAGATCGAGGTCCTGGTACGACGACACCGGCAGCAGCCCGGACTTCTCGTAGTACAGGGTCTGCGCCTCGGGGGATGCGAGCCACTCGACGAAGGCCGTCGCGGCATCCTTGGCCTCCGACTCCGCGTTGATCGAGATCGTGTAGTTCGAGCTGGCGAGGATGTAGGGATCGCCGCCGTCGGCTGCCGGGAAGGGCTGGACCTTGAAGTTCGCCTCCGGCGGGGCGGCCGCTGCGATCTCGACGGCCGAACCGGACGGGATGAAGCTGCCGACCGATCCGCCCTGAGCGAGACCGTTCGTGATGGCGTCGAAGCCGGCGCCTTCAGCACCCGGCTGGAAGCAGCCGCCGTCGTGCATGTCCATGAGCGTCTGCAGGGTCTCGGCCCAGCCCTCGCTCTCGGCGAAGGTCGTCTCGCCGTCCGCGCGCTGCTGGTTCCAGTCGGGCGTCTCGGCGTACACCCGCGTCGCCGCGATGCCCTGCGCCGTGAGACCCGCGTTCGGTCCGGCTGCACCTGCCAGGGCGATGAGCGACTTGCCGTCTGCCGCGAGCGCACTGCACGCCTCGTACATCGCGGCCTCGGTGGCCGGCCACTCGTCGAGGCCGTTCATCGCGGCGGTGCCCATGCTCGTGACGACTGCGGCGATCGTGAAGTCCATCGGCTGGCCGTAGGTCTTGCCGTCGATCTCGAAGATCGACTCACTGCCGTCCGGCACGAGGTCCTCGGCAGTCGCGCCGAGCGGCTCGAGGAATCCGGCCTCGGCGAGGGGGATGACGCCGCGCGCGTCGCCTGATCCGGGGGTCGTCTGGATGACGTCCGCGGCGTTGCCGGCCTGCAGCTGCGTGCGGATGGTCTCGCCGTACTTGTCGTTCGGGGTCGGGTTGGTGGTGATCTCGACGTCCGGGTTCGCCTCCATGTAGGCCTTGGCGAGCGACTCGTACGGGCTCTCGAGGTTGTTGGACGTGGCGAAAGTGAACGAGAACGACTGCGACTCGCCTCCGTCGCCGGCGTCGTCGGTTCCACCGGCGGAGCAGCCGGCGAGGATGAGGGCTCCCACGGTCGCGACGGCGAGAGTGCCGGTGCGGAGGACGTGAGTGCGGCGGTGCTGTGTCATGTCCAGCCTTTCTGACTTCGTTGTCGGCGGCTCGTTCGTCGAGCCACCCGCTGTTCTGCCAGTATCGTCCGGATGTGCCAGAAACACACATAAGTTGTTTCGATATGCGGCATAAGCCGCCACGAACCGGAATCGCGAGCGTCCGCATCCGGCTGAACGATGACGCCTGGCGTGCACATAGATTGCGTCGATAAACTGATGTCACCCGATCCCCTCTCCCGAAGGGTCACATCGCTGTGACAGATCACGCGCTTCTTTCTCGTCTCGACCTCAACCTCCTGGTCTCACTCGATGCGCTGCTCACCGAGCGCAGTGTGACGAGAGCCGCAGACCGCCTTCACCTCAGCCAGCCGGCGCTGAGCGCGTCGCTCGCGCGGTTGAGGACGCATTTCAACGACCAGATCCTTGCGCGACGCGGCAACACGTATGAGCTCACGCCGTTCGCGCTGCGGTTGTCGGAGCACACTTCGACGGCGCTGGAGGCCGCGCGCCGCGTGTTCGAGAGCCAGGCCACGTGGACACCGTCCGACTCCACCCGGGAGTTCTCGATCTACGGCTCCGACTACGGGTTCGCCACGGTCGGCGCTGCTGTCTCGAAGCTCGCGGCCGACCGCGGTCTCGGCATCCGGTTCCGGTTCATGCTGCACAACCCGTCCGTCGTCGAAGATGCCGCCACGCGTCTGCGCTCCGCGGACGCGCTGATCATCCCGCACGGGTTCCTCACCGATCTCGCGTACGCCGATCTGTGGCGGGACGACTGGGTCGCGATCGTCTCCGACGACCATCCGTCGGTCGGCGAGGAGCTGACCATGGAGGATCTCGGCTCCCTGCCCTTCGTGATGACGTACCAGTCGCGATCGGCGTTCACATCGGCGAGCAGGCAGATTCAGCAGCTCGGCATCGAGCCGCGCGTCGAGGCGGTCGTGGAGAGCTTCCTGTCGATGCCGCTGTTCGTCTCGGGGACAGATCGCGTCGGCTTCGTGCAGCGAGCGCTGGCGCCCGTGGTCACGCGCCTCGGCGGCGTGCGGGTCGTCGGGCTGCCGTTCGATGCGACGCCGATCGTCAACGCGGTGTGGTGGCATCCCGTGCATGGCCGAGACCCCGAGCACGCCTGGATGATCGACCTCCTCCGCGAGGCTGGCGAGGTCGTTCAGGCGGGCGAGCACGCCTGAACGATCTCGCCTGAGCTCACACGGCCTGCAGCGACCTCATCGTCGTGCGGATCAGGTCGTGCTGCCTGCGCACGAGCACGAGCGGGTCGACCTCGCCGAGTTCGGCGAACGCATGCCCCTCCCATTCGCTCGACCAGTAGCCGCGGTACCCGCCCTCGACGAAGACCCGAACCAGCTCGGGGTAGTCGATCGCGGGCTCCTGGCCGTTCTCGTCGATGTCGTAGAACTTCGCGTGCACGTGCATGATCTGCGGCATGATGTCGGCCCACTCGCGCGGGTCGACGTGGCCGTGCATGTTGAAGGCGAGGTGCGCGAAGGATCCGAGCCGGCCAGGGTCGAAATCGCGCCCCTTGAGGTATCCGATGAACTCCTGCTGGCGCTCCTGCATCGTGGCATCCGTCGCCCAGATCTGCTGCAGACGGGCGAGAGCCTCGCTGTCGAGGCCGGCGCGCTGCACGGCACGCAGAAGCGTGGGAGACATCGCATGCATGGTCGACGAGAAGTCGGCGACGAAACCGAGCAGCGGCGAGTCGAGGGCGGCGTAGGTGTCGCGCACCTTCATGATGGGCTCGGCGTTCGGGCCCATCGGTGCGTGGATCTCGTAGGCGAGCTTCAGCTCGAGTTCCTCGGCGATCGGCAGCAGGCGGCGCAGCAGTTCGGGCTTCGCACTCTGGATGCGCACCAGCGGAAAGCCGAGCTTCTTCGCACCGCGGAACATCAGCTCGCTGAACTCGAACTCCTCGTCGGGGGTCATGTCGCGGTCGCGCCGGCGGCCCATGTCGAGGTTCGCGCCGAAGGAGCTGGCGTCGAAGCCGTGGCGGTCGAAAGCCGTGCGCCAGGTGCGCTCGAACTCGTCGGATACGAGGGGGTACGTCGGCACCATCTGGGAGGCGACGATCTCGATGCCGGGGCCGATGCCGAGTTCGGCGACACGGTCGAGCAGTCCGTCGAAGTCGTACCAGCCGGCTCGGAACTCCGCGGATGCCGAGTAGAGGGTGAGGCCGAGCTGGAAGGGGTCGGCCTCGGTCGCAGGCGGAGCCTCCGGAACGTCACTGATGAGCGCCGGAGCGGGTGCATCGACATCCGTCACGGTGAGCGAGAACGAGTCGCGGACGAAGTTCGGCACATACATGCCGGGGCCGCCGTCCTGCCCCGGAGCGATCTGCATGTACGGCAGGCGCAGCTGACCGACGAGGGTGACCTGGTACTGCTCGCCCGCCTCGACCGGGCGTTCCCCCTTGGCCACCAGAAGCGGATGATCCTGCAGGAACCACAGCGTCTCGCTCTGGTCGGGCAGCTCGTCCAGCTGGTACTCGCGATCGTGCAGCACGAGGCGGAGGTTCTCCTGGGGCACCTGTTGGCCGTCGACGGTCAGCTCGAGGCTGGTCACCGATGACAGCCAGAGGCTGCGGTACCAGGGGATGGTGAGGCGCAGTGCGAGGCCGTCCGGGTGCGGGCGGAGGCTGTCGGCGTGGATGAGTCCGTTGGGCATGATGTCTTTCCGTTCAGAGCTTGTCTGCGACCTGGCGCATGAGCGAGTGCTGGCGGCGAACCTGCTCGATGGATCGCCATGGGATGCGGTCGCCCTCGTACTCGCTGGAGAGGTAGCCGGTGTACCCGGCATCCTTGAGGGCGCGGAGTTCCGGCTCCCACGGGATCTGCTGATCTTCGAGCGCATCGTCGATGTCGTGGAACTTCGCCTGGATGAAGACGACATGGTCGATGATGTCGAAGACGTCGGCAGGGTCGACGCCGATGCCGTCGAGGAACGCCGGGCGACGACCCGGCAGCTCGCCCGGCTTCAGCGGGATGGGCCGGTCCTGGAAGATACCGGTGTCGAGAAGGAGCCCGAAGTGCTTCGTTCCGGTGCGCGTGATCAGATCGATGTAGTCGTCGACGACCTCGTGCTTGATGGGTGTCGGAGAGTGGATCTCCGGGCAGATGATGACATCGAGCTCTTCGGCCAGGGGAAGGCTCGCCTCGACGACCTCGGTCCAGATCGGGTGCGGGATCAGGTCACCCGAGACGACGCCGATCTTCGGCCGCACGAAGCGGAAGCCGAGCCGCTTCGCGAGCCGGAGGTCGCGCTGCAGCGCGGCGGCGCCCTCTTCGACGCTCATGTCGCGCCCGTGCTCGCCACTGGAGTGCAGGCGGGTGTCGATCCAGGATCCGTAGTTGGTGGGTTCGAGGCCGTAAACATCGAGCAGGCGGAACCACTCGTCGACCCATTCCTGAGGAGGGTCGGGATAGTTCGGCACGTGCCCCTCGCCGAGGATCTCGACTCCCGTCGCGCCGAGATCGGCGATGGAGCGCAGGGCCGTCTCGAGGTCGAGGTTCGTGCCGTAGTCGCCCATGAAACTGTAAAGCGAGACGCCGTACTTGAACGGCGCGCCTTCAGCTTCCGGCGACAGGGTGACGTGCTTGGTGACCTGGTACTGGCTGGGCTGATGCTCCTGCGGGATGTACGACATCCGCAGGCGAAGGTCGATGGACAGCTCATGGATGCCGTCGGGCAGTCCACCTGCGAGCGGCACGGTGACGACGGCTGCGTCTTCCAGCTGCCAGCGGATGCCCTCGCTCTGCCACAGCTCGTCGAGCGTGTAGGTCTGGCCCTGCAGAGTCCATATCGGCACGTCCGGCGCGACATCGACCAGGCCAGGGATGCGGACGCCGATGCCGTCGATCAGAGACGCGGCCATGCCGCGGTACGACGGCATGCGCACTCGGAACTGGAAACCGGTGATCTCGCCGCCCTCGCGGACATTGCGGAATCCGACGGACTGGATGAGGTCTCGCTCGAGAAGCATCAGCGCTCACTCTCTGTGGGACGGGCGTCTTCGCTCTCCTCAGGCTAACCGCTTCCGCGTGTTTTCTACATAAGACTTATCTATTCGCGCATAACCGGCGGGGATCCGAAGGTTCACAGCAGTTCGGCCCCGAATCCACCAGATCCGGGGCCGAACTCGCTGATTTCTGAGGGATTACGACCGCGCCGCTGCCAGCACCTCGCGCTCCAGCCGCTCGAACGAGGCCTCCATGCCGTCGGCCATGCCGGTGGCGAGGATCATGTCGCGCGTGTCCTTGTCCGGGTACTCGATGAGCACAGTGACGAGGGTCGCGCCGTCCTCCTCATAGAGGTTCAGATCGTTCAGCGTCTCGACGGGCTGTCCCTGCATCCGCTCGGTCGTGACCGCGCGTCGCGGAGCGTCGCTCAGCAGCACTTCGCCCTCGAAGCCGAACGGCTGCCCCTCGGTGTCGCCGACCGGAGCCCACGAGTTGCGATAGCTCTCGCCGACCGTGGTCGTGGCGACGCACTCCGTCATCTCCCACCCGTCGGGGCCGAGCATCCACTGCCGGATCAGCTCCGGCTCGTGGTGCGCGCGCCAGACCAGCTCGCGCGGGCCGTTGACGAGCCGCGTGATGCGCACGTGCGTGTCGTCGAGCATCTCGACGCGCGTGCCCTTGCCCTCGGCGTACTCGCGAAGGTCCTGCAGCACGGCATCCAGCTGCGCCATCGCCATCTTGGTGCCCTCGACCATGCCCATCTCGACGACCTGTTCGAGCGCTTCGAGCGAGGCGAAGTGACTCGTGGTCACCATGTGCGTGCCGTCGGAGGTGGGCGCGAAGGTGAACTCCATCCGCATAGCGGGGAACTGTTCGTTCGGGTTGCCCTCCTCGTCGGTGAAGCCGTCGAGCACCTCGAAGCGGCGCGGTTCCTCGATCGCGAGGAACTCCCAGTAGCCGGATGACTTCTCGCCGCGCGGGCCGGACATCGAGTAGTTCGCGCGGCCGCCGATCGTGTGATCCCACGCGGTGAAGGTGGCGGGCCATCCGGGCGGGCCCCAGAAGCGCTCGAGCTGGCGCGGGTCGCTGTAGGCGTTCCACACGCGCTCGATCGGAGCGGCGAAGTCGGCCGTGACGGTCATCGTCAGGTTCTCGGTGTCGGTGGCGACATCGGTGACAGGCATTTCAAACTCCCTTGTTCTCGTTGGGTGCATCGGAGGCGAGCAGGTCGTCGAGGCGGGAGATGCGAGCCCGCCAGAGCTCTTCGTAGCGGGCGAGGAGCGCCCGGGCGCGCGCGATCATCTCAGGATTCGCGCGGACGAGCCGCTCGCGTCCCTCGGCGCGCTTGATGATGAGGCCCGCGGCCTCGAGGACGGCGACGTGCTTCTGCACGGCCGCGAAGGACATCTCGTAATCGCCCGCAAGGGCCGACACCGACTGCTCCTCCGTGATCGTGCGGCGCAGGATGTCACGCCGGGTCGCCGTCGCCAGTGCATGGAACACACGGTCGATCTCCGTCTCGCTCAGTCCAGATTGTGTAACCATTTGGTTGTACGTTACGACTGAGCGGATGCCGTGTCAAGAGCTTTCTGAAGACCGGATCACTCCGGAACGGACCGCACCACCCGCGCCGGTGATCCGACGGCGATCGCGCCGGCCGGCACGTCCTTGGTGACGACGGATGCCGCACCCACGACCGCGTCGTCTCCGATGGTGACACCGGGGAGGATCGTCGCGTTCGCGCCGATCCAGACGTTCCAGCCGATGACGACCGGCGCCGGATGCATGTCGGCGCGGCGGCTCGGCGCAAGGTCGTGGTTGAGGGTGGCGATCACGACGTTGTGCCCGATCAGGCAGTCGTCGCCGATCGTGATGCCGCCCTGGTCCTGGAACCGGCATCCGGAGTTGACGAAGATCCGCCTGCCCAGCGCGATGTTCTTGCCGAAGTCAGCCGCAAACGGCGAGACGACGCGACTCTCAGCGCCGTCCGACTCCCGCGAACACCGCGTGCGCCAGTGGCACGAGCGACACCGAGAGCAGCACGATTCCGAGCGGCGGAGCCACGCCCAGCAGCAGCGCCCCACCGACCACGAGCCCGGCGAACAGTACGCCCGAGACGACGCGCCGGCCGATGCGGATCAGCGAGTCCAGCCGCCGCTCCAGACGTGAGGTGTCGAAGGTGATCGTGCCCTCTTCGATCTCGGTGATGACCGCGTCGATCCGGCCGGGCAGCCGGGCTGCGACTGCGACCGTCGTCCACGCCTGCTCGGCGAACGCCTTCACTGTGTTGCCGGACTCGTCGCGCAGCAGCTGCGCGGCATAGGGTTCCACGGCATCCCACACGTTGAACGCCGGGTTCAGCCCGCTGCACATGCCCGACGTCAGTGCGACGGCACGGAAGAGCAGCAGCATCCCCTCCGGCAGCTGGAACGGCAGCGCCCGCACGGTGTCGCCGAACTCCAGCGCGAAGTCGCGGAACTCCCGCGGGTCGACGTGGCTGAGTTCGGCGAACCCCATGCCGCCGAAACGCGCGAACAGTGCGCTCAGCGCCTTCTCGAACTCCTTGGTGTCGCCGGAGGGCAGCAGCACGCCGACCTCCTGCGCAGCATCCACCAGCTTGCGGCCGTCGCGGGCGGCGACGGCGATCACGACCGCGCGCAGTCCGCCGCGCAGCCCCTCCGGCACCTCGCCCATCATCCCGAAGTCGACGAAGGTGAGGCGCCAGCCCGGTCCGCCTGACGAGGATGCCGGCGTCACGAAGATGTTCCCCGGATGCGGGTCTGCATGGAAGAAGCTGTGCGTGAACACCTGCCCGAACATGACCTCCGCGAAGGTGTCAGCGACCTCGGCCGGGTCGATGCCCGCGGCGCGCAGGGCAGCGGTGTCGTTGATCTTGATCGCCGTGACGTCCTCGAGGGTCAGCACACGCCGGGTCGTCCGCTCCCACACGACCTCGGGGGTCGACACGCGCGGATCGCCGGCGAAGTTCTCCGCGAACCGCTCGGCGTTCGCGGCCTCGTGCAGGTAGTCGATCTCCTCCATGCACGTGTGCGCGAACTCCTCGACGAGCGCCGGCGCGTCGACCCGGTCGGACACGATGCGCACGCGCCGCAGCCAGCCGGCGACCTTCCGGAGAGCGGCGAGATCCACGGCGACGATCCCGTCGATGCCGGGACGCTGCACCTTCACGACGACGTTCTCGAGCCCGGTGTCGGCGGCGTCGAGTTCGGACAGTCGCGCCCGGTGCACCTGGCCGAGGGATGCCGCGGCGAGCGCGGTCTCGTCGACCCAGGCGAAGGCGCGGTCGAACGGAACACCCAGTTCGCGCTCTGCGAGGGCTTTGATCTCGGTGAACGGCACCGCGGGAACCTCGTCCTGGAGCCCTGCGAGCTCAGCGGTGATCTCGGGCGGCAGCACGTCGAGGCGTGACGACATGAACTGGCCGACCTTGATCATCAGCCCGCCGAGTTCGACAGCGAGCACGTGGAAGCGGCGGGCGATCCGGAGCATCCGGTCGGTTCTGGTGCGCTCGGCGATGCGGGCGAGCCCGATGCGCGGCAGGAAGAGTTCGAACCACCACAGCTGGATGAGCTGAAGGGATGCGAATCGCAGAATCCGGCGGTATCGGGCGCGATGGGGCCCGGGATGTCCCGCGTCAGCCATCATGCCCCTCCCGCGACGCCGTGCCGGTACAGCTCAGTCCTGGGCAAGGATCGCGTACAGCTTACGGCGGGCGTCTTCGAGAACCTCGACGGCCTGGTCGATCTGCTCGGGGTTGCTGCGGGCGAACTGCGCGGCCGCGCCTGCGAGGTCGACACCCGCCTTCGCGAGCGCGCGCTGGCTCTCACCACCATGCCGAGCACCGTCCTGGGCGCCACCAGAAGACTTCCACGGAGCAGGTGCCTCCGCCTCATCGGCCACCGCGCGACCGGCTTCGGTCAGCGAGTACGTCTTGCGACCGTTCTGCTCCTCGGCGGAGACGAGGCCCTCGTCGGCAAGCAGCTGCAACGTCGGGTAGACCGAACCGGCGCTCGGCTTCCACGATCCACCGGAACGGTCTTCGATCTCGCGGATGATCTGGTAGCCGTGCATCGGCTCCTCGGCGAGCAGCGACAGGACCGCCGCGCGCACGTCGCCGCGCGCCATGCGCGTGGATCCGCTGGGGCGGGACTCGAACGACTTGCGGATCTGATCAAGCGCATCGAAGATCGCGGTTCCCGGACCGCCTGCGCCGCCGAAACCGCCAGAACCCAGGCCGCCGAAACCGCCGAATGGCGAGCCTGATCCGAATCCGTTGTTGGGGGATGAGCCGTTCATGATGACCTCCTGGATCACGGTGCGCGGACGTGCACGCCGATTGCGTCAACGATATATCGCTATAAGTCGTTCAGGAAGTGTTCCCAGCGAACCCACACCCGGCTCACGCCGCGATGTCGAATCGCGCTCGACCGCCGAGCCGCGGCGTCCTCGCCGGGTCGACGTATGGAGGTGGAATGAACCACACCCGTGCACTCGTTCCCGCCCCCTCGACGCGGACTTCCCACCCGTTGTCATGTATGCGATGGTGGCAGGTCTCGCACAGCAGCACGCCATTCGAAAGGTCGGTTCTTCCCGTATCTCGTCGCCACCATCGAATGTGATGCACCTTCGTCATCTCGGGTGGCAGTCCGCACATCGCGCAGCCACCATCCCGTTCGACGAGAGCGAGCCGCTGGCTTCGCGTGAACAGTCGCTTTCGCCGCCCCCAGTCGAGGATCTCGCTATCGCCGCCGAGGACCCAGGGGATCACTCCGCCGCTGGCGGCCATCCGTCGTGCCGCCCCGGCGCTGATCGGCCGGTCGATGCCGTCGACTGTCGCGGATCCCGTGCCCGACTCGAGATCCTCGAGGGTCATGCGGACGATCACTGTCGCGCCCGCAAGAGGGAGCCCGGTCGTGGTGCATCCCAGCACGTGTGCACAGAACAGGCTGAGCGCATCGGCCTGGAGCATCGGAACCGTGCGACGATCGGCATCCGGCGCGTCGGGATCGACCGCGTCCTTTCGGGCGGCGAACGTCGCCGTGACATATCCGCGCAGCGCCGCGACCACGGGCGCGGCGCTCTCCGCATCGAGCCTCCCCTCCAGGTGCACCATGCCATCGCGCGCGAAGACCGTCAGCGACCTCTGGGCGCGCTTCTCGTCTTCGCGCGGTTCAACACCGTCCGGGTCGAGCCACGCCTCAGCGCGCGTGATGAGCTTGCGCAGCTCGTCGAGGCCGAGCCCGAAAGCCCCCTCGGCCAGCATCCGCTCGCCCTCGGCTATACGCTCGGCGCCGGCCGCCACGCGGCATCGGTCGAGCAGCCCGATGATCATCGCCGCCGCCTGCGCGCTCAGCGCACCCGATTCGAGCGCCTCACGTACCAGCGGATACTTGGCGGGCAGTCGCGACCCGATCAGGTCACTGCGCGGCGCCGTCCCTTCGCCGACCTTGATCAGCCGCATGGCATCGCCGGTCGACACGCCCATGGTGGCGGCGATGAACTTCGCCGGCGTGCGGAATCCCTGCTGCTTCGCAAGGCTCTCGGCGCCGAGCTCCGGCCGCGACTCGCGCGCCAATCCCGCGGCGACATCGACGTGGAAGGCATCCAGTCGGCGCTGGAGAACCGCGGCCGCTTGATTGACGGCCAGCAGCTGCGCCCTCGAAAGGTCGTTCGAATCATCGGCATCCGCCCATACCTCGTCGAGGCGAGATATCGCTTCGTGCAGTGCGGCCAGCTTTGACATATCTCCAGCGTACGCACCGCCTCCGACATTCTCGAAGATTTGTTCGCACTATGGATAACTCGCCCCGCCCTCACTCGACGGCTTGGCAAACCTCTTGCAACCCTGGGTTGCAACTCGCGGCATCGGTCGGACGCATGACAGACTCTTCGGCATGTGGATCGGCTGGGTGGAGTTCGACATCCTGCTCGGCGACGTGCAGTCGCTGAAGGAGAAGCGCAGCGTGATCCGCCCGCTCATCGCCGACCTGTCGCGGCGCACGGAGGCCGCGGCGGCCGAAGTCGGCGACCACGACCTGCACCGCAGAGCTGCGATCGGCGTGTCCGTGATCGGCGCGGACGCCGCCCACGTGAGAGACGTGCTCGATCGAGCGGATCGGATGCTGGCCGAAGAGCATCCGGAGATCACGCTGCTGTCGGCGCGAAGAGGCTTGCACTCCAGCGAGGACTGACGCGACCATTCCCGGGGCAGGTCCACCGCGGAAGCGTATCCGCGAGCGCGAGGGGTGTGACGGACTGCTCGCGGTGTTCTGCACCAGGCCTCAGACGCGACCTGATCACCGCTGCGGAAGCAGCTCGCCCAGCCGCGCCACTTCGTCCGCCGGCATCGCGTAGCCGTGCTCGGGAGCGGGGTACTCCCCGGTACGCACCTCGTTCGCGTACGCCGTGACGCCGGCGACGGCATCCGTGCGCAGATCGGCATACCTCTTCACGAATCGGGCGGCCCCGCCGTCGTAGATGCCGAGCAGGTCGTGGAAGACGAGAACCTGGCCGTCGGCATCCGCTCCTGCGCCGATCCCGATCACCGGGATCTCCATGCGCGGTATGAGTGCGGCCGTCACCGAAGAGGGCACTGCTTCGACGACGATCAGTGAGCATCCGGCATCCTGCAGCGCAACGGCATCCTCGATCACCCGAGCGGCCTTGTCGGCGGTGCGCCCCTGCGCGCGGTAGCCGCCGAGCGACGTGGCGGTCTGCGGCGTGAGTCCGACGTGCCCGACGACGGGTACTCCGGCGGCCACGAGAGCGCGGGCCCGATCGACCGTGGTGCCGCCGCGCTCGATCTTGACGGCATCCGCCCCGGTCTCCTTGATGAAGCGCTGCGCCGTCGCGATCGCGAGCTCATCCGACGCCTCGTACGAGCCGAACGGCAGATCCGCCACCAGCAGCGGGGCAGAGAGTCCGCGGCGCACCGCGGCGGTGAGCATGATCATCTCATCGATGGTCACCGGCACGGTGCTGTCGTAGCCGAGCACCGTCATCGCCGCGGAATCCCCGACGAGCACGACATCGACTCCGGCGGCCTCGACGATCTGCGCGCCCGGATAGTCGTACGCCGTGACCATGACGATCTTCTCGCCGGCCGCCTTCTTCGCGGCGAGAGATCCCAGGGTGACCCGCGAACGGGACGCCGGGTGGACGCTCACTTCGATGCCCCGGTCAGCAGCTGGTCGACCGCATCGTCGACCTGGATGATTCCGTTGCCGCGATCGACATGAACGACGACGGGCTCATAGGCTTCGAGCTCCTGGGCCGAGTACTCGGCGTAGGAGACGACGATGATCGTGTCGCCGGAGTGCACGAGCCGAGCGGCCGCTCCATTGACCTGCATGACACCCGAGCCGCGAGCGCCGGCGATCGTATAGGTCTCGAAGCGCGCGCCGTTGTCGACGTCGAGCACGTGGACCTGCTCGTGCTCGAGGATGTCGGCGGCCTCAAGCAGGTCGGCGTCGATCGTGATCGAGCCGACGTAGTTGAGGTCGCTTCCGGTGATGGTCGCGCGGTGGATCTTCGACTTCAGCATGGTGCGTCGCATCAGACGTCGCCTTTCAGGATGTGGTTGTCGATCAGACGTGCGGCGCCGACGCGTGCGGCGACGGCGAGGAGGGCGTCGGACTCGACGCGGGTGACGGTGTTCAGGGTGAGAACGTCGCGAAGTTCGAGGTACTCGGGCGTGATGTCGGCGTCGGCGAGGACGCGGCGGGCGGCATCCAGAATCCGCTCGCCGTCTCGCTCGCCCGACCCGCGCACGGCTGCCGCGGCATCCAACGCGCGGTTCAGGGCCGTCGCCTGCTGACGCGCCGCCGGGTCGAGGTAGACGTTGCGCGAGCTCATGGCCAGCCCGTCGGCCTCGCGCACGATGGGGCACGCCTCGATGCGCACCTCGAGGTTCAGATCGGCGACGACACGACGCACCACGAGGATCTGCTGCGCGTCCTTCTGCCCGAAGTAGGCGACGTCGGGGGCGACGATGCCGAACAGTTTCGTGACGACGGTCGCGACGCCGTCGAAATGGAACGCTCCGCGCGAGGCGCCGTCGAGCACATCGGTGATTCCCGAGACATGGATGCTGGTGGCGAAGCCGTCCGGATAGATCTCGGCCGCCTCGGGCGCGAAGAGGATGTCGACGCCTTCGTTCTCGGCCAGCGCCGCATCGCGCGCTTCGTCGCGCGGGTACGAGCTGAGATCTTCGTTCTGGCCGAACTGGGTCGGGTTGACGAAGAGCGAGACCACGACGAGATCGGATGCCGCGCGCGCCCGCCGCATGAGGGAGAGATGCCCCTCGTGGAAGGCACCCATGGTGGGGACGAGGCCGACGGTCTGGCCTGCCGCGCGCGCCGTGCGGACGGCGGCGCGCATCTCGTCGATCGTGCCGATGATCCTCATGCTGCTTCTTCCTGCGTACGGCCGGCGAGCTCGCGGGTGCTGCCGCACAGCTGATCGAACAGCGCGACGAGGTCGGGGGTGGCGCCGGCTACAGCAGCGCGCTGGCGTGCGACTGTTCCCTCGTCGCCCCGTGCGATCGGGCCGGTGAGGGATGCCTCGGCACCGGCATCCGCCCAGTTCTCGACCGTGCGGCGCACGAGCGGTGCGAGGAGAGCGCGCGCGTCAGCCGACGGAAGGCCGGCGGTCACGGCGAGCTGCTCGGCAGCGTCCAGTACCGTGAGCAGCAGATTCGAGGCCGTGGATGCCGCGGCGTGATAGCCCGCGCGCTGGGCATCGCCGACGCGGAACGCGCGAGCCCCGAGCGCGTCGGCGAGACCGGTCGCGACCGCGAGCGCCTCGTCGGTGCGCGCGTCGATGGCGCAGCCGATGCCGCGGAAGACGTCCGGCGTCTCGTCGCCGGTGAAGGTCTGCAGCGGGTGCACGCTGAAGTCGACGTCATCCAGGGTCGTCGCGCCGGAGACATGACCGACGAACCGCGCGCGGTCCCTCACGGCGTCGGCGGCGGCGGCGATCGCGGCGTCGGGCACGCAGAGCAGGGCGATGTCGACGGTGGGCACGGCGGCGTCGCGCCCGAACGGTCCGTGCACGTCGAGCCCGGCTGCGCGGAGGGCGCCGGCGAGCACGCCGCCGAGGCGACCGGCGCCGATGACGGCGACGCGCGCGGATGCCGAGAGAAGGGAGTTCGATGGCTTCATGTCGTGTTCGCAGAGCTGATGAAGAGGGGCTCTGATTCGCCATGAGTATCGCGCCGCACTGGCTCGCTTTCCAAACCGAACAACAGACTGAGAACTAGACTCACGCGCTGGCTTGGCGATTTGCTTCAGTTTTGCCATTTTGAGTTGGCAGACAGCATTTTGCCTCACGATGGAGACCATGACTGCCATCGTCGACAGCCTGCCCGCGGATGCCACCCACCACGATGCCGAGCGCGCGTTCCGAGATGCCGGCTGGACGCCGTGCGGCGGCACATGACCGAGATCCCGCTCGCGTGCTCCGGACCGTGGGATGCCGCGTCGCGCGAGGCGATGCGCAAGGGGCTCGCCTACGCGGACGCCGCGAAGGTTTAAAGCCCCTCCGCGATCTCCTTGATCGCGGCGAGACGGCGATCCCACTCGCGGCCGATCTCATCGAGCCGCCGAGCCGTCGCGCTCAGAGACGCGCCGACCACCCGGAACCGCACCTCGCGCCCCGCCGGCACCGGCTCGACGAGCCCCACCTCCTGGAGCACGGCGAGGTGCTTCGCGATGGCCTGACGAGAGACGGGCAGCTGCCCGGCGAGGGCGGATGCCGAAGCATCCCCCTCGCCGAGCGCCACCAGAATGCTCCACCGCGTCTCGTCGGCGAGTGCCGCGAACATGGGGGCGAGTGTGGCGGCTGTCATGCCGCACTCTCGAGCAGCACGACGAGCTTGTCGAGCTCTTCGGTCCAGCCGGTGCGGTGGCTCTCGAGGTTCACGGCCGGGTCGGATGTGTGCTCGAATCCGGCCTCGACGACCGTGAGCTGCGTGCCGCCGTCGACCTCTTCCAGAGTGAAGGTGAACACCGTCGTGCGATCCTCCGCGAGAGGGTCGGCGTGATCGCCGACGGAGCCACCGTGGGCGTCACGGTAGGCATCGTCGTTGTTCCAGCGATAGGCGATGAGTCGCCGCTCCTCGCGGGCCTCGACGCGCAGCGAGAACGGTTCCGTATCGGGGAACGTCACCGTCCCGGTGGCTCCGACGCCGGTGCCATTGAGCTCGGTGCGACCGAACCATCGCGAGATGTGCGCGGGCTCTGCGACCACCTGCCAGACCTTGTCGATGGATGCGGCGACCCGGATCGTTCGGCGGATCGAGAACGTGTCCTCATCGACGACGGCTGCCGGGTTCTGAGTCGTGCTGACCATGAGTGAACCTCCTGAATCGAGTATGCGACGACCGGGTGGTCATCTGCAACCCCAGGATTGCACTATCGGAGCCTGAGCGCAACCCTAGAGTTGCACATTGCGTTTCGGCCGCCCCGTCAGCGCCCACGCGCACAACACCGCCACGACGCCCGCGATCGGCACGACGAGCAGGCCGGTCCGCAGCCCGGCGTTGTCGGCGACGAGCCCGACGATGGGAGGGGAGAACAGGAATCCGAGGCGCAGCAGCCACGACACGATCGTGAGGCCGGCGCCGTGCTTGAGTCCCGGCAGCTCATCGGCGACGTGCATGGCGGCGGGGATGAGGGTGGCGACGCCGTAGCCGGCGGCCGCGAACCCGAGGATCGTGCCGGGGATCGACGGGAACGCGAGCGCGAGACCCATGCCGACGGACGTGATCAACCCGCCCGTGATCGCCACGACGCGCTGGCCGAACCGGTCGGTGAGGCCGTCACCGACGATGCGTCCGACGAACTGTGCGCCCACGAGGGCGATGTAGCCGGTGGCGGCGAGCGCTGCGGGGGCGTCGAGCGAGGTGGCGAGGTAGAGGGTCGCCCACGACATCCCGGCATCCTCGACGAGCGCACCGGCGATCGAGATCAGAACCAGCGCGACGATGATGATGACCGTCTTCGCCGTGATGCGCTGCAGCGCGCCGCCGATCTCCTCGCCATCGGCGATCGCGTCCTCTTCGGTGCGGTCGTCGCGGCCCGGCAGGCACAGGTGCAGCGCGATGAGCGACACGGTGCCGAAGATGACGGCGGAGATGATCAAGTGGATGCCGAGGGGCAGAGCGACTGCGATCGCCGCAGCCGCCATCGATCCCCCGAGTACCGCGCCGATCGACCAGATCGCGTGGAAGGAGTTGATGATCGAGCGTCCGAAGCCGCGCTGAACGCGCAGCGCGTGCGCATTCTGGGCGACGTCGGTGATGGCATCCGCTGCCCCTCCGAGGAACAGGCCCAGAGCGAACAGGATCACCGACGGAGAGAAGCCGGCGGCGAGGATGCCGAGGCTGGTGATGATGGTTCCGGCGACCGCGACCCGTGCCGAGCCGAATCGACGGATGAACATCGCGGCCGCGAGGCCCGCGACGATCGCGCCGGCGGGGAAGGCGGCGATCGCGAGGCCGTAGGTGGCGGCATCCAGCCCGAGCGCGTCCTTGATCTCGGGGTAGCGCGGCAGGATGTTGGCGAACAGCGCCCCGTTGGTGAGGAACAGCAGGGCGACGCCGACGCGCGCGCGGCGCAGGGGTCTCTCGACGAGAGCAGAAGAAGCCATATGAACGATCGTACGAGGCGCACCACGCTCCGAACGCCATTCCCGCCGCAGCGACGCTTCTGGGCAATCGGTCGAGCAGTTTCCGAAATCGAACGATTAACGATAGATTATGCCTGTAATTCGATGAGAGGATGTCGTCATGGGACGAACGACGATCGTGATCCTGCGCGTAGTGATCGCACTGGCGCTACTGGGTTCACTGGTGGTGCAGACGGTGATCGCTCCGCTGATGTGGATCGACCTCGACGGTGCCCCGATGTGGTTCCGCGTGAGCTTCGTCGTGGTCGTGATTCTGGGCGTGCTGACGATGCAGGTCTTCGCCGTGTGCGTATGGATGCTGCTGACCAAGGTGCGGCGCGGATCTATCTTCCAGGAGTCGTCGTTCCGCTACGTCGACGTGATCATCGGTGCGATCGGGGCTGCCGCCCTTCTGGCACTGACGTTCGCGTTCGTGCTCGCGCCGACGGACATCGCACCCGGAGTCGTGGGGCTCGTGTGCGGAGCCGCGCTGGTGCTCGGCGGCATGGCATTGCTGGTGTTCGTGATGAAGGCGCTGCTGCGCCAGGCCATCGAGCGCGAGAACGAGGCGCAGAAGCTGCGCACCGAGCTCGGCGAGGTGATCTGATGCCCGTCATCGTCGACATCGACGTCATGCTCGCCCGCCGCAAGATGGCCGTCGGCGAGCTCGCCGACCGCATCGGCATCACGCCGACGAACCTCGCGGTGCTGAAGAACGGCCGCGCGAAGGCCGTGCGCTTCACGACTCTCGATGCCCTGTGCGAGGTGCTGGAGTGCCAGCCGGGGGACCTGCTGCGATGGGAGCCCGAGGAGTAGTCAGCGCACCAGGCACGCCCGCTTGCTGTCGAAGACCCAGTCCTTCACGAGGTACTGCATCCCGATCGCGTCGTCGCGCGCCCCGAGCCCGTGTTCGACGTACAGCTCGTGCGCCTCGGCGAGCCGAGCGCGATCGACGGTCACACCGAGCCCGGGACGGTCGGGCACACGCACCGCGCCGTCGCGGATCTGCGGCGCATCGACGGTCAGCTGCTGCCCGTCCTGCCAGATCCAGTGCGTGTCGAGAGCCGTGATCTCGCCGGGAGCCGCGGCCCCCACCTGCGTGAACATCGCCAGCGAGATGTCGAAGTGGTTGTTCGAGTGCGAGCCCCAGGTGAGATCGAAGTCGTTGCACAGCTGCGCGACCCGCACCGAACCCGCCATGGTCCAGAAGTGCGGATCGGCGAGCGGGATGTCGACGGCATCCGATCGGATGGCATGCGCCATCTCGCGCCAGTCCGTCGCGATCATGTTCGTCGCGGTGCGCAGCCCGGTGCGCCGACGGAACTCGGCCATCACCTCGCGTCCCGAGAACCGACCCTCCGCGCCGCACGGATCCTCGGCGTACGCCAGCACGTCGCGAAGACGACGGCCGATGCGCACAGCATCCTCCAGCAGCCACGCACCGTTCGGGTCGAGCGTGATCCGCGCCTCCGGGAACCGCTGCGCGAGAGCGGTGACCACGTCGGCTTCGACCTTGCCGTCGAGCACGCCGCCCTTGAGCTTGAAGTCGGCGAAGCCGTACCGCTTCTGCGCAGCCTCGGCCAGACGCACGACGCCCTCGGCCGTCATCGCCTCCTCACGACGCACGCTCTCCCACGAGCCGGCGTCGCCGCTTTCACGCAGGTAGGGCAGGTCGGTGCGGTCGGCGTCGCCCACGAAGAACAGGTAACCCAGCATCGGCACGCTGTCGCGCTGCTGGCCGTCGCCGAGCAGCTCCGCGACCGGCACGCCCAGGTGCTGAGCATGCAGGTCGAGCAGCGCCGACTCGATTCCGGTGACGGCGTGGACGGTCGTACGCAGGTCGAACGTCTGCAGCCCGCGGCCCGAAGCGTCGCGGTCGGCGAACCGCGTCGCGATCATCCGCAGCAGCGAGCGGTACCTGCTGACCGGCTCTCCCCCGAGCAGTTCCCCGGCCTCGGCGATCGTTGCCCTGATCGCCTCGCCTCCCGGAACCTCACCCAGCCCTTCGCGTCCATCCGAGTCGGTCGCGATGACGATGTTCCGCGTGAAGAACGGCGCATGAGCACCCGAGAGGTTGAGCAGCATGGAGTCGTGGCCGGCGACCGGCACGACCTCGACCCGTTCGATCGTGGGAACAGCGCTCATTCCGATGCCTCGAACCGGCCGTCGACGAGACGCGGCAACTGCCACGGGTTCGCGTCGCGCAGCGCCTCGGGCAGCAGCTCGTCCGGAAGGTTCTGATACGCGACCGGACGCAAGAACCGCTCGATCGCGAGCGTTCCGACGCTCGTCGTGCGCGAGTCGCTCGTTGCCGGGAAGGGACCGCCGTGCACCATCGCGTGCCCGACCTCGACCCCGGTGGGCCAGCCGTTCGCGAGAATCCGGCCGACCTTGCGCTCGAGCACCGGCAGCAGCGCCGCCGCGAGCTCGTTGTCATCGGGCGAGAGCTGCAAAGTCGCCGTCAGCTGACCCTCAAGCCTCGATGCCGCCTCGACCAGCTCCGCTGCATCGCCGTAGCGGACGACCAGCGACGCGGCTCCGAAGATCTCCTCGTGCAGCACATGGTTCTCCTCGAACTCCGCGATCTCCGCGGAGTGGATCACGGGCGCCGGCGCGTGCGGGCCCTCGCCGTCGGATCCGCGCGCGAGCACCTCGGCGTTGGCATCCCGCGTCTCGACGCCGTCGCGCCATGCGCCGGCGATGCTCGGTGACAGCATGGTCTGTCCGGACGCGCCCTTCACTGCCGCCCCGACAGCCAGCAGGAACGATTCCCCCTGCTCTCCGCGCGGAACGAACACGATCCCGGGCTGCGTGCACAGCTGCCCGCTCGATCCGGTCGCGCTCTGCACATACCCCGCGGCAAGTGCCTCGATGTCGCCTTCCAGCGCACCGGGAAGGATGAAGACCGGGTTCACCGAGCTCATCTCGGCGTACACGGGGATCGGCACCGGCCGCTCCTGCGCCGTGCGCACGAGCGCGAGACCGCCCTCTCGCGACCCGGTGAATCCGACAGCATGGATGCCGGGATCGGCGACGAGCGCCTGACCGACGCTGCGGCCGGGGCCGAAGATGTGCGAGAACACCCCGGGGTGCAGGTCGTGCGCATCGATGGCGCGAGCGATCGCCGAGGCGACGAGCTCACTCGTGCCCGGGTGCGAGCTGTGCGCCTTGAACACGACCGGGCAGCCTGCGGCGAGCGCAGATGCCGTGTCTCCCCCGGCCGTCGAGAACGCGAGCGGGAAGTTCGATGCCCCGAACACGGCGACCGGCCCGAGCGGAATCTTTCGCTGACGGATGTCGAGACGCGGCACCGGCGTGCGCTCCGGCTGCGCAGGGTCGATCCGCACTCCGCGATGCAGGCCGGCGCGGACGACCGAGGCGAACAGCCGCAGCTGTCCGGTCGTGCGCGCCCGCTCGCCGAGGATCCGCGCCTGCGGCAGCCCGGTCTCCTGCATCGCCCGCTCGATCAGCGCGTCGCCGAGCGCGTCGATCTCGTCGGCGACCGTCTCGAGGAAGGCGGCATGAGCCTCGGGAGCGAGGCGCGAGAACGACTCGAACGCGTCGTTCGCCGCCGCCGTCGCCTCACGAAGCTGCTCGACGTCGATCTGCGAGTACGGCGGATCGAGCTTCTCGTCGGTGGCGGGTGCGATCGCGTGCAGCGGCGCGCCGTTGCCCGGAACGGAACGTCCGGCGATCGATGAATGCCCGGTGAGAACGGCGGCGGTCATGTCACACACTCCTTGCGGTCGAGAGTCCAGCGGGGACGGGTCAGGCAGGAACGGATACGCGCAATCCGGCGCGCTCGATCAGGGCGGCGAGGTCGGCGTCGTCCTGCTCCGACAGATCGTGCAGGGGCGGACGCACCGGTCCGACACCACGTCCGGTCACCCGGAGCCCGGCCTTGATGATGGACACACCATACCCGCGGCCGCGGTCGCGGATCGCGAGGTAGGGCAGCACGAACCGGCCGAGCTTCTCGGTGACGGCGGCGCGATCCTGCGCCCGGACGTCGCGGTAGAAGTCGAGCGCGAACTCGGGCACGAAGTTGAACATCGCCGACGAGTACGTGCTCATGCCCATCTGCAGCAGCGGCAGGGCGTAGGTCTCCGCGGTCGGCAGACCGCCGAGGTAGAACAGCCGCTCGCCGTTGCGGACGTAGACGGATGCCAGGTGCTCGATGTCCCCGGTCGCATCCTTGAACCCGATCACGTTCTCGTGCCGCGCGGCGAGCGTGGCCATGGTCTCGGCCGAGTAGATCGCGTTGCCACGGTTGTAGACGATGATCGCGAGACTCGTGGCGGCGGCGATCGCCGAGACGTGCTCGACGAGACCTGCCTGGTCGCACTCCGTCAGGTACGGCGGCAGCACGAGGACGCCCTCGGCGCCCGCCTCCTCGGCGGCGCGAGCGTTCGCGATCGCGTTGCGGGTCCAGCCGCCGGCTGATGCGAGCACCGGCACCTCCGGCCGCGACGACTCCACCGCCGCGCGGACGACAGCTGCGGCCTCGGCCGGGTCGAGGCTGAAACCCTCGCCGGTGCCACCCGCGGCGAAGAGACCGGCGACGTCGTAGCCGGCCTGCCACTCCACGTGCTCGCGGTAGCGCTTCTCGTCGAAGTCGAGCTCGGGCGTGAACGCCGTTGCGGGGAAGGAGAGGAGACCATCGCGGAGGTGGTCGGCCAGTTCGGTGGGCGTGAATCGTGCCACGGTGCACTCCTGGGGTTCTCGCCGGGGTCCGGCGCGGATCTGGACAATCGTCACGCTATGCGCGAAACGATGCGCTTACAAACCAAATGGTGGATAGATCAATACAGTGCGTGCATCAAACTCCGGACGTCTCAGGGACGGGCGTGGGCAGCTGCTCGCCGGCGAGATACGCCCGCAGGTTCGCCAGCGTGAGGTCCCGCATGTCCTGACGGGTCTCTTGGGTGCCACTTCCGACATGGGGCAGCAGGGTTACGTCATCGCGGATCAGCCGCTCGGGGACATTCGGCTCGTTCGCGAACACGTCGAGCCCGGCCCCGGCGATCTCGCCCGCCTCCAGAGCTTCGATCAGGGCATCCTCGTCGACCACCGTGCCGCGAGCGATGTTCACCAGGAAACCGTCCGGTCCGAGCGCGCGGAGCACCTCGGCATCCACGAGATTCACGGTCGACGGCCCTCCGGGCACGGCGACGACGAGGACGTCCGATCGCCGCGCGAGTTCGACGGCGGACGCCACGTGCTCCCACGGCACGCCCTCGACGGGACGCCGGGTCGTGTACACGATCGTCGTGTCGAAGGCGGCAGCGCGTCGCGCGATCGCCTGGCCGATGCGACCGAGGCCGAGAACGCCGACCGTGCTGCCCGAGAAGCGTCGCGTCAGCGGGAATCCACCCGACTCCCACTTCCCGTCGCGCAGGAATCTCTCGGATGCTCCGAACCGGCGGAACACATCGAGCATGAGTCCGAGCGCGGTGTCGGCGACGCAGTCGGTGAGCACGTCCGGCGTGTTCGTGACCTGGATGCCGCGAGCCGCCGCCTGCGCGACGTCGGTGGTGTCGTATCCCACCCCGAAGTTCGTCACGATCTCGAGGTTCGGCAGCGCCGCCATGAGGTCGGTCGGAACACCGACGCGACCGCTCGTGACGACGGCGCGAACCTTCGCGGCATCCGCCGGATCGAGAGCGGCGACGTCGTCGGGGAGGCGCACCACGGAGTGCTCGTCCTGCAGGATCTGCTCGAGTGATGCGAGAAGCGGGCCGGCCTGGGCGATCGTGCCGGGGTCGACCGGGGAAGCGGGATCGGGGATGTTCGTCATGGCGCGAGACTACGGCGGGCGAACGATGCACGTCCAAAAGCGAACTTGCATGGATTGATGCGCCTGCTGTATCCATGGGGGGAGAGTGGCGGAATCCCGCGGATCGCGTTGCGGCCGCTGAACGCCACCCGGCTCTGAGGGCCGGGGTCCGCGACAGATCCATGCGGCGAATCGGTTGACGCTCGTGAAGCGCTCTGCGACATTCGCAACAAGCCGAGAGCCACAGTGGGCCTCAGCCATCCCTATCTGGAGGAACCCGATGAAGCTTTCTTCCCCTCGACGCAGAGGCACCCGAGCAGCCGCCGTCACAGCCGGCATCGCGTCGATCGCACTTCTCGCCTCGTGCTCTGTCGCGAACTCCGACCCGCAAGGAGGCGACGGCGGCGGCGGAACCGATGAGACCCTCCGTGTCGTGCTCACTCAGGAGCCGCCCACCCTCGAGGCCTGCGACGCGAACCTCACCTCGACGGGTGTGGTCGTCCGCAGCACGGTCACCGAGCCGCTCGTCGAGCGCAACCCGTCCACCGGTGATCTCGAGCCCCTGCTCGCCACCGAGTGGGAGCAGACCGGCGACACCGAGTGGACCTTCAGCGTCCGCGACGACGTCACCTTCCAGGACGGCACGCCCTTCGACGCCGAGGCGGCCGCCTACTCCATCGATCGCGCCGTCAACCGAGACCTCGGCTGCAACGTCGAGGGGTACATCTTCGGCGACGACGACCTCGAGGTCGAGGCCACGGACGCCACGACGCTCACGGTCACCACGCCGAATCCCGACCCGATCCTCCCGCTGAAGCTCTCGTTCATCGAGATCGTCTCCCCCGAGACGTCCAACGAGGAATTCGTGCGCGAGCCGATCGGCACCGGCCCGTACTCGATCGGTGAATGGCAGGCCGGCACGAAGCTCACCCTCGAGCGCAATGAGGACTACTGGGGCGACGCGCCGCAGTTCGCCACGGTCGAGTACCAGTGGCGCTCGGAGGGCACGGTCCGCGCGGCGATGATCACCAGCGGCGAGGCCGACATCGCCCTGGGCCTCAGCGCCGAGGACGGCATCGACGACATGGGCGTCAGCTACCCGAACAACGAGACGATCGCCCTGCGATTCTCAGGCGAGACCGCTCCTCTGGATGACATCCGCATCCGCCAGGCGATCAACTACGCCATCGACCGCGAGGGCATCGTGTCGTCGCTGTACCCCGACGGCGACAAGGTCGCGGCCCAGCTGATCCCCGAGGGCATCGTCGGGTTCAACTCCGAGCTCGAGCCTTGGCCGTACGACCCCGAGGAGGCGAAGTCGCTCGTCGAGGAGGCCAGGGCCGACGGCGTTCCGGTCGACACGAAGATCGTCATGCCTGTGCGCACCGCGCAGTTCCCGAAGGTCAGCGAGCTCGGTGAAGTGCTCCGCGAGCAGCTCGCGGCTATCGGCTTGAACGTCGACCTCCGCATGGTCGACACCACTCAGCACCTGCAGTATCAGCTGAGCCCGTTCGTGACCGATGAGGGCCCGATCTCGATGCTGATCCAGCACGGCAACCAGGCCGGCGACGCGCAGTTCACCGTCGAGCAGTACATGCTCACCGGCGGAGCCCAGGCGGAATTCGGCGACCCGGGTCTGGACGAACTCATCGGCGAGGCGCGCCTGCTCACCGGCGACGAGCGCCAGGCCGCGTACGAAGAGGTGTTCGCGTACGAGCGTGAAAACGTCGTCGCTCTCGCCCCGATCGCGCACCAGACCGTCATGCTGGGTCTGTCCGACCGGGTGAACTACGAGCCGAACTCGTCCACCGGCGACGAGCTGCGGATCAAGGAAGTGACGCTCGCGGGCTGACCCGCGAGCGTTGAGAGAGGCGGGCGAACATGTGGACCTACCTGAGAAGACGGATCCTGCAGAGCGCATTGCCGCTGATCGCAGTCGTACTGGGTGTCTTCGTGCTCGCCCGTCTCACCGGCGATCCGTCCAAGCTGTACCTGCCGCTGAACGCGACGGATCAGATGCGCGCGGACTTCGCCGCCCGCAACGGCTTCGACAAGCCGATCTGGGAGCAGATGGGCGACTACTTCCTCGGTGTACTGCGGCTCGACTTCGGTGAGTCGCTGCGCACCGGGGAGCCGGCCGCCGAGATGGCGCTGCGCGCCTTCCCCGCCACCCTGCAGCTCGCTGCGGTGACCATGGTCCTGGCGATCATCATCGCCGTGATCCTCGGCAGCTGGGCCTCGCTGAAGCCGAACGGCGTCGCAGACCGCATCGTGAGCTTCTTCTCGATGACCGCGGCGAGTGTCCCGGACTTCTGGGTCGCGATCCTCGGTATCTGGATCTTCGCGATCACTCTCGGCTGGCTGCCCACCTCCGGCACCTCCGGCGCGCTCGTGTGGATCCTGCCCGTCGCGACGCTGATGCTGCGGCCGGTGGGCGTCCTCGCCCAGGTGGTCCGCGGTTCGATGGTGACGGTCCTGGGCCAGCCGTACATCAAGGTCGCCCGCAGTCGCGGTGCCGGCGAGATGCACATCGTCAGCAAGCACGCGCTGCGCAACGCCGCCGCTCCCGCCCTCACCGTGGCCGGTGACCTCACTGTCGGTCTCATCAACGGCGCGGTCGTCGTCGAGTCGATCTTCGGCTGGCCCGGCATCGGCAAGCTCATGATCGACTCGATCCTGCAGCGCGACTTCGCCGTCCTGCAGGCCGCCGTGCTCCTCACGGCGCTGGCGATCTTCGCCCTGAACATCATCATCGACCTCGGCTACGCGCTGCTCGATCCGCGAGTGCGGCCGACCTCCGGAGCCCGCGCTCGTCGCAAGGGCCCCGGCGTGATCTCCGACACGAAGGCAGAGGAGCTGACCAATGTCTGAAGACTCCGCATCCACCGTCACCGTCCTCACCCACCAGACGCGCAAGAACCGCGCCTCGGGTCGGCTGAACCTCTGGCAGCTGCTGCTGAAGGACAAGGTCGCGACCGTGGCCGCGATCGTCCTGGCCTTCATCGTCCTCACCGCGATCGTGGGTCCGCCGGTGTTCGGCGAGCTCGCGCAGCGTCAGGATCTCGGCGCCCGCAACATGCCGCCGTTCAGCATGCAGCTCGGATGGGAGTACATCCTCGGCAGCGATTCGCTGGGCCGCAGCCTGCTCGCCCGCATCATCGCCGCTGCCGGCACGACGCTGGGCGTGGCCGCGGCCGCTGTGCTCGTCTCGGCCGTCGTGGGTTCGATCTGGGGCATGTGGGCCGGCTTCCATCGCGGCTGGCGCGAGTCGGTCTCGATGCGGATCGCCGATGTGATCATGAGCTTCCCATCGCTGCTGCTCGCCGTCGTGATCCTGTACGTGTTCAACCCGAGCGCGGCGAACATCGTCCTGGTCCTCGCGATCACCCGCATCCCGCTGTACCTGCGCACCGCGCGGGCGGATGCGGCCGAGCTGCGCTCGCGCATGTTCGTGGACGCCGCGACGAACTTCGGCGCCAAGCAGGGCGCGATCGTGTTCCGGCACATCGTCCCGAACGTGCTCCCGACCCTGGTCACGCTCGCGACGCTCGAGTTCTGCTACGTGATGCTCGCCGAGTCGTCGCTGAGCTTCCTCGGCATCGGCATCCAGCCGCCGGACGTCAGCTGGGGTCTCATGGTCGCTCAGGGGCGCCAGTACCTCGCCGAGGCATGGTGGCAGTCGGTGCTCCCCGGTCTCGCGATCGTGATCACCACCGTCTCCGCGAACGTGCTCGCCGCCTGGCTGCGCCTGGCGACCGACCCGGGGCAGCGCTGGCGCCTGCAGACCAGGAAGCGGCGTCGGCTGATCGGCTCCGTCGTCCCCCGTCGGTGATACCCCTTCAGTTCGCGCTGCTCGCGCTCGTCATCCTCGCCGCCGCCTGCCTACAGGGCTCGATCGGGTTCGGCATGGGGATGCTGGCGGCCCCGTTCATCGCCCTCATCGACGCCACTCTGCTGCCGGTGCTCGTGATCGTGCTCGCGATGATCGTGACTCTGATCGTCGTCATCCTCGATCGCGCATCACTCGACCTCCGCGGTGCCGGCTGGGCGCTTGCCGGCAGAGTTCCCGGCAGCGTCGTGGGCGCGGGCCTGCTCACGATCATGTCGACGGCCGTTCTGTCATGGGCGGTCGCCGCGGTCGTGCTCCTGGGCGTGGTCGTCTCGCTGCGCGGCTGGCGGCCGCGGGTGACCCGGACCACTCAGGCGTTCGCGGGGGCGATGTCGGGGATCATGGGCACGACCACCTCGGTCGGCGGTGCCCCGATGGCGATCGTCTGGCAGGCAGCCGAGGGGCCACGGTTGCGCGGCACGATGTCGGCGTTCTTCCTCGTCGGCTCGTCGCTGTCACTGGTCGCGCTGTTCCTGTGGGGTGTGGTGCCGCCGCACGCCCTCGTCACGGCCGCGTGGATGACGCCGTTCGCCGTTGCCGGCGTCGTGCTGTCGCGCTTCGTGAACCGGTTCCTGAATCGCCGTCGCACGCGCGCGATCGCGCTCGGCGCTTCGGCTCTCGGCGCGCTGACGCTGATCGTCACCCGTCTCGCCGGGCTGGGCTGATCCGAATCAGGATGCCGCGGCGGCGAGCGCGGTCAGCGCACCTGCCGCTCCAGCGGCAGCCCGGCGTCGAGCAGGTCGATGTTCCTGGCGATGTCAGCGGCCCGCGCGATGAAGACCTCCCGCGCGTGGCCCGAGTAGTGCGGCGTGAGCACGACGCGGTCGAGCGCCGCGAAGCGGTGCACGACCGGAGGAGCCTCGGTGCCCTGCGGAGCATCCCACCACACGTCGATCGCCGCTCCCCCGATTCGGCCGTCAGCGAGCGCGCTGTACAGCGCATCCTCGTCGATGATCGGACCGCGGGCGACATTGATGATCAGGGTTTCGGGATGCAGGTGCGACAGCGCCTCGGCATCGATCAGCCCGCGGGTGCTCTCGGTGAGGGGTGCTGTGACGACCACCACGTCGCTCTCGCCGAGCAACGGATGCAGCTGATGCTCGCCGTACACCCGGTCGAGCAGTTCGCTCCCGGGGCCCGCGGCGTCGGGATGACGGCGCATCGCGATCACGCGCATGCCGAACGCCTTCGCGAGCTGGGCGACCGAGCGGCCGATCTCGCCGTAGCCGATCAGGCCGAGCGTGCTTCCGTCGAGGGTGCGGTGGTACGGGGTTCCGGGCGCCGTGGCGATCGTGCGCCATTCGCCGCCGCGCATCTGCGCATCGGCCTCGATCGCCCGGCGACGCAGCATGAGCGCGGTCATCAGCACGTGCTCGGCGATCGCGAAACCATGGTGGCCGGTGTTGCAGAGGGCTGCCCCCGCGGGGAGCTGCGCGAGATCGATACGGTCGACGCCGGCGCCTATCGAGTGCACGAGGCGTACATGCCCGCCTCCGTTCATGTCGTCGGCGGTGAGCCGTGAGCACACGACCACATCGGCGCCGTCGATGGCCGCTCGGACGGATGCCGGGTCGGCAGCATCCGCGAACGTCCACTCGTGCTCCCGCTCGGTGCGGCGCAGGTCGTCGGCGAAGGCGGAGATGATCGGGTCGGTGACGGCGATCCGCAGCGGAGCAGTCACCAGCGCGGGCTTTCAAGCACGAATCCGGAATCGACGCGCTGCATGTACCCGGTGTCGTCGCGTTCGCGGATGCCGCCATCGACGTACTGGCGGTGCAGCCGCTCGAGTGCGTCAGGGTCGAGCTCGACGCCGAGTCCCGGTGCGGTGGGCACGGCGACGGCGCCGTCCGTGAACGACAGCACCCCGGGCGCGATGACGTCCTCGTCCTCTCGCTTCCATGGCCAGTGGGTGTCGCAGGCGTAGCCGACACCGGGGGTCGCGGCGGCGAGATGCGTCATCGCGGCCAGGCTGATGCCGAGGTGGGAGTTCGAGTGCATCGAAAGGCCCCACCCGAGAGTCTCGGCGAACCCGGCGAGCAGGCGCGAGCGTTCCAGACCGCCCCAGAAGTGGTGATCCGACAGCACGATGTCGATCGAGCCGAGGCGCACGGCATCCGCGATGTGCGAGAACGCGACCACGCACATGTTCGTCGCGAGCGGCAGGTCGGTGCCCTTGCGGACCTCGGCCATGCCCTCGAGCCCCGGGGTGGGGTCTTCGAGGTATTCGAGCACGTCCTTCAGCGCGTCGGCGACGCGCAGCGAGGTCTCAACGGTCCAGGCGCCGTTCGGGTCGATGCGCAGCGGGTGATCCGGGAACGCCTCGCGCAGCGCGAGGATCGCGGCGATCTCCTCGTCGGGCGGCAGCACGCCGGCCTTGAGCTTGAGAGCGGTGAATCCGTACCCGTCTACGATGTGCTGGGCCTGCGTGACGATGCCCGCAGGCGTCAGTGCCTCGCCCCATTGATCGGATGCTGCGTCCGGGTGGCCCGCCCACTTGTAGAAGAGGTATCCACTGAAGGGCACGGCATCCCGCACGCGCCCGCCGAGCAGTTCGCTGGCCGGCATCCCGAGCAGCTTCCCGCGGATGTCGATGGCCGCGACGTCGAAGGGCGAGAGCACGCGGTCGCCAGTGCTCGTGCGGGTCACCATGCCCGACATGCCGTGACCGCCCTGGATGCCGTCACCGGCGAGGCTGCGCTCGACCCGCGCCCGCAGGTCGTTGCCGGCGAACGCGTCGCAGCCGAGCACGGCGTCAGCAGCGACCCGCAGGCGCTGAAGGTGCGCGGAGTCTCCATAGGTCTCACCGAGCCCGAGCACTCCGGACTCGGTGGTCACCTGCACGATGGCGCGGAGCGCGAGCGGCTCGTGCACGCCGACGGTGTTGAGCAGCGGCGGGTCCTGGAACGCGACGGGGGTGATGCGGATCGACCGCACGGCGTTCTCCGGCAGCCGGGTGGCGGCAGGGACGGACAGCAGGATCTCTTCAGGCATCGCGCCTCCGTTGGTGGATTCGGTGCGTCGGGATGCCCCCGAGACTATGGTGGGACGGATGCGCGGACAAACCAAAATGCGCACTGACTGATATCAGGAGTGGATCGATGATCTCACTGGTGCAACTCGAATGCTTCATCGCCGTCGCGGAGGAGCTGCACTTCGGAGCGGCGGCGACGCGCCTGAAGATGACGCAGCCGCCGCTGAGTCGCCAGATCCAGCAGCTCGAGCGCGAGCTGGGCACACGGCTGTTCGATCGCACCAGCCGCCGGGTCGCGCTCACCCAGGCCGGGCGGGCGCTGCTGCCGAACGCTCGCCGGCTCATCGACCTCGCCGCCAAGGCGGTCGCGGATGTGCGCTCAGTCGGGCAGGGCGCCGCTGGCACCATCACGATCGCGTACACGGCGATGGCGGGCCAGGCCGTCGTGCCCGACCTGCTGCGGCGCGCGGCTGCCGAACTCCCGGGTGTCACGCTGCTGCTGCGTGAGCTCGTGTCGCTCGATCAGATGGAGGAGCTCGAGAAGGGCACGGTCGACGTCGGCCTGATGCGGCCGCTGCTCGCGCGGCAGCAGATCAGCAGTCGGCCTGTGTTCCGCGAGCGGCTCGCGGTGGCGGTGCCGAGCGACTCCGATCTGGCGCAGCGCGAAGGGCCGCTGAAGCTCATCGACCTGAAGGACGAGCAGCTGCTGATGTACTCGCCGAGCGTCGCACGGTACTTCCATGACCTGCTGCTGTCGATGTTCGTCGCGAGCGGGGTGCACCCGCACATCGTGCAGTACGCCGGGCAGGTGCCCGCGCTGCTGGCACTGGTGAGTGCCGGGCTCGGGTTCACGCTGGTGCCGGAGTCGGCCGCGCGCATCGCTCCCGACACGGTGACTCTGCTCCCGATCAGCGAGGCTGATCCGTCGTCGCGGGTGAACAGCGTCGAGCTCGACATCGCATGGAACTCCGAGTCGCCCAATCCTCTCGTCGAACGACTGCTGAGCCTGGTCGAAGAGGTGGACGGAGACGAGTGATCCATGCAGCGTGCGCATTGCCCAATGCGCATGTAGGTCTTGATCAGGATGAATCCGCCCGCATAGCGTGAACGAGAACATGATCAGTGCTCGATGAAGACCAACGTGCTCGACGAGGAGGACGCATGCTGCAGGACGACGTCGCCGCGACCGTCGATGAACCCGCTCGACAGGCCGGGTCGGTCGAACCCGCTCCGGGTGAGGAGGCTGCCGCGCAGCATCCATCGTCTGATCGCGCAGTACAGGGTGACCCGGTAGTACAGGGTGACCCGGTGCAGGACGACCGCGTGCAGGACGACATCCTGCGCGTCGAGGATCTGCGCGTCGCGTACCGGATCGGCGACCGCGAGGTCGACGCGGTTCGGGGCGTGAGCCTGAGCGTGAAGCGCGGCGAGGTCGTAGCGATCGTGGGCGAATCCGGGTCGGGCAAGAGCACTGTCGCGCAGGCGATCATGAACCTTCTCGCGCCGAACGCCGAGATCACCGGCGGCCGGGTCGAACTCGATGGCGAGGATCTTCTTCCGCTGAGCGAGCGCCGGTGGCGCAGCATCCGGGGCCGGCTGATGGGGCTGGTTCCGCAGGACCCGGCGCTGTCGCTGAACCCGGTGCGGAAAGTGGGCGTGCAGGTGGCGGAGCCGCTGCTCGTGCACGGCCTCGCGTCGAAGCACGACGCTGAGGATCGAGCGGTCGAGCTGCTCGAGATGGCCGGGCTGACCTATCCGGCCGAGCGGGCGAAGCAGTATCCGCATCAGTTCTCCGGCGGCATGAAGCAGCGTGCGCTGATCGCAGGAGCGCTGGCCGCGCAGCCGAGCCTGGTCATCGCGGACGAGCCGACCAGTGCGCTCGACGTCACCGTCCAGAAGCAGATCCTCGACCATCTCGCGCACCTCACGCGCGAGCTCGGTACGGCGATCCTGCTCATCACCCATGACCTGGGCATGGCCGCCGAGCGAGCCGACCGGGTCGTCGTCATGAAGCAGGGCGAGATCGTGGATTCCGGCCCGGCGGCGCAGGTGATGACCGCACCGACGCACGAGTACACGCGCAAGCTCATCGCCGCCGCTCCGCGTCTGAGTGCGCATGAGCGGCGCACGGCAGCCACGCAGGCCCGGATCGAGTTCGACGGCGAGCCGATCGTGCAGGTGACTGATCTGACGAAGGTCTTTCCGCTGCCCAAGGGCGAGGGCGGGCGCCGTTCGTTGACCGCCGTGGATGCTGTATCGCTCGAGGTGCGGCGCGGTGAGACACTGGCGGTCGTGGGCGAGTCGGGGTCGGGCAAGAGCACGCTGGCACGACTCGTACTGCGCCTGGACGAGCCGACGACGGGTGCGATCTCGTTCGCCGGTGAGGACATCACGCACACCAAGGGCGAGAAGCTGCGGCAGCTGCGGCGGCGGTTCCAGATGGTCTACCAGAGCCCGTTCGACTCGCTGAACCCGCGCATGACGATCGAGCAGCTCATCACCGAGCCGCTACTATCGTTCGGCGAAGGAGACCGGGGCTCACGGTCGAAGCGCGCTGTCGAGCTGTCGGAGCAGGTCGCGCTTCCCGACGGGATGCTGGACCGCTACCCCGACGAGCTGTCGGGCGGGCAGCGGCAGCGCGTGGCGATCGCTCGCGCGCTCGCGCTCGACCCTGAGTTCATCGTGCTCGACGAGGCCGTGTCGGCGCTCGACGTCTCGGTGCAGGCGCAGATCCTGAAGCTGTTGGACGACCTGCAGCGACAGCGCGAGCTCAGCTATCTCTTCATCACGCACGACCTCGGCGTCGTGGCCGAGACCGCCGACCGGGTCGCGGTGCTCAAGAACGGAAAGCTCGTCGAGTGCGCGGATGCCGCGCAGATCTTCACGGATCCGCAGGAGGAGTACACGCGGATGCTGATCGAGGCCGTGCCGGCTTTCACGGCTTAGGACTCAGGTCACACCGCTGCCGTCAGGCGGCAACATCGAAGCGTGCGCGCCCACCGAGTCTGGGCATGCGGGCAGGATCGACGTGAGCGGGCGGAATGAACCAGACCCGCGCGTTCACGCCGGTGCCATCGATGTGGATGTCCCAGCCGTTGTCATGGATGCGATGGTGACAGCTCTCACACAGGAGTATTCCGTTGGAGAGATCGGTTCGACCGTGATGCCGTTTCCACCATCGCAAATGGTGCGCTCTGACCATCTCGGGTGGCAGGTAGCACATCGCGCATCCGCCGTCGCGTTCTACGAGAGCGAGACGCTGCGCCTTGGTGAAGAAGCGCTTCTTGCGGCCCCAATCGAGAATCTCGCTGTCTCCCCCGAGAACGCAGGGGATCACGCCGCCGTCGGCCGCCATCCGGCGGGCGGCTGCCGCGCTGATCGGCTGGTCGATGCCGTCGATCGTCGCCGTTCCCTTGGCGGACTCCAGGTCGCTGACGTTCATCCTGACGACAACAGTCGCCCCTGCCAACGGAAGCTTCTCACTCTTGCAGCCCAGCACATGCGCACAGAACAGCGCGAGCGCGTCAGCTTGCAGCATCGCGATCGAGCGATGGTCGGCATCCGGAGCATCCTGATCGGGGGAGTCCTCCCGCGACGCGAACGAGGCGCTCACATACCCGCGGAGCGCAGCGACGATCGGCGCACCGGTCTCGACGTCGAAGCTCCCGTCGAGATGCAGGCGGCCATTGCGCTCATAGAAAGTCAGCGAACGCTTGCCGCGCTCTTCGTCGAGGCGTGGCTCGACGCCATCAGGATCGAGCCACGCCTCGATTCGCACCACGAGTCGGCGCACCTCATCGAGCGCGAGCCCCGGAGCAGCGTCGACCAGCAGCTGCTCGCCTTCGGACGTCCGCAGCGGTCCAGCGGCGATGCGGCACCTCTCCAGCACTGCGGTGATCAATGCTGCTGCCTGCGCGCTGAGAGATCCGGTCGACAACGCCTCACTCACCAGCGGATACTTCGCGGGCAACCGAGCACCGAGCAGATCGGTGCGCGTCGCCGTCGCCTCGCCCACCTTGATCAGGCGAATGGCGTCACCCGTCGAGACGCCCGTAGCCGCTGCGATCAACTTCGCCGGCGTACGGAATCCCTGCTGCTTCGCCAAAGAGTCCGCGCCCAACTCGGTGCGCGACTCGCTCGCGATGCCCGCTGCAACCTCCACATGCAGAGCGTCCACACGACGCTGCAATATTCCGATCGCCTCATTGGCCGCGATCAGCTGCTCCCGCGAAAGATCGTTCGAGTCGCCGGCATCCGCCCACACCTCATCGAGGCGAGAGATCGCCTCGTGCAGACCAGTCAGCTTTGGCATATCCTCATGCTACCGCAATGCTGTCACTTTATCGAAGTTTTATTCGATATTCTCGACTGAACACACCAAAATCAGGCGCCCGACTTCGACGCGATCTCCACGCAAGCGCATCAAAATCGAATCTTTCTACCCACGCAAGCGAGAGCGTGACAGCCCGGCGTCGGGTAGACGGCACTCCATCGTCGGCTTGGTGTCGAAGTTCGCGGCGTGAGGTGCGTGGCCGGTCAGGATTCTGGAGACACCGCGGTGCTCTCCCGCACGACGAGCTTGTGCGGGGCGACGATCTCGGTCGCGGAAAGCTCCGGATCCTCGATCCGCTCGATGATCCGACGCACGGATTCCCGTGCGATGAAGGTCGTGTCCAGCGAGATCGTGCTGAGTGATGGGCGCGCGAACCGCCCCTCCTCGACGTCGTCGATGCCGATGACTGCGACGTCCTCCGGCACGCTCAATCCTGCATCGAACACCGCACGCATCGCACCGATCGCGAGCAGGTCCGAGAAGCAGAAGATGGCGTCGGGGCGCGGGTCGAGTTCGAGCAGCGCACGCGCCGCGGCGTAACCCTCGGTGCGGCTGTAGTGCGCGGCGGTCGTGACGTAGTCCGCGTGAACGGTTATCCCCGCATCCGCGAGCGCCGCTTCGTATCCGGCCGAGCGCTGTAGCGGGGTGGCGTACTCCTCGAGAGGCTGCGACCCGATGGCCGCGATCCGCTCGCGCCCGGACGCAATGAGATGGCCGACAGCATCCCGAGCGGCTGCGACGTTGTCGATCGCGACGTGGTCGTAGCGGCCGTCGAAGTCGTGCTCGCCGAGGAGGATCAGCGGCACGCGCGACGAGCCGTGCATATCCAATAGCTCCGACTTGGTCACGAGCGGGCTGAACAGCAGCCCATCGAAGAGCATCGTCCGATCCTCGCCCGTCAGCAGCTGCCGCTCGCGCTCGTGATCGTGCCCGGTCTGGTCGATCATCACGCGGTACCCGACCTCGGCGGCGGCCTCGATCACGTCCCGCGCGAGCTCGCTGAAGTACGGCACGTCGATCTCGGGCACGACGAGTGCCAGCATCCCGGTGCGACCGGTGCGCAGCGTCCGCGCTACGGGGTTGGGCCGGTAGTCGAGCTCCTCGATCGCGGCAAGCACCTTCGTCCGCATCCGTTCGCTCACGTGCGTATATCCGCTCACGACGTTCGAGACGGTGCGCATCGACACCTGTGCGCGCTCTGCGACGTCGCGAAGTGTGGCCGGCATGACAGCATCCTATCGTTTGCAACGTGTGCAAAGTTGGGTTACAGTTTGCATACGTTGGCAAACAACGTCCCTGCACCGCACCCGGCACCACAACACAAACCCGACCCTGCACCACAACACAAAGGAGTGTTCATGAACAGCAACCCGAAACGGCCCGGCCTGCGCCTGGCCGCCGTCGGCGCCACCGCCGTCACCGCGCTGGCTCTGACCGCCTGCGGTCCCGACATCACGGCCGGTGCCGGCGACGAGGCGGCAGCCGATCGCCTCCAGGCGCCCACGGCCGAGCAGCCCGAGGGCGAGATCACCATCTGGGACCGCTCCGGCGACCTGTACGAGGTCTTCGACGCCGTGATCGACGACTTCAACGAGAAGTACCCCGGCATCAAGGTCAACCACGAAGCCGTCGACATCAACGCCAAGCTGCAGAACACGCTCATCACCGGCACCGACGTTCCGGACGGCGTGTTCCTCGACGACGCACTGGTCGGCGGCTTCGCCGATCACCTGTGGGATCTCACCGACGTCCTCGCCCCCTACGCCGACGACATCGCGCCTCAGAAGATCGACGCGACCACGGTCGGCGACGGCATCTACGGCGTTCCGTACGATCTCAATCCCGGCCTGCTGTTCTACAACGCCGCGGCGCTCGAGTCGGCCGGCGTGGACGCCACGGCGATCGAGACCTACGACGACCTGCTCGACGCCGCCCGCGCCTACCAGGAGGCGAACCCCGAGTCGCACCCGATCCACCTCGAGCAGAGCGCGTTCCTCGGGCAGCTCCAGCTCGAGATGTACGCGAGCCAGCTCGGAACGTCGATCGCGGATGCCGACGGCGAGTTGCGCCTGGACAGCCCGGAGTACGAGCAGATCCTGACCTTCCTCGACACCGTGCAGTCCGAGGGCCTCGGAACGCGCGCCGAGTACCTGAGCCCGACCGATATCGCAGAGCTCGAGAACGGCAACCAGGTCTTCTACCCGTGGGCGATCTGGTACGACTTCGCACCCCAGCAGCTGCTCCCCGAGACCAGCGGAGACTGGCGCGCGATGGAGCTCCCGGCGTGGGAGGACGGCGGAGCCCGCAGCGGTGCGATGGGCGGCTCGTCGTTCGTCCTCCCCAAGGGCGAGAACTCCGAACTGGCCTGGCTGTTCTACGAGTTCCTCATGTACGACGAGGCCGGCTACAGCGCGGTCTGGGGTGAGAACGAGATCTACCCGACCGGGCTGAACACGTCGATCCCCGCCTACCTCCCCGCGGCCGATCCGGCGAAGCCTCTCTTCCAGCCCCTCGAAGCCCTCGGCGGACAGGACCTCTGGGAGGTCGCGACGACGGCCGGTGCCGAGATCCCGAGCGGCACCTCGATCCCGTCCTGGTGGAACGGCGCCGTCGACTACCTCGGCAACGACATCCAGAAGATGCTGGACGGCGATCTGACTCCCGCCGAGGTCATCAGCAGCTCGACCGAGGCGATCCAGACCAACCTCATCGACAGGCAGTGACGGACTCCCCACGATGACGACCTCCACCCTCCCCTCCGCGGCGCCACCGCGCCCAGGCCGTGACGCATCCCCCGGCGTCACGCGCCGGAACAGCATGGCGAAGTTCAGGCGGCGCTCCGCGCCGTACCTCTTCGTCCTGCCGTTCCTCGTGATCTTCGTCGCGTTCAGCGTCTACCCGCTGATCTTCACGGCGCGGCTGAGCTTCACGAACTGGCGCGGATCCGGGGCCGCGGAGTGGGTGGGCTGGGGCAACTACACCTACCTGCTGACGAGCGAGGCGTTCTGGAGCTCGCTGGGCAACTCGGCCATCCTGTGGCTGCTGATCGTCCCGATCCAGATCGTCCTGTCGATCATCGTCGCGGTGCTGCTGAACTCGGCGAAGCTCAAGCTGCGCGGCCTCTACCGCGTCGCGTTCATCGTGCCGTTCGTCACCCCGCTCGTCGCCGTCGCCCAGATCTGGGTGGTGCTGTTCGATCAGCAGTACGGTGCGATCAACGCGTTCCTCGGCATGTTCGGCATCTCCGACATCGGCTGGCTCACGACGAGCGCGTGGGCGAAGCCGACACTCGCGCTGCTGTTCCTGTGGAAGACGACGGGATTCATCGTCATCATCCTGCTGTCGGGCCTGCAGTCGATCGACAACTCGATGTACGAGGCGGCAGAACTCGACGGCGCATCGCGGCTCCGGCAGCTGTGGAGCATCACCGTGCCGCTGCTGCGCCGCACCATCATGTTCGCGGTGGTGCTGCAGACGCTCGCCGTGTTCCAGATGTTCGCCGAGCCGTTCGTCGTCACTCAGGGCGGTCCGTACAACTCCACGACCACGGCGGGCTACTACCTCTACAACCACATCACGCGCGGCGACCTCGGCACGGGAGCGGCGAACTCGTTCCTGCTCGTGATCCTCGTGATGGTGCTCTCGCTGTTCTTCGTCCGGATGCTGAGAGCGAAGGACTGATCATGACCGATACCTTGATCCGCCCCGAGACGGATGCCGCGGCATCCGCCCCTCGAACCCGAATCACGCGCCGTCCGAGCCTGCGAATCGGATCGCACGTCTTCCTGATGATCCTGCTGGTCGCGTTCCTCGCGCCGGTCGCCTGGGCGATCGTGTCGTCTTTCAAGCAGCCGAACGACATCATCCGCGACCCGCTCGGATTCGACCCGAGCACCTTCACGCTCGAGAACTTCACCGCGATGTTCCAGGACGTGCCGATCGCTCACGGGTTCCTCAACACCGGGATTGTGCTCGTCGTGAAGGGCGGCATCACGCTGTTCTTCGCGCCGCTGGCCGCCTTCGCCTTCGCGAAGTACAGCTTCGTCGGCAAGAACCTGATCTTCGGCACAGTGCTCATCACGCTGATGCTGCCGACGATCGTGCTGATCATCCCGCTGCTGCTCGAGATGAAGGCGCTCGGCTGGGTCAACACGTACCAGGCACTGATCCTGCCCGGAGCGATCGACGCGTTCGCGATCTTCTGGATGCGGCAGGTGATCAGCGCCGTCCCCGACGAGCTGCTCGATGCCGCCCGCGTCGACGGCTGCAGCGAGTTCGGCATCTTCTGGCGCGTGATCGTGCCCGTCATCCGCCCGGGCCTCGCCGGTCTCGCGGTCCTGACGATCATGAACATTTACAACGACTTCGTCTGGCCGGTGATCGTGGCCAGCTCCGAGCAGATGGCGACTCTGCAGGTCGTGCTGTCCACGCTCGCGCAGAACATCACCGGCAACCGGATCGGCGCGGACTACGCGACGGTCACCGGCGAGCTCCTCGCGGCGAGTTCCATCGCCCTCATTCCCCTGCTGGTGCTCTTCATCGTGCTCCAGCGTCACTTCATCAACGGCATCCTCGCCGGCAGCGTGAAAGGCTGAACGTGTCACTCTCCATCACCGACCAGGCCCTCGTCTCCTCTGAGACCGGAGCCGCCCCCCGGCCCGAGTACCCGCGGCCCGACCGCGACCGCTCGGAGCGCTGGCTGACGCTCAACGGCCGCTGGGACTTCGAGGCCGACGGCATCCGGTCGGACATCACGGTGCCGTTCGCCTGGGAGAGCGAGGCGTCGGGCATCCGCCGCACGTGGCTCGAGCGCGGGGTCTATCGTCGGCAGGTCGTCGTTCCGGTCGAGTGGACGGGTCGCCGTGTCGTGCTGAGCTTCGGCGCCGTTCACCACCGTGCCGTGGTGCGCATCGACGGCACGACGATCGGCGAGCACGTCGGCGGCTACGAGTCGTTCGAGTTCGACGTCACCGACTTCGTCGTTTCCGGCGTCGCGTCCGAGCTCGAGGTCGAGGTGGAGGCCCCGGCCGACAAGCGCGCGATCGCGCACGGCAAGCAGCGGTCGATCCCTCGCGACGACTACGACGGCGTCTCGTTCACGCCGACCTCGGGCATCTGGCAGTCGGTCTGGCTGGAAGCGCGAGGGCGCACCTACGCACGTACTGTCGCGCTGCGCGGCGACAGCCTGACCGGTATCGACATCTCTGTCGGGCTGGCGGGCGATGAGGTGGGCGGCACGGTCGTGCGGGCTCTCGTCGACGGGGTCGCGGTCGAGCTGGTCTCGGATGCTACGGGGCACGCCTCCGGTCGCATCGAGTTCGCCGAGCCGCGGTTGTGGTCGCCGGAGGATCCGCACCTGTACCGCGT
Source organism: Microbacterium abyssi (assembly GCF_015277895.1). Classification (NCBI taxonomy): domain Bacteria; kingdom Bacillati; phylum Actinomycetota; class Actinomycetes; order Micrococcales; family Microbacteriaceae; genus Microbacterium; species Microbacterium abyssi. The sequence goes on along the minus strand of NZ_CP063815.1, from coordinate 163,507 downwards.
CGAGATCACGGTGGGCGACGGCGAGCTCGCGGACCGCGTCATCGCGACGACCGGCCTGCGGCGGATCGAGACGCGCGGCGAGGAGCTCGTGCTGAACGGGTCGCGGCTGTACGTGCGCGGCGTGCTCGACCAGGGGTACTGGCCCGACACCGGTCTCACGGCGCCCGATGCCGAGGCGCTGCGCCGGGATATCGCGCTGGCTCGTGAGCTCGGTTACAACCTCGTGCGCAAGCACCTGAAGTTCGAGGACCCGATCTGGCTGCAGGAGGCCGATGTCACCGGCATGCTCGTGTGGGCGGAGCCCGCGTGTCCGAGTCGCTTCTCGTCGGAGGCCGCCGCCGCGTTCGAGGCGCAGCTGCCCGCGATGGTCGAGCGTGACGGCAACCACCCGAGCATCGTCATCTGGGGCTTGTACAACGAGGAGTGGGGCCTGGACTGGGACATCCCGGGCAGCGCCGCTCGCGCCGAGGCCGCAGTGCGGGCCTATGGCCTGTTGCGCGCGCTCGACGACACGAGGCCCATCGTGGAGAACTCCGGCTGGTCGCACGTGAAGAGCGACCTCGTCGACTGGCACTACTACGAGCCTGACCTCGCGACGTGGAAGCAGGCGGTGGAGGACCTGGCCTCCGGTGAGCGCGAGACTTTCCCCGTGCGTCTGGGCCCGGACTTCACCGTCGACAAGTCGTTCTACGGGTCGGCGTCGTTCCCGCGTACCGGGGTGCCGATCCTGAACAGCGAGTACGGCGAGGGGTTCACAAGCCTCGAGCGGGCGTGGCACCTGCGGTGGGAGACGCAGGAGCTGCGTCGCCACGACCGCTACTCCGGGTACGTGTACACCGAGTTCTCGGATGTCGAGCACGAGTGCGCCGGGCTGCTGACCGAGGATCGGCGGACGAAGGACTGGGGCGGATGCGTCCCGGCCGACGTGAACGCCGAGACCGTGCTCGTGCTCGATCTAGTTCCTTCCCGGGCCGGCGCCGATCTGGCGCTGCCGGTGTCCGCGTTCGACCTCGACGTGCACGTCTCGCACCACGGGCGCTCGACCGTGTCGGTCGCAGTGCACGGCGCGTGGGTGCCGGCCGGTGCACCGACGGACGCCCTGCCCTCGGCCGGGTTCGCGTCGACGTCTCGTTTCGAGGTCGCCCCGTTCGCGCTGTCGGATGCTGTGCCGCTCGGCGTGCCCGCGCGCGACGGTGCCGGCCGGTTCGTGATCTGGGCGACGGATGCTGCGGGCGCCGTTGTGGCGCGGGCCTTCCTGGATGCCGCCGAGGTCGAAGCCCCGAACCGTCGTGGTGCGCGCGAGGGCGAGTTCGTCGGGGCGGAGCAGCCGGAAGAGCGGTAGAAGGGGCGGCCGTCGGCAGATCACGGCGACGGCCGACGGCCGCACCCGTCAATGTCAAGGCCACGGCGACGAATGCGCACGCGACGTATGGTCGAGGAGGGCGGACCGACCGAGAAGCTCTCCCGGTGCAGTGCTCGCCCTGGAGGGAGTCGTCATGGCGCAATACGACGTTTCAGACCGATCGGCGATCGTCACCGGAGCAGGGAGCGGCATCGGCAAGTCCACCGCGCTGCTGCTGGCGCAGAACGGCGCATCCGTGGTCGTGAACGACCTGAACGCCGAGGCGGCCCAGTCGGTGGTCGACGAGATTCGCGCCGCAGGTGGTGTCGCCGAGGCATCCCCGGGCGACGCGACCGACACCAAGTGGATCGCGTCATCCATCGAGCAGGCGAACAGCCTTGCCCCTCTGCGCATCGGCGTGAACAATGCCGGCATCGGCGGCGCGGCCGCCCCGACTGCCGAGTACGGGGACGATGACTGGGACAAGGTCATCGCGATCAACCTGAACGCGGTGTTCCGCAACATGAAGGCGCAGATCCCCTCGATCCTCGACAACGGCGGTGGATCTGTGGTGAACGTCGCGTCGATCCTGGGCAGCGTCGGCTTCGCCACCTCCCCCGCGTACGTCGCGGCGAAGCACGGCGTCGTCGGAATGACCAAGACGGCCGCGCTGGAGTACTCGGCGCAGGGCGTGCGTGTGAACTCGGTCGGTCCCGGCTTCATCGACACTCCTCTGCTGGCGCAGATGGATGCTGAGGCGAGAGAGTTCCTCGTGTCGAAGCATCCGATCGGCCGGCTCGGGCAGGCCGACGAGGTCGCGAACCTCATCGTCTTCCTTGCGAGCGACGCCGCAAGCTTCATCACCGGCAGCTACCACCTCGTGGATGGTGGATACACGGCTCCGTGAGCGGTGGTGGACTCGGGGACGTCGGGTAACGGGTTCAGACCTCGAGAAGTGCCCGCACCTCAGCGACTGAACGCCCGAAGACGAGTCTCGCGACGCGGGCCGCGAGTTCTGTTCTGACTTGCACGACCGTCGCTCCGTGTGACATCCAGCGCCCACCGTGCTGGGTGAGTTCCAGGCCCGGCAGGGGGTCGACGTCGGGCAGGTCTGGCAGACCCGCCGCGATGCGCGCGGAGGCGCCGAGGGTTCCGACGAGCCACGCTTCACCGAGGGCGTGCGGTCGAATCGACGCGAACGGCGCCCCGCCGCCGACGAACACCTGGAGCATCGTGTCGGCGCGGCGCACCGCCCAGGCGTCGCCGGCGTGGGTGAAGTCGCAGGCGACGTCGGCATGCAGAGTGATGACGGCCCCGAGGTGCTGAATAGCCTCGATACACTCGGCGCTCAGCAGTCGGGCATCGATCACGCGCTCGCGGCGACGCAGTTCGGCTAGGTACCTCTCGCGCGCGATCGGCGCGTACTCCGCTTCGAGTTCGCGGCGGTTGGCCGCAGCGCCCTGCGCCAGGCGATCGAAGAGCCAGCCGGGGTCGATCTGAACGAAGTACCGGAAGTGGATGTCGACCGGGCCGCGAGTGAGCTTGCGGTCTTGGACGAGCAGTTGTGCTCCGTGATCGACGGACCAGACGGCAACGACCTCGCGGTCCACGACCGCGACCCACGACCAGCCTCGGGCTCTGATCTCAGGTGAAGACTGCTCGATCGCAACGCTCAACGGCGTCCCGCGTGGGACGGTCACTGTTCTCGCGTGGGACTCGACGTCATCGCCCATCGCGACGCTGTCGCGGTCGACGCGCAGTTCGACGGTTCTCCAGGGCACGGGTTGAGCCTAGTTCGCGGTGGCGTTCCGCATGCGATTCTGGATGAGCCGATCATGCAGCAGGAAGTGATGGCCACGTTGATGATGGTCGCTGGGATTGATCCACGAACGTGGGGCGCAACCAATGTCCCCACCTTTCGATACTGTGATTCCAAGCCGGTCCGCACGAACCACGGAGCCTTACCCGCGCTCCCGATTCATACCCTGATTCAGAGCAGCATCTGAGTGCGTGCGAACCTGCGCGCCCTACGGCATCCGTCGTGGGGCAGGCCGGTGCTCCGCGCACACTCCTGAAGGAATCACATGTCCGTACCCACCCCTCCCGCTGCGCCGTCGTCGCAGCCGATGCCTCCCTCGATGCCGCCGGCTGACGCGCCGGCAACCACACCGAAGAAGACGAACGTCCTGGCGCTCATCGCGCTCATCACCGCAGCCGTCGGATTCGTCTTCGCGTGCGTGCCGGGCGCGCTGATCATCGGCTGGATCCTGCTGCCGATCGCCTTCGTGATCAGCATCGTTTCGCTGTTCCTCAAGGGCGACCGCAAGTGGATGGGCGTCGTCGGCCTGGTCCTCTCCGTCATCGGCACGATCGTCGGCTTCGTGGTCTTCTTCGCCGTGGTCGCCAATGCGGCGAGCGAGGCGTTCGACGAGGAGTTCGGCAGCGGCGACACCGTGGTCTCGCAGCCCGCCGACGAGGATGCCGAGGCTGCTGCCGAGGAAGAGCCGGCGGATGCTGCGGCCGAGGGCACGCGTGAGAACCCGTACCCGCTCGGCTCTCAGATCAGTTCATCGGACTGGACCGTCGTCGTGAACAGCCACACGGTCGACGGTGCTGCTGCCGTTGCCGCCAACGGCTTCAACGACCCTGCTCCCGCGGGTTCGCACTACGAAGTCGTCAACTACACCGTCACCTACACGGGTGACGAGTCGGGGCTGGCCGCCGAGGCCAGCGTCGCGTTCGTCACGAGCGCAGGGAACGTCGTTAACAGCTACGACAACATCGTCATTCTCGAAGACGGCTTCGGCATGGACGAGCTTTACAACGGCGCATCGGCGACGGGCTCAGAGGCCTTCCTCGTGCCGGACGGTGAGACCGCGCTGATCCGGGTAAGCCCCGGGATGTTCGCTGACGAGGTCTTCGTTCAGCCGTAAGGCTCTATACGTGAACGGGGGTCCGGGCCAGTTGCCCGAACCCCCGTTTGCGTTCGCATCCCAATCCCGTTGGCGTGTCCGGCACGCGACTCCCCCTGCACCTCGAGTCAGAGCTCAACACAAGAAGCTTGCCCAGGGATGCTACAAACTGACGGTCTGCCAGCTCTGAGTTCGTCGCCGCTGGGTGGATGCGTAAGAACCCGTCTCTTGCAGGCGAGTGGGCAATCACGCCGAGTGACACTTCAGCAGTGCGGCACCGTGCTGCGCGACCTCACGGCTGGCTACGTGTGCTTGAGGGCTCCTGGGGGCCCCTTCCTGCACGGGGCGTCCGCGCAGGAAGGGGGCGGGGCGCCAACGGCCTGTCGATCGTTGGCTAAGCTCATGGCAGGTGCGCCGGCCCGTTGCCGTTCATCGCGCTCCTGAAGAACCGTTGGAGCCGTCGCTGGGGGAGGCGCACGTGACGATCGTCGAGGATCGAGTTAACCGCACGTTCTGGGGCCGGTTCTGGCCGCCACGGCGAGTTCACTACTTCGCGCTCGGTGGGCTCGTCGCGCTGGTCCTGGCAGTCGTCGCCGCGATCATAGTAGTCGACAGTCTTGACAGGGTGGCCGTTCCGGACGTCGTAGGCCAAGCCCGTGCGGAAGCCCTGGAAGCGATCACCGACGCGGGGCTCGAATACGAGAGCGACGATGCTGCTTCGGACGTGGAGTGCACGATAGAACCCCCGCTGTCGGACTTCTGCGAGGTGACGCGACAGTCCCTCACGCCGGACGAGCGGGTTCGTCCCGGAACGGCTCTCGTCATCGCAATTGAGCTTGCGGAAACATCCGCGCCTGATGTGGTCGGTCTAGCTTTTGATGCGGCACGCGATCGCGCCCTCGAGGCGCACCTCGACCTGAGGTCTGAGAACGAGCTGATTCGGCAGCTTTCGGGCTACGGAGACTGGACGATTCTCTCGCAAACGCCCGCGGCCGGCGCGACAGTCCACGCCGGGACGATGCTCGAAGTCGTCCTCGACACCCCGCTTGTGGATGTACCCGAGGTCGTTGGGATGCCCTTCGACGAGGCGAAAACGGAGCTCGAATCAGTCGGACTCGCCGCCGGGTTCTCATCCATGCCGTTCACCCACGCGGCAGGCGCCATACTCGTTCGAACGATGGATCCAGCCCCAGCAGACGGGCAACTGCCGATCGGCTCGAGCGTGCAGCTGAAGTGGGGCGTCAAGGTCCCTGATGTCGTTGGCGAGACTGAAGGGAATGCAGTCACGATCCTGAAGGACGCCGACTTCAGCGTGGACGGGTCAGCGTACGGCACACACCGGGTGATGAAGCAGAGCCCGGCCGCAGGAACGATCGCCGACCCCGCGAAGGCGATCGAACTCACCCTAGTTCCGCCCACTGTCGCATACGAGGTCGTCGGCGACGGGACTCGGGCAACGATCACCTGGTTTGCGCCGGGCACCTTCGACATCAGCCAGGCAACAGACGCGCAACTACCCTGGAAGAAGACCTGGGAGACCGAGTCGGACTATCGGAACTTCAACGCGCAGACGATGAACGGCTCGAACATCACGTGCAACATCTACGTCAACGGAGAGCTGCGGAAGACAAACACATCGACCGGCCCGTACGCCGTGGTCAGTTGCGGATGAATAGGGGGCGCCAGCCGTCGCAAAGAGCGCGACGGCTGGCGCAACAGTCTCGCGCGTGGCTTCCGCTCGAATCCCCCGTGCCGACGAAGCGACCAGCCCGAACCCTCAACTCGGCGGCGCGACGGTGTGCGTATTTGGAGGTCTGAGGGCCACTAAATATTGCGGTTCAGAGCCACCCGATATTGCGATTCGAGGCCTGTCTCGATGACCGCATCCTGCCCGCGATCGGGTTCACGCGGGATCATCGTGCAGGGCGCAAACCTGCACTCAACGATGTTGAGTTGCTGTGCCTACTCGTCGCGCAACACCTGCTCGGCATCGCATCGGATCGGAATGATCCGACACGCGAGAGCGCACCTGCGAGGGGAAGGCTGCGCACGACACGTGGGTTCGAACCCCTCAAGCACTTGGGCGTGGTCAGCCCTTGCGACACAGGCGAACAAGCTCGGAACCGTGGGCGGCATGACTCTTGAGAACACCATGGGGTTCCCCAAAGGTTGGAACGAACTGCCGCTCTGGACGAGGTAGCGCCGCTACCAGTCGCGCTCTTCGGGCGGAACTGTCGAGCGCTCGCGCAGCCATTCGTCGCCGTCGATCTCGTCGTTGTCAAGGTAGTCCTTGGTCGCAGCCGGATTGAGCGGCTCCGTGAGCACCACGGTGCCCGTGGGCCAGAAGCGCAGCCGCTCAAGCAGCCGACGACGACGGATGCGGCCCGGTGCAAGCCTCGTTCCCGCCAGCCACTCACGGTACTCACGGGGGTCGCTCAGGATCTCATCCTCGGCGGCTCGACGAGTGGTCGGAGAGATGATTCGGTTGTCCTCTTCGGCAGGGAAAATCTCACCGTTGGCAAGAACGACTTCGGTGAGGTCAGCCCGGTAGTCAGCGTCACGGTTCCAGCGCAAGATCGCGGTGTTGGCATCAACCGACAAGTCCAATCGCGGTTCACGCGACTTCTGAATCTCGCCGCCCTTGACCTGGCGCTCCTCCTCGCGCTCTTCATCCCGGTCCCACTCCATGTAGCGATGAATCAGTTGCAGGAGCGGACTAGAACCTCGACCCATCGTCTCGGCGAAGTATCCAAGGTCACGGAAACGCACAAGAACTGGGTCGCCTGTTGCGAGGAGGTGCGTGAACTCGCGCGTCGCCGCGCTGCGGCGTTCGCGGATTGAACTCTGACGATCCGACCGCCACAGGGCGATGGCGAGCCACGCCGGCACAACCGCCGCAAGCACGGTCACCGCAAGGCTGAGCCAATCGAACCAATCTGGATGCATGTGCTCGTCCCTAACGGCCTCGACGCTGGGTCCGCTGAGGGCGCAATCGTTCAGGCATCACGATCCAATCCAACCAGCGCCTCGATGCTCTTCTTCTCGAAGTAGCGGAACTTCTGGATGGCGTCGGTCATGTTGCCGACATCGATGACGCCGATCTCCGTGAGCTTGCCGTACGACTCGAGCGAGAGCCCCGTCGAGCGGAGGAAGAGTTCGGTATCGAGTGACTCGATGACGTGCTTCAGCCGCTCCTCGCGGAAGTCGGTGAGGTACATGAAGATCAAGACCTTCGCCGAAACCTTCTTCAGTTTGGCTCGGATGTCCTTACGCTGATCCGCGATCGCCTTCTTGTGTGGGCGCTGCTCCTTCGCGCCCCCGCCGTCGCGCTTGACGGTGGCAAGCTTCTTCGACGCGGTGACGATCTTTTCGGCCTCCTCCCGAATGCTCCGGAAGTCCTCGATCTGCTCCAACTCTGCGATGAGGTCCGCGTCATGAAGGAGTCGGTCCATCGTGACCCCATTGAGGTTGTACAGGTCCGTCGACTTCCAGCGTCGCGCGAGGGCGTTTGCACCGATGCCACCGTGCGCCCAGTCGAGGATTGCTTGCACATCGAGCTGCTCCATCCGGCCACCATCGATCGCGAAGATCGGGAGGAAGTTGATCAACTCGCCCAGCACCGACGCCTGCGTTGCCTTCTTGTCGGCAGAGTTGTTCGCGAGTTCCGTCCCGTACAGAGCGATGAGCGATAGAGCCCTGTTCGGGTCGAACTCGAACACGTAGGCGGTTTGCTTTTTGATCTCGCCGTCGACCTTCCATGGCGACTGGACCCGGAACGCCGCCTGGAAGTAGGACTCGGGAGCTTTCAGCGAGCGAAGCATGAATATTGATGACCACTCGGGGACGGTCACGCCTGTCATCAGCTTTCCGCACGAGAGCGTGATCGACCCCGATTTTCCGGTCTCATCCGCACGTCGTATCGCCGCCTGCAACGGCGGAAGGGCCAGCGCCCCGATCCTCGCCTTCGCGCCGGCAGCGACGTAGATCTCGAATGTGGAGAAGAACGGGTCTGCGCGCAATTGAGCTGCCATTGCCTCGCAGGCGGCAACGTCGGGCATGTACCAGACCGAGTGCTTCACCGCCTCCTTGAACTCAGCGGCCTCGTAGGGGAACTGTGCATCTGCATCGTCCCCGTCCTCGATCCGCTCGGGTAGCGCCTTCTTCCCACGGATGAGGTCCAGGAATGATGCCACGTAGTCCGGCTTCTCGAACTCATAGGCACCCGCCACTCGCTTCGCCTTGAAGTAGGTGTTCAGGTCGAACCCATTAAACTCGCCGCCATCGACCCAGTCGCCCGTTGGCGCCCCCATCGCGTACGTGTACATACGCATCTGGGGCAACTCCGCATACGGATTGCGTCCTGCTTTGGGGTTCCATTCTGACTTCGCGCGCTGCTCATCGATGTACGTCCAGTTGAATACCTCAGAGTCGTCGTAGTCGCCATTGGTGATGGCCTTGAACGGCGTGCCGGACAGGTGAAGATGGTACTTCGTCTTCAGCCCGTAGTCGAGCTCTGGCACGACGTCGGCGTCCGTGTCGCTCGACTCGTCCGATGCCCTCTCGAAGAGCTGCGCCAGCGCTGCCTCCGCGCTGTCCTGCGGGTCGTAGACTTCCCGGGCTGCTGCGGTCGAGGCGCCGAAGTGGAACTCGTCGATGACGATGCAGTCCCAATCCACGATATGGAGCGTCTCGTTTCGAGGTTTGGGCTTGCCGTTCGCGTCGCGGCCAATGACGTCCTGGAAAGACGCGAACCAAGCGGTTGGCCGTCCACTGTCGACCAGCGCATCCGCTTCGTAAGGCGGGGTGTCGCGGTCGACGTATTGCCAGTCGATGAAGTCGACGTGACCCAACAGGTCGTCGCGCCATGCGCTTCGCACCGCAGGCTTGTAGGTGAGGATGAGCAGCTTAGTCCAGCCCATCTCCTTCGCGAGCTGATAGGTCGTGAAGGTCTTTCCGAAACGCATCTTCGCGTTCCACAAGAACTTCGGTGCGCTTGCGAGTTCTGGCGTCCCGTGCGCGCGAAAGAACGCCGCCGTGAGCTCGACGGCACGTCTCTGCTCGGGCCGCGGCTCAAAGTCCTGGACACGTGTCGGGTCAAACGGAAGCCCGCGCTGCAGCGATCTGATCGCTGCCCAGACCTCAGCCTCAGTCGCCTCGAACCACTCGCCGCCCGGATTAACGATTCCTGCATTCCGCAGGACACGGTGCACACCACGGTCGCTGAATTCGGTGCCGTCAGCACGTAGCGCGGGCTCGGAATGGAAGAGGATCTGGACGCCATGAAGACCTGGGAATGCAGTTCCCACCTGCTGGCGAACGCGGTCGATTCCCGGATTGACGGTCTCGCCGACCTTGATCCAGGTGTCCCCTACCTGCCCACTCGGCCGAGTCCACGGCTTCGCGTTTCCAGCATGCGTATAGGCATAGATGTACTTGGTCACGCGGTGTCTTCCTCGGCCGGCTCAGGGTCGTCCGCGTCGAGTGCATGAACGTCGTCGGAGACCTCGTCTACGACATCCGCGTCGGCCTCGCCGACGCTCGCCAGGTACTCAGCTCGGAGATCCTGAAGCGACTTTCCGGTGGCGGCAACCACCCACCACCACCAGCCGTTCGTGTCGGTTTCGGTCACCGCCACTGCCGCCGCGGACGGCGTTGCGTATGCCACGTCGCCGATGAAGATGCGCCCGTCCTGAGCCACCGATGCACGCACACCCGCGTGCATCGATCTCGGGTGCCGGGTTGTTAGCTCACTGCCGACCTCCAGCCAGCCCGACGAGACCAGCTGCGCGATGTCGACGGTCACAGAAGTCGCCGGCGCGACGGTGGCGCCTCCCCCGAGACCAACGTGCCCCGCCGGCGCTTGCCAGATATCAAGAATCTGATCGATGAGCATCGCGGTGCGCTGCTCGATCGCCGTCTCGCCCCAGCTCTTCGGCGCAAGGTTCATCGCATCCTTCGTGATCAACACATCGTCATGGTTGAGGAAGTGCTCTCGCTTTGAATGCCACGGCCCATTGTTGATCTTGCTGTTCAACTTCTGGGTGACCAGGGTGAGGTTTCCGAGCTGCTGGACAATGCGGTCTCGTGCAGCCTCTTGCTCGTCGGTCAGCTCAGCGGGCCAGTGCTTGCGCCATCCCTGCGGCATCAGATGTTCGATGGTGCCCTTGCTTCGGACGACCGGTCCCATCGCGAGCTGCTTCCCGCTCGGGTACCCGCGTTTCGCGTCCTCAAGCGCTTCGAGAACCATGCGCAGGCGGCCCCGCAGATACTTCCAGTACGTTGTCGCTCCGGTCAACGCTTCCCTGACTTCGGCGTCGCCCGGCCAGTATCCAACGGCTGTGTGATTGGCGACGAGGTATGCCTCGGTCGCGTCAGGGAGCGCGTCGTGCGGCTGCGTGCTGAGATGCTGCATCAGGTCGATGATGAACCGGTTCGAACCTTGTGAGGGCGCCTTGACCAGCGCGCGGCGGACGAACCAGCTCTCAAGAATCTCGAGAATGCGCTCCCGATCAGCAACGGGGACCGACGCCTGTTCCGGCTCGTCGAGCCAGATGAGCAGCGGACGGGCGATCTCAGAGTCGAGCGTCCCGACACGGTAGCTGAACAACTCCGGTCGGCTGAGCTGGCCGTTGACGTTCTCGGAGCCCTCGATGATCGACCGATACCGGTCGGCCGCAGCCTTAATGTGTGGAAGCAGCACGCCGATGTCCTTCGCGACGGTGTTCACATAGTGCTTGAACTGCGTGAACACCTCACGAATCGGGAAGTCGATGAGGGTGCGGGCGGTGAGCCACTGCCACAGGAACAGCGACGCGCGTGAATTCTTGATGCGCCCGGTCGTGATCTCCTTCTCCCACCAAGGCGTCTCGAACTCGGCCCAATAGTTCAGGTAGGCCTGCTCGGCGTCATGTGGTGTCCCTGCGAGATTCTGGAACACGAAGTTTTTGATTAGGTCAGCGGCCGACAAAGGCGTGCCCCGCGCGTTGAGCGTCTCGAAGATCGCCTGTGCGTCTTCATTCGCATCAAGACGGATGCTCGCGATCTCCAGCCGATCCATGACGGTGGCCACGAGCATCCGTGCTCGCCGTTCAGCCGCGTTATCGTCCCCGAGCCAACCAGCGATCGACTCCGCGAAGAACTCGTGCGCGTCACCAAGTCGGGACTTGACGAGTGCGGAGTAATCGACCGGTGTCGGAGCCGACATCACCGAGGTAAACCCGTCGCGGTCGCGATTAGTCGGCCACAGTTTGTAGCGATCGTTCTCGTCGTCGCGATAGTCGGACGGATTCTCAACGAGCGGCAGAATCTGGCCGGCCAACTGCGCCCACCCTCGACGTTCGAGCTCTGCGTGCAGCGCGTCGAGTAGCAGTTGCAACGTCGTGAGGCGCTGCTGACCATCGATGACATTCCAGGTGGGCAGGGCGCCGAGAGTCGTTGGCACCTGCTGGATGACGATCGCCCCCAGGAAGTGCGTCGCAGTCTGGTTGTGCTGAGAGATCACCTCGATCAGCCGAACTATGTCCTGCCAGAGCGGGCTCCACTGCGTTTCCTTCGACCAAACGTAGGGACGCTGGAAGAGCGGTACGACAAGGCGCGTCGGGTTGTAGAAGACGTCCTTAGGCTTTACGACGTCGGTCTTCACTCGTCATCACCTTCATCGTCGGATTCGACAGCAACGTCGCCAGCGCGGTGCTTGCTTCCTCCCGCAAGATGGGATGCTGGGATAGCGGAGTCGAGCGAGAAGACAGGTTCCCGCGGGTGGATGCTCGCATCGATGTAGGCAGCTTCAGCGTCTGTTAAGCCAAAATGAGCGTAGAGACGTTCGTCGCTCCAGAGCGCATCCATGGGCAGGGCCGGCACGAAGCGAAACCTCTCTGATGTGATGTCCTGAGTCGCCTTCCTCTGGAGCACTAGGAACCGAGCGAATTTGGTGCAGAGGTACTGCGCGTAATGCTCGCACTCGTCGCGGGAATCGAACGCGCCAGCCACATAGTACGACTGCGTACAGACCGAACCCGGCGCCAGAGCGATCGGCTCCCCGATCACGTACGACACCTCACGGCCGTGCCCGTCGCTCGCCTTGGGAATCAGCACCTTCCATTTGTTGACGAGGTCCAGGTTGCGCTCGAAGTTCTCGGGCGACACGTAACCGACGCCGCTGTTGTGGATGAGCGGGACGGACCCCGCGAAGTGGCTGTCGCTCTCGCCACGGTAGTTAGTCCGCCACTCCTGGTTGAAAGCAAGAGATGGATAAAACCACTCCTCGACGCTCCCGTTCGAGTGTTTCGTCACGTTGTGCACGAGTGCCGACGCAACGTTGTCGCGGATCACGACTCCGTGCCCCTCGCGAAGGTCACGGGTCGCGGTGGAGACGACACGGCCGTCGATGCGAGTCGAGAACTCGCAGTCACCGTTGTGCTCGCGGTCCCACAGAAAGTAGGACACACCGCCCTTGATTTCGACACCCGGGAACACGTCGAAGAGCTTGGGGTTGTCTACCAGCTTCGCGAGACGACGGTCGTTGATCATCTTGTCGCGATAGTTGAGTGGTGCACAAACGAGTAGGCGAACTGCTCACGGCTCTCACGAACTAGCGCCTCGGGCGCGCCGCACCAGATGCAGCGCCGGTTGGTTCCCTCACCTCTGAAAGTATGTTCGGTATCGACGAAGGGGACGTTGCCGTCGGGCTGATCAAAGCTGATCACGAGGTCGAGTAGGGAGACGTCTTCGATCTCCGTGCCCGTCGCGTTCTTTGTCTGGTAGAGAGAGCGGCGGGCAACCTCGCCGTTGATCTGCGTCGTGGCAGCGCCGAACAGCATGTTCTTGAGGATGTGCTCGCGGCGCTTGGTTCCGTCCGGCTCCCACTCGACGAGGCCAGCCATGAGCCGCCGGAAAGCCTCACGCAGGTAGATACCCGACTTCGTGGCAGGGTCCAACCACCGGTAGGTGGGCTCTGCCCAGACGTGCTTGGGCAAGGTGTCGAGCATCGCGTCGACGACCTTCGGCGGGGTATAGACATCGTCGTTCGGCAGCTGAGCGAGCGTCTCCAGCACGTCGGGAACATGCGCATCGCTTGGCGCATTCATGCTGCGACAGGCCCGGCGATCATGCGCCGAGCTCCGAGTAGTGGATCGTCGGCAATGCGGCTGGAGGCTCATAGAACAGGTCCATCGCGGGAGTTTCGAGTTCCGATCGCACACGCTGGAAGTGTTCTCCCGGGAGCGGCGTGTACTCGACGAAGACGATCTGATCCGCCCCATTCAGCGAGTCGCCCACGACGATGTTCGTTGCGAGGATCGCGGCGACGGCGCCGTCGAAGCCCGCGGTCGCGGGTTCGCCCCGGAAGACACGTGCCGCGTCCATGACCGCGCTCATCCGTTCGCGAGCCTCGTCGATGTTCTCATCACTGATGTCGATCCCATAGATCGAGGCGAGACAACGAAGCAGGGCGAACTCATACCAGTACACGCTCCCGCCGTGCTTCACTTCGTCGATCGCTGCAATCTTCCGTCCCAGGATCGCGACGAGGAAGTTGCCATCGCCGGCTGCGGGTTCGAGGAAGCGCGTGTCGATGTCGGTGAAGGCATCGGGGATGAGATCGAGCATCGCATTCACCTCACGCGGCTGCGTATAGACCTCACCAAGGTCGCGCACCCGCTCCCGAGACTTGATGTGCCGCGGCTCGATCATTGTGGTTCCCGTCATCATCACCTTCCGCATAACTCATTCTGGCGTATGCAGCCGACACTGCGAGTGAGCGTGGCGCTGTCGCACTGGAGTATGCGTTGGCACTCGTGGCCTGCTGTGCGCGTTGGCGTCAGGAAGCGTCCGAGTAGTGCGGCCCGAAATTCGACACAGAACGGAGGTATGCCACGACACCTTCCTGTTCGATGTTCCCGTCTGGACCGGCGACGAGCCCGAGGCCACTCAGCCTTGCGACCTCGACGCGCAACACCTCCGCCACCGCACTCGCGGACAACCGCTCTGGCAGATGAGACAGCGCACCGCCGACATCTCCTGTGAACTCGGGCGCCGGCTCGATCACGAGGCGCAGGTCGGACTTCATCGCACGCGCATCTCCGGCGGCGAAGCCACGAAGGTCGATCGGTGCGATCAGCCACTTTCCCGCCACCTTGTACGCCCCGATCTCGTGCTTCCGTGCGAGCGACACGACGGTCACCTCGGTCCGGTCAAGGAACCGCGCGACTTCACCTGCCGTCATGAGCATCGGGTGGGAAGACCAGAACACATCGGCTGTAGAGGGGGCGGACATGGCTCGATCCTTCCAGAACGCGGCTCATCTGCGATGAGCCTCTCCAGAATTCTGTTACCGCTGCATTACCGCGGCCCGTTCCCGGACATGACGAAAGCCCCGACTTCCCAGTGCTTTCTAGGAGAATCGGGGCTTTCATTTTGGCGGTGACGGTGGGATTTGAACCCACTGTCACCGCAATTGCTCACGCCGAGCCGCTCACCTCGGACCCTCAGCCGCCAGCGCCGATCCCCCGCATCAGCACCTCCACCAAAGCATCCAGCCGCCCCTCATCCAACGGCCGCCCCAGCAGCGCCGCGTAGGACGACATCGCGATGAACTGATCTGCGACGGCCGCAGCATCCACGTCTTCGCGGACCTGCCCCGCATTCTTTGCGACCGTAAGCCGCGCGACGATCTGCTCCACGATCGGGTCGGCGAGCCTCTTGTTCAGGGCGGCGCCGAGCTCGGCATCCGTCGCGGTCACCGCGATCAGCGCCCGCGCGAGTTCCACGCTGGCGCCATTGCCGGCCTGGGCGGACATCGCCGCGAACCAGGCGCGCAGGTCGGCACCCAAGTCATCCGTCACGGGTAAGGAAGGTGTCGGCAGCGAACCCTCCAGCAGCGCCTCCCCGAGGATCGCGGCCTTCGACGACCACCAGCGGTAGATCGTCTGCTTCGACACCTCGGCCTCGGCGGCGAGACCCTCGATGGTCACCGACGCGTATCCGTCCGACGCGAGCGCGGCACGCATCGCCGCCAGAACCGACTGGCGGGCTTTTTCGCTGCGAGGACGAGGCACGGATCCAGGTTATCGGGCGTACGATGCAATAAGTAGACGGTGCGTTGCGTTATACGGAATACGACCTCAGGAGGAATCATGGCACTGACCGCACACTCCACCATCGGCGAATGGTTGAACGACCCGACGGGCGGCGACCTCGTCCGCGGGCTCCTCGCGCAGTCCGGCGCCGACCCCGAATCCCTCACCCCGGTTCTCGGCCTGCCGCTGCAGCAGCTCGTCACCCTGAGCCAGGGCGCGATGCCGCAGTCGGTCGTCGACGACCTAGTCCGCGCCGCGAACGGCGGCGAGATCCTCGAAAAGGCCGCAGCAACAGGCTGGACCGAGCAGATCACCGCCGGACGCTTCGCCGGCAAGACCGTGATCGTCACGGGCGCGGCATCCGGAATCGGCAAGGCCACGGCATCCCGCATCGCCCGCGAAGGCGGCCGCGTGATCGCCTCCGACATCGCCGCCGACAAGCTCGACGCCTTCAAGGCCGAACTCCCGGATGTCGACATCACTGCCGTCGCCGGCGACCTCACCAAGCAGGACGCGATCGACGCCGTGCTCGCCGCAGCCGGCGACCGCATCGACGGCCTCGCCAACGTCGCCGGAATCAACGACGACTTCTCGCCCGCCGGCGAGACGACGGATGCCGTGTGGGACCGCGTCATCGCGATCAACCTCACCGCTCCGTTCAAGCTCATGCGCGCGGTTCTCCCGGTCATGGAAGCCGCCGGCCGCGGCGCGATCCTCAACGTCGCGAGCGAAGCGGGCCTGCGCGGCAACGCGTCGGGCAACGCCTACACGGCTAGCAAGCACGGCATCATCGGAGTCACGAAGTCCGCGGCGTTCATGTACGGGCCGAAGGGCATCCGCGTGAACTCCGTCGCTCCAGGTGGTGTGGCCACCGGCATCCCGATGCCCCCGAACATGTCCGAGGCCGGCTCCGCGCGCCTCGCGCCGTTCCAGCAGGCGATCCCGACCGTCGCCACGGCCGAGCACCTCGCCGCGTCGATCACGTTCCTGCTGAGCGACGACGCTGTGAACATCAACGGAGCGGTGCTCGCGAGTGATGGTGGGTGGTCGGTGCAGTAGAGCGCGCTCAATCCGTGAAGCCCGCAAGCGCTGAGCCTGATCTCGACGTCCGAAGCAGTCGATACGCTCCCGGCATGGCCCGAAAACAAGAGCGGATGCACAACGCGAAGCGTGCGCGCGCCAATCGGGCGAAGACCGAGTTCAGCCTCTACGAGGCGCCGAACGATCTCGCCCTCCTCGAGGAGACGTATCCGACGGACCTCGTGTGCGGATGCCGCATCGTGCAGCGCCTTGTGTCCTCCAACTTCGCGCTGGTCTATTTCGCGATTGTGTGGGCGAAGAAGGTTGACTTGGAGACGTGGGAAGAGCAGTACTCCTGTGATACCGGGCACGGACACTTTCACGAGCACGTGACCGGCCATCGTAAGTCGAACGATGCGCGGAACCTGCGCCCCTTGTACTCCCATGTCGACGTGCAAGAATGTTTCGACCGGGGATACGACCTGGTACAGGATCGCCACGATCGGAACTGCGGGGGTGGACACTGATGGATGCGCGCAACATCGCAACTCGTCGTGTGATGAAGACCGTCGCCCGCCGGTCCACGATTCAGCCTCTTCCAGTCCTCGCTGAGGACGGTACGCGACCGGTCGTCGTCGCGCTTCCGGACGACGACCTGAACACCGTCTTCGAGCGCGTCGAAGCATTCGGCGGCCGAGCCAACGTCTTTGTCGCGTTTCCCGACTGGCTCGCACTGATCGAGTTCATCAACGGGTCTGGCGCTCATGACATTGCACCGATCCAGCAGGTGCACGAGGCGACGTCGATGGCGATGTACGTGGAGTTCTTGAAGCTTCACGATACGCCCGTCACCGTCAGCGTGTCGGCCTCAGAGCAGGCGACCGCGCAGCACGGTTTGCACCAAGTCGCCTACGCGTTCTGAGCCGTCCGCCGCCGTTTCGAGGCACACGACAGGGCGCGCCTGATCGGTGCGGGAACGAAGCACAGTCTCACCGCACGGGGATTCTCTCCACCGCCGCCCGAACCAGCGCGGCGTTGCCAGACGCGTGCCTTCCGTCGGGCAATGTGAGGCAGTCCTCCAACCCGATGCGGGTGTCCCATCCGTGCTCCACGGCGAGATCGAACGCGGCCCAGGTCGAAAGGTCCTCGCCGTGAAGCAGGATGGGCACGGCCTGCTCCACTCGTCTGACCCGAGCGGCCAGATCCTGCGCCTCGCTGCGCACCATCGCGACGGGGATGTCCGGCAGCTCGACCATCACCCGCTGGCACTCACCCCGCACGGGAGAGCGCGACCACGCCTCTGCTCCCTCGGCATCCCAGAGTCCGGCCTCGACATCGACGCCCCGGCTCAGCAGCAGGGCAGCCACGTCGTCAGCACCGTCCTCGTGCCAGTTCACCGACGCGAAGTCCGGCAGCTCCGTCCATGCGGCGATCGCGGCGAGCCGCTCCTCGAGGTCCGGCGCCGCCCACGCTCCGGTCGTCACGCCGATCGGGATGCCGGGGCACGCACTCCGCACCGCGGTGAGCCACCGCGCGACATCGACACCGTCGAGACTGTCGCGCCCCTCGGCATCCTTCGCGTGCACGTGGATCGCCCCTGCACCGACCGCGACTGCGCGAGCCGCCTCGGTCGCAACGACGTGCTCGTCGGCGCTGAGCCGATGATGCTCTGTGACGTCTCGAACTCCGTTGACGCACGCCTGGATCAACATGACGGCGCTTCTGTCAGCCGATCCGGTCGCGCGGATTGGTTCCGTAGGGGCTGTAATCGTCCGACGGGCCTTCCTCGCTCTTCACGGAGTGCTCGACCTGGCGGGCGACGGCTGCCTCACGGCCCGCTGCGACAGCATCCTCACGGTTCTCGTAGCCCGCACCGAGCGTGCGCGACTCGCCCTCGATCCGGTTGAACCAGGTGCCGTTCTGATGGAACGTCTCGATGTCTCCTGCGGCCATGTCCGGGCCTCCCATCTGTCGCAGAGTCCTTTGTACGACATCTGCCTCGTGGGTAGGAGACCCTTGCCGAGACGGAAGATCGCGAGTAGCGACCATGGAGCCCGTAACCCGCGCACGCTTCGCTTTCAACCCCTTTCCCGCGAGCGCGGAAAGAGCGCATCGTTGGCCGCGACAGATGGAACGGAAGAGAAAGGTGAACGCCATGACTGACTCCACCGACGATCGCACGAAGGTCGCAGAACTCGTGAAGAAATTCCGATTCGCAATGTTCGTCACCCACCGCCCCGACGGCTCGCTCGTCGCGCACCCGCTCACCGTGCAGGAGGCGGAATTCGACGGCGACCTGTGGTTCCTCGTCTCGAAGACCTCCTCGCCGATCAGAGATCTCGCTGCCGACTCTCACGCCAACGTCTCGCTGAGTTCGAACGACGCATGGGTGTCGCTCTCCGGCACGGCACGACTCGTCGAAGACCGCGCGAAGATCGAGGAGCTGTGGAATCCGGTGGTCGAGGCATGGTTCCCCGATGGCCCGAGCGACCCCGCTGTCGGCGTGCTCAAGTTCACCGCGGATTCGGCCGAGTACTGGGACACCCCGGGCGGCAAGATCGCGACGGCGTTCAGTTTCGTGAAGTCGAAGATCACCGGCGATCGCTACGACGGCGGCGAAAGCGGCAAGGTCGATCTCTGAGCCGGCGTCATTCGGCCGCGGCGGGGTTGCTGCGCGCGTGAGGCTGTGAACGCACTCGTGTCACCAGCATCCGCACTACGACGCCGACCGCACCGATGACGAGCGCGACCACGGCCGGCTGCCACAGCACGGCCACCGCCTGCGGGAAGATCTGCGCCGCCGCCTCCGACATCACTTCCAGATCACCCTGGAACACCCGCGACCCGAGCGCGTACATGATCGCCGTGAACAGCGCCGGGACGATCCACACGGCGAGCGCCCCGACCACCCATACGATCAGCCGCACGAGCGGACGCACACCGCACCACGCGAGCGTCACACCCACGATGACCGCGGGCAGCCAGCGCAGGATCTCGGCGACGAACTGCGGGTAGCCCATGTACGTCGTGAAAGCGGTGATCGCGGTGCCGATCCAATTCGCGAACGGCACCGCGGCGAGCACGATTCCCAGCGCTACGGGGGTCACCGACGCGCGCGAGGTCAGCCACAGGCCGAGCTGCGCGAGCAGGATGCCGGCGATCACCCCGCCCAGCATCCCGGCGAAGTACAGCATCTCGCGGCCGCCGGCCGAGCCTTCCCAGATGCCGTGCCCGGCGCCGACGACCGCGAACGCCTGCACGGTGACGACCAGGTGCACGAGCAGCACGCCGAGCGCGGCGGCGCCGGTGCGCAGCATCCGATTCCGTCGGACGACGCGCACCACGAGACCCGCGACGACGCCACCGAGCAGCAGCATGACGAAGATGTTGATCGCGTAGTACTGGCTCACTGGGAGCAGCGCGAACGGCATGTCGTCCGGCATGGTCTGCACGTGCCACAGGTTCTGCAGCGGCAGACGGCCACCGCCCACCCACGACGGGAACAGCATGACGGCGGCGGATGCGACGCCGATCAGCAGCGACGGCCACGCGGGCGCTCGCCCGGACACCGGGGTGGTCTCAGATTCCATTCCTTGAGAGTGGCAGACGACGGCGCTCTCGAGTCCGCGCCGCGCCCCGGATCGATCGTCGGATGCCTCGCCTACACTCGCACCCATGAGCCTCGCCGACGTCCGCACCGCTGCCGAGGTCGAAGCGCTCGCGACGCGCATCCTCGGGCGCCGCGAGCGTCCGCTCGTACTCGTGTCGGCCGACGCCGACGGGCTGTTCCACTTCGATCTGGCGCGGCTGCGCACGGAGCTCGACGGGATCGCCGAGGTCGTCACGATCGAGACCGACTCGGCCAGCCACGACCTCGAGCACCTGCTGCCGCCGAAGACGCACGCGTTCGGCGGTGCCGCGCGCTCGTATCCGCCCGACTTCGGTGAGGCGCCGGAATGGACCCGCTCGCAGCTCCGCTTCCCTGGCCACTCCGACGCCGACGATCTCATAGAGGATGCGATGGGTCAGACCGGCCGGCGCACGGTCGAGTCGGCTCCCGCGTCCAGCATCCGCCGCGCGAGCGGCACCGTGCGGGGCTTCGTCGCCGACGGGACCGTCGCGATCGTCCGCCTCGACGACGGCACGACCGTGACGGCCACCGGCGCGCTGCTGCCGCCCGACATCCCGCTGATCGCGGCTCTCGTCGAGGGCGGGCCGGTCACCGGCGTCCTCGACGAACTCGAGCTGCACCCCGAGCCGCTCGCGCCCGACCTCTCGGTCTTCGCCGACGGCTCCCAGACGCTCGCGCTCGTCGTGAAGGTGACCGAGCTGCGCGCGACCGTGCAGCTGCATCCGCGCGTCTCGGTTGTGCTGAGGCGCCGCGATGTCGACGTGGATGAGGGGCCGGTCAGCGAGCTGCTGCACGTCGGCGACGTCATCCGCGTGCGGGTGCATCGCGATGCGGGCGCCGAGGTCGCGCTCAGCTGCGAGGACGTCGAGCCGGATGCCGCACTCACCCCGCCGCTCGCGCTCGTCGCCGGCGGAGCTCCGTGGTTGAGTGAGGGGCGTTCGGCCGGTGCCTCCGCGCCGGATGCCGTGGCGCCGGTTGTGGCGGAGGCGGCGGTGCCGGCATCCGAGCCTCGGGTGTCGCCCGGCGACGACTCCGCTATCCGGCACGATCTGAACGAGCTGTCGAGCGAGGTGGCGGCGGCGAGGCGCGACATCCTCGCACTCACCAACCTCGTCGCGCGAGGCGGACGGTCGGCTCCCGACGCGTCGGAGCTGGAGAGCCTGCGGACGGAGAACGAGCAGCTGCGCGCCGGCCTGGCCGACGAGCGGGCCGAGCGCGCGAAGGTCGAAGCGCGGCTGGCCGATGCCTCGCAGGATCGTCGCGAAGCCGGGCGGGCGCTGCGTGACGCGCGTCGGGCGGCCGAGCGGGCGCACGTGGATCCGACGGCGGACGGCATCCGGATAGAGATCGAACGCACCTGGGGCAATCGCACCGCACCCGGTGAGCGGGAACGGTGGCCGCTGCGCGAGTTCTCGTTCGGCCCCGCGTTCATCGACTCGCTGGACGCGCTCGACGAGAACCAGCTGAGCAAGGCCGTGCGCGCCTGCGTGGATGCCATCACCGGGCGCGACCGCGAGATCCCGGCGCGCGAGCTGCACCGGCTGCGCTCGGGTGAGGGCGGCGATGACCCGTACGTCGTGCGGTCGGACGGCGCGCGCTGCTGGCGGTCGTCGATCGAGCAGAACGCTCCGGGAGCGCGGCGGCTGCACTACTGGGAGCTGGCCGGCGGCGTCATCGAGCTGAGCCGCGTCGTGCACCACGACGACACGCGGCCGTAAGGCCGGGGTGGGCGCGGCGCGGGGTCCGTGGGCGGGGCAGGGGTCGCAAACGTTCGCTTCACGCGCGATTTGGCGACACTTCGCGCCCCCTCCCGCCGGGAGTCCGGCCCCGGCGTCAGTATTCGGTGCGGTCCGCCGTGCTCAACCACCGCTCGAACGGCGCCGTCGCTTCGGCGAGGGGCATCGCCTCCACCGGCACCGCCCATTCGGAGCGCTCGGCTTCGAACATCCGATAGAAAGCAAGGTCATCGAAACCGCCGTCAGCGGCATCATGACGATCGGCGGCGTAGACGACGCGATCGACGCGTGCCCAAAGGGCGGCGGCCATGCACATCGGGCACGGCTCACATGACGAGTACAGTGTGGCGCCCTCCATCGAGAAGTCACCAATCTGCTGCCCGGCCGCGCGAAGCGCCACGATTTCGGCGTGCGCGCTGGGGTCGTGGTCGCGCGTCACCCTGTTCTGACCGGTGCCGATGACCTCGCCGTCGCGCACGACCACCGCGCCGAACGGGCCGCCGCCGTCGGCGACATTCTCGAGAGCAAGTTTCACCGACTGCTGCAGGAAGTCCCTGTCCAGAGCGCTCCCTGCAGAATCGTCGTCGCGGTCAGGAGTCTGAGCGTCCGTATTCATGCCGCCAGGGTAGACCCCTCGGATGGTCGGGCACTCAGGCTCCTGGTGACTGGTAACGTTCCCTACATCGGAGGGAGGCTGGGCATGGCCGCACACCGCCCGACCATCAAAGAGGTCGCGCAGCACGCCGGCGTGAGCCCGATGACCGTCTCTCGCACGCTCTCCGGCGGCGTGAACGTCAAACCTGATGTGCAGGAGCGCGTGCTCGCCGCAGTCGCCGAGCTCGGGTATCACCGCAACGAGAATGCGCGCAGCATCCGGCCTGGCCATTCGAGCGGACTCATCGGCATCGCGATCACCAACATCGCGAACCCGTACTACAGCACCTTCGCGCTGGGCGTCGAAGAAGAAGCGGCACTCACCGGCCGACGCATCCTGCTCGGCAACACATCGGAGGATGCGGATCGCGAGGCTGAGCTGGTCAGCGACTTCCTCGGCCGCCGCGTCGAGGGGCTCATCGTCGTCCCGGCCAGCACCGCGCCAGACCATCTCGCCCAAAGTCAGAAGCAGGGCGTTCCGGTCGTCCTCGCCTCACGTCGCATCGAGGGACTGGATGCCGACAACGTCGTGCTCGCCGACGAAGAAGGGGCCCATCAGGGCGCCACCGCACTCATCGATGCAGGCCATAGCCGCATCGGCTACCTCGGCAACACCCTGGCCATCTTCACCGGCCAGCGTCGCCACGATGGCTTCATCCGAGCCCTGAAGGACCGCGGCATCCCCCTCGACCCGACGCTGATCGCCGTCGGACAGCAGACGGTGGACGAGGCGCGAGAAGCCACCCGCGCCATGCTACGCATGGCGAATCCGCCTACCGCCGTGTTCTGCGCCAACAACCGCAACGCCATCGGCGCGCTCAAGGAGATCAACCAGCAGATCACATCGGGACTCAAGCCGGCGGCAGAGTTCCCCGAGGTGATGAGCTTCGATGACTTCGAGCTCGCAGAGCTCTCGCCCGTGCCGATCAGCGTCATCGACCACGACCCGAGAGAGCTCGGCAGGACCGCTGCGCGGCTGCTTCTCGATCGACTGGATGCCGGTGACGACACCGGCGCCGTGCGCGAAGTGGAGCTTCCGGTGCAGTTGCGGATGCACCTGCGGTAGTGGCCGCTGCGGGATGCCGGGGGCGCTCCGGCAGCCCTGCGACCCGCCGAGATGTTGACACTCTCATCGGCTCTTGGTAACGTTACCAATTACCAGAGAACAGGAGTGTGGCGATGGAGCTGTGCATCGACTTCGGTGGCACCGAGATCAAGCTCGCGATCATCGATGGCGTCGGCATTCTGGCATCCGACCGCGTTCCGGTCACGGGCGGCACCGCCGATCTCGACGCGGCTGTCACGGCATCCCGCGCACTGATCGAGAGCGTCGAAGGCCACCCGATCGCCGTCGGCATCGCCGTTCCCGGCGTCGTCGACCCGACATCCGGACGCATGCTGCACGCCAACGACAAATACGACTTCCTCCAGGGCTTCGATCTGCACGACTGGGCGAGCGACCGGCTCGGCCTCCCCGCGGCCATCGAGAACGACGCACGCGCGGCGCTGATCGGCGAGACGTCCACCGGATCCGCCGGCGGCGAGCGCGACGCGGTGCTCGTCACCCTCGGCACGGGAATCGGCACCGCCGCCATGATCGACGGCGTCGCGCTGCGCGGAGTCACCGGGCATGCCGGGATCCTCGGCGGGCACGTGACGACCGGTATCCATGGGCCCGTGTGCCCCTGTGGGAACGTCGGGTGCGCGGAGGCGCTGGCGAGTGCGTGGGCGCTGAAAAACGGCACCGTCAAGGACCTGTTCGCGTCGGACGAGCACGCCGAGACTCGCGAGCACTTCCTGCAGGTGTGGAGCGCGACCGTCGTCACCCTCTGCCACATGTACGACTCGACGGTCGTCATCCTCTCCGGCGGCATCCTGCGCGCCGGCGACGCCGTCCGCACGCCGATCGAGACCTACGTCCGCGAACACCTCTGGCCGTCGATGACCGCGCCCCGCTTCATCGTGCCGCCAGAGCCCGAATACTCCGTCGCGCGCGGGCTGAGCACGCTCGCCCGCCACGCGCACGCCCGCACCGAGAAAGACCAGGAGACACATTGAGCACGCCGATCAGCGACATGCACGAGGGACACACCGAACGCGGCCGCTACGACACCCAGCCCACGGTGCCGCTACCCAGCGGCGAGCGCATTCTCCGCGGATCCGCCGGCTGGCAGGCCGCTGCCGAGTATGCGGCCGTGCGCGGCGCAACACCGGTTCTCCTCGTCGACACCTACCCCGGCGTCGACATCCCGGCCCTCAGCGCGCAGATCCAGGAGGCGCTTCCCGACTGGACGATCGTGAATGTCGAGGATGCCGCCCGCCCGGGCGCCGAGGTCGAGCAGCTCATCGCCCCGCACCTCACCGACGACCGCGTGCTCGGCGTCATGAGCCACTTCGCGCTCGGCGACTTCTACGATTCGGAGCGCCTCTCCGAGCTGGCGCAGAGCGTCGCGGCATCCACGGTCGTCATCGGCTGGGGCGCCGCCCTGCTCGCAGACCGACTCGAGAACCCCGCCACGGTGCTCGTCGACATGGCCCGCTGGGAGATTCAGCTGCGCCAGCGCGCCGGCGCCACCAACTGGCGCGCCGACAACGCCGGCGAAGACAGTCTCCGCAAGTACAAGCGTGGCTTCTACGTCGAGTGGCGCACCGCCGATCGCCACAAGCGCACGCTCTTCGACACGGTCGATTTCGTCGTGGACGGCAACGCGATCGCGCCGACCGTTCCGCATCCCGATTCCCCCGATGCGGGCATGATCACCGGCGATGCCTTCCGTCAGGCACTACAGGATGCCGCGGCGCGGCCGTTCCGCGTCGTGCCGTTCTTCGACCCCGGAGTGTGGGGCGGGCAGTGGATGAAGAATCTCATCGGGCTCGATCCGGCGAAGGACAACTACGCCTGGTGCTTCGACTGCGTGCCGGAGGAGAACTCTCTGCTGCTCGAGGGCGACGGCGGCGTCGTCGAGATCCCTTCGATCGACCTCGTGTTCGCGCAGCCGGTCGACCTGCTCGGCGCCAAGAACTTCTCGCGCTTCGGTGCGGATTTCCCGATCCGCTTCGACTTCCTCGACACCATGGGCGGCGGCAACCTCAGCCTGCAGGTGCATCCGCTCCAGGACTACATCCGCAACACGTTCGGCATGGCCTACACGCAGGACGAGAGCTACTACCTGCTCGACGCCGACGATGACGCCGTGGTGTTCCTCGGCACCAAGACCGGCATCGACCGGCAGCAGATGGTCGAGGACCTCACCACGGCGCAGGAGGGCGGCGCCCCCTTCCCCGCGGAGAAGTACATCAACTCCTTCCCCGCCAGAAAGCACGACCACTTCGCGATCCCAGCGGGGACGATCCACTGCTCGGGCGCCAACTCGATGGTTCTCGAGATCTCGGCCACCCCGTCGACCTTCACGTTCAAGCTCTGGGACTGGGGTCGGGTCGGGCTCGACGGCATCCCTCGCCCTGTGCATCTCGACCACGGTGTGAAGAACATCCAGTGGGACCGCGACACCGAGTGGGTGAACGAGCACCTGCTCGAGCAGGTCGAGACGCTGCGAACCGATGGCGACGTCGTCGAAGAGCGCACCGGCCTGCACGAGCTCGAGTTCATCGAGACCCGACGCCACTGGTTCGCCCAGGGCGCCGATCACGACACCGAGGGAACCGTGAACGTGCTGAACCTGGTCGAGGGAGACGAAGCTCGCATCGTCAGCCCGACCGGGGCGTTCGAGCCGTTCGTCGTGCACTACGCCGAGACGTTCATCGTCCCGGCCGCCGTCGGGGCGTACCGCGTCGAACGCACCGAGCGCACGCGAAGCGAGCGCCTCGCGACGATCAAGGCTTACGTGCGAGGATCACGCACGAGCGACAACTGAACCGGAGACCCCGGTTCAGCGAAGGCTCACAGGTCGTGATGCGCTGCGGCCGCGAACCCGGCCGGCCGCAGCAGACGGGCGCTGAGCACCGCCTGATACGCGTGGTAGAGATCCGGCTTACCCGGCCACGTGCGTGATGCCGGACGATTGTCTGCGTCGAGCTCGTGCCACCACGAGCCGCCAACGCGATCGATCACGTGCCGATTCGTCCAGTCCCAGAACCTTCGGTACCAGTCCGCGTACCCCGAGTCGCCAGTGGTCCGCGCCAACCAGACGGACGCTGCGAGCGCTTCTGCGATCACCCAGTGCATCCGCGCGGACCCGACGACCGCGCCGTGGAAGTCCGTGGTGTAGCGCACACCGCCGTTGTCCTCATCCCACCCGTCCTGCACGGCACGGGTGAACAGACCGCGCGCGGCCTCGTCAGCACGGACGAAGCTCGGATCGTGGGCAGCGATGCCGAGGATCAATCGCGACCACTCGAGGGCGTGCCCCGGCATCACGCCGAAGGGTCGGAACTGATCGAGAGGCTGCTCGCGTCCGTACTCCTCGTCGACTTCCCATTCGCGGGTGTAGTGCTCCGGCACCCGCCATCCACGTGGCGCCGCGCCTGTGATCACGAAGCGCTCAGCGAGTCGACGCGCGCGCTTCAGGAACTCGGCCTCTCCCGTGAGCTCGAAGCACGCGAGGAACGCTTCGGTCAGGTGCATGTTCGCGTTCTGCCCCCGGTAGTCGGACACCGGAAGCCCCTGCGGATCGACCTCGTCGACCGCGGCTCCGGCGTCGTCGTCCCAGAAGAGTTCGTCGATCGCTTCTCGAGCGCGACCGAGCAGCTCGGCCCCACGGGGCAGGCCGGCCTGAACCGCAGTCGCGCCGGCGAGCAGGGCGAACGCATGCCCGTAGGCGTTGCGCCGCCCAGAGACCGGCGAACCGTCCGGTGCCACGATGTCGAGGAAGCCACCGCGCGGGTCGATGAACACGGAAAGCAGCAGCCTCACGCCCTCGGCGGCCCAGCCGCCTGCCTGCTCGTCGCCCAGCATCCGCGCGATGCCGAAGCAGTGGACGAGCCGAGCGGCGCTGTAAAGTTCGAGCGGTCGTTCCGCGTCAACCGATCCGTCGAATCCGCGCCAGCCGTATCGTTTCCACCCGGATGGCTGGGCGAAGAAGCTCCGCAGACGATCCGCCTCGCCCGACAGCATCCATCGGTGCTCAGGATCGTCGATCAGCCAGTTCGGGTCGCCGTGCCATCGCATGATGTGACCTCCCAGCTCTGTGACCTGCTCAAGTAGAGGCGCGCAGACTGCTCACGAAGAATCTCTGGCACGACAGGAACAACACCACCGTGGGCAGCGAAGCCAGCAGCGCGGCGGCCAGAACGACCGGTGGGCCGACGTTCACGAATCCGCCGTTTATCTCGGCCAGGGCCGCCATCACCGGACGTCGATCCGGACTGGTCGTGAGAGTGATGCCGAACAGCAGGTCGTTCCACACCCAGGTGAACTGGAAGATGAAGGCTGCGAAGAGCGAAGATCGGATCAGCGGCAGATGGATCTGTGCGAACAGCCTTCCCCACCCCGCGCCGTCCAGCTTCGCCGCCTCGGCGATCTCCGGCGGGATGGTCGTGAGGTAGTTGCGCACGATGAAGAACGCGAACGGAACGCAGATCGCGGCGTAGATCAGGATCATGCCGATCGACGTGTCGTACATCTTCGCCCCGACATAGGCCTTGAACAGCGGTGCGAGGAAGATCTGCAACGGAAGCAGCGTGCCGAGATAGATCAGCCAGAACCACACCGTCGGCCGGCGGACCGGCATCACGACGACGGCGAATCCAGCGAGTCCAGCAGCCAGCACGGCGATCAATGCGGAGCAGGTCGCGTACAGCAGACTGTTGAGCATTCCGAGGCCCAGCGAGGATTGGTTCCACGCGGCGACGATGTTCTCCACGATCGCGAAGCCGCCGGGGAACCAGCGTGGCTCTCCGTGATACTGCGAGATCGGTGTGAGCGCGTTGACGATCAGCAGGTAGACCGGCACCAGCCAGACGATCGCCAGTGCCGATAGGACGATGTTGCGGATGAGGCGGCCCATGGCTCAGCTCTCCTTCAGCTGCTGTCGCAGGTACACCCAGGATGCGCCGACGACGATGATGGACAGCACAACGGCGACCGCAGCGCCGTATCCGTAGTCGCTGATGATGAATGTCTCTCGGTACATGGTCACGGCGAGGGTCTCCGACGAGCCTCCGGGTCCGCCCTTGGTAAGCAGCCAGATCATGTCGAACACGCGCAGGCTGTTGGCGATCGACATGCCGATGACGACCACGGTGACCGGTCGCAACTGCGGAACGATGATGTGCCAGAACAGACGGGTGCCCGTGGCACCATCCAGCGTTCCCGCCTCTACCGTCTCGGGAGGAATCGCCTGCAACCCGACGAGGAAGAGGATGACGGCCACTCCGGTCGCCTGCCACGTGTTGGCAAGGATCATGACGATTGTGTTCGTCGGCCACTCCAGCAGCCAGCCGGATGCCGCCGGGCTGCCTCCGAAGAAGGCAATGGCCTGATTCAGCGCACCATCCGAGCGAAGAATGAATCCCCAGATCACCGCAGTTGCCGCACCCGAGAGCGCGTAGGGCAGGATGAAGGCTAGCCGTAGCCACTTTCCGCCCCTCATCTGCGATGTGAAGACGGCAACCAGCAGGCCGATGCCGACCGGCAGCACCAGGGTGCCGACCGTCCACATCACCGTGTTCAGCAGCGATTGCCCGAACAGCGGGTCTCGGAAGAGTCGGACGTAGTTGTCGAACCCGATGAACTCAGCATTGAAACCGTCATCGTTCGTCAGGCTCTGGTAAACGGTCGCGACGAACGGCACGAGCAGCATGATCCCCACCAGCGCGACGGCCGGGATCAGAAACGGGATGCTGCGAACCCGCTCGCCGTGCGATCCCGCGCGACGGCGCGCTGACCGGGGCGCCCCGGTCAGCGTCGCCGTCGTGACGGTTTCTGTCACTTCTCGTCTGCCTTCCAATTCGCCCACTCGGTGTCAGCGAGATTCTGCAGCTTCTGCAGAGTCGGATCGATGTTCTCCGGCGTGGGGTTCGCCATGAATGCGCCGAAGAACTGCACGCCGCTCTCGATCAGCGCGGGAGGACCTGCCTCCCAATAGCGCACCAGCTCGACCGGCTCGCTGGCTTCGACCTGCTCAAGGATCGAGCCGAGCACGGGGTCGTCGGTGCCGACCATCGGATTCGCCGAGGTGTCTTTGATCTCATCAGCCCAGGGCTGCTGCACTTCAGGGCTCAACCAGCTGTCCATGACGGCCTTCGCGCCTTCGGGGTTCGGTGCGTTCTCGGCCATGGTGATGACTCCGGACTCCACGATCACCGACGGCTGCACGCCCTCTTCGACAACCGGCAGCAGATAGGCGCCGTAGTCGGCCTGGTCCATCGTGTCTGCGAAGAGGCCGTTTCGCCACGATCCCATCGGGACCTGTGCGACGGTGCCCGCTGCGAACAGCGAGGGCTCGTTGTCCCAGGCGGTGTCAGGCGAGGTGAACCAACCCTTGGCATACATGTCGGACCAGATCTCCATGGCCTTGCGGGAAGTCGGGTCGGTGTACTTCGCCTCGCCGTCCATGAGCTTCTGGTAGAAGTCCGGATCGAGCTTCGACAGGATCTCCGCGTACCAGATGAATGATGTCCAACCGGCCTGCTGAGTGGCGAACAGCGGCGTGACATCGGCTGCCTTGAGAGCGTCATTGTTCGATTCGAACTCCGCCCACGTCGTGGGAACCTCGATGCCGACCTCTTCGAACACCTTCTTGTTGTAGAAGATCGTCCAGTAGGACTTGTAGATCGGAAGACCGTACACCTTGCCGTCGTAGGAGAAGCTGTCGCGGGTGTCTTCGTTCACCCACCCCTTCTCGACGGCGGCGTCCCAGGAATCGCTGAGGTCCGCGAGCCCACCGGACCGCGCGAGCTCTTGCAGCCGGTACCCGTTCCACCACTTGACCAGATCGGTGGTGCTGTCGGTCTTCAGCGAAGAGCGCACGATCTGCTGGTAGTTCTCGGTGGAGGGCACGTTGCGTGCCTCGAGCCCGAAACCGGCTGATTCTTGGAGCGCCTCACCCGCGATGGCGTATGCCTCGGTGAAGTCTGCGCGGTCGCCGTTCAGTGTGACGACGCTCGAGTCGCCGCCCCCTGAAGACGACCCCTGTGCGCAGGCTGCGAGTCCTACGGCCAGTACAAGGGCGGCGCCGAAGCCGCCCACCCTCTTCAATGCTGTGTGCCTCTGTCCCATGTGATCCTCCTCGATCGGTGTTGGTAACGATACCAGTCCTGATCCAGACGTCAATACGAATCTCTGATTCCTGCGGACACCTGATTGTCGGCAGCCGCGCGTAGCCTGCCGTCATGGATGCCGAAGCTGCGCTGCGAGGAGTCATGACCGCCATCGACGAGATGCGATGGGAGGATCTCGAGGGCTTTCTGCACCCGGACTTCGTCTGCCGGCTCGTGCACACCGGAGAATCGTTCGATCGCGCTGAGTGGATCCGCTTCAACCGCGACTATCCCGGATTCGAGCATCTGACGATCGAGGAGATCGTCGCCGGTCCGACCGAAGCCGCGTGCCGATCGCACATCACGGGTCGCGACGCCGCCGGCGCTCAGCACTTCGAATGCGCGAGCTTCGCCCGCATGAGGGACGGTCTCATCGTGCAGCTCACCGAGGTGTGGACTGAGGTCGAGCAGCAGGCTCCGCCGGGAACCCGCCCTGCCCCGAAGTGACGACTACTCCTGCTTGCTGAAGACCCCGCGCAGCACCAGGAACACAACCACCGCGACGACGATCACCACGGCGAGCTTGGCGATGAACCAGAGCACGCTGAACAGGACGCTCACGAGGGCCCACGCGATGACCACGGCGATCACGACGCCGACGATGGTCCACAGGGTGTTCTTGTTCACGCCTCCAGCGTAAGCCCTCGCATATCCTCACCTTCGACAAGAATCTCGCTGCCGCCGCAGAGCGCCACGACATCCCGGTCGAACGCGTCCAGCCCGACCGTTCAGGGCGGGGGGCCGAACCTCTCGGCCGACGCGACCTGCTGCGCCACTCGTCGCAGCGCGAGCAGCAGCGGCTCGACCAGCACGGATCCGAGCACGACGTATCGCACGGCCGCCTCCGCGGATTCGGTCGGAACGCCGGCGATCTCGGCATCCGCGATCTCCCGCATGCTCTTGAGGTAGACCGGCATCGTCTCCGCCGGGACCTCGAAGCCCGCGCTCTCGAGCCCCCGCAGCGCACGCGCGACCTCGTGCAGCACGGCGTCGTCGCACATGCCTGGCTTCCAGCCGAGACCCTCGACGACCTCCATCGCCGCGGTGAGGTCGAGCGAGTCGTCCGCCGCCGGAGTGATCGCCGAGTGCGCCGCGCCCAGCAGCGCGTGCGCGCTTTCGTGCGGGCCGTCCAGCGCAGCGATCACCCGCCGCGTCTCGGCGATGCTGACCCCCGCCGCGATCAGCGCGCGGATGACACGCAGCCGTTCCACATGCGCCTCGCCATAGGCCGCCTGCGTCGGTGCGCTGCGCTCACCCTCGGGCAGCAGCCCCTCGCGCAGGTAGTACTTGATCGTCGGCACCGGAACGCCTGCCTGCGCCGACAGCTCGGAAATTCTCATCGTCACCTCTTGACTTCGATAGTAGCGCTATCCATTATGGATAGTGTCGCTATCTAGCCAGGAGGACATCATGTCGAAAGTCGTCAACGCCCGCTCGACCCACCACCACGAAGGCGAGTTGGTCGTCTTCCACATCGGCATGCAGATCAACCGCTGGTGGCGCCCGGATCTCTGGATGCCGGCGTTCGTGGCGATGCCTCGGATGCTGCGCGAGCTGTCCATGGAGAAGGAGTCCGGCCTTCTCGGGTACCAGCTGCTGTTCGGCGACGGCGGCCCGTACGTCGTGCAGTACTGGTCATCGATCGAGAAGCTCTACGCCTATGCATCCGCTCCTTTGCAGGAGCATCGCCCGGCCTGGACCGCGTTCAACAAGCGCGCCCGCAAGGCTCCGGGCGCCGTCGGCATCTGGCACGAGACCTTCCTCACCGAGCGCGCCGAGAGCGTCTACGTCGCAACCAAGCCGATGGGGCTCGCGAAGGCCACCGAACACGTCGCGGTCGGCAAGCGCCATGATCGTGCGCAGGCGCGGTTCGCCGACGGACGGACCGCTGCGGCTTCGCCCGCCGAGATCAGTTGACGGCGACCGACGCGCGAACCCCTGCGACGACCATGGCGAGTCCGGCGTCGAAGTCGTCGCGACGCTCGCCCGCGCGATCCGGGACGAGGTCGACGGACGCATCGGCGGCGCCGACGACCGACGCATGCAGCCACTGCTGCTCGTGGAAGGTGTAGCCGATCACGTAGTGAACGATCGTGTTGGCGGCGACCTCGGCGCCGGCATCCGTCAGCCCGGCCTCCCGGGCGGCAGTCACGAGGGCGGTGCGGGCCGGGAGGTCGAGCCGGCCGAGCGCCAGCGAGCTGGAGACGATCTCGGCCCCGTCCTGGTGCGCGAGCAGTCGATCGCGCAGGCCTCGCGCGATGGCATCCATTTCGGTCGCCGCCGGGGCCGCGCCGACGATCTGCGCGCTGACGGCCGCGAGCAGCGCCTGCTTGTTCGGGAAGTGCCAGTACAGCGCGCTGACCTGCACGTCGAGCTCGTCGGCGATGCGGCGCATTGAGAGTCCGGGCAGACCGCTCTCCGCCAGCACGCGCATGGCCGCAGCGACGACGGCCGCCTTGTCATTGCGAGCGGATGCTGGTGTGGCGTTCATCCTGCTAGTCTACCGAACAGCGTTCTATAGAACGGTGTTCAGGTGAACAGTGTTCGAGAAGCCCGAGGAGAACCATGTCCGCATCCGCCGCCCACCTCGACCGCGTCCCCGTGCTCGCCGACCTGATCCGCGCTGACTCGCGGAACAGCGCCCGCGTCCGTGACGTGATCCTCACGCTCGCCGGCACGGCGTTCATCACCGTCGCCGGGTACATCGCGATCCCGCTGCCGTTGACGCCAGTACCGCTCTCGCTCGCCACCTTCGCCGTGCTGCTCACCGGCGCCGCGCTCGGGCCCCTCCGAGGCGGCCTCAGTGCGGGCATCTACCTCGCGCTCGGCATCGTCGGAGTGCCGCTGTTCGCGAACGGCTCGTCCGGCTGGGCGTTCTCGTCGTTCGGGTACATCCTCGGATACGTCCTCGCGACTCTGCTCGTCGGCATCCTGGCCCGCCGTCGCTCGGACCGCACGGTGTGGTCGACGCTGGGACTCGCGACCCTAGGGTCGCTGACGATCTACGCGTGCGGCGTGCCGTGGCTCGCGGCGTTCCTCGGCGTCGACCTCGTCACGGCGCTGACGCTCGGCGTCGTGCCGTTCCTCATCGGCGACGCGATCAAGATCGCCGCGATGTCGGCGCTGCTGCCCGCGACCTGGCGCGTGGTCGATCGGACGCCCGGGGTGACGCCCCCGCCCCCTACGCGATGACCGCCGCGGGCCGTGCCGCCCGGCGCGCGCCCTCGCCGAGCGCCTCGAGCTTGGCCCAGGCGATGTCGGGGTGCACGCGGCCGCCGAGGCCGCAGTCGGTCGAGGCGATCACACGCTCCGCACCGACGATGTCCGTGTAGCGCTGGATCCGCTGCGCGACCAGGTCGGGGTGCTCGATGAGGTTCGTGGAATGGCCGACGACTCCGGGCACCAGCACGAGGTCGTCGGGGATGAGGCCGGAGGCTGCGGCATCCGCCCACTGCGCCCACTCGTGCTCGTGACGGGCGTTCGCCGCCTCGAACGAGATCGACCCGACTTTCGCCTGCAGCACGACCGGGAGGATGTGACGCACCTCGATGTCGGTGGAGTGCGGTCCGTGCCACGAGCCCCAACAGAGGTGCAGGCGCACCTGCTCCTTCGGCAGACCCTCGATCGCCCGGTTGATGGCCTCGACGCGGATGCGGGTGAATTCCTGGTACTCGGCGACGGTCGGTTCGGGAGTGATCTGGTCCCAGTTCTCGGCGAGCGAGGGGTCGTCGAGCTGCAGGATCAGCCCGGCGTCGGTGATCGCGCGGTACTCCTCGCGCAGCACGTCGGCCCACGCCTCGATATGCGCCTCGTCGCTCGGGTAGTACTCGTTGCGCACGCGCGCCGCCGAACCGGGGGCGATCGCCGTGAGGAAACCGGTCTCGCCCTCGCGCAGCGCACCGCGAAGGTGCGCGATGTCGGCGGCGACGGCATCCTGACCGCGGTACGAGATCGCACCGGTCGTGGTCGGGAAGGCCGTCGCGTTGCGTCCGGTGCCGATCCCGGCCTCCGGATCGGCGTAGGCGTCGGCGAACGCCTGACGGTCGCGGCGGTCGAGGAAGCTGGTCAGCACGACGTTCCCGGGCGACGACTGCCGCGCCGGCTCGTTGAACGCGTTGACCTCGGTGAGCGAGAGGCCGTTCACCCGCTGGAACGAGTAGCCCCACCACGCGCCGTAGTCCACAGAGCTCGACGACGCCTTGCCGAACTCGCCGTCGCCCGGCTGCGTGATGCCCGCTCGGCGCTGACGCTCGACCACGTCGGCCACGGCCTCGCCGACCAGCGCCTCGAACTCGGGCGTCGACTCGAGCGTGAAGCCGTCTTCGGCGAACGTGCGCGACGCGTTGGCGTCGAGCAGCGCCCGGGTACGCGGCAGGCTGCCGGCGGTCGTCGTCTGGATCTCGGACACGGTGGAACTCCTTCACAGCGGGGAACCACCAATCTAAGGACCGCCGCGGTGCGGCCGCACGTCGCATTTCCGTCCGTGACGCGCAGCCGCCTCCCGGGGCGCGACTAATCAGCGGTCACGGTGAACGTCCAGGTCACGCCGAAGCGGTCCGTGAGCATGCCGAAGCCGGCCGACCAGGCGGATGCCGCCAGCGGCTCGATGATCGCCGCCCCATCGGCCAGCCGCTCCCAATAGACGCTGACCTCCGCGATCGAGCCGCCGTCGAGCGCCTGGAAGAACGTGCGATCGGTGATCGTCACACCGTTCTCGCGCCGCGTCGAGCCTGCGGTCGCCGCGGGATCGGCGTCGTCCTGCCCCGGGATGTCGTAGGCCATCAACCGGATGCCGTCGGCCGCGGCGAGCGCGCCGAAGACGACCTTGTCGGCACCGGGTACGCCCGCCGGCATCCCGAAGTCGCCGTACGTGGCGATCGTGAGATCGCCGCCGAACACGGACTGGTAGAACTCGAGCGCCTGCCGGGCGACGCCGCGGAAGTTGAAGTGGGTGGTGGTCGTGAGGGTCATGATTCTCTCCTGGTGCGGAACGTGTCGACGGGCGGAACTGCCGTCGAGAACCACGATCACAGCAGTAGAGGTCAGTTTCAGTCCTCTACTGGGCGCAGACTGGATGCCATGACAGGAAGCTCGTCGCGCATGCTCACGCTGCTGTCGCTGCTGCAGACCCCGCGCGACTGGCCTGGCCACGTGCTGGCCGAGCGGCTCGACGTGAGCCCGCGCACCGTGCGCCGCGACGTCGACCGACTGCGCGAGCTCGGGTATCGCATCAGCGCGATCAAGGGTCCCGACGGCGGCTACCGCCTGGCCGCGGGCTCCGAACTGCCGCCGCTGCTGTTCGATGACGAGCAGGCCGTGGCGATCGCGGTCGCGCTGCAGACGGCATCCGCCACCGGCGTCGACATCGCCGAGGGAGCCGACCGCGCCCTGGCCACCGTGCGGCAGGTGATGCCCTCCCGCTTGCGGCATCGGGTCGACGGCATCCGCTTCACCGGCCCCGCGATAGACGTGAGTATCAGCGTCGCCCCGGCCGTGCTCGAAGCCGTCAGCGCAGCCGTGCGCGACCGGCACGTGCTGCGGCTCGACTACGGCGCGAACCACGACCGCCCGCCGCGGCGCACTGAGCCGCATGCCGTCGTGGTGCGCGAGGGCCGCTGGTACCTGCTCGCCTGGGATCTCGAGGCCGGCGACTGGCGCACGTTCCGGCTCGATCGGATGTCGCCCCGCGTCCCGACCGGCCCGTCGTTCACGCCGCGCCCGCTGCCGGCGGCGGATGCCGAGACCTACCTCGCCGCACGAGCGAAGGGCTCGGATGCCGAGGACCGCTGGCCCTGCATCGGCGAAATCGTGATCGCGCTTCCCGCCCGTGACGTCGCGCCGTGGATCGGCGACGGGACGCTCGAGGACGTCGACGCGCACTCCTGCCGCATCACGGTCGGCTCCTGGTCGTGGACAGGAGTGCTGGCCTCGGTCGCACGCTTCGACGCCCCGTTCACGGTCGTCGGCCCCGAGCCGCTGCGCGCGGCGGCGGATGCGCTCGCCCAGCGAGTCGCCGCCGCAGCACGCCCCCGGCCGACCGGCGAGACCGGTCGGCGCCGGTCCCAAGTAGACTGAAACCGCCCCGCCACACCTCTTCTGCCACTTGGAGCGCGCGTGACCACCGCCCCCGAAGCATCCGCTCGTCAGCACGTCCCCGACTCCGTCTCCAACGCCGAGGCGACGCCCGAGAAGGAGCAGCCCTACGGCGCCCTCGGGCTGAAGGACGACGAGTACGCCCGCATCCGCGAGATCCTCGGCCGCCGCCCCACCTCGGGCGAACTGGCCATGTACTCGGTGATGTGGTCGGAGCACTGCTCGTACAAGAGCAGCAAGAACTACCTCAGAAGGTTCGGCCAGAAGGTGTCCGACGAGATGAAGGAACGCCTCATGGTCGGCATGGGCCAGAACGCGGGCGTCGTCGACGTCGGCGAGGGCTGGGCCGTCACCTTCAAGGCCGAGTCGCACAACCACCCGAGCTTCATCGAGCCGTTCCAGGGCGCAGCCACCGGCGTCGGCGGCATCGTCCGCGACATCATCTCGATGGGCGCACGGCCCGTGGCCGTGATGGATGCTCTCCGCTTCGGCGCGATCGACCACCCCGACACCGCCCGCGTCGTGCACGGCGTCACCGCCGGCATCTCGTTCTACGGCAACTGCCTGGGCCTGCCGAACATCGGCGGCGAGACGGTCTTCGACTCCGTGTACCAGGCCAACCCTCTCGTGAATGCTCTGGCCGTGGGCGTCCTGCGCCACGAAGCCCTCAAGCTCGCGAACGCCGAGGGCGTCGGCAACAAGGTCGTCCTCTTCGGCGCGCGCACCGGCGGCGACGGGATCGGCGGCGCCAGCATCCTGGCATCCGATTCCTTCGACAGCACCGGCCCGACCAAGCGCCCCGCCGTCCAGGTCGGCGACCCGTTCGCCGAGAAGGTGCTCATCGAGTGCTGTCTCGAGCTGTACCGCGGCGAGCTGGTCGAAGCCATCCAGGACCTCGGCGCTGCCGGCATCTCGTGCGCGACCAGCGAGCTCGCCGCCAACGGAAACTCCGGCATGCACGTCTCGCTCGACAACGTGCTGCTGCGCGACCCCTCGCTGACCGCCGAAGAGATCCTCATGTCGGAGTCGCAGGAGCGCATGATGGCGATCGTTGCTCCCGAGAAGCTCGACGCGTTCCTCGAGGTCGTGAAGAAGTGGGACGTCGAGACGTCCGTGCTCGGCGAGGTCACCGGCGACGGCCGCTTCGTCATCGACTGGCAGGGCGAGCGCATCGTCGACGTCGACCCGTCGACGGTCGCGGTCGACGGCCCGGTCTACGACCGTCCGGTCGCCTACCCGACGTGGATCGACGCGCTGCAGGCGGATGCCGCCGAGCTGCTGCCCCGGTCGAACGACGGCGACGTGCTGCGCGAGCAGTTCCTCGCGCTGGTCGGCTCGCCGAACCTCGCCGACACCCGCTGGATCACCAACCAGTACGACTACTACGTTCTCGGCAACACCGCCCTCGCCTTCCCCGACGACGCCGGCATGATCCGCGTCGACGAGGAGTCCGGTCTCGGCTTCGCGATCTCCACCGACGCCAACGGACGCTACTGCCAGCTCGACCCGTACGCGGGAGCCCAGCTGGCTCTCGCCGAGGCCTATCGGAACGTCGCCGTCACGGGGGCTGAGCCCACCGCGATCACCGACTGCCTGAACTTCGGCAGCCCGGAGAACCCCGAGGTCATGTGGCAGTTCGGGCAGACCGTCGACGGCCTCGCCGATGGATGCTACGAACTCGGCACCCCGGTCACCGGGGGCAACGTCTCTTTCTACAACCAGACCGGTGACACCCCGATCCACCCGACTCCGCTGGTCGGCGTGCTCGGCATCATCGACGACGTCTCGCGCCGCATCCCGTCGGGCTGGCAGGACGAGGGGCAGAACATCTACCTGCTCGGCACCACCGCGACCGAGCTCTCGGGTTCGGCGTGGGCCGACGTCGTGCACGGCCACCTCGGTGGCGTCCCTCCGAAGGTCGACCTCGCCGGCGAGAGGACCCTCGCCGGGCTCATCGCCGCCGCGCGCGACGAGTGGTTGATCTCCTCGGCGCACGACGTGTCGGAGGGCGGCCTGGCCCAGGCACTCGCCGAGGGTGTCATGCGCTTCGGCGTCGGCGCCCGCGTCTGGCTGACCGAGCTCATGGATCGCGACGGGGTGGATGCAGCATCCGCTCTCTTCTCGGAGTCGACCGGGCGCGTCATCGTGACCGTGCCGCGCGAGGAGGACGTGAAGTTCCAGGGCCTGTGCGAGGGACGCGGCTACCCGGTGCTGCGCATCGGCGTGACCGACACCGAGCCCGACCTCGAGGTGACCGGGCTGTTCACGGTCTCGGCAACCGAGCTGCGCTCCGTGTCTCAGGCGACGCTTCCCGCGGCCTTCGGCCCGACCGTCGCGGAGCCGGTGGCTTGACCCCGCCGCTCGCGCTGTCGATATCTGTCGACGCTGCTGAAGTTTCTGCATCGTCAACAGATCTGAGCAGCGCGAACCAGGGAGCAGCAGCGCGAACCGCCAACCACGAAGCGGCGAGCGAGACGATCAGGAGCAGCAGATGAGCGACAACCCGAGCGAGGACTACGGCGACCTCGGTGAGCGCCGCAACCGTCGCATCCGCATGATCGCGTGGGTGACGATCATCGCGCTCATCCTGGTCGGCGGCGGCTCGACCGTGCTGAGCCTCCTCTTCGGCTAGGCCTGTCGGCCGGTCCCGGCCGACCCCTGAGCCTGTCGACCCCCGCCAGATGGCTGGTGATCCGCACACCTGGCTGGCGAAACACCCGGATCCGACCGGCATCCGTCCGTTTCGCCAGCCGTCCGTACCGGATCGTCACACCAGAGCCGCTCGACGTAACCCTGGGCCTAGGGTATGGGCATGAGCGACGACGAGCTGCGCACACTCCTCGACGTGCTGCGGCGCGAGGCGAGTGACCGCACCGAGGCGTTATCGGCGACGCTGGCGCAGCTCACGCACGACCGCAGCAGCCAGAGCGACGACGACGAGCACGACCCCGAGGGGGTGCCGCTCTCTGCGGAGTGGTCGCGGCTCAGCGGGCTTCTCGACGGCGCCCGCGAAGAGCTGAAGCAGGTCGACGAGGCGCTGGCGCGCATGGATGCCGGCACCTACGGCGTCTGCGCGAACTGCGGTCGCGGCATCCCGGTCGCTCGCCTGCGCGTGCGTCCGTTCGCGGAACTCTGCGTGCCGTGCGCGGAGAAGCTCGGGCGCTGAAGGCTGGGCGCTGCGCGCACGGGTTGTCAAGCCTCTGGCACCCGGTCTCGCGAACCAGGATGCTGGACGCACCATGGCACCCTCGTCGTTCACGATCTCGGAAGCGCATGAGCCACCGCTCATGCCGCTCAGCGAAGTGCGCCTGCTCGCCTGCGAGACGCTGAGGGATGTCGTCGGCCTCGTCGAGCAGATCGAGCCGCTCTACGTCCGGTACAGCGAGGGGCCGGACCACGACGCCGGCGGGCGCAGCCTCGACCTCGAGAGCAGGCTTGAACTGCCAGGACTCTCCGTGAACCCGATGACCCCGGAGTCGTGGTGGGCACGCCCCGTCGAGGACTGGGTCGCGCGCCAGCTGTGCCAGTACCAGCACCTCGCCGACAAGAATCCGCGCCGATTCGCATGGCTGCTCACGGGCGCCATCGCCGGACGCGGACCGGACTGCGAGCCCCTGCTCGTCGACACGATGGCGATCGCCTCCGTCTCGCAACGGGCGCTCGACGAAGCCTCCGAACGGTATCACCGCGCGTTCGACGCCGGCCGAGGCCCCGAGGACTGAGCCACCGCAAGCCACCGCAGACCAGCAAAGAGAAGGAGTATCCCATGAGCGATCCCCGCACCGACGATCCCTCCGCCGGCTTCGACAAGGGCACCGGAGACCCGAACGACGACCGTGCGTTCCTCGACGACCTGCCGCCGGCGCAGGCCGAGGACGACGCCGACGCCGCTGACGGCGCCGAAGACGTCGATTCCGACGAGACGGATGCCGACGCCTGACGAGGTCGGGCCCCGGATCTCAGGTGTCGCTCCCGCGCCCGCCCGTTGAAAGGAGGAAACTGCCCGCCTGAGACCGCTGTGGCGTACAGTTTCCTCCTTTCATGACCGGGAATGCGGCTCAGCGCACGTCGGACTTGCGGCCGCCCGCCTCGAGAACGTCTCCCGCCGGGAGTTCATTGTGCCCGCCGAACTGCAGGCGCATCGCCGAGAGCACCTGGTTGGCGAACTGATCCTCGCCACGTGATGCGAACCGCTCGAACAGGGATGCCGCGAGCACCGGAACCGGAACGCCGACGTCGACCGCGGCCTTGACCGTCCAGCGGCCCTCCCCGGAGTCGGACACGCGACCGGCCAGCCCGTCGAGCGTCGGGTTCTCGTGCAGCGCGGCAGCGGTGAGATCCAGCAGCCATGACGAGATGACCGATCCGCGCCGCCACAGTTCCGCCACCTCGTCGGTCTTGATCGGGAACTGGTAGTACTCGGGCTCCTCGAGAGGCGCGACCTCGGCGGAGTGCTCCGCTTCGCGCACGCCGGCATCCGCGTTCTGGAGCAGGTTGAGGCCCTCTGCGATCGCCGCCATGATGCCGTACTCGATGCCGTTGTGCACCATCTTCACGAAGTGCCCCGAGCCCGAGGGGCCGCAGTGCAGGAAGCCCTGCTCCTCAGCAGTGAGGTCGCCGGTGCGACCGGGCGTACGCTCGACCTCTCCGGTACCCGGCGCGACCGTGCGGAGGATGGGCTCGATGTGCTCGAACGCCGCGTCGGAGCCGCCGACCATCAGGCAGTAGCCGCGTTCGAGGCCGAACACCCCGCCGCTGGTGCCGACGTCGACGTACTCGATCCCCTTCTCGCGCATCGTCTTCGCCCGGCGCACGTCGTCGCGGTAGTTCGAGTTGCCGCCGTCGATGAGGATGTCGCCCGGCTCGAGCACCGACGCGACCTCCTCGGCGACGGAACCGGTGAGCGATGCGGGCACCATCATCCAGACCACCCGGGTCGGCTCGAGCTTCGCCGCGAGATCGGCCATGCTGTCGGCGCCTGTGGCGCCCTCCGCGACGAGAGCGGCGACGGCATCCGCGTTCACGTCGTAGACGACGCATTCGTGCCCGTCGCGCATGAGGCGTCGGACGATGTTCGCGCCCATCCTGCCGAGTCCGATCATGGCCAGCTGCATGTCTGCTCCTCCCGATCCGGGCTCCTCGCGAGCCGAGTCGTGGTCATCCTGGCACGGCGATCGGCGGGATGCCACCACCTTGCATCGGGTTGCGGCGGGGCGATCACGTCCTCAGCGGACGATCCACACCGTCGTCTCACCGGGCAGCTCGCCGTCCACCCGCCGGCTCGACAGCATCACCTGTCCGCCCGGCAGCGGCACCGGTTCCTCGCCGAAGTTGGTCATGACCTCCCAGCCGTCCGGACGGCGGAAGTGGAGCACGTCGGCGTCGTCGGTGGGCACCCACTCCAGTGATTCCTCGGTCTGCAGCTGATGCCGCAGCGCCAGCGCACGGCGGTAGAGGTTCAGAGTCGAGTCGGGCGCTGCCTCCTCGGCCTCGACCGAGTAGTCGGCGAACCATTCGGGCTGGGGCAGGTGCGCGCCGTCGGCGCCGAAGCCGAAGCTGGGCGGCTTAGTGGTCCAGGGCAGCGGCACGCGGCATCCGTCCCTCCCGAGGCCGTCGGAGCTCCACTCCCCCTGGGCGAGCGAGCGGGTGTAGGCCGGGTCCTGCCGCTGGTCGCCGGGGATGCGGGCGACTTCGTGCAGGCCCAGCTCCTCGCCCTGGTAGATGTAGGCGCTGCCGGGGAGCGCGAGCAGGAACAGCGTCGCCGCGCGTGCACGGCGCTCTCCGCGTTCGAGGTCGACACCGTCGGCCGGGGCACCGGCGATGATCCACTCGGCGCCCTGCTTCACGTCCCGCCCGTGCAGCGGCGGCAGGCCGTACCGCGTCGCGTGCCGGACGACGTCGTGGTTCGAGAGCACCCAGGTCGACGACGATCCCGACGCCGCCGAGTGACGCAGGTTGTCGGTGACGATGCTGTGGAACTGGCCGGCATCGAAGTCGGCCGTGAGTAGATCGAAGTTGAACGCCTGACCGAGTCCCTCCGGCGAGGCGTACCTCGCGCGCCGCTCCGGGGTCGACACCCACGCCTCCGCGACCGCGGTGCGCGGCGGGTCGTACTCGTCGAACAGCTCGCGCCACTCGGCGTAGATGTCGTGGACCTCGTCACGGTCCTTCAGCGGGTGGCGGCCGGAGGTCTCGTCGAGCAGCGCCAGCTCGGCGGCGCTCGGCAGGTCACCTGGCAGATCCTTCATGAGCAGATGGGCGACGTCGACCCGGAATCCGTCGACGCCGCGATCCGACCAGAACCGCAGCGTGGTGAGGAACTCCTGCCGGACGTCAGGGTGGTCCCAGTTGAAGTCGGGCTGCTCCTTCGCGAACGTGTGCAGGTACCACTGGCCATCGCCGACGGGCTCCCAGGCGGAGCCGCCGAACACCGATCGCCAGTCCGCCGGAGGCAGCTCGCCGTTCTCGCCGAGCCCGTCGCGGAAGATGTAGCGGTCCCGCTCAGGCGATCCCGCCGGAGATGCGAGCGCCGCGCGGAAGAACGCGTGCCGGTCGGACGAGTGGTTCGGCACGATGTCGACGATCACCTTGATGCCGACGTCGTGCAGCGCCGCGGTTATCTCGTCGAAGTCGGCGAGCGTGCCGATCCTCGGGTCGACGTCGCGATAGTCGTCCACGTCGTAGCCGCCGTCGGCGAGCGCCGAGGGGTAGAACGGGCTCAGCCACACCGCATCGACGCCGAGCTGTACGAGGTAGGGCACCCGGGAGAGGATCCCGCGCAGATCGCCGATGCCGTCGCCGTTCGAATCCGCGAAGCTCCGCGGATAGATCTGGTACACCGCCGCCTGCCGCCACCAGTCGGCGGCAGAGTCTGCGGGTTCCGGCGTCAGCGCCTGCTGGGCGGTCTGATCAGTGCTCACGTGGCCTCCTTCGATGATGGATGCTGCGCGTGCCACGCTACGCGGTGGTCGGGTGCGAGGCCAGGGAAGTCGTCGGTCTCTGCGACACCCCGTCGCAGTAGGCTGAACGCATCATGCAAGAGTTCTGGCAGTGGGCGGGCAACTTCTGGTGGCTCATCTTCCCGATCATGGGGATGGCCGGCGGTGCCGCCAAGGCGTGGGAGCAGGGCGCGAAGCGCCGCCACGAGCGCCGGCTCGAGACGCTGCGCCTCAAGGGCGAACTCAAGGCCGCGCAGCTCGCGGCGCGAGGACAGGCACTTCCCGCGAAGGCGAAGGCACAGGACGTCGCATCCGATTCG
Organism: Microbacterium abyssi; assembly: GCF_015277895.1. Taxonomy (NCBI): domain Bacteria; kingdom Bacillati; phylum Actinomycetota; class Actinomycetes; order Micrococcales; family Microbacteriaceae; genus Microbacterium; species Microbacterium abyssi. Next base: position 119,566 of record NZ_CP063815.1, on the reverse strand, counting down.
CAGCTCTCGTCGAAGGAGCTGCTCGAGCGCCTCTTCGCCGAGCATGACGAGATCACCGCGCGCTGGCTCGACTACGAGCTCGATGTCGCGAAACTCATCGCCTTCCCCGCCATGAGCGACGGGCGCCAGCCGCTCACCGCGGCATTCCTGCGTGCGAAGAAGACCGCCGACACGTTGCGGCCGTCATCCGTGAACGCCAAGATCAGCGAGCAGCAGGTCAGCGAATACCTGGATGCTGTCGGCAACACCGCCGTCGCATTCGAGATCGCCGAGAAAGAGGCCCGCCGACTGCGCAACTCCACGTTCAGCGAAGCCGAGCGTAAGAAGCTCGACCGGGCGCAGAAGCTGCTGAAGGTCGCTGTCGACGACTCCGCCACCCAGGCCGAGCGGAACGTCGCCTACAAGCGCGTACGCGAGGAGCTCGACGGGCTCATCGTGCTGAGCGACCAGGCCGTCGAGGTGCTCGAGAAGCAGGTCGCGCGGGAGATCACCGGGCCCGCCACCCCGCCGGTTCCGGCCCCCGCTCCGGCCCCGGAACCGGAGCGGATGCCGCAGAAGCGGCAGGACTGACGCCTTCGGCAGATCGTTCGCGCTACCGCAGCCCGAACGGCCCGAGCACGTCCCGGCGCCGGTCGCGCACCCACACCGCGCCGCTCTCGCGCTTCTCCTCCCGCGTCGTGAAGCGGTAGCGGTACGACACCGCCCGCACCCATCGCGGCCGCTCGCCCGCGAACGGGTCGTCGCGCAGCATCCGCAGCGTCGGCTCGTCGGCTTCCAGCAGCCGCACCAGGAACGCCGTGAACCAGTCCTCCAGCGAGCGGCCGAGCGGCAGGAACCACATCAGCCAGTCCAGTCGCAGATGGTACGGGGCGAACTGCCGCGGCACGCGGCGCACATCGCCGGGCTTGCCTTTGAACTCGTACTCACGCCAGTCCGCGGCATCCGGGTCGGCGACCGTGGTGCCCTCCACGACGATCTCGATCCGCTCTTTCGTGACCGTGCCGAACGCGCCGTAGGCGTTCGCGAGCTGCCAGCGGTTGAAGCTCGCGTTCATCAGTTGCCGCTTCGCGAACAGGTTGTGCAGGGCCGGCCAGCTGAGGACGACGTACAGGATGCCGACGAGCGAGGTGATCACCAGCCACCCCACACCCAACTCCGGGGCGCGGGGCACCGCTGCGTGGGGCAGCCCGATCGCCGAGAACGCGATGACGATCGTCGCCCAGTTCAGCCAGGCGAAATTGCCGGTCAGGACCAGCCACGTCTGGGTGAGGATCACGATCGCGCCGGACACCGCGCCGACGATGGCGGGGACAGGGCCGGGCACGAACAGCCCGAGGATCGGCGCGAACAGGAAGAACGGCACCACCAGCTGCGCGAAGTGATTGCCGAGCACCTCGCCCTTGTGGAACCACCGCGGCAGCAGGTGCGCCTGCCGGCTGAGCGGCCCCGGCATCGGCTGCGTCTCGTGGTGATAGGTGAGCGCGGTGAGATCGCGCCATTCGCGCCCGCCGCGGATCTTGATCATGCCCGCACCGAACTCCAGCCGGAACAACAGCCACCAGAACAGCACGATCACGACGGTCGGCGGGGGTTCGTTGCGGGAGCCGAGGAACGCCGCGAGGAAGCCGGCCTCGAGCAGCAGCATCTCCCACCCGAAGCCGTAGAACGTCTGCCCGATGCTCGAGATCGACATGTATCCGACCCACAGCAGCAGGAAGCAGATCATCGGCACCCAGGGCGGCGCGAACTGCGGGACGCCGAGGATGAGTGCGGCGGCGATCACGATGCCGGCCCAGCACAGTGCAGCGAGGCGCCTGTCGGTGTAGCGGATCCGCGTGAAGAGGGTGGGGCGCAGCATCCGCCTGCGTGCCTTCGACGCCGATGCCCACTCGAGAAGCTCGGGTGCGGGCAGCAGGCCGCGCTCACCCAGCAGCGGACGGAACTGATTCAGCGTCGAGACGAACGCGACGAGGTACAGCGCCGCGATGCCGCGCTGCAGCACCTCGCGTGCGAAGCCGAAGTCGACAGCTGCGAATCCGTCCATGCAGCCATCGTCGTGCGCGCGATCCCGCTCCGAAAAGGGGGTTGCGCGCCCGCACTCAGGAGGAGAACACAGCGATGGGCGGAGCCTCCAGCTGGAAAGCTCCGCCCATCGGCGTGATCTCCGCCCAACGCCGCGCGCCGGGGAAGCGGGTCTTACTCGACGACCCAATCGAACTGGTCGCCATTCTCCTCGAGCCAAGCGTCCACGGCACCTACCGGGTCGTCCTTGTACTCGTCACCGGTGACCAGACCCTCGAGCGAGCCGTACTGCTCGTCGTCCAGCTTGATCTTGCCGAACAGCTCGGCCGCCTCGGGGAACTCCTCGGTGACACCGGCGTGCGCGATGAAGTTGAGCGTCTCGGGGTCGCCCATGGCGCCCTTCGGGTCCTCGAGGTCCTTCATCTCCCACTGGTTGTACGCCCAGAACGGACGCCACAGGGTCACGACGATGTCCTCTTCGGCCGCGTATGCGGTGTCGAGTTCTGCGAGCATGCCCGAAGTCGACGAGGTGAGCAGCTCGTACTCGCCGTCGAGGCCGTACTCGGGCATGGCCGTTTCCTGGGTCTGCTTGGTAAGGCCGGCGCCCGGCTCGATGCCGACGATCTGGCCGCCGAAGCGGTCGGCCTGACCCTTGAGGTCTTCGATGGAGTTGACGTCGTCCATGTACGTCGGAACGGCGAGCGTCAGCACGGCGCCCTCGTAGTAGGCACCGAGGTCCTCGAGGTCGTCGCCGTACTGCTCCATGTACGCGGCGTGCGTCACCTCGGGCCATGCCGAGGGGTACACGTCGAAGTCGCCCTGGGCGAGACCGGTGTACAGCGGGCCGGCCTCGGTCATCTCTTCCATCTCGACGGTGTAGCCGAGCTTCTCGAGCTGGTCCTGCGCGAGGTAGGCCATGCTCAGGCCGTCGGTCCAGCTGGGCAGGTAGCCGAGCGTGATGGTGCCCTTGTCGCCGCCTTCGCCGCCTTCACCGCCGTCGCCTGCCGCACAGCCCGCGAGGGCGAGGGATGCTGTGACACCGAGTGCTGTGATGGCTGTGATGTGCCGGAACTTCTTCATAGTGCTTCCTTTCGTATGTTCTGCTGCGTTTCGTATGAGTTCGGGGAGGTCATGCGGGAACGGGCTGCGCGGTGGCGTCCGTCTTCGCCGCCTGCTGCGAGGAGCGGCGGCGCGACAGAATCTGGAGCAGCGACGAAGGATGATCGCCCGGCGTTCCGAGCGCCGCGGTGACGCGGTCGAGGAACACGGCGATGAACACGACGCCGAGGCCCGCCTCGACGCCCTGAGGGATGTTGATGGTCGCGAGGGCCGCAGCGACCTCCTTACCGAGTCCGTTGGCGCCGCCGATACCGGCGATGACCGCCATCGACAGGGCGAGCATGATGACCTGGTTGATGCCGGCCATGATGGTCGGCATCGCCAGCGGAAGCTGGATGCCGCGCAGGATCTGCCCCGGGGCCGCGCCGAACGCGTGCCCGGCCTCGACGGTCTCGGAGTCCACCCCGCGGATGCCCAGCTCGGTGAGCCGCACCCCAGGGGGCAGCGAGAAGATCACGGTCGCGATCACGCCCGGCACGAAGCCGACGCCGAAGAACACGATCACGGGAATCAGGTACACCATCGAGGGCATCGTCTGCATGAAGTCGAGCACGGGTTTCACGATCGCGCTGACCCGGTCGTTGCGTGCCGCCCAGATGCCGAGCGGCACGGAGATCGCCACGGTGACCAGCGCGGCGATGAGCACCAGCGCGAGCGTCTCCATGGCGTGGTCCCACTGATCCATCCCGACGATGATCGTGAAGGTCACCAGGGTTCCCACTGCGAGCTGCCACGACCGCAGCAGCCACGCGACCAGCGCGAACGCGAGGATCATGATCGGCGCCGGCAGGAAGTTCAGCACGTCGGCAAGGCCCTCGACGAGGAAGCCGACGATGTTCGAGATGATGTCGAGCAGGATCTTGAGGTTGTCGCGGATCCAGTCGACAGCGACGTCCACGGCCTGGCCGATGGGAAGGCGGAATCCGTCCATCAGTTCACCGTCCCTTCATTCGATGCCTCTGCCGCGACGGCATCGGACTCCCCGAGCAGGGCGTCGGCCTCTTCGAGCACCGCATCGATCTCTGCGTGCGGCACGGGCGGCAGCGGCAGGGTGATCTCCTCGGTCGCACCTGGGCCGGGGCCGAGGGCCGCCAGCAGCGTGACGCGCGGGATGACCCCGACCAGTCGATCGTCGGCATCCGTCACTGCCAGCGGCAGCGGCGACTCCACGGCGGGGATGAACAGGTTCATCAGCACCTCGTCCTCGTTCACGCTCTGCGGAACAGGCTTGATGATCGACGACAGCTCGGACTCGCCCTTGCGGATGAGCTTCACGGCATCCCGGTCGGTGACCATGCCCAGGAGCTTCTTGTCACGGCCGGTGACGTACACGGCCGACATGTACGCGTCGCGCATCTGGCGGAGCGCTGTGCGGGGGCCCGCCGATTCTGCCACGACGGGGCGCGGCAGCTCCATGACATTGGATGCCGTGAGCACACGTGCCCGGTCGACGTCCTGGACGAACTGCGCGACGTAATCGTTGGCCGGGTCGGTGAGGATGTCCTCCGGCGTGCCGATCTGGACGATACGGCCGTCGCGCATCACGGCGATGCGATCACCGAGGAACATGGCCTCGTTGAGGTCGTGGGTGATGAAGACGATGGTCTTCTGCAGCTTCTCCTGCAGCTCGACCAGCTGCTCCTGCATCTCGCGGCGGATCAGCGGGTCGAGGGCGCTGAACGCCTCGTCCATCAGCAGGATCTCGGTGTCGGCGGCGAGCGCGCGAGCGATGCCGACGCGCTGCTGCATTCCGCCGGAGAGCTGGCTGGGCAGCTTGTCGCCCCAGCCATCGAGCCCCACCATCGTGAGGACCTCTTCGGCCTTCGCGAGGCGCTCGGACCTCGGCACGCCCTTCAGCTCGAGCGGGTAGGCGACGTTGTCGGCCACCGTGCGGTGCGGCAGCAGCGCGAAGTGCTGGAACACCATCGACACGTTCTCGCGACGGATCTCGCGCAGGCGCGCGGCCGGGATGCCGGTGATCGTCTCGCCGCCGATCGTCACGGTGCCGTCGGTGATGTCATGCAGGCCGTTCAGCATGCGGATGATGGTCGACTTGCCCGATCCGGACAGGCCCATGATGACGAAGATCTCGCCTTTGTTCACGGTGAAGCTGGCGTCGATGACGGCAGCGGTTCCGGCATCCCGTACCTCGGCGCGGGATTCTCCGGACTTCAGACGCTGGACGGCTTGCTTCGGATTCCGTCCGAAAACTTTGAAAAGATGGCGCGCTTCAAGAGCGGTTTCGGTCACGTTTCCCCCGCGGCTCCCGACTTCGGGTGACGGTGAGCCTGCTTCGGTTGCGCCCGGGTGACATCCACACGGCCGTTTCGACATCGCTGCGCTGGCGGCACTGGCGACGGGAGTCGGTCCCGCCGCAAAGAACATCGACCATACGTCCGCGCCTCTTCGCAGCACAGCTTTTCGAAAGAAGGACGCGGTCGCGGACTGGTCTCAGACCAAAGGTCTACATTTCAACCTAACAAAAGTCGCGGACTGTGTCGAATGTCGACAATCTGCGGCGCGGAATGGATTCAGCGTCGGATGCTGCGGGTGACGGTGAACTTCGGAGTGCGGTGGAGCTGCTCGGTGGGGCCGATCCGGCGCGTCAGTTCGGGCTTGTAGGCGAGGTGCGAGTTGTAGACCGTGAGCAGTTCGCCGCCCGGTGTGAGGATGCGGGCGGCCGCGTCGAACAGCCGCGTCGCGGCGCCGGTGTGGATGCTGGCACCCAGGTGGAACGGCGGGTTCAGCAGGATCAGATCTGCGCTGTGATCGGGGATTTCCGAGCCGGCGTCGTCGTGGGTCACAGTGACGCGGTCGTGGATGCCGTTCGCGATCATCGTGGCACGGGCGGATGCCACGGCCGCCGCTGAGCGGTCGGTGGCGATGACGCGCGCATCGGGGTGGGCGAGGGCGTAGGCCGCGGCGAGCGCGCCCGTGCCGCAGCCGAGGTCGACGACCGTTTCGACTCCTCGCTGCGCTCGTCGCTCAACGCGTTTCGTCTCGCCTTCGGCTCGCTCAACGACCCGTGAAGGCTCGCGGGCCTCTGGTGCGGGTCGTTGAGCGGAGGCGCGGAGCGCCGCAGACGAAACGGGGTGAGCGAGCGGAGCGAGTCGAAGCCGCTCCAGCACCTCCAGCAGCACCCGGGTCCCGATGTCGAGCTTCGCGCCGGCGAACGCCCCGCCGTGCGCGACGAGCGTGAGTCCGTCGTGCTGCATGGTGATGGGGTACGGCGGCTCGGCCGGAACCTCCCGACCCCCGCTCGCCACGATCAGCCGCGACTTCCGCTCGGCACGCTGCGGCTGGACGCTCTCGAAGCTCCGCCCGAGCACCTCGTTCTGCGCCAGGGTCATGTGCTTCACGCGCCCGCCGGCGATGAGCGTCACATCCGGCAACGCCCAGCGGGCGACGGCATCCGCGATCTCCTCCAGCTCGGCGAGCGCCTTCGGCAGCTGCAGCAGCACCAGCCGCGCGCCCTCCAGCAGTTCCGGACCCAATTCACACGGTGTGAATCCGTCGAGCCCGAGCTCCGCGGCGTTGCGCGCGAGCGCCCGCCGCCCGGTCGCGAGGTCCTGGTGCACGCGGACACCCCGCCGCCCGGCATCCACGAGCGCCAGCGTGATCGCGCCGTACTCGTCGCCGATGACCGCGATCTCCGCGCCATCGACGCCGGCGGCCAGTGCGCGCTGGGCGAGAAGCTCATCCGTGGCATTCCAGGCCTGCAGGTTCGGAGCCTCCACATCGGGGAAGCGCCGCAGCGACGCGTACGAGAAGTCCACGTCCCCAGCGTACGAGCCGCACCTCTTGACGATGGCTGAACAGTTGTTTAGTATGCTGTACATGCGTTCAGCATCCGATGACCTCACCGCTCGCGCCCGCATCCGGGACGCAGCCATAATCGCCTTCGCCCGTGGCGGATTCGACGCCGTGACCCTGCGCACGATCGCGAGCGACGCGGGCGTGAGCCCGGCGCTGATCGTGCACCACTTCGGCGACAAGGCCGCCCTGCGCGCGGCATGCGACGAGCATGTCGTCAGCGTCTTCACCGACGAGAACCACGAGCTCATCGATGCCCCGACGACCGATCGCATCCGTGCGGCGCTGAACGACATCGAACGCTACGGCCCGTACATCGACTACCTCGGGCGCATGCTGGTCGACGGCTCTCCCGCCGCGGATCGCCTGTTCGACGGCATCCTCGCCGGAACGCGAGCGACGCTCGACGAGCAGCGCGACGCGGGCCTGCTCGTACCGATGAGCGATCCCGAGATGACCGCGCTGCTGATGGCGCTGATGGGGCTCGGGCCGGTCGTGATGCGCGCGCAGATCGCCCGCGCGCTCGGCCAGGATCAGCTCAGCCCCGCCGGCCTCCGGCGCGCGACCCTGCCGACCATGGAGCTGCTCACACACGGCATCTACGCGACCGATGCATTCCTCGAGGGGGCGCGTGCCGCGATGACCGCGGATGCCGCGGCCGCCGACACGGCAGAGACCGAGGAGGAGCGATGACCGACACGATCGAAGTCCGCGCATTGCACAAGCGGTACGGCCGCAATGTCGCGCTGCACGAGCTCGACCTGCGCGTGCGGCCCGGGACGATCTTCGGCCTGATCGGACCGAACGGCGCGGGCAAGACCACGACGCTGCGCACGCTGGTCGACGTCATCCGCCCATCGTCGGGGACCGTGCGCGTGCTCGGCGAGGAGCCGCGCCACGGCGGGGCCGCGCTGCGCCGGCGGATCGGATACGTCCCCGGCGAGCTGCGCCTCGAGGGCCGATCGAGCGGCCACCGCCTGCTCGCGTTCTACTCCCAGGTGTCGGGGTCCGCCGGTGGGGCGGCATCCGTCCTCCGCACCGCACGCGACTTGGCCGACCGGCTCGGCGTCGATCTCGACCGGCCGGTGCGCACGCTGTCGAAGGGCAACAAGCAGAAGCTCGGCCTGATCCAGGCGTTCATGCACCGGCCGGAACTCCTCATCCTCGACGAACCGACCAGCGGCCTCGACCCGCTCATGCAGCGCGAGTTCCTGCAGCTCGTGCGCGAGGCGAGGGATGCCGGGCAGACCGTGCTACTGAGCTCGCACGTGCTCAGCGAGATCCAGCAGACCGCCGACGAGGTCGCTGTGCTCGCGAGCGGGCGCATCGTCGCCGAGGGAGACGTCGCCTCGCTGCGACTCGGATCCGTGCGGCGCGTGCGCGTGCGGCTGGCGGTGGCGGATGCCGCGGCCACCCGCGCCGCGTTCGAGCGGGTTCCCGGAGTCGAGACCGTGGATGCCGCGGCTCACACCGAGGGCGTGCAGCTGTCCGCGACGATCGAGGGCGCGATCGATCCGTTCGTGAAAGCGCTCGCACAGTACGAGGTGCAGGAGCTCACGGTCGAGGAGCCCGACCTCGAGGAGTCGGTGCTGCGGCTGTACGGCGACGCGAGCGCCGCCGATGCGTCGACGCCCCCTCCTTCCGCCGACGCCCCCAGTAAACGACGCCGCCCGGTGGGGGCCTCGGCGGCAACCGGGGGCGTCGATGAAGGCGCACCCCGGTCTCGCCGCTCGGCACGCGGAAGGAGGCGCTGACATGCGCAGCATCCTGCCGGTGTTCCGGCGCAGCATGCGCGAATCGTGGCGCAGCCTCCTCGGCTGGTCGATCGGCATCGCCGCCGTGCTGTTCCTCTACCTGCCGCTGTATCCGAGCTTCGGGGCGAGCGCCGAGCTGCAGGGACTCATCGACTCGCTGCCGAAGGAACTCGTCGACACCCTCGGGTACAACCAGATCTCCAGCGGTGCCGGCTACGCCGAGGCGACGTTCTATGGACTGATGGGATTCCTGCTGCTGACGATCGCCGCCGTCATCTGGGGCTCGTCGCTCGCCTCGGCCGAGGAGAGCGGACGCGCCGAACTCGATCTCGCGCATGGCATCGGGCGCAGCCAGTATGCACTGGAGACGGCGCTGTCGGTGCTCGTGCGACTGCTGTGGCTCGGCGCGTTCGCGGGCATCGTGGTGTGGGGACTGAACGGACCGGCTGAGCTCGAACTCGAGTCCGTGCGCATCATCGGCGCGAGCGCCGCCCTCGTCGGATTGGCATTCCTCGCGGCCGGCGCCGCGCTGCTGGCCGGAGCCGCGACCGGCCGCCGCATCTGGGCCACCGGTGTCGGTGCCGGCATCGCGGTGCTCGGATACATCCTGCAGGCGCTGGCCAAGCAGTCCGACGACCTGGAGTGGCTGAACGCGCTGTCGCCGTACTCCTGGGTGTATCGGCAGTCGCCCTTGGCGGAGGGCGTCGACTTCGGCGGGCTCGCACTCACCTGGGGCATCGCACTGACCCTCGCCGCGGCATCCGCTCTGGCATTGCGCGCCCGCGACCTCCGCGGCTGACGCCAGCCCACCGCGGCGAGGGCAAGCGCCTCAGTCGGTGCGGAAGCCGACCGACTTGTGCGTGCCGTCGCAGTACGGCTTGATCGTCGACACCCCGCAACGGCAGAGCGCCACTGTGCGTCGCGTGCGCGGAATCGGCCTGCCCTCGTCGTCGACGATCTCGATGTCACCCCGCACCAGGAGAGGGCCGTTGGGACACGGAGTGATGGTGACGGGCCTGTCCGTCATGCCGCGGCCGTCCGGTCGACCCCGCGTGCCGCTTCGGAGTCTCGCAACGACGACTCACCCGCCTGCCAGCATTCGAGGATGTGATCGCCGGCCCAGCCCTCGAGGGCGAGGCAGGCGGCCGCGCCGAACACTATGTCGTCCACGAGCCCCGGCTCGTCTTCGGCCAGCGATCCGGCGAGATCACGCCCCGCGATCTGCTCATGTACCGCATCGGCCTCGACATGCTCGTCGTAGTACGCGGCGACGTCGTCGTCGAAGCCCAACCGACGGAGCCCTTCGGCCACGAAGCGGCAGGGAATGGACGACGTCATCTCGAACGCGGCGAGATGTCCGACAGCGGCTCCGCGAAGGCGCCGGTTCATGCCGAACATCGTCATGAGATTGAACGCCGCGAGCGTGATCGCGGGAACGGCGTCGACGTAACGGCCGTAGGTGTCGTCGAGTCCAGCGGCGCGGAGGCTGCGCGCGTACATCACCTGATGCATCCGCTGGTGGCTTCCGCCGCCGTACTCGTCGGCCTGGATCTCGAGCAGCGCCGCCTTCGCCCTGCCGGTCAGCCGGGGGATGACCCACGAGTGCGCGTCCGCTTCGCGCAGGGTGTAGATGCTGTGCTGGGCCAGGTATTCGCGCGCCTGGGAGGCGTCAGCGTGTCGCGCGATGTAGCGGGAGAGGCTCGGACCAGGTGTCGGCTTGGTCATCTCGAAGAGAGCTTCGGCGACCTCGGCCGAACGCGGTGCGGGAACGGCGAGCGGTCCGACCTGCCGGCGAACGGATGCCTCGAAAGCATGCTCGAGGATCAGGCGGGCCTCTATCACGCGCCTGTCCCATTCCCACTCGGCGCCGTGCTGCGCGAGGGAGCCGTAGCTCAGCGCGTACAGGAGGAACAGCGACAGCTGAAGATCTTCGTTCCGAGTAGCATCGTCCGCCCCCTCGGCGGCCGCGGCGAGGGCGATGAGGTCGTCCGCGCGATTCGCGTCGCCGGCCAGGACCCCGAGGATCGCATCGCTGAGCGCACCGCGGGATTCGATCGAGACGGCCCCGAGCTCATACGTCGAGGCCGTCGCCTTTGGCATCACGTCCGTCACTGTCTCCTGCCCTTCCGCGGCGGTGGGCGCACAGGCGGCGCCTCGTCGGCGACGATACGCGTTCACCACTCAGACCGAAGGGGACTTGACGACCGCCCGCGCAGATGGCTAGGAGAACGGGTTGACACATCGCTGGTCACATGGTTACCTAGTCGAGTAAGTAACCAACTGACCCGCGGAGGCATCGTGATCGAAGAAGGCAAGGCGCTCTTCCTCCAGATCGCCGAGCAGATCGAGGACCAGATCCTCGACGGCTCGCTGCAGGAGGAGTCGAAGGCTCCCTCCACCAACGAGCTCGCCGCCTTCTACCGCATCAACCCCGCCACCGCCGCGAAGGGAGTCGCCATGCTCACCGAGAAGGGCGTGCTGTACAAGCGCCGCGGAATCGGCATGTTCGTCGCCACCGGCGCGCGCACGACGCTGCTCACCGAGCGGCGTTCCGCGTTCGCCGACCGGTACATCGATCCGCTCCTCGCCGAAGCCCGCACGCTCGGGCTCGGCGCCGAAGACCTGGCCGCTCTGCTGCGCGAAAGAGCAGCCGCAGTGTCCGACACCACCGCGTCATCCACGAAACCTGAAGGGAACCCGGCATGACCGCCGTCATCGAGGTGCAGAACCTCACCAAGCACTACAAGGACAAGAACGCGCTCGACAACGTCTCGCTCAGCATCGACGCCGGCGCGATCTACGGCCTGCTCGGCCGCAACGGCGCCGGCAAGACCACGCTGATGTCGATCCTGACCGCGCAGAACTTCGCCTCGTCGGGCGAAGTCCGCGTGTTCGGCGAGCACCCGTACGAGAACTCCCGTGTGCTCAGCCGGATGTGCTTCGTCCGCGAGAGCCAGAAGTATCCGGATGACGCGACGCCGCGCCACGCGTTCAAGGCGGCGAGCCTGTTCTTCAAGAACTGGGACCAGGAGTTCGCCGCGCAGCTGATCGAGGACTTCCAGCTTCCGATGAAGCAGACGATCAAGAAGCTCTCGCGCGGACAGCTCTCGGCGGTCGGCGTGATCATCGGGCTCGCGTCCCGCGCCGAGCTCACGTTCTTCGACGAGCCGTATCTCGGACTCGACGCCGTCGCCAGGCAGATCTTCTACGACCGGCTGCTCGAGGACTACGCGGAGCACCCGCGCACGATCATCCTCTCCTCGCACCTGATCGACGAGGTCGCCAACCTCATCGAGCGCGTGATCGTGATCGACACCGGCCGAATCCTGCTGAACGAGGAGACGGATGCTGTCCGCGACCGCGCCGTGACCGTGGTGGGCGATGCGACCAAGGTCGACACCTGGGCATCCGGACGCGACGTGCTGCATCGCGAGGCGCTCGGATCCGTGGCGTCGGTCACCGTTCTCGGGCACCTCTCCGTCGACGAGCGGGCGCAGGTCGCGGCATCCGGCTTGGATCTCGCCCCGGTCTCGCTCCAGCAGCTCATCGTCCGTCTCACCCAGAAGGCCGCCGCGGAGAACGGCGCGACGGCCGGCGCAGGAACCCAGGAGGTCCGCTGATGTCTCGCACACTGAATGTCGTCCGTCTGCAGCTCATCAACAAGCAGACCTTCATCTGGGTGCCGTTGATCGTGCTCGGAGCCTCCGTGGTCATCTCGGTGCTGATCTACGCGATGATCCCGGTCTCTGAACCGAAGTACGGCGGCGGCGGGCAAGCCCCGCTGTGGGTGTTCTTCGCCGTCGGGATGTCGGCGATGACCCTGACGTTCCCCTTCTCGCAGGCGATGAGCATCACCCGACGCGAGTTCTTCGTCGGAACGCTCCTCACCGCGGTGATGGGCAGCGCCTTCATGGCGATCGTGTTCCTCATCGGTGGCGGCATCGAGCTGCTCACCAACGGCTGGGGCGTCAACGGCTACGTGTTCCACCTGCCGTGGCTGTGGGAGGCCGGCCCGCTCGGCGCGTTCGTCATCTTCTTCACGCTCGCGCTGTTCTTCTTCGTCGTCGGCTTCACCGGGGCGACCGTTTACAAGAGCTGGGGCCCGGTGGTGCTGACGATCGCGAGCGTCACGCTGGCACTCGTGCTGGTCGGACTCGTGTTCCTCGTGACCAGGCTCGAGCTGTGGGGCGACGTCGGAGCAGCCATCATGAACCTCGGCGCCCTCGGGCTCGCCCTGTGGGGGCTGGTGGTGGTCGCGGCCCTCTCGCTGGTGTCATTCCTCGCGTTCCGGAGGGCGAAGCCGTAGCTTCCTGAGATCTGAGGGGTGGATGCTGTCGGCATCCACCCCTCAGATCGTGTCGTCGGCGGCGATGATGTCGAGGGCCCAGAGGCGGTTGTCGGGGTCGTCAGGGTCGTGGGCGTCCTGCACCTCTTTGATGAGCTCCTGGATCCGCCGTTCGAGTTCTCGGAACTCCACGGCCGTGAGCCTCAGATTGCTCTGCGCGAACGTCCCATGCACATCGGCATCGCGGCCGGACACGTAATCGGGCGCCCACGCCATCACGCGCCGCACCACATCGAGGTGATCCTCGGCGAGAGCGCTCATCAGCACACCGCCGAGTACCTCGTCGGCTACCGGATGCTCCGGCGAACCGATGTTCCACGCACCTTCGACCGCCTTCCAGACGCGGTCGCGGCGGTCGCGGGCGTGCTCCGGCGCCTCTTCGATCAGCCCGGCGTCGGCGAGAACGCGCAGGTGGAAGCTCACGCTGTTCGCCGGAACGTCGAGATCAGCGGCGACATCGGCCGCCCGAGCGTGCCCGCGGCCGGCGATGACCTTGGCGATGCGACGGCGCAGTGGGTGGGCGTAGGCCTTCAGCATCTCCGTCGTCGCCTGCTTCGCGTCCGGATGCACCGGCTGTGGTCGCTCGTCCGCCATGGCCCGAGTCTACCCACAGCAAAACTTGCGCAACTTCTATTGCGCAATTGATGTTGCGGATCTACCATCGATCGCATGACCACCGCCACCGCTCCGCACAGCCTGATCCGCAACGGGCGCTACTTCGCCTGGCTGATCAGCGATACGGCAAAGGGCCTCGCGAGCGCGCTGTTCGGCTTCGCCATTCCGCTCATCGCTCTGTTCGTGACGAACGAGCCGGCTCAGGCCGGCGCGATCAGCGCCGTCGGAATGACGATCCGCACGGTCACGACCGTGTTCGGCGGTGTGCTCGCCGACCGGCACCGCCGCATCGTGATGATGGTGATGGGCTCGCTCGTCGGCGTCGTCCTCTCGGTCGCGTTCACGGTGCTCGCGCTCACCGACGCGCTCACGTTCGTGACGCTGCTGATCATGGAGATCGTGCTGGCCGCCCGCACCGGACTGTTCGACATCGCGGGCGAGAGCGCCCTGAAGGAGATCGTGCCGGACGCCGCGATGGGCAGGGCGCAGGCCGCGAATCAGGGCCGGGATGCCGTGCTGCAGCTGGCCGGCGGGCCGCTCGGCGGCGTGCTGCTCGCCGCAGGCGCCTGGCTGATCGGCGCCGCGATGGCCGTGTGCCACCTGATCGCCGCCTTGACGGCATGGATGCTGCAGCGCTCGGCCGTGCGACCAGAGACCGCCCGTCCCGCCCCTCCCGCCCCTCGCGCCGGGGAAAACGGAGACGAGTCGGCGCGTCGCCGGCGCGTCGGGGCCGGACTCGCCGTCGACACGCCAGATGCTCCCGGTTTTCCAACTGAAGTCGCAGATGAGGCAAGAGGCGCGGATGCCGCGGTATCCGACACCGGCCTCGTCGCAGCCGCGATCGCCGTCGGCAGGCCCAACGCCATGCGCGAAGTGCGCGAGGGGTTCGGCTGGCTGTTCTCCCGCGTCGACCTGCGCGGCGTGCTGTTCGTGGCGACGATCATCAACCTCGGCTTCAGCAGCGCCCTGACAACCGTCATCTATGCGCTCCAGCAGCAGGGACAGTCGCCGGTGACGATCGGGCTGCTCGCGACCGGCGCCGGGGTCGCCATGCTCGTCGGCGCCCTGTTCGCCCCGCTTCTCGTCTCACGCGTCCCGGCCGGGACGGTCATCATCGGCGGACTGGCCGTCTCGGCCGTGGGTGTCTTCGGCCTCATCCCGATGCACGACCCACTGCCGCTGACGCTCGTGCTGGCGGGGATCGTGATCTTCATCCCCGCGGTCAATGCGGCGCTGATGGGCTACTTCATGGTCGCGACACCCACCGAGATGCTCGGGCGCGCCAACAGCGCTTCCGCCGTGCTCGGGATGGGAGCGATGCCGCTGGCACCGCTCGTCGCCGGCACCGGCCTGTCGCTGATCGGGCGCGAGGCGACCCTCATCGTCGGCGCCGTGATCTGCGCGATCGCCGTGCTGCTGGCGATCTCGAACGCCGCGCTGCGCGCGCTTCCCGCCGAGTCCGGCTGGTCCGCCCACGCCGCCCGGTTCTCGATCCGGTAGATCACGCGACGAGATACTTGACCCTGACACTGTGGCAGGCAGGAGAACGGAAGCATGCTGTCCATCGGAGCGTTCGCGCAGATCGGCCAGGTGACCCACCGGATGCTGAGGCATTGGGACACCGCCGGATTGCTCGTGCCCGCTCACGTGGACGAGTTCAGCGGCTACCGCTCCTATGATCCGTCGCAGCTCGAAAGGCTGCACCGGATCGTGGCGCTCCGTCAGCTCGGCTTCGGCCTGGATCACATCACGATGATCCTCGAGCAGGGCGTCGACGCCGATCGCATCGGCGCGCTGCTGCGTGTGCGCCGCGCAGAGGTCGAGGACGAGCACCGGATCGCGGCCGAACGACTCGTCGACGTCGAGCGGAGGCTCCACCTCATCGAGAAGGAGAACCAGATGTCCCAGATCGAGATCATCGAGAAGCCCCTGCCCGCCGTCCGCCTCGCCGCGCAGCGCGCGGTCGTGGCCTCACAACCCGACGTCGCGGGTGTCGTCGGGCCGGCGTTCGATGCCGTCGCGGAGATCATCGGCGATCTGCGCGGCGCGCTGGAGACGCCGATCGCGCAGTACGAGAACGTCGAGGATGGCGTCTCGATCGTCGCCGGGTACGCGTACAGCGGCCCCGAGCGCGACGGGTTCGAGATCGTGGAGCTCCCCGCCGAGGACGCTGCCGTCTGCGGCATCCATCTCGGATCGATGGCGGGCATCGCCGACAGCTGGCAGGCGATCCATGCCGAGATCATCGCCCGCGGCTTCGTTCCCGCCGGCCCCTGCCGCGAGCTGTACGTGCGGGCGGTCTCAGACGATCAGTCCGACTGGGTCACCGAGCTGCAGCAGCCGGTCGCCCGTGCCTGATGGCGTGACGCGGGCGGATGCCGCGGCTACAGCGCCCCGGCGAGCGCGGCGATTCCGGCGATCACCGAGACCAGTGCGAGCACCAGCGCGACCGCGATCAGCACCGCGTGCACCTTGAGGAACGCGGTGGCCCTGCCCTCGGCATCCCGGGCCCGCGGGTCGCGAGCGACCCGCTTGTAGAACTGCGGCCACACGACCACGTTGAAGGCGGCGTTGAGGAAGAGCAGCACGGCGAGGGCGATCACCGCTCCAGCCTAAGCGCCCGATGTATCAGGAAAAGCTTGCCGTGCTCCTGGTAGGTGTGAGCACAATGATCTTCATGACCGACCCTTCACCCGGGGGCGCTGTCAGTGACGGTTCGGCGCGGTGGGAGCGTGCGGCCGATCTGTTCGCCGACTGGCGTTCCGGCAATGTGCGCGCCATGGACGACCTGGTGCGCCTCATGACGCCCGTACTGTGGCACGTCGTGCGCGCATACGGCGTCGATCGCGCCCTCGCCGAGGATGTCGTGCAGTCGACGTGGCTCGCCCTCGTGCGCAGCCACGAGAAGATCGCCGACTTCCGTGCGATCTCCGGCTGGCTCACGACGACCGCGCGCCGCGAGGCGTGGAAGGTCTCCACCCGGCGAAGGCGAGCGGATGCCGTGGCCGACGAGGTTCTCGAGCCGCTGCTGCCGGCACAGGAATCCGCGGAGTCCGAAGTCGCGGCATCCGATGAGTCGCGCCGCATGTGGGAGGCTGTCGCCGCCCTTGATGAGCGCTGCCGCCGGCTGCTGCGCGTCGTCGCGTTCGAGGATCGCCCCGACTACGCCACGCTGGCCACTCAGCTCGAGATGCCGGTCGGCAGCATCGGCCCGACCCGCCGACGCTGCCTGGTCAAATTACGCACTCAGCTGACGCGCGACGGATACTCGACCGAGGGGACCGGCGATGGCTGACACCGACGCAGAGCTGTTCGCAAGACTGCGCACGGCCGCGGGCGAGATCGACCCCGTTCCGCGCGATCTCGTCGACCGCGTGATCGCGGCGATCGCCGTGTCCGACATCTCACGCGAGTACGCGCTGCTCACCCTGATCGAGAACGCCGAGGCCGAGGTTCGCGGCGGCGAGGGCGAGCGCGGCGACGGCGAGACGACGACGCTCCAGTTCAGCGACGGGTCGGCGACCATCCTGCTGCACGTGACGCACACCGAACGCGGCCGCCGGCGCGTGGACGGCTGGGTGGATGCCGGCGCCGTCGAGGTGCGCCTCACCCAGGACGACCGCACCTGGACCACCGCCCCCGACGACCAGGGGCGCTTCGCGTTCGAGGATGTCGCGCCGGGGCTCAGCCGCGTACGCCTCGTCGTCGGCGGCGACCAGAAGGATCTGCTCACACCGCACTTCGAGGTGTGAGGACTGAAGCGTCGAACCGAGAGGGAAAGCGATGGCGCAGCCCGATAAGTGGAGTTGGCAGGACCGTGCGGAGGGGTCGATCCCCCGCGGCGCGGCGCTGGATCCGACCGTGGAGCCGGTAGACGGCATCCGCGCCTTCCCCACCGCGTATCTGCCCGACCGGATGCTCATCTCCGCGAATCTGGACGGTGAGAACGGTGCGTACGACCGCGACATCCGCGCACTGACACAGGCCGCCGGCTCGTTCGGCTGGAACCTGGAGGTCGAGGACGCGGACGTCGTGCGCTCCGGTCGCGGCGCGCAGATGCTGCCCGGCATCCCGGGCGTGCACCGTGCGGTGCTGACGACGCCGGAGATCCCGCGTGAGGGAGAGTCGCCCGTCCCGCCAGACGCGTGGCGGGTGCTGCAGCGGGCGCGGCGGATCGTCGGCGGGCCGATGCCCAGGGCGAGCCTCGAGCACGTGCTGGCCATCGATCCGGTGGGCCTCAACCCGTTCACCCGCACCAACCCGTTCACCAGGACGAACCCGTTCACCCGCACCAACCCGGTGCGTGGGGCGGGCACCGTCGGCAGCGACGACTACCTCGAACCGGGGCGTGGCGGTCGGCAGCCGATCGCGTGGATCGGGGCGGCTCCGGTGCGCAGCCGGCTCGCGGACAAGGACCGGCGCGTCGTCGTGGCGGTGCTGGACACTGGATGCGGCGAGCACGAGTGGTTGCCCGACTCCATCGTGACCAGGTCGATCGACCTCGACGGGGTGCCGGTCGGGCTCACCGGCGACGACGACCCGGAGCGGTACCCGGATCTGTACGGCCAGCTCGACGGCGAGATCGACGCGGTGGCGGGGCACGGCACGTTCATCGCGGGACTGATCCGCCAGACGGCGCCGGATGCCGACATCCTCTCGATCCGGATCGCGAATTCTCTCGGCGTGGTGGACGAGAGCACGTTCCTGCAGGCGCTCGCAGCCGTGATCGAGCTGCAGCGGCGGTTCGTGGAGGGCGACGACGGCGGGCATCCGGTCGACGTGCTGAACCTGTCGCTCGGGTATTACCACGAGACGCCGCTGGACGGACAGTTCTCGCTCGTGCTGCACGAGCTGCTGCACACCGCGCGGTCGCTGGGCACGGTCGTGATCTGCTCGGCGGGCAACGATGCGATCGATCGCCCTTCGTTCCCCGCGTCGCTGTGGGCGTGGCCGGGAGCCGACAACGGTCTGAGGCCGGACAAGGCCGTGCCGCTGGTGTCGGTCGGGGCGCTGAACCCGTCGCGACGGTCGCTCGCGCTGTTCTCGAACGTCGGCCCGTGGGTGCGCACCTATGCTCCGGGCGCGATGGTCGTCTCGACGACTCCGGCGTTCACCGGTGGCACGCAGGCGGCGACGCGGGCGGACTTCGACGGGTTCGAACGGCAGACCGTCGACCCCGACGACTACCGCGGCGGTTTCGTCGCGTGGAGCGGCACATCGTTCGCAGCTCCCTACGTCGCGGGGAAGGTCGCGGCGCTGCTGGGGGCGCTGCCGCTGGATGCTGCGGCATCCGCGTCGGCGACGAAGAAGGCCGTCAGCGAGGTGCTCGCCGCGCTGCCGCCCGACGCCCCGCTCGGCTGAGCGGTACGCCTGGCGCGGCTTCGATTCGCTCCGCTCGCTCAACGACCCGCGACCAGAGTCGTCGCCGTCCCCGCGGGTCGTTGAGCGCAGGCGGCGCAGCCGCCGAAGACGAAACGGGCTGAGCGACGAGCGCAGCGAGGAGTCGAAGCCTCAACACCCGCACGAGTGGCTTCGACTCGCCTCCGGCTCGCTCACCCCGTTTCGTCTCGCTCCGCTCGCTCAACGACCCGCCCGCAACGCCTCGCACGGAAGTCGCCGCTTCCGCGCAGGCACCGGACAGGGCATCCTGAACGGATGGGGAATTCTGCTCGTGAGCTGTACGAGCGCGGGCGCGCGGCATCGAACGCACAGCGTTACCCCGAGGCGCGACGTCTGCTCGGCCGCGCGGCGGCGGCTGCAGCCGAAGTCGGCGATGCCGACCTGCGCGCACGCATCGCCGGCACCACCGCGTATGTGCTCGCGCAGACCGGCGAACCCGCACGCGCCGAAGCCCTCTGCCGCGAGGCGCTCGAGCAGGACGGCGCCGGCGAGGAGACCAGGGCGATCCTGGCCGGCCAGCTCGGCGTGCTCTTCACCCGCGCCGGCCGCCTCGACGAGGCCGAGACCATGCTCACTCGCGCCATCGACCGGCTCACCGGGACGGCCCTGGCGAACTGCCTCCTGAACCGATCCGTCGTGCACATGCACCGCCGTGCGTTCGACGCCTGCACGGAAGATCTCGAGCGCGCAGTGGCGATCTATGAGGATGCCGGCGAAGAGGCAGCCGCCGCCGAAGCGCGGCACAACCTCGGCTACACCGCCCTGCTGCGCGGCGACCTCGTCGAGGCGCTCGAACTGATGGCGCAGTCACGGCCGGTGATCGCCGCCCTCTCCCCGGTCAACGCCGCCATGAGCGACCTGGACCGCGCCGAGGTGCTGCGCGATGCGGGCCTCGTCGACGAGGCCGAGCACCTGCTCGAGGACGTCGCGACCACCTTCGGCGCCGCCCGGATGCGCCAGGCCCGCGCCGAGGCCGAGTACCACCTCGCCCGCTCCCTCCTCCAGCACGACCCGAGGCGTGCGCGACAGGTCGCGAAAGCCGCTGCGCGGCGCTTCCGCGCACTGGGCGCGCACAGCTGGGCCGCGCGCAGTGACGCGATCCGCCTGGACGCCGAGCTGGATACCGGCGCCGCCCCGCCCGCCGAGGACTTCGCCGCGAACGCCGCAGAGCTGCGGCGCGCCGGCTTCACGAACGAGGCCACGGCCGTGCGCCTGAGCGCCGCTCTCGCCGCGACCCGCCGTGACGAGCCGAGCCCGGCGATCCGGCTGGCGGACGACGCCCCGGTTCCGCTGCGACTGCGGGCCGCCGAGGTCCGCGCCGCACGCGCGCGGTCCCGCTCCCAGCGCGCGAAGGCACGCCGTCACGCAGCCGACGGCCTCGATCTGCTCGCCGACTGGCAGCAGTCCTTCGGCGCCCTCGACCTGCAGGCCTCCCTCGCGATGCACGGCACGAACCTCGTGTTCGCCGGTCTGTCCGCCGCCGGCGAGAGCCGCGACCCCGAGGTGCTGTTCGATTGGTCGGAGCGCGCCCGCCACCTCAGCCAGCAGGTCGCCCCGGTGCGCCCGCCGCACGACAGCGAGCACGCCGCCGATCTCGGAGAACTGCGGATGCTGCGCACAGAGCTGACCGGTCAGGACTGGTCGACGCATCAGCGGGTCCGCCTGCTGCGCGACCGCGTGCGCGAGCATCAGTGGACCTCGACCGGCGCCGGCGACACCCGACCGCGCATCGCCCTCGCCGCACTGCAGCGCGAGCTCGGCGATGACGCCACGGCCGCCCTCTGCTTCGTCTACACCGGCGACACCATGCTGTGCGTGGTCACGACCGCCTCATCCAGCGCGATCGTGAGCCTCGACCACGCGGCGATCATGCACGCCGCCGACGGCCTGCGCGCCGACCTCGACGTGTCGGCCTCGATCCGCTCCGGTCCCATGGCCGGGATCGTCGCCCGCGCGCTCGACGATCGGATGCGACGCCTCGACGACGCGCTCCTCGGCCCCGCCCGCACCCTGATCGGCGACCGCCGCGTCGTGCTGACCGTTCCCGGCATCCTCGCCGGCATCCCCTGGGCCATGCTGCCCACCATGGCCGGCCGCCCGTTCACCCTGGCGACCTCGATGTCGCGCTGGGCGCATGAGCGTCATGCCGCCCACGACCTGCGTTCGGCCGGCTTCGCCGCAGGGCCGCGCGTGCCGCGCGCCGGTGACGAGGTGAGCGCCGCGGCATCCGTCTGGGAGAGCGCGACCGTGCTGACCGGCGCGAGCGCCAGGGTGGATGCCGTGACCGGCCTGGCCGCGCAGGTCGACGTGCTGCACATCGCCGCGCACGGCCGGCATACCGCCGACAACCCGCTGTTCGCCGGGTTCGAGCTCGCCGACGGTGCGCTGTTCGGGTACGACATCGACCTCATCCCGCGCGTGCCGGACACCGTCGTGCTCTCGGCGTGCGAGCTCGGCCGGTCGTCGGTGCGCTGGGGCGAGGAGGCGCTCGGCATGACCAGGGTGTGGCTGCACGCCGGCACCCGGAGCGTGATCGCGGCCCCCGCCCTCGTACCGGACGACGAGGCGAGCGCGCTGCTCAGCGCCCTGCACACCGGACTCAGCGCCGGCGAACCCCCCGCGGCGGCGCTGGCGGCGGCATCCGCGCAGACCGGACTGCGCACGCCGTTCCAGTGCCACGGCACGGGGTTCTGAGGAATTTCTCCATTCGATGTATCAGGAGGCGACCGGTGCGCTCTTGATCATCGGAAGGTGTCACGCGGAAGCCCCACCGGGGCAAGAGGGTGACGCGGTCGCTCTGGGGATGCGTGGGGACGCAGCGACGGACACCGACTGCTCAGGAGGGCGTCGCGGATTGCATCCGCGGCGCCCTCCGCTTCGCGTCAGCGCCGGGTGACCTGAGCACGTCGACCGGCGACCTGGCGCTCAGGCGAGCATGCCGCACCAGATGACGTCGAGCGCGGCCTTCATGCGCGCCTGGGACTCCGGCTCCTCGAAGCGGTCGCCGCGGACGACCAGCTGGTAGTACGCCACGCCGGCCATGGCGTCGAAGCACGCCTCGACATCGAGATCGGCGCGCAGGATTCCGCGTTCGATGCCCCGGCGCAGCGCGGCCTCGACCGGCACCCGCCGCCGCGAGACGTGCGAGCGCCAGTACGCCTTCTGCAGCGCACGGTCCGCCATCACCAGACGGATGCGATGCCGGAACCGCACCTCGGAATAGCCGGATGCCGTCGCGGCCGCCGAGTCGCCGAACACCGCTCCCATGACCGCAGCCTGCAGATCGCCCTCGGCATCCACTGCCGGCGGGACGGTGCGCCCGACGTCGAGCGCAGCGGCGACCAGTGTCGTCAGAGCCGGCCAGCGCCGGTACAGCGCCGCCCTGCTCACGCCGCTGCGCTCGACGATCCGCGAGACCGTGACCTCCGCCTCGGCGTCGATGAGGGCGAGCGTCGCGGCGATGATCTGCCCGTCGATCTCCTCGTCGCGCGGGCGGCCGGGCCCGCGGCGGGCGGCCCCGGCATCCGCGACGGTCCCGGCGTCCGCGATCGTCACGCCAGCGCCCTGGCGCGCAGCCGCGCGATCGTGTCGTCGCCGAGACCGGCGGCGCGCAGCGGTGCGAGTGCATCGCCGTGCCGTTCCCGCAGTGTCGTCAGCAGCATCCGCATCGAGACCTCCATCGATCCCTCCAGCAGCGTGCGACCGTCGAACGCGTCGATGTCGAAGCCGAGCGCCTTCCACATCGCGCCCATCACCGGGCGGTTCCGCTCCATGATGGCGGCCATGTTCTCACCGGTGCGCGCGTAGTCGGCGACGATGTCGTCGTCGTCTGCGCCCAGCGCGAGCAGCAGCATCGCGGCGAGCACGCCGGTGCGGTCGCGGCCGGCGGCGCAGTGGAACGCGGTCGCGCCGGGCGCGTACGCGATGATGTTCAGCGCCGTGACGAGCTGGGGCGCGGCCCGCTCGACCATAGCGACGTACATCTCGCCCATCGCCTCGTGCCCGAGGCGGTTCTGCGCGCCCTCCTTCATGGAGTCGCCGACATCGGCGATCAACGGCAGGTGGTGGTACGAGACGGGGCGATCGGCGAACGGACCGCGGCCGGTGGTGGCGACCTCCAGCGGCGAGCGCAGGTCGATGATCGCGGTGAGGCCCGCCGTGACGAGCTCGTCGGCGACCTCTTCGGTCACGTAGGCGATGTCGTCGGTGCGGATCGCGAACCTGTCGCGGAGCACGCCGCCGGCGATCGGGATGCCGCCGAGGTCGCGCAGATTCACCGGTGCGCTCAGGGTGATGTCGATCGTGGTCATGTGATTCTCCTTCTGATGAGCGCGCTCCCCTGGTCGAGAGCGGTGACGAGCACGATGATGCAGATGATGATCGCGCTGAGGTGGCCGTAGTCGTACATGCGCATGGCGGTGGTCAGCTCGAGTCCGATGCCGCCGGCGCCGACGAGGCCGAGGATGGTCGCTCCGCGCACGTTGCCCTCGAACAGCAGCAGTGTGTACGAGACGAGCAAAGGGGCAGCCTGGGGCAGCACGCCGTACTGGATGACCTGTCGCTTGGAGGCGCCGACGGCCTGCATCGCGACGATCGGCCCGCGGTCGACGGACTCCATCGATTCGGCGAAGATCTTGCCGATCGATCCGATCGACCCGAGCGTCATGGCGAGGATGCCGGCGAACGGCCCGAGCCCGACGGCGGAGACGAACATCAGCGCGAAGACGAGATCCGGCACCGAGCGGATGATGTTCATCAGCCAGCGTGCCGGGTAGTACAGCCACTTCGGAGCGATGTTGGATGCCGCGGCGACCGCCACGAACAGCGAGAGCACGGCGCCGAGCACGGTGCCGATGATCGCCATCTGCAGCGTCTCGACCAGCAGCAGGGCGATCGTGCCGAACTTCGAGAAGTCCGGCGGGAACAGCCGCGACAGGAACTCGCCCATGTTCACCGCACCCTCGCCGAGCTTCACGAAGTCGAATCCGACGCCGCCGGCGGACCAGAACAGGATGACGAGCGCGACCGGGATGCCGATCAGGAAGCGGGCGCGCGGGACGGAGACGGCGCGCTCCATGCGGGCGCGCTCGGCGGCGGGGAGCGTCGGACGCTCGCGCGTGCGCGTCTCAGTGGTCGTCATCGTCGTCCTCCTCGGTCGCGTACAGCGGTGCGAGCTTCTCGGGGTCGAGGTCGGAGGTCGGCGCCGACACGAGCATCTCGCCGTGGCGGAGCCCGACGATCCGGTCGCTGTGCGCGAGCGCGAGCGGCAGCACGTGCAGGCTCACCAGCACCGGGATGCCGTCCTCGACGGCGATCTCGCGCAGCAGGCTCAGCACCGAATCGGCGAGCTTCGGATCGAGGGAGGCCACCGGCTCGTCCGCGAGGATCACGCGGGGCCGCTGCATGAGGGCACGGGCGATCGCGACCCGCTGCTGCTGCCCGCCGCTGAGCGATCGGGCCGGGGCCTTGGCCTTGTACGCGATGCCGACGCGGTCGAGCAGTTCGAGAGCGCGGCGCCGGTCGGCGGAGGAGAACCCGCCGGCGAGGTTGATGGCACCAGCACCCCGCAGCCCGCCGGTGAGCACGTTGGTGAGCACGCTGAGGCGCGGGATCAGGTTGAACTGCTGGAACACCTGGCCGACCTCGGAGCGCAGCGTGCGCAGCTCACCGCGGGCGAGGTTGGTGACGTCGTGTCCGGCGACGCGCACGGATCCGCCCGCGATCGGCGCGAATCCGGTGAGGCTCCGCATCAGCGTCGACTTCCCCGATCCGGATGCGCCGAGCAGCGCGACCATCTCGCCGGGGAACAGGTCGAGGTCGACGCCGTCGAGCACGGTGTCGCTGTCGTAGGCGACGCGCAGGTCGCGCACGGTCACGAGCGGGAGCGCCTGGCGCAGCTCCTCGGTGCTGGTGCGGATCACAGGAGCGGATCCCGCAGCCGCTGCCCGGCCCGGGGCGGGTGCCGCAGCATCCGCCCCGCCCTTCACCGTCTTGACCGCCTGGCTCATTCCAGGTCCTCGAGCTCGACGCCCGCGACGCCCGCGATCTCCGCGAACGAGGCGTACAGCGACGCGTCGGGGGCGACCGTCTGCTCGAGCGTGGCAAACGAGCCCATGGCCCCCAGGCGCTCCTCGTTCTCGGGGCTGAACACCGCGGCGATGCCCTCGGCGATCACGGTGCGGGTCTCCTCGTCGAGCGACTGACGTCCGAGGACGGTGCCCTGCACGCTCATCGACGGGCTCTGTCCGACACCGCGCCATTCACCGTCGGCGAACGGGAACATCGGTGCGCCGAGCTGTGTGAGCATGTTCGCGGTGCACGCGGCATCCACCTGGCCCTGGGCCAGCGCGGCGAAGCTGCCCTCGTGGCCGCCGGCGAAGATCGCCTCGTAGTCGACGCCCTGCTCGAGTCCGGCCTCATGCAGCATGTAGACCGGCATGAAGTAGCCCGAGCTCGACGCCTGGTCGGCGAACGCGACCGTCTTGCCCTCGAAGTCCTCGACCTCCTGGATCGGGGAATCGTTCAGTACGACGCAGGTCGAGACCGGCTCGTCGTCGCCCTCGAAGGCGACCAGTGGGTCGACCTCGCCGGTGTTGACCGCGAGCGCAGACGGGAACCCGCTCATGATGCCGATGTCGACGTGGTCGTTGCGGATCGCCTCGACGACGCTGAGATAGTCGGGCACGTCGGTGACCTCGACGTCGCGGCCGGTGGCCTCCTCGAACAGCTCGGCGAAGACCTCGATCGGGTTCTCGGCGGTGGGATCCTCACCGAGCGGGAGCGTGGCGATGGTGATGGGCGCGTCGGCGTCGGGGGTCGAGGCGTCGGATGCCGCGGCGGTGCATCCGGTGAGGGCGAGAGCAGCGATACCGAACATGCCCACGGCGGGCAGGGTGTAGCGGCGCATGGGGGGGTGACCTTTCAGAGGTGTGGGGTGTCCTCCGGATTTCGAGAACACCTGTATTCGAACTCGCGAAGATGACCGGGAATTACGAGACCGCCGTACTCGCATTGGAACGTCGGGTGAACACGTGGTGTCGGCGACAGCGCTCGCTCGCGGGCTCCGCGCATAGGATCGACGACATGAGGATCCTGGTCATCGGCGCATCCGGACGCATCGGCAGCGTCGTCACCTCGGCTTTCGAATCCCACGGACACGACGTCCTGCGCGCGTCACGCAGCGGCGAGTGGGCGGTCGACATCACGGATCCCACGTCGGTGCGCGCGCTGTTCGACGAGGTGGGCGAGGTGGATGCCGTCGTCGCCGCCGCCGGTTCGGTGCCGTTCGCGCACCTCACCGAGCTGGACAGAGACGACTATCTGAAGGCGTTCATGTCCAAGGCGCTGCCGCAGATCGACATCGTGCGCTGCGCGCTTGACCACGTGCGCGACGGAGGCTCGATCACCCTGACCACCGGGGTGCTCGCCCGCGAGCCGATCGCAACAGGAGCGGCCGGCGCCGTGGCCAACGGGGCGGTGGAGTCTTTCGTGGTCACGGCCGCGGCGGAGGCGCCGCGCGGCATCCGCATCAATGCCGTCTCACCGAACGTGCTCGAGAGCGCGGACGGACTGCACGCGCTGTTCGCCGGCCAGCGGCCGGTGCCGGATGCTGAGATCGCGCGCGCCTACACGCTCGCGGTCGAAGGACTCGTGCGCGGGCGCGTCCTGACGCTCTAGCGGCCTTCGGCCGCTTCGGTGTGGTGACGGATCACCTCGGCGACGACGAAATTGAACCACTTCTCGGCGAATTCCGGGTCGAGGTGGGCCTGTTCGGCGAGCGCGCGCAGGCGCGCCACCTGCTGCTCTTCGCGCGCCGGGTCGGACGCCGGCATGGCGTGCTGGGCCTTGAGCACCCCGACCTGCTGGGTCGCGCGGAAGCGCTCGGCGAGCATGTAGATCAGGGCGGCGTCGATGTTGTCGATCGTGCCGCGCAGGCGCAGCAGTTCGGCCCGGGCGTCCTCGGCGTCGGTCATGGCTCTCCCTGTTCGTCGGCGGTTAAGACGATATCGCGGGACCGAGCCATAGAGTTGGCGCATGACCAACGATCTGCCTCCCGCGACAGACGACGCCCGCGCGCAGGAGGGGGCGCAGCCGCCGCAGGACTCGGCGGCGTCGTCGCTGGAAGCGCCGGGGGCGGAACAGCCCGCACCCGCTTCGCGTGCGGATGCCGCGTCGAAGAAGGCAGGACGAAAGACGAAGAAGCCGGAGGCCGTCGACCCGCCGCTCACGCCCAAGCCCGTCGTGGAGCCTGTGCCGTCGTCCCGCTCGTTCTGGACGCGCATCGACAAACCGTTCGTGTTCGGCTTCCTCGTCACGCTCGGCGCACTCGCCGCGATCGTGCTCGGACTCGCGCTGTCGAACCTGTCGACGGTGATCATCTACATCGCACTCGCCCTGTTCGCCGCCCTCGGGCTGGATCCCGCCGTGCGGTTCCTCGAGCGTCGTGGGCTGGGTCGCGGCTGGGGCGTGCTCGTCGTGCTCGTCGTGCTGATCGCGGTACTCGCGCTGATCCTCTGGACGATCATCCCGGTGGTCGTCGAGCAGATCACCCTGTTCGTCAAGAGCGTGCCGTCGCTCGTCAGCGACTTCATGGCCAGCGACATCTACTCCGCTCTCGAGGCGCAGTTCGGGGATCAGTTCGAGGATCTCGTCAGCGACGTGCAGGGCTTCCTGTCCGACCCGGGCAACATCGCGGTCATCGGCGGCGGGGCGCTGCAGGTCGGTGCATCCATCGCGAACGCCATCTCCGGCGTGGTGATCGTGCTCGTTCTCGTCATCTACTTCGTCGCGACGCTGCCCGGTATGAAGCAGGCCATGCTGCGTCTGGTGCCGGCCCGCGACCGCGCGAACACCGAGGTCATCACGGATCAGATCACAGACTCGGTCGGCGGGTACGTCATGGGGATGGTCACACTCGCGTTCATCAACGCCATGGTCGTTCTGCTGCTCTACACGGTGATGGCACTGCCGTTCCCGTTGCTGCTCGCGGTGGTGGCATTCCTCATCACGCTGATCCCGCTGGTGGGATCGCTCATCTTCTGGGTGATCGGCACGGGTATCGCCCTGTTCGCCGACCCGATCCTCGCGCTGGTGTTCGCGGTGATCTACCTCGTGTACATGCAGCTCGAGTCGTACTTCCTCACGCCGCGTGTGATGAACCGGGCGATCTCGATCCCCGGCTCACTGGTCGTGATCGGCGCCCTCGTCGGCGGCACCCTGCTGGGCCTGCTCGGAGCACTCGTAGCCGTGCCGGTGACGGCATCCATCCTCATCATCATCAAGAAGGTGTGGATCCCGCGCCAGGACTCCCGGGTCTAGGCGTCGCCGTCGAAGAGCCCTCCGTCGAGCAGCCAGTGGTTGCGCAGACGGAGGGCCCGCTCTGTGCTGGCCAACAGGGTCGCCACAAGGAGCGAGATGTTCCCCCACGCGGGCAACTGGACCGGTGACGTGAACGCCCCGATGTTCTCCGCGACCCACGGGATGTGCGTGATCTGCTCGACGATCTGCGGGACACCGAGCACGAGAGCGACGCCGAGCACGATGAAGGACCCCGCGCCGATCGCGCGGCTCGCGGTGGGATGTTCACGGTCCAGCCGCGCCCGACGCCCTTCGGCGGATGCGCGATCCGGTGACAGCTGCGACTCGCTGCCGTCGGCGGCGATGAAGTGGCAGCGCTTCAGGCCGTAGCCGCTCGCCACGACCTCGATCGTTCCGCCGGGCGCCGCGAACGCGGCCGGCAGCTTCGACATCGCCACGTTGACGCCGTCCCGGTAGAGCCGAGCGATGACCTCGCCGTTCGAATCGCCCCAGAGCGGGACGTCAACGGACCACGTATGCGGAAGCCCGTCTTCCTCGGCGAAGCGCGCGTGGAACAGCGTGCGCGAGAACAGCTGCCACCACCGGAAGCGCCGGAGTGCGTGCCCGTCGCCGGGCTTGACCTTCTTCGCCGCTCGCCGGCGCTTCCTGTCCGAGACCACTCGTCCGGGTCCCTTACTCGACGAGACCCTTCTCCGTCAGCCATCCGGTCGCGATGTCCTCCGGCGACATCTGGTCGACCGTGCTCTGCACACCCAGCGCCACAAGATCGTCGACGCTCAGCTCGACGCTGACGGCGTTGATCACATCGGCGATCTCGTCGGCGATCTCGCTGGATGCGATCGGGACCACGTTCGAGGCGAGGATCAGGCTCTCGGGGTCTTCGAGCGCCACGATGTCCTCGGTCTGGAATCGCGGATCCGCCGAGTAGATATCGGCCACCTGGATCTCGTCCGCCATCAGGGCCTCGAACGTGGTGTCGCCGGTCGCGGAGAAGGCGAGGTCGACCCCGTAGACCTCCTTGGCCCCGGCCGGGCCGTACGGACGCTGCTCGAGCTCGGGCGCGCCGCCGAGCGTCACTTGTCCGTCGACGTCCGCGAGGTCGGCGATCGAGGTGAGGCTGTTCGCATCGGCGAACTCCTTCGTCACCGTATAGGTGTCCTGGTCGCTGGCCTCGGCGTAGTCGAGCGCCGTCAGCCCCTCGGGCAGCGCGTCCTGCAGCGCGGCGTAGACGTCATCGGGGCTCGTCGCGTCCGTCGAGTCGTCGTAGAACTCCAGCAGGTTGCCGGTGTACTCCGGGAACAGATCGATCGCGCCGGACTCGACGTCCGGCATGTACGCGTCGCGCTGACCGATGTTGAACTGCTTGTCGACCGTGTACCCGGCGTTCTCGAGCGCCTGAGCGTAGATCTCGGCGATGATCTCGTTGGAGTAGTAGGCCTGAGAGCCGATGACGATCGTGTCGGAGCCGCCGTCGGCGGTGGACTCGTCGGTGGGGGTGTCCAGCGGATTGCTGCTCGCGCAGCCGGCGAGGGCGAGGGTCGCAGCGAGTGCGACTCCGGTCGCGAGTGCGAGACGTGACTTGCGTGCGGTGAACATGGTGTTCCTCTCTGGTGGGGAGTTCAGGCGGGAGCTGAAGATGCTGTGGCGGACGCCGCACGCCGCGCCGCGCGCGGCGTGCGGGTGCCGGGCTTCGCGACACGGATGCCGGCCGGCACGGCCGCACGCTGGGCGAGGGCGAGCAGCAGATCCGCGATGAGGGCGAGCACCGCGACGAGGATCGCGCCGCCGAGCACCTGGTCGAAGCGCTGCAGCGGGATGCCCTGGATGATGGGCCAACCGAGGCCACCGAGATTGACGTAGGCGGCGATCGTGACGGTGGCGATGACCTGCAGGGTTGCCGAGCGCAGACCGCCGACCAGCAGCGGCATGCCGAGGGGCACCTCGACCTTCCAGAACACCTGCCACTGGGTCATGCCGGTCGCTCGAGCGGCGTCGATCGCGTGGCGGTCGATCGCCTCGAGTCCGGTGTAGGCGCCGGCGAGCAGTGACGGGATCGCCAGCAGCACGAACGTGATGGTGGCGGCCTCAGGCACGCGCAGCACGCCCAGCAGCAGCACGAGCAGCACCATGAGCCCGAAGGACGGCACGGCGCGCGCGGCCCCCGAGACGGCGACGGCGACCTCGCGCCCCCGGCCGGTGTGGCCGATGAGCCAGCCGATCGGGACGGCGATCACCGCGGCGATCAGCACCGAGATGACGGTGTAGAACAGGTGCTGACCGAGCAGGATCGGCAGCGCGTACTGGCCCTCCAATCGTTCCGGAGAGAACAACCAGGCGAAGGCATCGGCGAACAGGTTCATGCGGCGGCCCTCATCGGGAGGATGCGTCGTCGTGCGCCCGCCGCACCGGCGCTGCGCGTCCACGGCATGATCGCGCGGCCGGCGAGGAGGAGCAGCAGGTCGATGATCAGGGCGATGACGACGACCGCGAGGACCCCGGCGAGCACTTCGGGGATGATGCGCCGCTGCAGCCCGTTCGTGAACAGGTAACCGAGGTTCGTAACGCCGACGAGGATGCCGACCGTGGCGAGTGAGATCGTGCTCACCGCCGCGACCCGGAGACCGGCGAGGATCACGGGGCCCGCGAGCGGGAGGTCGACCATCCAGAAGCGTCGGGCTCCGCCGTAGCCGACCGCCGTGGCAGCCTGTCGCACGTCGGGGTCGACCGAGTCGAGACCGTCGGCGACAGAGCGCACGAGGATGGCGATGGCGTAGATCGTGAGTCCGACGACGAGGTTCGCCTCGCTTCGTGCCGAGTAGCCGACCACCGAGGGAAGCAGGATGAGCAGCGCGAGCGAAGGGATCGTGTAGAGCAGGCCGGTGAGCACGATCACGGGGCCGCGGACGAGCCGGTACCGCCACGCGATCCAGCCCAGCGGCAGCGACAGAATGAAGCCCAGCACGATCGCGATCGCGCTCTGGCGCAGGTGCACGAGAGTGAGTTCGAGGATCAGATCGAGATTGTCGGCGACCCAGTTCACGTCATCCGCCGTCCCCGGCCACGCTCGCCGCGTCATCCAGCAGCGCCCCCTGAGTGCGCCCCTCGGAATCGACGACGACCCGGCCGCGCGGTGTCTCCTTGATCCGCAGCGCGCGGCGGCCGCGTTCGGCGCCGATGAAGGCGGAGACGAAGTCGTCGGCCGGGTTCTCGATGATCTCGCTCGGGCTACCGACCTGTACGACGCGTGCGCCCTTGTCGAGGATGACGACCTGGTCGCCGATCAGGAACGCCTCGTCGATATCGTGCGTGACGAACACGACGGTCTTGTCGAGGTCGCGCTGCAGCCGGATGAGCTCCTGCTGCAGATCGGCCCGCACGATCGGATCGACGGCACCGAACGGCTCGTCCATCAGGAGGATGTTCGGGTCGGCCGCGAGGCCACGTGCCACACCGACGCGCTGCTGCTGGCCGCCCGAGAGCTGACTCGGATAGCGGTCGGCGAGCGCACGATCGAGCCCGACGGTGTCGAGCAGGTCGAGGGCGCGCTCGTGGGACTGCTTCTTCGGCGTGCCGTTCAGGCGCAGCACGGTCGCGACGTTGTCGATGACCGAGAAGTGCGGCATGAGGCCGGAGTTCTGCATGACGTAGCCGATGCTGCGGCGCAGGGCCACCGGGTTCTTGCCCAGTACGCTCTCGCCGTCGATCTCGACGTCGCCGCCGGTCGGCTCGACCATGCGGTTGATCATGCGCAGCAGCGTCGTCTTGCCGCATCCGGACGATCCGACGAACACGGTCGTCTTGCGTGAGGGCAGCACGAGGCTGAAATCCTCGACGGCGAGCGTGCCGTCGGGGAAGCGTTTGGATGCCGAGCGGAACTCGATCATGCGCGGACGTGTCCTCTCGCCCGGGCTATGGTCCGACCTCCACGTCGGGGGCGAACGCGATGTGCCCGGAGATGTCCTTGCCTACCCGCTCGAACGCCGTCGGGTAAGGATTCGGATAGCCCCATGCCGCATCGACGTGGGTCTCGCCGTCGACGACGGCGGAGTAGTACTGCGCTTCGCCCTTCCAGGGGCACGTGTACGGGGTCGGACTCTCGACGAGCACGCCTTCGTTCACGGACGACAGCGGGAAGTACCAGTTGCCTTCGATCTGGATGAGGTCGCTTTCGTCGGCCTCGGCGATGACGGTTCCTGCGAGTACAGCTTTCATGGTGATGCCTCCTCGGATTCGGTTTCGAGCGTATGGGATGCCGCAGACATGCGGGGAAGATTCCGTGGGTCTTGACAAGCACTGGGTGTTCGGAGCAGAACCGCGAACGGATGGGCCTCAGGCGGAGTCCCGCCCGTACTCCTCGAGCATCCGCAGCCAGATCTCGCTGACGGTGGGGTACGACGGCACGGCGTGCCACAGTCGCGCGATCGGCACCTCGCCCACGACCGCGATCGTCGCGGCGTGCAGCAGGTCGGCGACGTCGGGTCCGACGAAGGTGACACCGAGGATGACGTCCCGGTCGGTGTCGACGATCATGCGGGCCCTGCCCTGGTAGCCGTCCTCCCGAAGGCTCGCTCCGGCGACGGAGCCGAGGTCGTAGTCGACGACTCGCGTCGTGTATCCGGCATCCTCTGCCGCCCGTGCGCTGAGGCCGACCGAGGCGACCTCGGGTTCGGCGAACACGACCTGCGGGACGGCGGCGTGGTCGGCGGTCGCGACGTGCCGCCCCCAGGCGCCGTCGTCGACGTCCTCGCCCTTCGCGCGGGCGGCGATCACATCGCCGGCGGCGCGCGCCTGGTACTTGCCCTGGTGGGTGAGCAGGACGCGGCCGTTCACGTCGCCGACGGCGTACAGCCAGTCGGTGCCGGGGACGAGCAGGGTGTCGTCGGTCTCGATCGACTTCCCTGGCTCCAGTCCGACCTTCTCGAGGCCGATGTCGCCGCTGCGCGGGGTGCGGCCGGTCGCGGCGAGCACCTCGGCCGCGATGATCTGCTCACCGTCGCCGATGGTGACCGTCACGCCATCCTCGTCGCGGCGCACGCTGGTCGTGCCGGTGCCGGTGCGCACGTCGACGCCCAGCTGGCGCAGGCCTTCTGCGACGAGCTCGCCCGCGAACGGGTCCATCTGCTCGAGCAGACCGCTGCGGGAGATCAGGGTGACCGCCGAGCCCAACCCCGCGTAGGCAGTCGCCATCTCGACGCCGACGACTCCGCCGCCGATGATCGCGAGGGATGCCGGGATCTCCTGCGCGCTCGTCGCCTCACGGCTCGTCCAGGGTGCGGCACCCTTCAGTCCGTCGATCGGCGGGATGGCGGCATCCGTGCCGGTGGTGATCGCGACCGCCTGGCGCGCCTTCAGGACGCGCGCGGTGCCCTCGGCATCCGTGACCGTCACCTCGCGTTCGCCGCTGAGGCGGCCGTGCCCGCGCATCAGGTCGATGCCGGCGGACTCGAGCCACTGCACCTGACCGTCATCCGACCAGTCGTTCGTGAAGGAGTTGCGGCGGGCGAGCACGGCGCGCACGTCGAGCGGCCCTGTCACCGCCTCGGCCGCGCCGTCGACGTGCTGCGCCGCGCGCAGCGCCTGTGCCGAGCGCAGCAGCGCCTTCGAGGGCATGCACGCCCAGTAGGAGCATTCGCCGCCGACGAGTTCGCTTTCGATGATGACCGCGGTGAGACCGGCCTGCACGGCGCGGTCGGCGACGTTCTCGCCCACCGGCCCTCCGCCCAGGACGATCAGGTCGTATTCGTCTGTCGACATCGTGACGCCTTCTTCCGGTCAGCCTGCGGGGCAAGTCTTCCCGAACTGCAACCGCGTGTCACGGGGTTTGTTCCGTATGGGTGGTTCGGGGCAGCGTGCGCGCGTGCCGCGTTCGGCACGGATGCAGGGGGAAAGT
Source organism: Microbacterium abyssi (assembly GCF_015277895.1). NCBI lineage: Bacteria > Bacillati > Actinomycetota > Actinomycetes > Micrococcales > Microbacteriaceae > Microbacterium > Microbacterium abyssi. The sequence continues at coordinate 85,290 of NZ_CP063815.1, read as the reverse complement.
ACGGATGCATGGCCGAATGACGGCGTTTCGCCATGCATCCGTGCATCGGCCATGCATCCGTGCACCCGCCCGGCATCCGTGCATCCGCCCTGCATGCGTGTCGCCGGAACCGGCGAACCGCGCCGGCGAACGGCCGCGATCAGTGTCAGCGGGCGAGCAGGATGCCGGTCGGCGACGGCACCGCAGTGCGGTGGCGGATGCCGCGGGGCGCGCCGGTGCGCTCGTCGAGGTCGAGCACGGCGATCTCACCCGACCGCTGCCCGGCGACGAGCAGCGATCCGTCGTGCACGAGGTGATGCCGCGGCCAGTCCACACCCGATTCGGCGAGCGCGAATGGCTCGACGAGCTCACCGGCTCCTCGCACGCGCAGGGCGGCGATCGTGTTGCTGCCGCGCACCCCGGCATAGAGCGTCTCGCCGTCGCGCGACCGCGACAGTTCGGACGGGAAGTCGACGCCGACCTGAGCCGCCGGGCTCACGGTCGTCGCCGCGGCGAGCGTCCACCGTCCGTCCGCTCCGGCGGCGAGCGTGAACACCTCGCAGGAGTACTCGGTCACCACGTGCAGGTGACCGCTGGGGTGCACGACCATGTGCCGCGGTCCGACACCGTGCGGCAGCACGATCTGGTGGTCGAGCACGAGCCCGGACCGGCCGGGGCGCCAGACGCGCACGAGGTCGAGCCCGAGGTCGGTGGTCGCGATGCGGCCGTCCGGAAGGAACGCCGCGGCGTGCGCGTGCGAGGCGCGGGATGGGGCTTCGACGGGTTCGGGCTCAGGCTCCGGTTCTGTAGCGGGCGCCGTGTTCAGCCCGAGCGCCTCGTCGAACAACAGCAGTCCGGTGCGCGGGGCCTCGCTCTGCGGCTCCTTCAGCGACGCGAGCACCTCGGCGAAGTCGATCGCCCGCGGCTGGTCGTCACCGGCATCGGTCCCGTAGGGATCGGTCGCGGCATCCCCCGCCGACGCCGTGCCGAGCCGTCCGGCGGCATCCAGAGTGATGCGCACGACGCGCCCGTCGCCGTAACAGCTCGCCACCAGGTATCCGCCGCCGGGCGCGACGGCCAGATGGCACACGCCGGAGCCCGCATCGATCGCGTCTCCGATCGAGGTCAGTGACCGCTCGCCGTTCCGCACGAACGCCTGCACCGTTCCCGACCCCTCGAGCGCGGCGTAGACGACGTCGAGACTCGGGTGCGCGGTGAGCCAGGACGGCGATGCGGCCGCGGCGACGACTCCGCGGTACGCGAGCGTCGCGGGTTCGCGGCCCTCATCGCCTTCGAGCAGGCCGATGCCGCCGGCATCCCCGTCCATGTCCGGCCCGTACCCGCCGATCCAGAACTGCGTCATGGCATCCTCACGCTCGAGCCCTGCCGGGGGTCGCATCTGGTCTCTTCCGCGCCGCTGAGGCGACCATTTGCGCCCCTCCCGGACGGCGCCCCGCGGGAGGGGGCGCTAAATGCCTCACCGGACGCGGTTCAGCGACCATCTGCGCCCCTCCCCAACGGTGCGAAGAGTCACACGAGGTCGTGGCGGACGATCACCTGGTCGCGCTCCGGGCCGACGCCGATGACGGAGATACGGGTCCTGCTCATCTTCTCGAGCGCGAGCACGTAGTCCTGCGCCGTCTGCGGCAGGTCCTCGAACGTGCGGGCGGTGGAGATGTCTTCCTTCCACCCGGGGAAGTACTCGAGGATCGGCTTCGCGTGGTGGAACTCGGTCTGGTTCACCGGCACGTCGTCGAAGCGGGTGCCGTCGACGTCGTACGCGACGCACACCGGGATCCGGTCGAGCCCGGTGAGGATGTCGAGCTTGGTGAGTACGAGGTCGGTGATGCCGTTGATGCGCGTGGCGTACCGCGTGATCGGGGCGTCGTACCATCCCACGCGGCGCGGCCGGCCGGTGGTCGTGCCGAACTCGAAGCCGGCCGAGCGCAGCCAGTCGCCCTGCTCGTCGAACAGCTCGGTCGGGAAGGGACCGGAGCCGACGCGGGTCGTGTACGCCTTGACGATGCCGACGATGCGATCCAGCCGCCCCGGCCCCACACCCGAGCCGGATGCCGCCCCCGCCGCGGTCGCGGTGGACGAGGTGACGAACGGGTAGGTGCCGTGGTCGATGTCGAGCATGGTCGCCTGACCGCCCTCGAACACGACGATGTCGCCGCGGTCGAGCGCCTCGTCGAGCAGGTGCCCGGTGTCGGCGACCATCGGACGCAGCCGCTCGGCGTACGACAGCAGGTCTTCCACGATCTCGTCGCACGTGACGGCGCGGCGGTTGAACACCTTCACCAGCAGGTGGTTCTTCTGATCCAGCGCGCCCTCGACCTTCTGGCGCAGGATGTTCTCGTCGAAGAGGTCCTGCACTCGGATGCCGACGCGGTTGATCTTGTCGGCATAGGCCGGGCCGATGCCGCGGCCGGTGGTGCCGATGTTGCGCTTGCCGAGGAAGCGCTCGGTGACCTTGTCGAGCGTGCGGTGGTACTGCGTGATGATGTGCGCGTTGGCGCTCACCTTGAGCTTGGAGACGTCGATGCCGCGTGCGGAGAGCGCGGTGAGCTCGTCGAAGAGGACCTCGAGGTCGATGACGACGCCGTTCCCGATGACCGGCGTGACGCCGGGAGACAGGATGCCGGACGGCAGCAGGTGCAGCGCGTACTTCTCGTTGCCGACCACGACCGTGTGACCGGCGTTGTTGCCGCCGTTGAACTTCACCACCCAGTCGGTCCGGTCACCGAGCAGGTCGGTTGCCTTTCCCTTGCCCTCGTCGCCCCACTGGACGCCGATGATCACGATTCCTGGCATGGGTGTTCCCCCTGGATGGTGCTTCTCGCCGGGATTGCACCGGCGGATGAGCTGGCCCGAACGGGCGATTCCATCCTAGCGAAGCGGTCTGAAGCGCCTGCCTGGGCGAAACGGCGCACCCGAAGCTGGCAGGAAATGAACGGCAGTCGACCTCCCGGCCGATCGACGGTGTCGGTGGTCGTTGCGAGGATCAGGTCATGCCTAAATCGCCGATCCGCCCCGCACCGCACGTGTCAGACGAGACCGTGCCGCGATCGCGCGGGTCGCTCACCCTCATCGCGGCTCTCGTGACCGTCGTGCTGTGGGCATCGGCCTTCATCGGCATCCGCGGTGCCGGCCCGCATTTCGACGCGGGCGCACTGGCACTGCTGCGCATGGCCGTCGGCGCGGCCGCGCTCAGCATCCTCGCCCTCAGGCACGGCATCCGTCTGCCGGCGCGTCGTCACTGGCTGCTGGTGATCGTGTGGGGCGTCGGCTGGTTCTGCGTCTCTCCCCACGGCCACTCCGCGCATCGCTTCGCGCTGCGCTGAGCCTCTGGCCGCGTGGGCCCACCTGGCGCTGAACAGTGCCGAGCGCACGCTCGACGCCGGCACGGCGGCGATGGTCGTGAACCTCGCGCCTCTCATGGTGGTCGTCTTCAGCGGCCTCTTCCTCCGCGAGGGCTTCCCCAAGCCGCTGCTGGTCGGGGCACCGATCGCCTTCCTCGGCGTGGTGCTGATCGGGATGAACTTTGACGCGGACGCCGGGCTCGACATCACCGGTCTGCTGCTGGCTCTGCTCGCCGCCGTGATGTACGCGGGGTGCACGCTGGTGCAGAAGCATCTGCTCACCTCGGGGGTCGACGCGACGACTCTGACCTGGCTCGGGGCCATCGCGGGCACGGTCGCCCTGCTGCCCTGAGCGGGCCGTCTCGTCGCCGACCTGCATACCGCGCCGTTGGACGCGACCCTGTGGGTCGTATACCTGGGCATCTTCCCGACGGCGATCGCCTTCACCACCTGGGCGTACGTGCTTCAGCGCAGCACCGCCGGACAGACCTCGGCGACGACTTACGTCGTGCCGGCGATCGCGATCCTGATGTCGTGGATGATCCTCGGCGAGGTGCCGACGCCGATGATGTTCATCGGCGGGGCGCTCTCTCTGCTCGGCGTTCTCGTCACGCGGATGCGGCGGCGCGCAAGGCGGTGACCACGGCGCTCACGGGGCTGGCCCGTGGTGGTACCCGTACCCGTTCCTCGACCCGCACCTGCAGGGCGGCTACCTCGGCGTCATCGCGTACATCGTCGGTATCGCCGTCGCGATCATCGCGGTGGCGGCGTTCGTGGTGTGGGTGGGACGACGTCGCGATCGACGAAGTCCACGATCGTCTTCGTGAACAGATCCGCGTCCTGGATGTTCCACACGTGGCGCATGCGGGGCGCGATCCACGTGCGCGTCTGCGGCATCGCCGCCACGAGCGCCGGAAACGCCGCGACCACGCTCTTGGACTCCCTCTCGCCGGCGATCGCGAGCATCGGTCCGGAGTAGGCGCTGCGGCCCTCAGGCATCGAGCCATCGAAGATCTCCCGGTACATGCCGCTCGCGGCAGCCCGGTCGACGCCCATCCCATCGCTGATGAACAGCCCGCGCGCGTCGCTGGGAATCCGGAACATCGTCGCCTGTGCGCTCCAGAACCAGCGCCGGTCCCAGAACCGCAGCTGCAGCTCCGCCAGCCGGCGCTCAAATCCGCCCACGCCGGTCATCATCGCCCCGGTCACCATGCACGAGCGCACGACGTCGGGATGCCGCATCGCCAGGTGCACTCCGATGACGCCGCCCATCGACAGCCCCACGACGTGCGCGCGTCCATCGATCGCGCATGCTCGGATGATGCCGGCGATATCGTCCGCTGCCGCGCGCAGCCCCGGCCACGGTTCTGCGGAGCGCGAGCTGAAGGCGACCACATCCGGAGTGATGACGTGGCGGCCGGCGAGTCCTTCGACCTGTGGTTCCCACATCCAGTTGCCCACGTTCCCGCCGTGCAGCAGGATGATCGACTCCCCGCTCCGTGCGCCGTGCTCGACCGGATACCTCTCCATCACGGCATCCGCGTCTGCACGGCGGCCCTGACATCGTCGAGCCAGGCGAGCTCCGCGTCGGCCGCACGAAGACCGGCGTCGAGCGTCGCCGTGCGCAGGACGGCACCGAGCCCTTCTGCGGCGCGTGACCCATCGGCGGCACGGGGCAGGTCATCCAATTGCGCACGCTCGGTGCGGACGGCATCCGCCCGTTCATCGAGCAGCCTGAGAACCCCCTCGGCACCGAGCGGTTCGGCGAAGAACAACCTGGCCAGGAACGGCTCTTTCGGCAGCGGAGTCTCGACCGGCGACCGCAGCCACTCCTGCAACTCGGCACGCCCGGCCTCCGTCAACGCGTGCACGCGACGATCCGGGCGTCCGGTTTGCACCACCACCTCGGTCGCCACGGCGCCGTCGACTTCCAGGCGATCGATGGTCCGGTAGATCTGCGACTGGTCGGCGTGCCAGAAGTGCGCAACGGAACCGGCGAAGGCACGGCCGAGGTCGTAACCGCTCTGGGGCGAGATATCGAGCAAGCCGAGGATCGTGTGGCGAAGTTGCATGCCGCTATTAGACAACACATATATAGGACTGCACAAGTATGAGACTCCGAGCAAGATCCTGGCGATCACGGTGGCCGGGCCGCGATCACCCGCCATAGGGCGCGAACGCGAACCGACCCCACGCCACGAAGACGAACAACAGCATGAAGGCGGTGTCCCCGGCCATCAACGCCCACTCGCTGCGGCGGAACCTCGTCGTGGCCGCGCCGGCCATGAGGAGGGCGAGTCCGCACGCCGCGATCGGCGAGAGGATCGGGGCGATGCCCACCAGCGGCGGCAGCACGAGGCCGACGACACCGACGAGCTTGATCGTTCCGATCGCCTTGATGTGCCCTGCGTCGAAGTCGTCGACCCAGTGCTGGCTGGTCGCCAGCGATCGGTAGCGCTCCTTGGTGAGGACGATCTGGCTGACGCCTCCGGCGCCGTAAGCCACGGCCAGCAATCCGGTGATGATCCACAGTGCGATGTTCATGGGGTTCCTTCTGGTCGCTTCGCCCGTTCGGGCCGGTCACTGTGATGACGGATCAAGACGTGGAAAGGTAACGGTGATGGATGAGATCGAACTCAGCGCCGCGTTCGAACAGCACCGTCCGCGCCTGCTGGCGGTCGCGAGGCGCGTGCTCGGCTCGCACGCCGACGCCGAGGATGCCGTGCAGGAGACCTGGCTGCGGCTGGACCGGCATGCCGGCGACGAGATCGAGAACCTCGGCGCCTGGCTGACCCGCGTCATCGGGCGCATCTGCATCGACATACTGCGCAGCAGGTCCGCGCGCGCGGAATCGGCGCTGGAGGACGACGACAGCGATCCGATCGTCACGGAGGATGCCGACGGGCCCGAGGATGCCGCGGTCGAGGCCGACGCTATCGGAATGGCCATGCTGGTCGTCCTCGACTCGCTCGAGCCCGCCGAGCGCCTCGCGTTCGTGCTGCACGACGTCTTCGCCGTGCCGTTCTCCGAGCTGGGGCCGATCCTCGACCGTTCGACGGATGCCGCAAAGATGCTCGCCAGCCGAGCACGGCGCAAAGTGCAGCAGCAGCCCCGGCCGCATGAGGAGCGTCGCCGGCGCCGCGAGGTCGTCGACGCCTTCCTCACGGCGGCGCGCGAGGGCGACTTCGAGGCGCTGATGCGCACGCTCGCGCCCGACGTGACCTGGCAGCACCGCACCGCGCACGGCACGACCGTGATGGTCGGCGCGAACGAAGTGCTCACCGCGGTCCGGCAGGGCAACCCCGAACGCGTCCAGGCGCGCCGGGTGAGCGTGAACGGCCGGCCCGGCATCCTCGCCTGGGGTCCGACCGGTCGTCCGATCGCGCTCATGGCCTGCACCGTCGCCAATGGCCGGATCGTCGCGCTCGTGTCGATCACCGACGCGAAGCGGCTGTCGCGCATGCAGCTGCCGCCGTCGTCCCGGTAGCGTGACCGTCTTCATGATGTGACGATCGTCCTCATGGTGTGACGATTACGCTGTTCCGAGGGAGGGCGCGCGACCGTCCCGCATGCGAGGAGACAGTGATGAGTGAGCCGCACGCCCAGACGACGGGCACACCCGCCGCCCCGCCGCCCCCGCCTCGGCCGCCGGCGGCTCCGGCGACACCGCGCGTTCCGGACCCTTCGACAGGCTCAGGGACCGGGGCCGCGCCGACTGGCGCGGGAAGCGCCCCCACCGACGCCGAGATGGCGCGCGCCTCCAGAATCCTGAAGGTCATCTCCGACTCCTACTCGGCGAAGATGGTCGGCCAGGACCGCCTGCGCACCAGTCTGCTGATCTCGCTCATCGCGAGCGGCCATATCCTGCTCGAGTCCGTCCCCGGGCTCGCCAAGACGACTGCGGCATCCACCCTGGCCGACACGGTCAAGGCGAGCTTCAAGCGCATCCAGTGCACGCCCGATCTGCTGCCCAGCGACATCACCGGCAACCAGATCTACGACGCCCAGGCCGGCTCGTTCCGCACCGTGCTGGGCCCGGTGCACGCGAACTTCGTGCTCCTCGACGAGATCAACCGCTCGAGCGCGAAGACGCAGTCGGCCATGCTCGAGGCGATGCAGGAGCACCAGACGACCATCGGCGGCGAGGTGCACCACCTGCCGAAGCCCTTCCTGGTGATCGCGACGCAGAACCCGATCGAGCAGGAGGGCACGTACGAGCTGCCCGAAGCGCAGATGGACCGGTTCCTGCTCAAGGAGATCGTCGAGTACCCGAGCCCCGCCGAGGAGCTCGAGGTGCTCAGCCGCATCGACTCCGGCGTGCTCGACCCCGACCGGCACGTCGCCAGTGCCGTCTCGCTCGAGGACGTGCGGCTGCTGCAGGACGTCGCATCCCGCATCTACGTCGACGCCGCCATCCGCAACTACATCGTCTCGATCGCGTACGTCACCCGGAACCCGGCGCCGTACATCGGCGAGGATCGCGCACGGTTCATCAAGTACGGCGCCAGCCCCCGCGCGAGCATCGCCTTCCTCCAGGCATCCCGCGCGCTCGCGTTGCTGAACGGCCGCGCGCATGTACTGCCGGAGGACATCCGCACACTCCGCCACGTCGTGCTCCGCCACCGGGTGCTGCTCACTTTCGAGGCGGATGCCGAGGGCATCAGGAGCGAGGAGATCATCGACGAGATCTTCTCCGCAGTGCCGACGCCGTAGTAACCATGCCCAGCCTGATCACGCAGGTGAAGAGCAAGCTCTTCATCCACTCGTCGCAGAAGTCGATGCACGCACTCGACGGCGCGTACGCGTCGCTGCTGCACGGTCGCAGCCTCGACTTCGAGGACCTGCGCAAGTACGAGTACGGCGATCAGGTGCGCGACATCGACTGGCGGGCGACGGCGCGGATGGACGTGCCGATGGTCAAGCGGCATCGCGCCAACCGGATGCACACGGTCCTGTTCGTCGTCGACACCGGACTGTCGATGACCGCGCTCGCGCACGACGAGAAGCCGAAGAAGGAGCTCGCGATCCTCGCCACTGGCGCCCTCGGCATCCTCGCCCTGCGGCACGGCGACGACTTCAGCGTCATCCACGGCGACACGGAGCGCATCCGCCGTCGCGCGCCCGGACGCAGCGAGGGGGCGCTCGAGCACGCCCTGCGCACGATCGATCAGGCGATCGCCACTGCGAGCGCGCCCAGCGACCGCGACGCGCTGCTCTCGTTCGTCGCGCGCACGATCGCGCGCCGCTGCATCGTCGTCATCGTCACGGACGAGGCGCCGGTCACTGACGAGACAGAGCGGATGCTGCGCCGGCTGCGCGTGCAGCATGACGTCGTCTGGGTCACGCTCCGCGACGCCGACCCGGTGCTCGACCATGCCTCGCACGAATCGCGCGCCGACGTCGGCACCCGCTGGGCGATCCCCGATTTCGTGCACGGCGACGCGGAGGTTCTGGGCGAGATCGTCGCCCAGAACCAGGCGGATGCCGCCCGGCGCGACGACCTGCTCGACCGGCTCGAGATCAGCAGGGCCGCCCTCGACACCCAGGATGCCGCGGTGGGCGAACTGCTGCGCATGCTGAACCGGAGGGCGCATGTCCGCAGCTGACGAGCTCTACCCTCCGGCGCAGTACGGATGGGGATGGATGCTGCTGGCGCTCGGCATCATCGCGGTGCTGATCCTGCTGGGCTGGCTGCTCTTCTTCCTCACTCGCCCGAAGCGCAGCATCGTCCTGCACGGCGCCGAGCAGTCCACGCCGCCGACCGTCGATGTCCTGTCCATGCTCCGAACGGAATACAACGGCGAGATCGATCGCATCGAGGGCGCATACCGGTCAGGCGCCCTCGACGCGCGAGCCGCGAACCTCGAGCTCAGTCGCGTCGTGCGCACGTTCGTGAACGAGTACAGCGGGCTGGAGGCGCCCGTCCTCACCCTCAACGACCTCGTGCGCCTGGGGGTCCAGCCCGAGCTGGTCGACGCGGTGGGCCGACACTACTACCCGAGCATCTTCCGCCGCGGATCCGCGGTCGACCCGCACGCCGGTGCCGAAGCCGCACGCCTGGTGGTGAGGACGTGGCACTAGCGAACGGGTGGATCCTTCTCGTCGCGGCCGTGGTCTCCGTCGTCGCGATCGCAGTCGGGCTCGTGATCGGGCTCCGCCGCAGTGCGCGTCACCGTGCCGCGCCGAGCGCGCCCATCGCGCGCGCCGAGCGTCTGCGCACGCTGCCGTCGTTCCACAGGGCCGTGCAGCGGCGGACCGCGGCGCTGGCCGGAGTCCTCGCACTCGGAATCATCGCCGCCGTCGTCGGCGGCGTCGTCGCCGCCCGGCCGATGTCATCGCAGACCATCCAGCCGGTCAACACCAGCCGCGACATCATGCTGTGTCTCGACGTCTCCGGTTCCATGAGCGACGTCGACGTCGAGGTGCTGACGGTGTTCGAGGATCTGCTCGACGGCTTCGAAGGCGAGCGCATCGGGCTGACGATCTTCAACAGCTCGCCGGTGCAGGTGTTCCCGCTGACCGACGACTACGACTTCATCCGCACGCACCTGGAGAGCATCCGCTCGAGCTTCGACTTCATGGAGGAGATCCCGGAGCACTGGGTCGGCACGCTCAACGGCCCGGGCGCCTCGCTGATCGGCGACGGTCTGGCCTCGTGCGCGATGCGCTTCGACCACCTGGACGACGAGCGCAGCCGCTCCATCATCCTCGCCACCGACAACGAGCTCGCCGGGGCCTCGATCGTGTCGCTCGAGGAGGCCGCGAACTATGCGGCATCCGCCGGGGTCCGCGTTTTCGCACTGAATCCCGTGCAGGGCGTCAACACCGAGATCAGCGATGAACTCGTCGCGGCAGCACGCGCCACAGGCGGCGAGGCGTACGGACTGCGCGAGACGACGACCGTCGCCGACATCATCGCCGACGTGCAGGAGCAGGATGCCACCGAGCTGCGCGGCCAGGCGCAGGTGGTGTGGACCGACACCCCCAATCTGTGGATCGCCGTGCTGCTCGTGCTGACCCTCGGGTTCATCGCTCTGCTGTGGAGGGTACGCCTGTGATCTTCCAGCCCGTGCTCAACGTCCTCCTCCTCGTGCTGCTGTTCGCGCCGATGGCGGGACTGGCGGTGTGGATGCTGGTGCGCTCGACGCGTCACCCCGCCGACAGCGCATCCGGCGCCGGGCCCGTCATGTGGTCGCTGCGTCTGGCGATGGTGCTCGCCTGCTTCATGATGCTGCTGCGCCCCGGCATCCCGGGCGGGGCGGTGCAGACGCTCGCGACCGACACCGACGTCGTGATCGTGCTCGACACCACCGCGAGCATCGTCGCGGAGGACTGGGACGCCGACCGGCCGCGGCTCGAAGGGGCGCGTGCAGACGTGCAGGCGATCGTCGACGAGTACCCGGGCGCGCGCTTCGCGCTCATCACCTTCGACGCGGCCGCCGAGCAGCGTCTTCCCCTCACGACGGACACCACGGCGCTGATGTCGTCGCTCGAGATCCTGACCCCCGAGGTCACCTCGCGCTCGCGCGGCAGCTCGATCGGCATCGCCAGCGCCATGCTGCGGGAGACGCTGGCCGGAGCCGCCCAGAGCGCACCGGATCGCTCGCGGATGGTGTTCTACCTCGGCGACGGCGAGCAGACGGCCGCCAGCGACCCGGAGTCGTTCGCGGGCAGCGCCGAGTTCGTCGACGGCGGCGCTGTGCTCGGCTACGGCACGAGCGAGGGCGGCCCGATGCGGATCACGTCGGGCTCGTTCGAGGCCGAAGACCCCGGGTACATCGAATACCAGGGCGAGCCGGCCCTGTCGGTGCGCGACGACGCCAACCTGCAGACCATCGCCGATGAGCTCGGCGTGCCGCTGCAGGTGCGCGACGCAGGCACCGCGATCGACCTGCCGGAGGCGCCCACGACGACGACCAACTACGCCGAATCCGGTGAGGTCGGCAACGTGACCGAGCTGTACTGGGTGTTCGCGATCATCATGGTGCTGTTGCTGGGCGTCGAGCTCGCGCGTGCCACGATGCTCGTCGCGCAGCTGCGCGGGCTCGCGCTGCGGGGAGGCGACGCATGATCCCCACGCCCACTCCGACGCAGGCGGATGCCGCGGCCGCCCTGCTCGCCGCGAATCGCCGGCGTCGCAGCATCCGCCGCTGGGTCGTGATCGGCACGCTGCCGATCACGCTGGCCGCGCTGCTGTTCGTCGGCAAGCTGCTGAGCATGTACGGCTTCGCGCATCAGGCGATCTCGACCTATGTCGTCGGCGACTACTCGGGTTCGACGACCGCGGCGCAGGGTCAGGAGTTCCTGAACTGGTTCGAGCCGTTCAAGGCACCGTACAACGTCGGCACCTCCCTCGCCGGCGCAGAGGAGCTGGTCGCCGCGCGCGGCGAACTCAGTGAGGCGCTGACGCTGGCATCCGGTCTCGAGGTGTGCGCGGTGCGGGTCAATCTCGCCCTCGTGATCGAGCGGCAGGGCGATGCGGCGCTGAGCGATGGCGACGGTCCGGGCGCCGCAGAGCTCTACGGCGAGGCGTTGCGCGTGACCGCGGAGACGCCGGAGGAGTGCAACAGCGAAGACGCCGATCAGCAGTCGCCGGATCCGAACCGCGACATGAGCGACACGCTCGACGACATCAAGGACCGGCTGCAGGAGAAGCAGCAGCAGAGCGAGCAGAACCAGCAGCAGAACCCGGACAGCGGCGAAGAGGGCGAGGAGCAGCCACAGCCCGGCCAGGACGACCTGGATGAGCTGCAGGAGAAGCTCGAGCAGGGTGCGGAGGAGCGTCAGGAGAACCAGGGCGACGACGAGGGCCCTGGCGGCGGGACGGACAAGCCATGGTAGATCCGCAGCGCGCACGTTACATCGCAGGCGTCGAGGGTGCGCCTCCCGTACCGCCGCCCGGCGGGTACCACGGCGCACGTCGCGCGACGGCGCCGACGGGTGCGCCCTCGCCGATCCTCAGCACCGCGGAGGTGGCGAAGGAGAAGCAGCCGGCGAACGCGATCGGCTGGGTCGCCCTGGTGAGCGCGATCCTGTTCGCGCTGGTGCTGCTCGGCGCGCTGCTGGCCGGTGGCACGGAGCTGCTCTACGGCCCGACGATGCTGGCCCTGCAGCTGATCGTGCTCGGCGTCGTCGTGGGGGCGATGTTCACTAGGCGCGGTCGGGTGCTCGGAGCATCCGCCCTGGTCATCACGCTGCTGCTGAACGTGGCGACGGTCGGTGCGGCGAGCGCGCTGCAGACGTCGGCATCCGGCAGTTACGGCGGTCAGAAGACTTCCGAGCAGAAGCACGAGGAGGCGTTCCCCGGGGTCAAGGACACCGCCTCGAGCACGATTCTCGCGCAGCCCTCGCTCGAGGAGGTGCGCGCGCAGAGCGATGCGGCGCTGGCCGAGATCAGGAGTCGCCTCAGCGACCGGTACGGGTACACCTGGACCGAGGTCGGCCCGGAGGATCTGCGCCCGGAGCGCAACGGCTACAGCGGCGAATCGATGCTCGTGCAGTACATCTCGGTGCCGTGGATGACCAACGAGAAGATCCAGGACTACGAGCGCAAGCTCGACGTGATGAGCGTCATCGAGGAGGTGCTCGTCGAGTACGGGATGTTCGGGATGTACTCGTTCAACGATCCGTCTTCGAGTCTCGATGACGGGGTCCTGCAGGACTTCTACGGATCGGCCGACCCGCGCACGCAGCACACCTGGGAGTGGTACACCGACAACTATCCCGACCCGATGCGCTTCTACGCCGTGATGTACGACCTCTCCAACGACCCGTCGGGGGAGCTGCGCACCGAGCGAGAGGCCGACGGCGCGAAGACCGGCGAGCCGCTGGAGGGGCTGCAGATCTACTTCCTCGCGCCGCAGCTGCTCAGCGAGGACGACCGCGCCGAGTTCGAGGAGCGGATGCGGGAGTACCCGGGGTTCTGACCGTACGTGCCATTCGAATGGTATCGTGATGGCATGAAGGCAACCATGGACAAGGCGGGTCGGATAGTCATTCCTGCCTCGTTGAGAGAGCGCCTCGGGATGGTTCCCGGACCGGTGGATCTCGTCATGGACGGCACCGGCATCCGCATCGAGATCGAGACCCACGACAACGTCATCGAGAAGGATGGCAGGCTCGTGATCACGGGTGGCCCTGTCCTCACCCCCGAAGACATCCGCGAGCTGCGTCTTGCCGACCAGCGCTGATCTGCTCCTCGACACGAGCGCCGCGCTTGCGTTGATCCGCGATGCAGACCCGGCGCACGAGGCCGTGAGTGAAGCGGCGGCGGGCTCGGTTCTCGGCTTGGCCGGTCACGCCCTGTTCGAGACGTTCTCGGTTCTGACGCGGCTCCCCGGCTCCGCGCGGCTGCGGCCCGATCGAGTAGCCGAGATCATGGAACGCGCATTCCCCGAGTCGGTCGCGCTGCCGGCAGCGGAGGCCCTGCATTCGACGAAGACGTTCGTGCGAGCGGGAATCGCGGGAGGCGCGGCGTACGACGGGCTCGTCGGTCTCGCCGCGAGGGCCGCCGGGATTCCTCTGCTTTCTTGCGACCGGCGTGCGGAACCGACGTACGCCAGGCTCGGCGTCGACGTCCGGCTGGTCTAGCCGTCAGGACGCCAGCGAAAGCCCTACGGCGAGCGCGAAGCCAAGGACGGTGGCGAGGCCGGTCGACTCCTTCGCCTTGGACTGCGCGTCAGGCACCATCGAGTCCACGAGCATGACGAGCAGCGCCCCGGCCGCGAAGCCGCTCGCGCCGGCCTGGAACTCGGCCCCGACGGCATCCGCCAGTGCGAAACCGGCGATCGTCGCGAGGGCGCACACGATAGCGACGCCGGTCCACAGCGAACGCGATCGACGCCATCAGTGCTCCGGCACCGAAGCCGAGCACGATGCCGAGCAGGCGCGGCGGCCACTTCCGCAGCATCGCCAGCACTGCCCCGACGAGCAGCGGCGCCGCCGCGACCGCGCCCCACAGGATCGCCTCGCCCATGCAGCCACCGTAGCGGGGGCGTCCCGGACTACGGCTGCAACCCCGCGATGGCCGGCTTGAAGCCCAGGCGCGGGTTCGCGCAGCATCCGCCCCGGCACACGTCGTACCACGGGCCGATCTCGGTCTCGTTCAGACGCTGCTCGACGGGGATTCCGCCGATCCGCTCCCGCACCAGGTCGACGAGCGCCGCGACGAAGGCGGGGTGCGTGCCAGGAGTAGGAGTGCGCGCGAACCACAGGCCGTGCTCCTCCGCCGTCTCGCGCGCCTCCGTGTCGAGATCCCACATGACCTCCATGTGGTCGCTCACGAACCCGAGCGGAACGACGATCACGGCGCTGCGATCCCGCAGAGCCTCGATCGTGTCGTTGACGTCGGGCTCGAGCCACGGCTGCGACGGCGGGCCCGAGCGCGACTGGAAGACGAGCTGCCAGGAGATCTCCGGCGCGGTCTTGGCGACGACCTCGCGTGCCACGGCCAGGTGCTGCGCGACGTAGCCTCCCCCGTCGAGACCGGCGAAGGGCTCGCCGCCCGACAGTGCGGCGTCGTCGGAAGGGATGCTGTGCGTCGAGAACAGCACCTCGATGCGGGTGTCGTCGTGGCCGGCCTGACGCGCGGCGGCGAGCGCGTCGCGCAGACCGTCGACGAACGGGCGGATGAAACCGGGATGCGAGAAGTACTGCCGAACTTTGTCGATCTGCAGTTCCTGCTGAAGGCCCGCCGCCTCGAGGGCGTCGGCCCAGTCCTCCCGGTACTGACGGCACGAGGAGTACGAGGAGTACGCGCTCGTCGGAACGGCGATCATCGTGCGGATGCCGTCGCCGGCTGCCTGGGCCAGCGCCTCGTCGAGATAGGGCGCCCAGTTGCGATTGCCCCAGTACACGGGGAGGTCGATCCCCTCGCCCGCGAGCGCCGCGCGCAGCGCCTGCAGCAGCTCGCGGTTCTGTCCGTTGATCGGGCTGACACCGCCGAAGTGGCGGTAGTGATGCGCCACCTCCTCGAGCCGTTCATCCGGGATGCCGCGACCGCGGGTGACGTTGCGGAGGAACGGAAGCACATCGTCCTGGCCCTCGGGGCCACCGAATCCGGAGAGCAGGATGGCGTCGTAGGCCATCGGTCGCGTGGCGTGCTCCGCCCCCTCTTGCGTCGCAGCCGTGGCGGAGGGGACGGCGGCGCCGTCCTCCACGTGCACGGCCGTGGCCGCCGGCGGCTTGGTCTCCCGCCGGGGTCGCGCGTTCATGTCAGCGCTCATCGTCCTCGCTCCTTTCCGTCCTTCTGCTCCGCTTCGCGCAGGATGCTGGCGGCCATGCCGTTGAAGATGATGCCGTGGAACGGGAGCAGCACGAGCCAGTAGAGCCGGCCGCTCAGGCCCTTGGGGAAGTACACGGCACGCTGGCGATACGTGCTTCCGTTCTCGCTCGGCTCCACTCCGAGTTCCAGCCAGCCGCGGCCCGGCATCCTCATCTCGGCGCGCAGCCGCAGCATCCGTCCGCGCTCGATGGACTCCACCCGCCACACATCGATGACGTCTCCGCTGTTCACCCGCGAGGGATGCCGGCGGCCGCGACGCATGCCGACCCCGCCGACGAACCGATCGATCCACCCGCGAGCGGCCCACGCCAGCGGGAAGGAGTGCCAGCCCTTCTCGCCGCCGATCGCCTCGACGACGTCCCACACGGCGTCGGAGGATGCCGCGGTCCTGCGCTCACGCAGGTCGGTGAAGACCGTGTGCCCCGCCCAGTCCGGGTCGCTCGGCAGCGGATCGCTGGGCGCGCCGGGCACGGTCGCGCTCTGCCAGCTGGTCTCGACCTCGCCGTCGGCTTCGCGACGCAGCGCCAACCGCACGGCGGTGCGATAGGGAAGCAGCCCCTCACCGGGCGGCGGGATGTATGCGTCGATGTCGTGCTCGGTCACCACGCAGTCGTTCTGCAGCGAGGCGATGATCGGCACCGCGATCTGTCGCGGGACCGGGCTCACCAGACTCACCCACTGCGAAGCGAGCCATGGCGTGAGAACGGGGAGAGCTGCGATGTGACGCTGCGGAAGGCCGGCTTCGACCGCGTAGCCGTTCATCATCTGCCCGTACCGGAGGATGTCGGGTCCGCCGATGTCGAACGTCCGGTTGAGCGTCTCCGCGACGTCGACTGCGCGGACGAGATAGCGCAGCACGTCGCGGATGGCGATGGGCTGCACGTGGTTGCGCACCCAGCGCGGTGCGGGCATGTAAGGCAGCACCTCGGTCAGGTGCCGGATCATCTCGAAGGACGCCGACCCCGACCCGATCACGATCCCGGCCTGGAAGACGATGGCAGGTACCGGGCAGTCGATGAACACCCGGCCGACCTCGGCACGGGATGCGAGATGTTCCGACAGGACGCCAGTGTCGGGATGCAGCCCGCCGAGGTACACGATGCGGTTCACACGCGAGGCGGACGCGGCATCGGCGAAGGTCTCGGCAGTCTTCCTCTCGGCGGCGCGGAACCCGCGGCCGGCGCTCATGGCGTGGACGAGATAGAACGCGACGTCGACTCCGCTCATCGCCCGTCGGGTCGCGATCGGATCGGAAAGGTCTCCGGAGAAGAGCCTGACCCGGCTCCGCCAGGGCACGTCGCGCAGTTTCCACGCTGAGCGGACGTACACGCTCACGTCGAAGCCGGCATCGAGCAGCTGGGGAACCAAGCGTCCGCCGACGTAGCCGGTCGCACCGGTGACGAGGACACGGGTCACGAGAACATTCCTTCCATCGTGCAGAGGATGAGCAGCATCGTGATCGCGAAGCCGACGGCGTAGTTGATCGCGAGGAAGCGCCGCCAGGCGCGGTTCGCGGTCGCCGAACGGATGTCGTCGACGTTCAGGTAGGGCGCCACGATGACGATGTAAGGGATGGCGGCGAGCGCGGCAAGGCTCGCGGGCCATGGCACGAGCAGCATCAGCAGTCCGGCGACCGCCCAGAGGCCGACCGCGCTCCGCACCGTGGCCTTCGCGCCGAACACCGTCGCGATCGAGCCGATGCCCGCCTCGCGGTCGGGACCGATGTCCTGCACGGCGCCGAACGCATGACTGGCCATGCCCCAGCAGAAGAACGCGACCATCGTGGCGATGAGTGCCGCTGTCATCGTCGTCCCGGCGAGCGCGAAGGCGTAGAGCGCCGGCGACACGAAGTGCGTGCTCGAGGTGATCGAGTCGAGCACCGGGATCTCCTTGAACCGCAGCCCCTTCACCGAGTACGCCAGCACCGCGAACAGGCTCACCGCGAGCACGAGCCAGGACATCGGACGGTCCGCGCTGAGGAGCACGAGCGCGACGGTGAAGACCGCCACGAGGATGCCGGAGGCGAGCAGAGTCGCGCGATGGATGTCGGGCGGGAGTTTCGCCCCCTCCGCCCCGCCCTTGCGCGGATTGGCGAGATCGGACTCGTAGTCGAAAACGTCGTTCACGCCGTACATCGCGAGGTTGTACGGCACCAGGAAGAACACCGTGCCGATGACGAGCGCCGCATCGATGCGTCCGGTCGAGAGGTAGTAGGCGGCGGCGAACGGGAAGGCAGTGTTGATCCAGCTCAACGGCCGCGAGGCGATGAACAGGGCGCGGAGGACGGACGGACGCTCAGGCATCGGGGGCCTCGATCCCCTTCTCCGCCGCGTCACGGTTCCCGCCCGCCGACTGCCACACGCCGGCGAGCAGCAGAGCACCGGCGATCGGGTACAGCAAGTCCTCGACGGGCATGAGCCCGAGTCGGATGCCGGAGATCCCGGTGTCCGCGTAGTCGAAGAATCCCGCCGCGATCATGACGTTGTCGAACACCGCGGTGAGCACGAGCAGCATCACGGTCGCAGCGCCGCACGAGCCGAGGTACGCACGACCCGTGCCACGGCGGCGGCTGTGCAGCGCACCGACGAGGAACACCGCGAGGCCGACAGCGACGAACGGAAGGGAGAAGAGCAGGTAGGTCATCGCCGCGCCGACCTCTCCCGCCACCGCTGCCAGCCGCTCAGGCAGATGAGAGTGAGGTAGCTGAGGAAGATGAGGAACACCAGCTCCTCGACGGGAAACTCCGGTGCGAGCAGCAGCCCGGTCGCCCAGTGCGAGTCGACGTGCCGGAACACGCCGAAGCCGATGCCGACGGCATCCCAGGCGATGAAGAACAGCACCCCCACGACCATCGTGACGGTCGCCGCGACCGGCCGGCGGCGGAACACCAGCGCGAACCGCACGTCCAGCAGCACGAGGCAGGCCGCGCTGACCAGGAGGGATGCGGCGTAGACGGCGTTCATCGCACCTCCGCGGGCCCTGGAGCGTGATCGCCGCGTACGAGCTTGAGCACCAGTTCGGCGCTGATCAGGCACATCGGCAGGCCGACGCCCGGCACTGTCGTCGCGCCGGCATAGAACAGGCCGTCGACCCTCTTGGATCGGTTGACGCCCCGGAAGAACGCACTCTGGCCGAGGACGTGCGCGGGTCCGAGTGCCGTGCCGCGGAAGCTGTTGAACTGCGTGGCGAAATCGGCGGGGCCGACGGTGCGGCGCACCACGACGCGCAGGGCGAGATCCGGGATTCCTGCCCACTCTGCGATCTGGGCGATCGCCCGATCGGCGACGGCCTCGACGGCTGCATCGCCGAATCCCCCGATCCCCCCGCGTCCGAATCCGGGATCCGGCGGCAGCGGTACGAGGACGAAGAGGTTCTCGTGCCCTTCGGGCGCCACCGCCGCATCTGTCGCACTGGGCTTGCACACGTAGAGTGACGGCGTCGCGGGCACGCGCTTGTCACCGCCGAAGATCGCATCGAAGTTGTCGTGCCAGTCGTCAGAGAAGAGCAGGGTGTGGTGCAGAAGCTCGGGCAGTGATCCTTTCACGCCGAGCATGACCAGCACGGCGCTCGGACCGGAGACCTGCCGGTCCCACCGCTTCGGCGAGTACGAGCGGTCCGTCGGCGCGAGCAGGACGGTCTCGGTATGGTGCTCGTCGATCGTCGAGACGACCATGTCCGCCGGCAGCCGGTGCGTCCGGCCGTCGCGCAGGTACTCGACCTCGCGGACGGCGCCGTCGGCGCTGGAGATCCCCACCACATCGCTGTCGGCGATCAGCTCCACGCCCTGGGCGTCGGCGATGTCGGTGAGCGAGGTCACGAAGGAGCGGAATCCGCCGAGCGGGTATTGCACGCCGTCCACCAGGTCCATGTGGCTCATCAGGTGGTACAGCGCGGGCGCCTCGAAGGGCGAGGTGCCGAGGAACACCGCCGGGTAGCCGAGGATCTGGCGCAGCATCCGATCGTCGAACCGCCTGGCGACGAATGACCAAAGGCGGCGCGCAAGCAGCGGCACGACCGCCGGGGCGGCAAGGAGCACCTCCTTCGCCAGGAAGCTCCTCGGCGAGGAGAACGGGTTGTACAGGAACGAGCGCACGGCCGCGCGGTATGTCTTCGTCGCAGAGGCGAGGTAGCGGCGCACGCGAATGCCCGCGCCAGGCTCCCGCTCCTCGAACAGTGCGGCGGCGACCTCCGTTCCTGTCGTCACGTCGGTGGGCGCACCGGGCACGTCGCCAGACGGCTCCGGGTAGACGCGGTAGCCGGGCTGGAGGGATACCAGGTCGAGCTGCTCCGCCGTCGACGTGCCCATCATCCGGTAGAAGTGGTCGAACACCTCGGGCATGAGGTACCACGACGGACCCGTGTCGAAGGTGAACCCGTCCTGCTGCCACGACCCCGCCCTGCCGCCGAACCCGTTGTTCTTCTCGAGTACGGTCACACGGTGCCCGTCACGGGCGAGCAGGCAGGCTGCGGCGAGCCCGCTGACGCCTCCGCCGATCACGACGACGCGCGATCCCCTCACCGTGCGGCCTTCATTCCCATGGCCTGCATCAGGATGCGCGCCTTGACGGGATCGGGCACGCGAACGCGGCCGTGCGCCACGACGGATGCGGGCGTCGACTCGATGCGGTCGGTGAGCTCGCGGAACATCGCCTGCGCGGCCCAGACAGCCGGGCGGCACGCTCTCGTCAGCAGGGGGATGGCGGCATCCGCCGCACACAGGTCTTCTCTGATGGACCGGACGATCTCATCCTTCGCCTCTTCCGTGAGCTCCTTCGCCGTGCCGGGGAAGTATGCGCGTCCCAGCTCGTCGCGATCCTCGGCGAAGTCGCGCAGGAAGTTGACCTTCTGGAAGGCGGCGCCCAGGCGACGAGCGCCGTCGCTCAGGACGCGGCGCTCGTCCTCCCCTCTCACCCTGCCCGCCTCGAACACCGCGAGGCACATCAGACCCACCACCTCGGCCGAGCCGTAGATGTACTCGTCGAGTCCGGCTTCGTCGAACGTGGCATCGCCGAGATCTCTCCGCATCGATGCGAAGAACGGCCGGCACAGGTCCACGCCGATCCCGTGCTCACGAGCGGTCAGCGCGAACGCGTGCACGATGAGATTGGTGCTGAACCCCAGCTCGAGTGCCCGTGCAGTGTCGGCCTCGAGTTCATCGAGCAGGATGCCACAGGTGGCGGCATCCACGCCGGCGCTCTCGGCCGGCCCGTCAACGAGCTCGTCGGCGAGACGCACGAGCGCGTAGATGTGCGCGACATGCCCGCGCATGGGAGCGGCGAGGAGTCTGCTCGCCCATCCGAACGACGTCGAATAGCGGCGGATGACCGTCGAGGCGCTGGCCTTCGCGGTCGCGTTGTAGAGGCCGATCCCCGTGTCGCTCATGATTCCCGCGAGCCGCAGGCGTGGGTCAACGCCGCCAGCTGTTCCCTCAGGGCCGCTGGGACGTGCGCGTCCCTGATCAGCCGGTGGACATCTTCACAGCGTTCGGCGATGACGGATTCGACGGCGGCGAGCGCGCCCGACTCCTCGATCACCCGGCGAAGCCGCTGACCGCCGATCTCGTCGAGTTGCTCGTCTCCGAACAAGGGTGCGACATCGGCCCACCCGGTCCCGGAGCGCGCGTATGCGACGAGGAGGGTCTCCTTTCCCTCTCGCAGATCGCCGAGCGTCGATTTCCCGGTGAGCCGCTCGTCGCCGAACAGGCCGAGGACGTCGTCGCGCAGCTGATAGATCACCCCGATGCGCCGTGCGATCTCGGCAAGCTGGGCGACGACCGGCTCTGCAGAGCCGGCGAGGATCGCCGCCAGAGCGAGCGGCGCCTGGAACGAGTACGCGGCGGTCTTCTGCTCCGCCACCCTCAGCACCTCGTCCGGGCCGGCGTCATCGAGATGCAGGCTGAGCCACACGTCACGGTGCTCACCCGCCGCGCTCTCGTACACGGCATCCTCGAAGACGTCGAGCATCGCGTCTCGTCGTTCCGTCTCGACGTCCATCCGGGCGAGGATCGAGTGTGCCATCGTGAGCATGAGGTCGCCGGCGAGGATGGAGGATGCCTCACCCCACGCGCGTGCGGCGTCGCGTTCGGCGCTGCGCAGCATCGCATCCGTCGCGAACCTGCCCGTGATGTTCAGCTCGCCTCGACGGGTCAGGTCCCGGTCGATCACGTCGTCGTGGATGACCAGGGCGATGTGCAGCAGTTCCACGGCACAGGCCGCGTCGATCGCTGCCCGCTCGTCGGTACCGCCCAGGGCCGCGTAGGCGTCGATCAGCATTCGCGGCCGGACCCGCTTGCCTCCACGTGCGATGTGCTCGAGGGATTCCCACAGCTGCTCGAAGGGCGGAGAGAAGGATCGCGCCCGCGCTCGCGCCGCTGCCAGCAGCTCGCCGAGGCGCGCGTCGAAGGTGGGCGCGAGATGCGCGGTGGCAATGGCCATCTCAGACATGGGTGTTCTCGGTCATGCGCTCCAGGTGCGGCGCGAGCTCGTCCAGGTGGGCGACGAGCCAGGGGCTGAACGCCCACGGCGCCGCGTCCACGGCCGCGGTCAGCGCCGACGGCGTTGTCCACTGGAACTCGGCGACTTCGTCGGGGTTCGGTGCGACGGGGGATGCGGTCCTCGCGACGAACACTGGGCAGTGCTCGTTCTCCTCGATGCCGGATGCATCGCGGGCGGAGTAACCGAAGTCGGGGATGACGCAGACGACGTCAGACACCTCCGAGCCGAGCTCGAACGCCGCCCGGCGGCGCACTGCCTGCTCCAGCGGCTCCCCCGGACCGGGATGCCCGCACACCGCGTTCGTCCACACTCCCGGCCAGGTGCGCTTGGCAAGAGCCCGGCGAGTCACGAGCACCCGGCCGGCGTTGTCGACGATGTGGCAGGAGAACGCGAGATGCCGAGGCGTTGTCGTGCCGTGCACGCTTTCCTTGCTCTGCGTCCCGACGGCTTCACCGTGGTCGTCGACCAGAATGACCATCTCCACCCGAAATGCTCCTTTTCTCTCGCCTGGCAAACATTATGCCTAGCGTAACAGCTAGGATGTCATCATGCACGAGTCGACGCGAGGGCGGGGCGAAGAGAAAGAGATCCGGTACTTCGCAACGGATTCCGATCTCATCGACCGCACCGGCCTCTCGGACGCAGACATCGACCAGTGCTACCGCGTCCTCGAGGCGCTGCGGGAGTGGCAGGTCGCATCGCGGGCACTGTCGGAGGCATCCAATCGCTACATGAAGCTCAACGAGAGCGACATGCGAGCGATCCGGATGATGATCCGCGCAGAGGATCAGGACCTGCTCGTCACGCCGAAGGACATCGCGCGAGAAGTCGGGATCTCCAGCGCGTCGACGACGAAACTCGTCGACCGGCTCGTCGCGGGAGGCCACGTCATTCGCGTGCCGCATCCGAAGGACCGCCGCACCACCTGCCTGGAAGTGACGGCGGCCACCCGGAGATCCGCCCATGACACGATCGGGCGCCAGCACGCCAGGCGGTTCTCCTCTGTCGCTGCGATCAGCACCGAAGACCGCGCGGCGGTGATCCGGTTCCTCCGCGGAATGGTGGACGCCGATGCTCCGCAGGGAGAGCTCGCCTCCCCCTGACCCCAGTCCGCAGGGCGACACGCCGCGCGCCGATAGACTGGAGGGCATGTCCAAGGTCCTGCAGTCCCTCCCCGTCGGCGAGCGCGTCGGCATCGCATTCTCCGGAGGTCTCGACACCTCCGTCGCCGTCGCATGGATGCGCGACAAGGGTGCTGTGCCCTATACCTACACGGGCGATCTCGG
Source organism: Microbacterium abyssi (assembly GCF_015277895.1). Lineage (NCBI taxonomy): Bacteria > Bacillati > Actinomycetota > Actinomycetes > Micrococcales > Microbacteriaceae > Microbacterium > Microbacterium abyssi. The sequence continues at coordinate 61,886 of NZ_CP063815.1, read as the reverse complement.
GCAGTACGACGAGGACGACATCGAGTCGATCCCCGGCCGTGCGCTCGAGTACGGCGCCGAGGCCTCGCGTCTGATCGACTGCAAGACGGCACTCGTCGAAGAGGGCCTGGTCGCGCTGCAGTGCGGCGCGTTCCACATCCGCTCCGGCGGCAAGACCTACTTCAACACCACACCCCTGGGCCGCGCCGTCACCGGCACCATGCTCGTGCGCGCCATGAAGGAGGATGGCGTCGACATCTGGGGCGACGGCTCCACCTACAAGGGCAACGACATCGAGCGGTTCTACCGCTACGGCCTGCTCGCCAACCCGCGCCTGCGCGTCTACAAGCCCTGGCTCGACGCAGACTTCGTCACCGAGCTCGGCGGACGCCAGGAGATGAGCGAATGGCTCGTCGCGCACGGCTTCCCCTACCGCGACTCCGCCGAGAAGGCCTATTCGACCGACGCCAACATCTGGGGTGCCACGCACGAGGCGAAGACCCTCGAGCACCTGGACGTCTCGCTCGAGACCGTCGACCCGATCATGGGCGTGAAGTTCTGGGATCCTTCGGTCGCGATCGAGTCCGAGGACGTCACCGTCACGTTCGAGGGCGGCCGCCCCGTGGCCATCAACGGCGTCGAGTACAGCGACCCCGTGGCGCTGGTGCAGGAGGCGAACACGATCGGCGGGCGCCACGGCCTCGGCATGAGCGACCAGATCGAGAACCGCATCATCGAGGCGAAGTCCCGCGGCATCTACGAGGCTCCGGCCATGGCGCTGCTGTTCATCGCGTACGAGCGACTGGTCAACGGCATCCTCAACGAGGACACCCTCGCGACCTACCACGAGCAGGGCCGGCGCCTGGGCCGCCTCATGTACGAGGGCCGCTGGCTCGAGCCGCAGTCGCTCATGCTGCGCGAGTCGATCCAGCGCTGGGTGGGCCTGACGATCTCCGGCTCTGTCACGATCCGCCTGCGTCGCGGCGACGACTGGACGATCCTCGACACCACCAGCCCGAACCTGTCGTACGGCCCCGAGAAGCTCTCCATGGAGCGCGTCGGCGACGCCGCGTTCGGCCCGGTCGACCGCATCGGACAGCTCACCATGCGCAACCTCGACATCGCCGACTCGCGCTCGCGCCTCGAGCAGTACGCCGGCCTGGGCCTCGTCGGCGGCGCCACCGGCGAGCTCGTCGGACGCGTCACGGCCGGCGAGGCATCCGAGATCACGGATCGCGTCGAGGGCTCGGTCTCCGACACGGACGAGAAGCTCACCCATGCCGTCGACACGGCGTCCGAAGGTGCCGCGTTCGACTCCGGCACCGACTGAGGCCGCCCCCTGCTCCGGCGTCCCTGACACTTTGGGGATCGTCCGGCTCACGCGGTCATCCACATGTCTCCGGGCCGGGAATCCCCTGATCGGTTAGGCTTCCAGGGCGCGGACCCGAAACGCGCTCCGGGATGCGGTGAGACCGAATCCCACTGCCGACCCTGAAAGCTGTGTCATGACGACCGAACCCGTTGACCCTGCCCGCCCGCGCCTGGGTGCCAGAATCGGGCGGATCGCCTTCCTCGTCGTCGCCGGACTCACAGTCATCGCGGTCGCGGCCGCGTTCTTCGTCGTCTGGACGATCCAGCGCTCCTTCCCGCAGACGTCGGGCGAGCTCCAGGTCGACGGTCTGCAGTCGCAGGTAACCGTGCAGCGCGACGCGCTGGGGGTGCCGACCATCACCGCCGACTCCTCCGCCGACCTGTTCTATGCCCAGGGTTACGTGCACGCGCAGGACCGCTTCTTCGAGATGGACTTCCGCCGGCACGTCACCAGCGGCCGCGTTTCGGAGATGTTCGGCGAGTCCCAGGCGGCGACCGACATGTTCCTGCGCACGCTCGGGTGGCGCGACATCGCCGAGCAGGAGGTCGAGGCGCTCGACGACACGAGTCTGGCGTACTACCAGTCCTACGCCGACGGCGTGAACGCCTACCTCACCGAGCACGACGGCGCCGCGGCCTCTCTCGAATATGCCGTTCTCGGCATGCAGAACCCCGACTACGAGATCGAGCCGTGGGAGCCGGCGGATTCCGTCGCCTGGCTCAAGGCCATGGCCTGGGATCTCCGCACCAACATCGAGGACGAGATCGAGCGGGCGATCCTCGTCGCGGAGACCGGGGACGCCACAGCGCCCGACGACAGCCTCGACCTCCTGGAACAGCTCTACCCCGCCTACCCGTTCGACGAGAACCCCGTCATCGTCCCGAAGATCTCCACGGTCCCCGCCGTCGATGCGGGAACGGATGCCGCCACGGCATCCCTCACCGACCCCGGCGACGGCGACGGAATCCAGAACGCCGTCACGACGGTCGAGTGGGCCGAGGCCGACACCGTCATCGAGGCCGCCGGCATGCTCCTCGGCGACGCAGGCGAGGGCATCGGATCGAACTCGTGGGTCGTCTCCGGCGAGCTCACCGAGAGCGGGATGCCGCTGCTCGCCAACGATCCGCACCTCGGGGCAGCCCTGCCGAGCGTCTGGTACCAGGTGCAGCTGCGCTGCTCGACGGTCAGCGAAGAGTGCCCTTTCGATGTCAGCGGCTTCTCGTTCTCCGGCATGCCGGGCGTCGTGATCGGCCACAACGACCGGATCGCATGGGGCTTCACGAACCTCACCACCGACGTGGCGGATCTGTACGTCGAGAGGGTCGACGGCGACCAGTACTGGCGTGACGGCGCTCTCGAGCCGCTCGAGATCCGCGAGGAGACGATCGAGGTGGCGGGCGGCGACGACATCGACCTCACGATCCGATCCACCGTGCACGGCCCGATCATCTCCGGACTCACCGACGACTTCACCGCGATCGCCGAGGGTGAGGTCTGGGCGGACGACACCGACATCCGCCAGGGCGAGACGGATGCCGCGGCCGGCATGTCGGGCGACTACGCCGTGAGCCTGCGCTGGACGGCTCTCGATCCCGGCACCACCGCGCAGGCCCTCTTCGCGATGAACGTCGCGCAGGACTTCGACGGCTTCCGCAAAGCGGCATCCCTCTTCGACGTCCCCGCGCAGAATCTCATCTATGCCGACGTCGACGGCAACATCGGGTATCAGGCGCCGGGCCGACTGCCGATCCGCGGCGCGGGCGACGGCTGGCTGCCGCAGCCGGGCTGGGACAGCGCGTACGACTGGACCGACTACATCCCCTTCGAAGAGCTGCCGGTGGCGTACAACCCGAGCTCCGGCTACATCGTCACGGCGAACAACGCGATCGTCACGGACGACTACGACCACTTCCTCTCGCGCGACTGGGATTACGGCTACCGCGCCGCCCGCATCGCGCACCTGATCGAGCGCAAGGCGGCCGCGGCCCCTCTCACGGCCGCCGACCTGCGCGACATCCAGAACGACAACGAGATGTGGATCGGCAAGAAGCTCGCCACCGTCATGGGCGACGTCGACGTGGAAGGCAAGGGCCCGCAGGAGGCGGTCGCGCTGCTGCGCACCTGGGACGCGCAGAACAACGCCGACTCCCCCGCCGCGGCATACGCCAACGTGCTCTGGTCGAATCTGGTACTGAATCTGTTCGCGAACCGCGAGGAGCCGCTGCCGTACGACAGCCAGGGGCGCCTGTTCACCGTGGTCGACGCGCTGCTCGACGACCCTGCCGACCCGCTGTGGACCAACGAGCAGATCGATGTCTCCGGCATGGAGGAGATGCTCGCCCTCTCTGCCGAGCAGGCCTACGACGAGCTCGTCTCCCTGCAGGGAAACGTCTCCTCGCGCTGGAACTGGGGCAGCCTGCACGCCATCACGCTGACGAACGAGACTTTCGGCTCGTCCGGCATCGCCCCGATCGAGGCTCTGTTCAACCGTGGTCCGTACCCGGTCGGCGGCGGAGCATCCGTCGTCAACGCCACCGGCTGGATGATCGGCGAGTCCTACGCGACCACGACTGTGCCCTCGATGCGCATGGTCATCGACCTGGCGGACTTCGATGCCTCATCGTGGAACCACCTCACCGGTGCGTCCGGCCACGCCTTCCACCCGCACTACGTCGATCAGACCGACAACTGGGCCGCCGGCATCCAGACCGTCTGGGCATACACGCCGGATGCCGTCGACGAGGCGACTGTCGAGACGCTGGTGCTGTCGCCGAGGAAGTAAGGGTCAGCTCTCCTCGGTGAACTCGATCGGCGTCATGGTCGGGATCGCCTCGGTGACGGGGCGCTCGACCGTGTCGATGTTCTCAGCCACGCCGGTCAGTCGTGCGACGGCCTCGGCGAACTGCCGCTCGAGAGCGGAGAACGCCGCCGACGTGTCGCCCGCGGCGAGCGCGTCGAGCAGCTGTCGGTACGTCTCCGAGATCGAACGGCGCACCGTGTAGCCGTTCGGGTCGCTGAAGCTGGCGATGCGCGTCTCGATGACCAGAGTCGACATGTAGTGACTCAGTCGCCTGCTGCCGGCCGAGTCGACGAGCAGCCGGTGGAACTCGATGTCCGCATCGCCGATGGCGACGGCATCCTCGCCCTTGCTGACCTCGACGAGCGTCGCGTAGGCGCGCTCGAGCGGGCCGATGACCGCCGAAGCGCCGGCATTGATGATCAGGCGCGCCGCCTGCGCCTCGATCGCGAGTCGGGCGTCGTAGACATCGGCCACGTGCTCCGGTCCGATGACGCTGACGCGCATGCCACGGCCGGGGGATGCCGTGAGCAGCCCCTCCTGCACGAGGCGCTGCGTGGACTCCCGCAGCGGGCTGCGACTGACGCCGAGCTGTGACGACATCTCGACCTCGCCGATGGGGCTGCCCACCGGAAGGGCGCCCGTGAAGATGGCGTTGCGCAGCTCTGCGGTGATCAGGTCGACGGTCGACGGGCGCGCCACGCGAACCATCGAGATCGGGGTCACCGAGCGCGGAGTGTGTGAGGCCATGTGCATCCCTTCAGCCCGTCGCCGTCCTGTCGTGCGCGAAACAGCGAACATCTCATTGTCGATCCTCCGCGTCCGGATGGCGAAGTCGACCCGGCAATTCAGTCTGCCTCAAGATCACATTTTTGTATACGTGTCGACAATCTGCGCGTCTGACTGTACATCGGCCGACAGGTTCCCTTAGTCTGGGGCACGGTCGAAGGCCGCCCTACGGCGCGCCCGAGAACGTAACCCGATACGGAACGCGAGGACATCATGACCAGGAGAACGACACGAATCGGCATCGCCACTGCGGCGATCGGCACCCTGACCCTGGGCCTTCTGGCCGGATGCGCATCGGGCGGCGGCGAGGACACCGAAGGCATGAACACGCTCGAGAAGGCGCAGGAAGAGGGCAAGATCACTCTCGCGATCGCCTCGGAGCAGCCCTACTCCTGGGTGGAGGACGGCGAGCCCACGGGAGCTACGATCGCCATGCACGAGGAGATCTTCAGCAGCCTCGGCATCGACGAGATCGAGATCGAAGAAGTCGCGTGGGACAACCTCATCCCCGGCCTCAACGCCGGCCGGTGGGACGTCGTGAGCGCCGGCATGTCGATCCTTCCCGATCGCTGCGCCGAGGCCGCGTTCAGCGACCCCGAGATCATGTACACCACGACCCTCGCGGTCCCGGCGGGCAACCCGAAGAACCTCACCGACCTCGACTCCGTCGCTGAAGCAGGCGACGTCAAGCTCGCCGTGCAGTCCGGCGCGATCGAGGACGGCTACGCCAAGGATCTCGGAATCACCAACACCGTCGAGGTCGACTCCGCAAGCGCGGGCCTCGAGGCAGTGCAGGCCGGCCTCGCGGATGCGTTCGCTCTGACTGCGGTCTCGCTTAACTGGATGACCGAGGACATGGACGACCTCGAGACCACCGAGGCCTTCGTGCAGACGATCGACGGTGTCGAGCAGATCGGCGCCGGTGCGACGGTGTTCCGCCAGGACGACACCGAACTGCTCGAGGCGTACAACGAGGAGCTCGCGAAGATCACGGGCGACGAGCAGACCTATCTCGACCTGGTCGAGCCGTTCGGCTTCACCGCGGAGAACCTGCCCCCGGCGGACCTCACCACCGAACAGCTCTGCGCCGGTGAGCTCGGCTGAGTCCATCTCTCTCAGTGGCTGACAACCTCGAAGCGCTCCAGCGGGCGCTGCCCCAGATCCTCGACGGGCTTCTCATCACCCTCGAGCTCACTGTGGGCGGCGCCCTGCTGGCGTTCATCATCGCCATCGCACTCGGGCTCCTCGCCCGGTTCGACAACATCCTGATCCGCGGCTTCGCTCGCGTGGTGATCGAGTTCTTCCGCGGCACGTCGCTGCTCGTGCAGCTGTTCTTCTTCTTCTTCGTGCTGCCGCTGCCGCCGTTCAACATCGAGTTGCCGGCCGTGTTCACCGGTGTCCTCGCGCTCGGCCTGAACTACGGCGCATACGGCGCAGAGGTCGTGCGCGGTTCGATCAACGCGGTCCCGGCCGGCCAATGGGAGGCGACGACGGCGCTCAGCATGTCGCGCACCCAGCGCATGTGGCGGGTGATCTTCCCGCAGGCCTGGGCGCTCATGATCCCCTCGCTGAACAACCTGCTCATCCAGCTGCTGAAGGGCACCGCCGTCGTCTACCTGATCACGATCGTCGATCTGACAGCCGAGCTGAACAAGCTGCGCATTCAGACGGACGTGTTCTTCGCCTACACGCTCGGCCTCATCATCTACTTCGTGATCGCATATCTGCTGTCTCTCATCATGAACGCGCTCGAAGCGCGGGCCAAGCACCGGCTCGGCCAGAGCACGCGGTGGCGCGACGCGGTCGCGACGCCCGACGCCGTCGCCGATCCGGATGCCGTCGCAGCCGACGATGCCAAGCGTGAGGGGGCGGTGTGATGTCCGACGACTCCTTCCCCTGGAACTGGGATCACGCATGGGCCGTGCTGCCCGACATGCTGTGGACCTTCCTCACAGTCACGCTCGTCCTCACGATCGCCGGCAGCGCGATCGCGGCCGTGCTCGGCCTGATCATCGCGCTGATCCGGCGCACCGCTCCGCGCGCCGTCGCCGGGGTGGTCACGTTCGTGATGAATTTCATCCGGATGACGCCGCTCGTGGTCCAGCTGCTGTTCGGCCTGTACGGCCTGCTCGCTCTCGGCATCCAGATCCCGCCGATGATCATCGGCATCGTGATCTTCGGTGTTCACTACGCCACCTACATGGCCGAGGTGTATCGGGCCGGAATCGAATCGATCGCCCCCGGACAGTGGGAGGCTGCGACGGCGCTGTCGATGTCACCTCGCCGCACCTGGACGGCGGTGATCATCCCGCAGGCAGTGCGGGCAACAGTTCCCGCGCTGGGGAACTACGTCATCTCGATGTTCAAGGAGACGCCGTTCGTATCGGTCATCTTCGTCGCCGACATGGTGGCCACCGCGCAGGAGTACGGTGGCGATCACTTCCGCTATGTCGAAGCAATCACTCTCGCCGGCATCCTGTTCCTCGCCGCGAGCTACCCGACCTCCCTGCTCATCGGTCGATTGGAGAAACGTCTTGCCCGAAACGCCTGACACCCACACCGGCGCCATCACACTCAACGACGGCGATGTCCCCGCCATCCGCTTCGACAAGGTCGAGAAGCGCTTCGGCGACCATGTCGTGCTGCACGACCTCGACTTCACTGTGCGCCGCGGGGACCGTGTGACCCTGATCGGGCCGAGTGGCTCGGGCAAGACCACGATCCTGCGGCTCGTCATGACGCTGGAGGAGGCGAACGAGGGATACATCCTCATCGACGGCAAGCCGCTCACTCACTACGAGAAGGACGGCAAGCGGGTCGAGCTGAAGGAGAAGCACAAGAACGAGATGCGCAAGCGCATCGGCATGGTGTTCCAGCAGTTCAACCTGTTCCCGAACATGACCGTGATCGAGAACATCATCGAGGCTCCGGTGCATGTGCTGGGGCTGTCGAAGACCGATGCGATCGAGCGAGGGCGGGCTCTGCTGGAGAAGGTGGGGCTCCCCGACAAGGAGAACGCGCACCCGACGCAGCTCTCCGGCGGACAGCAGCAGCGCGTGGCGATCGCGCGCGCACTGGCCATGGAGCCCGAGATCCTGCTGCTCGACGAGGTCACCAGCGCGCTTGACCCCGAAGTGGTCGGCGAGGTGCTGAACATCCTGCGCGACATCGCCCGCGAGACGGACGTGACGATGCTGATCGTGACACACGAGATGCAGTTCGCGCGGGACGTGTCGAACCGGGTGCTCATGTTCGACAGCGGGCGCATCGTCGAGGAGGGCACCCCCGAGCAGATCTTCAGCAACCCGCAGGAGCAGCGGACCAGGGACTTCCTCTCGGCCGTGCTCTGACGCGAGACGCCGGCTGCCTCACCGGGTTTGGAGCCGCGCAGCCGGTCAGTCGCTCCGCGGCTCCACGGCCGTCGTCGCGCGACGCGCGATCGCGGCGATGCCCAGCGCTGATCCGAGGAAGATCACGGCGAGGAGCACCCAGCCTGCAAGCCCCAGCTCGATTGCCGTCGCGTTGACCAGAATCGGTGCGGCGAGCGCCGAGATGGAGAAGCCCATGCCGAAGACGCCCTGGTAGGCTCCGGCGCGTTCCGGATCCGCCAGCTCGAAGCTGAGTCCCCACGCGCCGGCCTGCGAGAGGACCTCGGCGAACGTGTGGCCGACGGCGGCGATGACGAGCACCACGATCGCGAACCGCGCGGAGAGGCCTGCGGAGAGCGCATAGACGATGCACGCAGCGGCCATCAGCCAGCCGGCGATCATCGTGACGCGGCCCGCGGTGCGGACATCATGGGTGCCGCGCGACATCGGCACCTGGAAGATCACCACCAGCGTGGTGTTCACGATCAGCAGGATCGCGACCATCACCTCCGGGGCGTTCGTGGCGGTGGTGATCCACAGCGGCATCCCGACCTCCGCAACGCCGAACTGCATGCCGAAGATCGCCGAGAGCAGCGACAACAGCAGATATCGCGGGTTGCGCCAGGGCGAACGCCGGTTCCAGTCGCGACGCGACGCCCGCGCGGCCGCCTTGTTCGCCGATGTATCGATCGAACCCGTCTCGGTGCGCACCGGTTCGATGGTCGCGCGGGCGGGCGCGTCGACGCGTGCAGGCAGTCGCAGCAGCGCGAGTGCTCCGACCACGCCCAGAGCGCCGGCGACGACGATGACGGTCCGATACGCCCACGCCGTGCCGCTCGCCAGCGCCACCGCAGCGATGCCGGCGCCGAGCGCGATGGAGAGGTTCGTGACGGTGCGCAACACAGCTCTCGCGTGAACACGTTTGTCGGCGGAGAAGCCGCGGGCGATGATCGCAGAGCGCGCCGAGTGGCCGATGGTGTCGAAGAAGTTCGCCGCGCAGGCGATGGTCAGCGCGCTGAAGAAGTCGCCGACGAAGGCGTAGCCGATCAGGAACAGGCCGCCGAGCGCTTCGAACGCCAGTGTCAGCCGTCGCGCACTCCAGCGATCGGCCAGCCAGCCGCCGAGGAACGACGCAGCCACCCCGAAGCCGCTCGCGGCGGCGAGGACGACGGCGGCCTCGGCGCCGCTTAGTCCGATGATCTGCGTGAAGAAGAGAACAGTGATCGCGAAGAACACACCACGGCCGATGCGCGACACGGCGGTCGCGGTGACGAGTGCCCGCAGGACCGGGTCCGCCATGCTCGTTCGGACCCATACACGCAGCCGCGTGAGGGCGTCTGCTGATCGCGCCTTCTCGATCTGACTCTCATCGGTGGCGGAGTCTTCGGAAAGCACATGCCATCCTCGCATACCTCCGGCGGCCATCCCGTCGGCCGGCCGCCTGCTGCGCCGACGGCGGCGGGCGACTGCTCGGCTACTCTCGGACTGTGCCGCCCTCTCGTCTGCTCGCTCCCGAAGGGGCACCGGCGTCAGTGGTGAGTTTCCGCCACGGGAGTGCGTCGCTCGTGGCGGAATCGTTCGGCGAGGGTGAGCGCGTCTTCGTCCTGCTGCACGGGATCGGCATGGGACGCAGCGTGTTCGTCGACCTGGCCTCGCGCCTGAACGGACGCGTCATCGGCATCGACCTGGCCGGCTTCGGCGAGGCGCCCGAGCCGAAGGCGTTGCTGGGCATGGCCGCGCACGCCGATCTGGTTGCCGCGTTCCTCAGTGCGCACGGCATCCGAGGGGCCGTGATGATCGGACACTCCATGGGCTGCCAGGTTGCCATGGAGATGGCGGTCCGAGCTCCGGAACGCGTCGGCGGGCTCGTCCTCGCCGGCCCCACGGTCGACCCGGCCGGGCGCACTCTGCGGCAGCAGGCATGGCGGATGCTGTGGGACGTCCTGCACGAAAGGCCAGTGGTGATCTGGCGCGGGCTGCGCGAGTACCTCCGCGCCGGCCCTCGCGTCTTCGGCAAGATCCGCGCGATGCTGGATCATCGCCCTGAGGATCTCGGTCCTCGTATCCCCATCCCCGCACTCGTGGTCCGCGGTTCGGACGACGAGGTCGCCCCCGAGCGGTGGACTCGCCGACTCGCCGCCACCATGCAGCGCTCCAGGTATGCGCAGATCCCCGGCTTCCGCCACGAGACGATGATCTTCGACGCGGGACCGGTCGTCGCGCTGATCGACCGCTTCATCGACGAGCTCTGACGCGGCCGCGCGACTACCCGGCCCCGGGCGGGGTCTGCTTCGACTCGGCGAGCTCGTCCACGACAAGGGTGCGCTCCTCCGGCGTGCCGTTCCGGTAGGCCTGACGGCCGACGATGTGGGCCGACAGCGGCGCGGTCGCGAACTGCATCAGCACGATCGGCGCCACCAGCGCGAGTCCCAGCAGGATTCCTCCTACCGACCGCTGCGACAGCGCGACGGCCAGGCAGATCAGCACGATCCCGAGCACCTGCGGCTTAGTCGCTGCATGCAGACGCGACGGCACGGCGCGGAAGTGCAGCAGCCCCACCGCGGCCGATAGGCACAGCACCGCACCGAGCAGGATCAACACGAGCACCGTCGTGTTGATGACGGCATCCGGGATCTCGAATCCGAGCACGTTCATGAGGTCGTGTTGTCCCTCCGTGCGACGTAGCGGGCGACGGAGATCGAGCCGAACACGCCCACCGCGGCGATGATGAGAAGAACCGGGATGCTGCGGGTATGCCCGTTGACCGCCATCTCGGCGCCGAGCACGCACATGATCTCCGTCAGCAGCACGTCGGATGCCACGGCGCGGTCGAGGATCGACGGACCGCGGATGATTCGGACCACCGTCAGCACCGCCGCGACGCCGAAAACGATGACGATCGCCAGCATCAGCGGGTTCACCGCGAACCAGTTCATCGCTCGCCTCCTGCCCGTTCGTCCGCCTTCAGCGCACGATACTGCGCCGGACTGCCGAGCGCACGGACGATCCGCTGCTCCCACTGCAGCACGACCTGCCGCTGATGTTCGACGTCGTCGAGATTGCGGACCCCGATGACGTGCAGATACAGAATGCTGCGATCCCGGTCGGTCTCGACGACCAGCGAGCCCGGTATCAGCGACGATGTGACCGAGACGTGCGTCATGATGAGGTCGTCGGCGTACCGCAGAGGCACGCCGATGATCGCCGCTCCCGGCTGATGGCGGAAGTCGAAGACCTGAACGGTGACCGCCACCGCACCGCGCAGGACCGCCCACAGGAACTGCAGCACGAACAGCGCTCCGTACCAGAGGTTGATTCGGCCGGACAGCTCGACCGTCGGCAGCCGGAACACGCGCGTGACGAAGATCGCGACGACCAGTCCGGTGACGAGCGAAAGCACCGTGAACTGGTTCCACACCAGCATCCACAGCACGATCAGCCAGGCGAGGAACGGCAGCTGAAGCGCGATGTCGCGCATGAGACCGCGGCGGGAATCGGGCGTCACGGGTTCACCTCCTCCTCGAGCTGGACGAGGTTGACCGGCTGCAGCAGCGATTCTCCGATGTTCGCGCACAGCGCGTACAGCGGCCCCGCGAACACGGTCAGCATGATGGTGACGCCGACCATGCCGCCGGTCGCGACGGTCATGATCTTCGGGATGCGGCGACGCTCCTGCTGCTCGTCGGCGGCGGGTGCATTGCCGAGGTAGGAGACGCGGCCATCGGTCTCGGTGGAGTCCTCCTCCTCGCGCCAGAACGCGAGGTTCCACGCGCGCATCAGCGCGTACAGCGTGAGAAGCGAGGTGAGGATGCCGCCGAAGATCAGCACGATCATGATCGGAGTGCCGACGGATGCCGCGGCCTCGAAGAGCGCGAACTTGCCGATGAACCCGGAGAACGGCGGCAGGCCGCCGAGGTTGATCGCAGGAACGAAGTACAGCACCGCCAGGAGAGGCGCCGCCTTCAGCAGTCCCTTCACGCGCAGGATCGACGTGCTTCCCGCGCGACGCTCGATGAGCCCGACGGCGAGGAACAGGGTCGTCTGCACGATGATGTGGTGGACGATGTAGTACACGGTCGCGCCGATGGCCTCCGGCGTCGCGATCGCCAGGCCGAAGATCATGTAGCCGACGTGACTGACCAGCGTGAACGACAGGATTCGTTTGAGTTCCGCCTGTGCCACGGCACCGAGCACCCCGACCACCATGGTCGCGAGCGCGATGATCATCAGCAGCAGGTTGATGTCGTTGCTGGCGAACAGCTGCGTCTCGGTGCGGATCAGCGCGTAAACGCCGACCTTCGTCAGCAGGCCCGCGAACACGGCGGTGACGGGCGCGGGGGCGGTCGGGTACGAGTCCGGCAGCCAGAAGGACACCGGGAAGATGGCCGCCTTGATCCCGAACGCGATCACCAGCATGAGGTGCAGCTCGAGCTGGGTGTCCTGCGGAAGCTCACTCATCCGCTCGGCGATCTGCGCCATGTTCACGGTGCCGAGCGCGCCGTAGACCATCGCGATCGATGCGAGGAAGAGGATCGACGAGACGAGCGAGACGACGATGTACACCGCGCCGGTCCGGATGCGGGACTCGGTGCTGCCGAGCGTGATCAGCACGTACGAGGCCACCAGCAGGATCTCGAACCCGACGTACAGGTTGAACAGGTCTCCCGCGATGAACGCGTTGAAGATGCCGGCCGCGAGGATGAGGTACGAGGGGTTGAAGATCGAGATCGGGGTCTCGTCGGCACCATCGGCGGCACCCTGGCCGATCGAGAAGAGCAGGACCGCGAGGAGCACGATGCTCGAGATCAGCACGAGCAGCGCGGCGAGACGATCGACGTACAGCACGATGCCGAACGGCACCGGCCATCCACCGACGGAGACTGCCAGCGGCGCTCCCTGGTCCACTGCGATCAGCATCACGGCGGCGATGACCGCGACCGCGGCGAGGCTGGCGACCGTGACGAACACCTGCAGCCGCGGGCTCCGCCCGAAGACGAGGGTGATGGCGGCGCCCAGCAACGGCAGCGCGACGAGAAGGGGAACGAGCGCGCTCACGTGCGGTCCTCCTCTTCATCATCGGCGGGCGGCGGTTCTGTCGGAGCGGATGCCGTGCGCGACCACGCCCTGTCCACTGGCGCGTCATCGTGGATCGACGGGTGGTCGCGCATGTGGAGAACCGTGATGGGAGCCGTGCGCACGTCGACGAAGTCGGTCGTGGCGTCGTCGCCGCCCGTGTCGTCCTCGTCATCCATGACGTCTTCGTCGGCATCCGTGCGCTCGCGCAGGGCGATGTCGGCCTCGTCATCCTCGACGGTGTCAGCCTGGCCGAGCTGCCACGAGCGGTAGATGAGTGCGAGCAGGAACGCCGTGACGGCGAACGTGATGACGATGGCGGTGAGCGTCAGCGCCTGCGGGAGCGGGTCGCTGACGTCGCTGTACCCGAAGAACGGCGCGTTCCCCGGCACGCCCATGACGATCAGCAGCAGCAGGTTCGTGGCGTTGCCGAGCAGCATGAACCCGATGAGCACGCGCGTGAGACTGCGCTCGAGCATCGCGTACACGCCGGCGGCGAACAGCACCGCCATCACGATGATCAGGGTGAGGGAGACGTCCATCAGCTGGTCACCGCCCGCGATCGCAACTGCTGGGCCTGCCGGTCGACCTCGGCGCCGAGACTGCGCAGCACGTCGAGCACGAGGCCGATCACGACGAGGTACACGCCGATGTCGAAGATCGTGGACGTGACGAACTCCATGTGCCCGATCCCGGGGATCTCCCACTCCCAGAAGGTGCTCGTCAGCGGCGCTGCGCCGAAGAACAGCGGCACCACCGCGGTGCCGACGGCGAGGATGAGGCCTGCGCCCAAGAGGCGACCGGCATCCGTCGGGGCGGCAGCTCCCAGCTCCCAGCGTCCGCCGGCGATGTAGCGCATGACGAGCGCCATGCCGGCGACGAGGCCTCCGGCGAACCCGCCGCCCGGCTGATTGTGGCCGGCGAACAGCAGGTAGATCGACACGACGATGATCGTGTGGAACAGGATGCGCACGATCACCTCGAGCAGGATCGAGCGGTTCTCGGGCTTCATCTGCTGCCCGCCGATCAGCCAGGCGCGAGGACTGTTGCGGTTCTCGGCGGTCTGGAAGCGCACGCCCTCTGTCGTCTCGACCAGCGGCATGATCCGCGCCTTGCGGCGAACGCGCTTGGGGAGGGCTGGACGCTGGCCGAGCATGTCGGCGCGATGCGTGACGAAGACGAGGGATGCCACGCCGGTGGCGGCGAGCACGAGAACGGACAGCTCGCCCATGGTGTCCCAGCCGCGCAGGTCGACCAGAGCGACGTTGACCACGTTCTGGCCGTGACCGATCTCATAGGCGAGCTCGGGGAAGGAGATCGAGATGGGGTCGGTGATCCGGGACTGTGTCGCCACGATCACCACGAACGCCATGGTCAGGCCCACGCCGATCGCGAGCAGCGCCCGCGGGATGCGGGAGACGGAGGCGTTGTGCTCCCCCATCCGCGACGGCAGTCGCCGCAGCACGAGTGCGAAGGTCACCATCGTGACTGTCTCGACGAGGATCTGCGTGAGGGCGAGGTCGGGCGCGCCGCTGGTCGCGAACAGGGCGACCATTCCGAGGCCGGTGACGGAGACGAGCACGACGCCGGTGTAGCGCTTGCGCGCCTGGACGGCGAAGACGGCGGCGATGGCCATGATCGGCGCTACGGCGATCTGGGTCGGTGTGTGCCAGGCCGAGAGGTTCAGCTGGTCGACGTCACCGGCGAGGAGTGCGGTGACTTCGGCGGCCACGACCACGATGAAGATCGTGCCGACGTAGACGGGCAGCGAACCGCGCTGGGTGAGCGTGGTGGTGATGACCGACAGCCGGTCGACGCCGCGCATGACGAGGGCGTACACGTCAGCGGCGGTGAACCGCAGCAGTCGCGGCCTGGAATCCCAGCCGGTGCGGCGAGACAGCAGGAACAGTCCGAAGCCGAGCAGCAGCGAGAGGGCGGAGATGCCGAGCGCAGGCTCGAACCCGTGCCAGAGCGCGAGGTGCCCCGGCCCCTCCGTCGCGATCCCCTCGGCGTCGAGCCCTGGGATCGCGGTGAGGGCATAGCCCTGCAGTGAGGTGTCCAGTGCAGGGGCGCCGATGCCCGCGGCGAGCGTCACGCCGGCCAGCACCATCGGCGGGGACAGGAAGCCCACCGGCGGGTCCGGCCATATCGTGTCCGGCATCCGTACGCCGCGATCGTCGCGCTTCGTCCAGAACGCTCCCCAGAGGAATCGCACGCCATATGCCGCGGTGAGCATGGATCCCAGCGCGATGCCGATCAGGGCGACCAGACCCCACACCGATCCACCGATCGCGTCGTCCAGAAGGCTCGTGAGGGCGGACTCCTTGGCGACGAAACCGATGGTGGGCGGGATGCCGGCCATTGAGGCCACCGAGATGAATGCCACCGTCGCCATGACCGGAGCCTGCCGTCCGACGCCGGAGAGCTCGGTGATGTCTCGGGTGGAGAGCTGGCGGTCGACGATGCCGACGATGAGGAACAGCGCGGATTTGAACAGCGCATGCGCGATCACCAGCGCGAGTCCGGCCAGCGCCGTCGCCTGCGTGCCGTAGCCGACCATGACGGTGAAGAAGCCGAGCTGGCTCACCGTGCCGAAGGCGAGAACGCGCTTGAGGTCGGTCTCGCGCAGCGCCTGGATGCCACCGAGCAGCATCGTGAACACCCCGAGCGAGATGACGATCGGACGCCACGGGTCGGACAGCGCGAAGACGGGGGCGAATCGCGCGATCAGGTAGATGCCGGCCTTCACCATGGCGGCGGCGTGCAGGTAGGCGCTCACCGGGGTGGGCGCGGCCATGGCACCGGGCAGCCAGAAGTGGAACGGGAAGATCGCGGACTTGCTGATCGCGCCGACGAGAAGCATGACGATCGCGGCATTGACCAGCGGACCGGTCGGCGCGATCTCGAGAATCTCGATGATGCTCGTGGTGCCGGCATCCACGGCGAGCAGCACGACGCCGACGAACATCACGAGGCCGCCGAGCGTGGTCACCAGCAGCGCCTGCAGGGCCGCGCGTCGGCTGGCCGCGCGGCGTCGGTAGTGTCCGATGAGCAGGTACGACAGGATGCTGGTGACTTCCCAGAACATCACGAGCATGATGATGTCGTCGGTGAGCACCAGTCCGTACATCGCGCCGGCGAAGCCGAGCAGGACGCCGGCGAACTGGCCGAGCTCCGTGGTGTCGTCGAAGAAGTACCAGCGGCAGTACAGCAGCACCAGCGCGCCGACGCCGGTGACGATGAGGGTGAGCACCCAGCCGAGCACGTCCATGTGCATGGAGAGATTCAGGCCGAGCTGCGGAATCCACGAGATGCTCTCGAACGGCGACGGATCCCCTGCCAGGACCTGCGGCGTCATCATGAGCGCGTGGACGAATGCCGCTGCGGGAATGAGCGCGGCGATCGCGAACGCCTGGGCTCCCAGCCAGCGAACCAATGCGGGGAGGATCAGAGCCCCGACGAGGAACACAGCGAGGAGCACGATCATCGGCGGCTCCTCAATGGCTCGTCGGCCGTGATGGCACAGGCGGGCAGGTTTCTCCCAGTTTACCCGCCGGTGGTCGCCGCGAGGTTCAGAATGGTCAGGCCGCAGGCGCGGCCGTTGTCGTTCCGGCGCGGAATCGGCACGTGAAATGCAGCGATGCCGCGGGCTCGCCGCGCAGCATCCGCGCCACCTGCTCCCCCGCCGCGCGGCCCTTCTCCATCGCCGGCTGCACCATCGTGGTGAGCACGTGCTCGCCGATGCCGTCGACGCGGATGCCGTCGAATCCGGCGACGCTGAGATCCTCGGGCACTCGCAGGCCGAGCTCCTCGGCGGCGCGGATCACCCCTGCCGCGAGCAGGTCGCTCTGCGCGAGCACCGCGCTGGGCCGGGATGCCGGATCGGCCAGCAGCGCACGCCCGGCGATCACGCCCTCATCGATCGAGCTGGCCGCGGCGGAGACCGCCGGCGCCTCGGGGTACACGTCGCGGAGTCCGGCGAGGCGATCGATCGTGACATCGACGGTGGCGCGCGCGAGCCGCTCGGCGGCGATGGGGCCTCGCTCCCGCCGGCTGTCCGTCGCGAGGGTCACCGCCACAACGTCGGAGTGCCCGAGCAGCTGCACGTGCCTGGCGACCTCGGCGGCCGCCTCCCTGTTGTCCAGCGTGATGCGCGGGATGCCCTCCCCCGCGTCTCCCTCGATCACGACGACCGGCAGGCCCCGGCTGCGCAGCACGTCGAGAGACGTGCGAGTGCGGCCGGAGCATCCGATCAACACGGCGGCATCGACGGGAGCAGTCGTGAGCGCCGAGACCTCGTCATCGGCGGGGTCATCGCGCAGCAGCAGCACGCCGGCGCCGAGCGAGGCGATCCCTTCCGTGAGGCCGTCCATCATCGGAATCGTCACCGGATCGAGGAACGCGGCGCGCAGCTGCCCCTCGAGCACGACCGCGACGATGCCGCTGCGGCCCCGGCGCAGCGATGCCGCCATCGGATCGGGTCCGGAGTAGCCGAGCGCAGCCGCCGCTTCGAGCACGCGCTGACGCGTGGCAGCCGAGACCTTCGTCTTACCGCTGAACACGACCGACGCGGTCGAGGTGGACACCCCGGCGTCGTGGGCGACGTCGGAGAGCGTCGCTCGGCGCGGTGCGGATGAAGCGGCCATAGTCCGAGGATAGCCGCACCGAGTTTCACGGATCGAATCGATTCGATAGGCTCAGCGCATGGACTCCACGCTCACCCGCGCCCAGTACGTCCGCTGGCGCAATGCGATCTTCGCGATCTTCCTCGCCAGCGGCGTCTCGATCGCGACCTGGGCGTCCCGCGTGCCCGATATCAAGATCGCCCTCGACATCGACAACGCGCAGATCGGCCTGCTGCTGCTCGGCATGGGCGTCGCCTCGATCATCGGCATCTCGACGGGCCCCGCGGTGATGGCGCGCACCGGTGCGCGGCGCGGGATGCTGATGACGATGATCACGGTCGCGGTCGGGCTCGTGTTCATCGGAGTCGGTACCACGGTGCTCGCCTCGTTCCCCGTCGTGGTGGTCGGACTCGTGCTGTTCGGCCTCGGCAACGGCGCGCTCGACGTCATGATGAACGTCGAGGCCACGGCCATCGAACAGGAGGCGGGGAAGACGATCCTGCCGCTGTTCCACGCGTTCTTCAGCTTCGGCACGGTGATCGGCGCAGGGCTCGGATGGGCCGCCGCCCAGACCCACATCGCGGTGGTCGTGCACGCGTCGGGCGTGGGGGCGGCGATCTTCATCGCCTCGTTCGTGTGCATCGCGAACGTGCCCAACCGCGACGCCGTCCTCGATCCGCACGAACCCGGTGAGAAGTCGCACTGGCGCGAGCGGATGCATGTCGCCCTGTCGGCCTGGCGCGAACCGCGCACGTACGCGCTGGGCGTCGTGATGCTCGGGATGTCTTTCGCCGAGGGCGGCGCGAACGACTGGCTCGCGCTCGGCACCGCGGAGGATCACGGCGGCGGCACAGCCATGGGCGCAGCCGCGCTGACGGTGTTCTCGGTATGCATGACGGCCGTCCGCATCTTCGGCGGCCCGCTGGTGGACCGGTTCGGACGCGTGCCCGTCTTGCGGGTCCTCTCGGTGGCAGCGGCCGGCGGCATCCTGCTGTTCATCCTCGCCCCGTCGCTTCCGCTCGTGTTCGCGGGCGCCGCGCTGTGGGGCATCGGCGCCTCGCTCGGGTTCCCGCTCGGAATGTCGGCGGCCGCGGATGACCCGGCGAAGGCGGCAGCACGCGTGAGCGCCGCAGCGACCATCGGGTACATCGCGTTCCTCGGCGGCCCGCCGGTGCTCGGCCTGATCAGCGAGCACATCGGCCTGCTGAACACCCTGTACATCCTGGTCGGCCTGGTCGTGGCATCCGGCCTCGCCTCCGGTGCCGCCAAGCCTCTGAAGGTCGAGAACGTCGTCGTCACGACGAAGTAGGCTCGTCGGGTGCGCCTCGTCATCGCCCGCTGCTCGGTGGATTACACCGGACGGCTCAACGCCCACCTGCCCCTCGCCACGCGTCTGCTCGTGCACAAGGGCGACGGCAGTCTGCTCGTGCACTCCGACGGCGGCAGCTACAAGCCGCTGAACTGGATGAGCCCGCCGTGCACCCTCACCACCGAAGAGCCCGGTGAGGAGGAGACGACCGCCGGCGTCATCGACGTGTGGCGGGTGACGCACAAGAAGACCGGCGACGCGCTGCGGGTGCAGATCTACGAGGTGCTGCACGACTCCGCTCACGAGCTCGGCATCGATCCCGGCCTGCAGAAGGACGGCGTCGAGGCCGACCTGCAGCGCCTGCTCGCCGAGCAGGTCTCGCTGGTCGCCGAGGGCGCGACCCTGGTGCGCCGTGAGTATCCGACGGCGATCGGCCCCGTCGATCTCCTGGTCCGGGATGCCGCGGGCGTGGCGATCGCAGTCGAGGTGAAGCGCCGCGGCGACATCGACGGCGTCGAGCAGCTCACCCGGTACCTCGAGTTGCTCGGGCGCGATCCGCACCTGGCGCCCGTGCAGGGCGTGTTCGCCGCCCAGGAGATCAAGCCCCAGGCGCGCGTGCTCGCAGAGGATCGAGGCATCCGCTGCCTCGTGCTCGACTACGACGACATGAAGGGCATCGAGTCCGGAGTGCCGCGGCTGTTCTGAGCGCCCGGCACCTGCCGCGGCAACTTAGGCTGGAAGCATGCCCCACTCCCCCTACACCTGCGTGCTCTGGGACGTCGACGGCACGATCGCCGATGCGACGCCGGGCATCTTCCCGCGGCTGCTCGAGGTCTTCGCGTCGTTCGAGCTCGCGGCGCCCGACGCGTCCGAGCTGTCGCGCTGGGTGGGGCCGCCGATGTACGAGTCCTTCCAGGTTCTCGCCGGCCTCAGTCCCGAGCAGGCCGCCGAGGCACTCACCCGCTACCGTGCCCTCGCCGCGCGCGACGGGTATGCGGCATCCGTCGACATCTATCCGGGCGTTCCCGAGGTGATCCGCGCGGTCGCGGCGGCAGGCATCCCGCAGGCGACGGCGAGCACGAAGCCCGAGAATCAGGTGCGCGCCATCCTCGAGCACAACGACCTGCTCGGCCTGTTCACCGCGATCTCCGGCGCGCGCAGCGGTGCGATCGGGCGCAGCGACAGCAAACAGGACGTCATCGGCTGGGCGCTCGAACGTCTCCGGGCCGCCGGCGTCGACACATCGAGGCCCGTGCTGATCGGCGACCGCCACCACGACGTCGAGGGTGCCGCCGGGTTCGGCATCCCGGTCATCTTCTCGGAGTGGGGATTCGGCGACGCGTCCGAGGCAGAGCGTGCCGCGTTCCGCGCTGCGGACGCTGGCGCGCTGCGGTCACTCCTCCTGGTCGAGCAGGCGGCTTGACGCACAGCACTCCCCGTCGAGGCACGCGGGTGACGTGCTCTCGAGCGGGGAGCGCGTGTGTATCTACCTCAGAGAGGGCGGATGTTCTCGGCCTGCAGGCCCTTGGGGCCCTGCGCCACTTCGAACTCGACGCGCTGGTTCTCGTCGAGGGAGCGGTAGCCGCTTGATTCGATGGCGGAGTAGTGCGCGAAGACGTCGGCGCCGCCGTCATCGGGGGAGATGAAGCCGAAGCCCTTCTCCGAGTTGAACCACTTGACCGTGCCTTGGGTGCTCATGTACTGCCGTTCTGCTGGAATGTCGCCGGGGTGCCCCGACGATGCCCACATTATCTGCGCACGGTCTGAGCGGAATAGGTGTGACCAGAAGGTAACCCAAATGTTGCAAGAAGCCGCAGAACGGAAGCGGCCCTCACCGCGGGGGGAGCGATGAGGGCCAAAGACGACCGGAGGGTGCGTCAGAGACACCCTATCCCGACTCGGAAGCTTTTGTCCCCCATTTGGGGGACAATTTTCCTACTTTCTCAGAATTTCTGCGTCGGCCTGTTCCGGATGCTGCGGGGCCACCAGATCCGGTCGCCGAGAGCGCCGAACAGTGCGGGCACGATCACGGTCCGGACGACCAGAGTGTCCACCACGACGCCCACGCCGACGATCAGTCCCAGCTGCCCGAGCGTGACGAGCGGCAGTACGCCGAGGGCGGCGAACACCGCGGCCAGCACGATGCCGGCACTGGTGATCACGGCACCGGTGTGCGACACGGCCTGCACCATCCCCTCGCGCGTGCCCCGTGATTCGGATTCGGCCCGGGCACGATGCACGAGGAAGATCGTGTAGTCGATGCCCAGTGCGATCAGGAACAGGAACGCCAGCAGCGGCACCTGCAGATCGAGCGCCGGCTGATCGAACAGCACGCGACTGAGCCACGACCCCACGCCGATGGCGGCGACCGCGCTGGCGAGATTCACGAGCAGCAGCACGATCGGCGCGACGATCGAACGCAGCAGCACGAGCAGCACGATGAAGCTGACCGCCAGAACGAGCGGTGCGACGAGCAGGAGATCCTTCTGGTTTCCGGCACGGGCATCGAGGTCGCGGGCTTCCGCGCCGCCGACCAGCGCGTCGGCATCCGGCACGTCATGCACCACATCGCGCAGTTCGGCGACGAGGTCGAGGCTCTCGCCGGTGCCCGGCGCGTACTCACCGGTCACCATGATGCGCGCGAGGTCGCCGTCCTCGGTCTCGCCGGTCGGATGCGCCCGGACGACGCCGTCCACCGAGTCGACGGCATCCAGCACCTCGTCGGCCCCATCCGAAGACGCGATGACGAAGATCGGCTGCGACTCCCCCGGTGAGAAATGGGCGGCGAGCACCTCGAGCCCCGCGGCCGACTCGGATTGCACGCGGAACTTCGAGGCCATGTCGAGCCCGACCGAGGTGCCGACGAGCCCGGTGGCCATGACGGCGAGCAGCGCGAGGCCGCTGACGAGACTCACCATCGGTCGCTTCATCACGCGCGTCGCTATGCCGTGCCAGACCGATTCGCGACGCGGCGCGGCCGGATCCGATGCCGAGGTCTTCGGCACGAACGGCCAGAACACCTTCCGGCCGCACACCGCCAGCACAGGCGGCAGTGCGAACAGCACCGCGGCGAGCGCGATCAGCAGTCCTGCCGCAGACGAGATCCCGAGCCCGCGGGTTCCGGGGATCACGGCGAGCGCGAGGGTCAGCAGGGCCAGCACCACCGTGACGTTGGATGCCACGATCGCCGGGACCGTCTTGCGCCAGGCCGTGCTCAGCGCCACGCGATGATCATCGTTCACGGCGAGCTCCTCGCGGTAACGGGAGATGAGCAGCAGCGCGTAGTTCGTTCCGGCGCCGAAGACGAGCACGCTGATGATGCCTGCGTCGAACTGCAGGTCGAGCCACGATCCGAGCGCGCCGGTCACGCGGGATGCCAGCTGGTCTGCGAACGCGACGACGACGAGCGGCAGCAGCCAGAGGACGGGCGAGCGGTAGGTGATGATCAGAAGCAGCGCGACGATCAGGATGGTCACGATGAGCAGAGTGAAGTCCGCCCCGTCGAAGGACGAGGTGATGTCGGCGCCGAACGCGGGGCCGCCGGTGACCTGCAGCGTGAGCCCGTCGACGGCCGGAAGCGCCGAACGCAGTTCATTCACGATCTCCGCGGTCTCGGCGTTGTCGGCGCCGACCTTGATGGGGGCGACGATCACCGCCGCCTCGCCGTCGTCGCTGACACTCGGAGGCGAAGACTCCAGGCCGGTGTGCGCGTCGAGCGCGGGCACGATGTCACCGAGAGCATCGATGTCGGATGCTGTCAGCTCACCGGCATCCGCCCGCGAAGCGACGACGATGACGGACTGCTCGTCGGCATCCGGGAATTCGTCGAGCAGGGCGCTCACGCGGGACGACTCCGAATCCGCCGGTGCGGTCTCGTTGCCCGAAGGCGCTTCGATCCGGCTGAACAGGCCGAACAGGACGACGAAGGCGATCAGGACGATGCCGAGAGAGACCCAGGCGCCTCGTCGTGAGGTGAGCCGATCGGGAAGGCGCGTGCGCAGTGCTGTCATGGTTTCCAGCCCACCAGCGCAGGCGCGTTCCGACATCGCTCGAAAGGTGGAGATCAGCGCATCGCGTGAACCGCACGTCCGTGCCGAGCGATCGAATAACCCGCCGCCCTGCGCACGTCAACCCCTTCGCGCGATCCGCGCCACCGTGCGATCGTAAGTCACGGATCGCTTGATCCGCGACGAAAGGAATGGATCAATGGGCATTGGAGACAAGGCGAAGCACACCGCCGAAGACGTGTCGGGTCACATGAAGGAAGCCGCCGGCAAGGTGACCGACAACGAGAAGCTCGAGGCCGAGGGCAAGATGGACCAGGCCAAGGCCGACGTCAAGAAGGCCGGAGACGACGTCAAGGACGCCTTCGATAAGTGACGTCGATCCTCTCTCTCGTCCGAGACGATCACCGTGACGCGTTTCGGAATCGAAGAGGAGTTCCAGCTCCTCGATGAGGACACACTCGTTCCCGTCCCGCTGGGCAGTGCCGCACGAGCGGCGCTGCCCAGCGGGACGGGCGAGGTCAAGAAGGAGTTCCTGACCTCTCAGGTCGAGTTCTCCACATCTCCTGTCGACACGCTCGCCGCAGCCGGCGAGGAGTTGATGGCGTTCCGCCGGGCACTCGCGTCGTTCGCACATGACCGCGGGGCGGTCGCGATCGGCTCCGGCACACCGTTCGGCATCGGACCCGAGGCGTCGGTGTTCGCATCCGAGCGCTACGACACCGTGGCTCACTGGCTCGGGCACATCGTCGACAGCCACCACGTCAACGCGCTCCATCTGCACGTCGAGGTACCGGACGAGGAGGATCGCGTACGTGCGCTGAACGCCGTGCGGCCCTGGATGCCGACCCTGCTCGCCGTGTCCGGCAACTCCCCGTTCGCCGACGGGCACGACACCGGTCACGCCAGCTGGCGGACCGTGATCATGCGCCGGCTCCCGCTCTCGGGCTGCCCACCGCATTTCCGCGACATGCGGCACTACCGGTCAGAGGTGGACCGCCTCGTCGCTCAGCAGGTGATCCCCGACATTGCCTCGGTGTGCTGGGCGGCACGCCTGTCCGCGAACTACCCGACGGTCGAGTTGCGTCTCTTCGACGCCCAGCTCAGCCCTGAGGACGCTCTGCTGCTCGCCGCTCTGGGCAGAGCTCTGGTGGAGAGTGCCACGAGCGCAGGTGACCCCGTCCACACCGGAGACGATATTCAGGCATCCCTATGGGCTGCCGCCCGCGCCGGGCTGGGCGCCACCCTCGTCGACCCGTCGAGCGGGAGGCTGATCGCGGCGAAGGATGCCGTCTGCCTGCTGCTGCAGACGATCAGCCCTGCGCTGGAGAAAAGCGGAGATCTCGCCTTCGTGACGGATGGGCTCGATCGAGTTCTGCGCACGGGCACCGGCGCACAGCGCCAGCGCGCAGCGTACGCGGAGGGCGGGATCACCGCCCTCCGCGCGCTGCACGCTGTCGCCTCAGACAGCGAAGTGCACGATGCCGCTGGCCAGCAGTGAGAGGGCCGTCGTCCAGCCGATGATCGCGACCGCCTGCCAGATGAGGATGCGCGCCTTTCCGACGCCTATCGCGGCCAGCATCGTCGCGGTGAACTGGGTGGGCAGCAGCAGTGGGCCGAGCAGGCTCACGCCGGGAACGCCGTAGCGATCCAGCGCGCTCTGGAACTTCTGCTTGCGCGCGGCCTTGCGCGCGCTCTCGTCTTCGACCGGGATGCTGCGTGCCTCGGCATCCGGGATGGCCCGGCCCTCGGCGTCGACCAGCGCCTTCGCGCGCCGACGGTTCACAACTGCCGCCCGCGCGCTGGAGCTGGCGAGCACGAGCAGCGCGACGCAGAGGAAGTTGCCGGCGATGGCGGCGATGGCGGCGATGATCGGCGGGATGCCGCCGAGGATGCCGATGGTCGCGGCTCCCTCGCCCTCGATGAACGGGACGGCGCCGGCGAGCGCCACGATGAGCGGCTGCACGAGCTCGGGCACCTGGGCGACGAGGTTCTGGAAGGTCTCGATGAGGTTCATGACTACAGTCCAGCCTGTCGCACGGCATCCGGGAAGTGTCCTCGTGTCACCTCTCGCAGGGCACTCTGCACGCCCGATGGGTGACATCTGTCACGCCCATAGGCTGGGAGCATGAGCACAGCACTGCCCGATGCGATCGGCGCGCGCCGTCTGAACCAGGGCATCACGGCGACCTGGTGGTACACGGTATCGGGCGTCATGGTCTTCCAGCTGATGGTGCTGTTCATCTGGCTGACCATCTTCGGGGGCATGGGCGTCGATCTCGTCACGATCGCGATCATCGGTATCGGCGGC
Organism: Microbacterium abyssi; assembly: GCF_015277895.1. Taxonomy (NCBI): domain Bacteria; kingdom Bacillati; phylum Actinomycetota; class Actinomycetes; order Micrococcales; family Microbacteriaceae; genus Microbacterium; species Microbacterium abyssi. The sequence goes on along the minus strand of NZ_CP063815.1, from coordinate 36,259 downwards.
GTCGTCTGGTGCGCGGCGAGCCTTCCCCTGCTCCTGCAGTACCGGCAGCGCGACGACACCGCGGGGCCGGTCGCCGCGTGGCGCGGCACGCTCATCCCGATCGTGTTCGCTGTCGTCTTCGGGATCGTGAGCGGCGTCTTCAGCGGCCTCTGGCTCGTCGGCGCCCTGCCGCTCATCCAGTCGCTGACGCTGCTGAACTGGCCACGGGGCGTTCGCCTGCGGCTGCTCGTCGCCGCGATGGTGGTGCTCGCCGCACTCTGGTTCATCGACTGGCGCACGACGTTCGCCGATGCGGATGCCGAGGTCTCCAGCGCCTGGGGCCTGTTCGGCTTCTTCGCCGTGGCTCTTCCCGCCATGACGGTGATGTCGCTGTGGTGGTGGGACGTGCTGGTCACGCTCGATCGCGCTCGCGCCGCCGAGGCGCGGCTGGGTGCGACGCAGGAGCGGCTGCGCGTCGCGACGGACGTGCACGATCTGCAGGGTCACCACCTGCAGGTGATCGCCCTGCAGCTCGAGCTGGCGGAGCGGCTGCTCGACAAGGATCCGGATGCCGCGCACGAGCAGCTCCGCCTGGCTCGGGCGAGCGTGGCCGAGGCGCGGCAGGGCACGCGTGACCTGGCGATGCGCTTCCGCGGCGTGCCGCTGCCGGACGAGATCGCCAATGCCGTCGATCTGCTCCGGGCGGCCGGGACGACGGCGGATGCAGAGGTCTCCCCCGCTGCGGCACAGGCGCCGGCATCCGTCCTGGGACCGGTGATCCGCGAGACCACGACCAACGTGCTGCGGCACGGCGGCGGGCGGTGGGCGCGGCTGTCGCTGACGCGGCACGGCGGAGCGTGGCGGTACGAGATCGTGAACGATGCGGCATCCGATTCCTCGGCGAGCGACGCGGCCGGCCGCTCCGGCAGTTCCGGTCTCGACGGCGTCACGCGACGCGTGGCCGAGGCAGGTGGTGAGGTGCGGGTGGATCGCGGAAAGAGCGAGTTCCACGTCGTCGTCACCGTGCCCGACACCGTGAGCGGACCGGAGGGGCAGCGATGATCCGGGTGCTGCTCGCCGATGACGAGGCGATGATCCGCTCCGCCCTGGCCGCGCTGCTGCGGCTGGAGGACGACATCGACGTGGTGGCCGAGTGCGCCGACGGGTTGCAGGCGGTGGCTCTCGCCGAGAAGCTGCAGCCCGACATCTGCCTGCTCGATCTGGAGATGCCGGGGCTCGACGGCGTCGAGGTCGCCGAGCGCCTGAGTCGCTCGGTCGCGACTCGCTGTGTCGTCGTGACGAGGCACGCCAGGCCCGGCGTGCTGCGGCGAGCGCTGGCATCCGGTGTCGCGGGCTTCCTGCCGAAGTCGCGCGATGCAGATGAGGTGGCCGAGGTGATCCGCCGGGTCGCCGCAGGCGCGCGGTACGTCGACCCCGAGGTCGCGGCCGACGCGCTGAGCGACGAGCGCAGCCCGCTGACCGACCGTGAGCTGGACGTGCTGCGGGCCGGCAGACGCGGCGAGACGACCGGTCAGATCGCCAAGGCGCTCTCGCTTGCGCCGGGGACCGTGCGCAACCACATCTCGGCCGTGCTGTCGAAGCTGAACGTCACCACCCGCCAGCAGGCCGTGCTGATGGCAGAGGAGCGCGGCTGGATCTGAGCCCTCCTACAGCGGTGGCTCTTCCAGGTGCTCACGCCTGCGGCGTCCGCCGCTGAGGCCGAGCAGCACGAGCGCGATGACGATCGGGACGTACACGAAGGCGTCGGCGGCGGTGAGGATCTCGCCCAGCAGCAGGGATGCGCCCAGCAGCAGCACGGGCTCGAGGTACGACAACAGACCGAACAGCGACAGCGACAGCAGGCGCGAAGCCAGGATGTAGCAGACCATCGCCACCGCGCTCAGGGTCGCCATGACCAGCATGGACGGCCAGGTCTTCGGGATGCCCGCCGCGGGATCGTGTGACACCACGATCACGACGACGGCGGGCACCACCAGCAGCACGATCTCGATGAAGAACACCTGCATCGAATCGATGCCCGCCCAGCGGCGCAGGGCGAAGTACACCGGATACAGACCGGCGATGATCAGCACCGGCCAGTTCACTCCCCCGGCGATGACCGCCTGGGCGAGCACGCCGATACCCGCGGCGGCGACCGCCGCCCACTGCAGCACGCGCAGCCGGTCGCGGAAGAACAGGCGTCCGACGACGACCATCATCAGCGGGAGGAGGAAGTACCCGAACGCGATGTCCTGGGCGTGCCCGTTGGCGGGGCCCCACATGAACACCCACAGCTGCACCCACATGATCGCGGTGTTCACGAGCACGATGACGATCAGTTTCGGACTGCGCACGATGCGCTTCGTGACGGTCTTGAGCTGGCCGCGCGCGCTGGCGGACACGTGCACCGCGCCGAGCGCGATCAGGAGGAACAGCACCCGCCATGCGGTGGTCTCCTCCGGCGTGAAACCGTCGAGATGTCCGCCGAGCAGGCTGATCGCGCCGAACAGGACGGATGCCAGGACGGATGCCGCGACCCCGCGAGCGGTGGATGACGAGAGGGCGGGACGAGAGATGGAGTGCTCCGCGGATGAGGGGGACGCTCCAAATCTATCCGGCTGGTGAGTCGCGGTTTGCAGCACCCGTTTCGCGATCAGACTGGATCGGACGGCAACTGTCGGGCATCTACGGCGCTCGAGCCGCAGGCTGGACTGCGAAGGGAGATCGTCGTGATCGCAGAGCTCAATCGGCTGATCGAGGCCATCGAGGCACAGCTGTCGGAGGACGTCGACATCGCCGGTCTCGCCACCAGCCTCGGGACGACCGAGTACCACCTGCGCCGGATGTTCTCGTCGCTGGCCGGGATGCCGCTGTCGGAGTACGTCCGCCGGCGGCGCATGACCGTCGCGGCGGCGGACGTCGCGACCGGCGGGCGGATGCTGGACATCGCCGTGCGCTACGGCTACGGCTCGACCGAGGCGTTCGGGCGGGCGTTCCGCGCCGTGCATAGATCCAGTCCGGCCGAGGTGCGCGCTGACGGCGGTCCCCTTCGATCGCAACCGAAACTCAGGTTCCGCCTGACCGTCGAAGGGAACAGCTCCATGGACACCCGCATCACTCATCGCCCGGACTTCCGCCTCGTGGGGCACGCGGCACGCGTGCCGCTCATCCACCACGGAGTGAATCCGCACATCCAGGCGCATGTCGCCGGCATCCCGGCATCCGAGCACGCCCGCCTCAAGACGCTCGGGAACATCGAGCCGGCCGGCCTCCTGCAGGTCAGCGCCGACGTCGACCCCGACTACACCGAGGGCAGCGAGCTCACCTACCTGCACGGAGTGGCGGTGGATGCCGCGACCACGACACCCGATGGGCTCGACGCGATCGAGGTTCCGGCGGGCGACTGGGTCGTCTTCCGCACCTCGGGCGCCTACCCGGCAGCTCTCCAGGATGCGTACGCGTCATCGGTGACGGACTGGTTCCCGTCGAACCCGTGGCGCCTGCGTGCCGGACCGTCGATCGTCGCCGTGCTCGAGCGCGCAGAGGACTTCAGCACCGCGACGACGGAGCTCTGGTTGCCGATCGAGCGGGCGTGATGCCGGCGGATACAGGAATGGCCCCCACCTGGAAAGTCCCAGGTCGGGGGCCATTTCGCCCGCTGTGCGCGAGGGGGGACTTGAACCCCCACGTCCATAAGGACACTGGCACCTGAAGCCAGCGCGTCTACCATTCCGCCACTCGCGCGAGCGTCTCGTTCCGAAGAACTCAACTTCACGAGGATATCACGGGGTTGGAGGGGTGCTTGCACGGTCAGGCTTCGATTCGCCCGCGGCTCGCTCAGCCGTTTCGTCTCGCCTTCGGCTCGCTCAACGACCCGCACCATGGCGGCACGAGGACCGCAGAGAGACCGGCCGCGCGCCCGCGAGAGAGGCGGAAGCGAACACCGAAGACACGGCCGGAGCGGCACATATTCAGCACACCTGGCTACGATGTTGCTACCGCCGCCATGCCAGAGGAGCCCCGTGGGTCTACTTGACAGCTTTGAGAAGGGTCTTGAGCGCGCCGTAAACGGCGCCTTCGCCAAGACCTTCCGCAGCGGCATCCAGCCGGTGGAGATCGCATCGGCGCTCCGCCGCGAAGCCGACATCAAGGCCGCCGTTGTCAGCCGCGATCGCATCATCGCCCCGAACAGCTTCGTCGTGCGCCTCAGTGTCGACGACTACGACCGGATGCACGCACTCGGCGGCGCTCTCACCGACGAGCTGCACGCGCTGCTGACCAAGCACTCCAAGGCGCAGGGCTACAGCTTCGCCGGCCCCGTCTCGATCTCTCTCGAATCGGACGAGAAGGTCGCCACCGGCACGGTGCGCGTCAACTCCGGCACGATCGAGGGCCGCGTCAGCTGGCAGGCCGTCATCGACGTCGATGGGCGTCGCCACGCCCTCGCCCGCGCACGCACGGTCATCGGCCGCGGCAGCGACGCCGACATCACGATCGCGGACGCCGGTTCCAGCCGCAAGCACGTCGAGGTCCTCTGGGACGGCGAGCGCGCCATGATGCGCGACCTCGGCTCGACGAACGGCACCAAGGTCAACGGCCAGAAGGTGCGCGAGGCGCCGCTGCCAACCGACACCACCATCACGATCGGCCGCACCGATCTCGTCTTCCGCGTCGTCGCGGTCGCCGCCGAAGGGGCCGCCCGGTGAGTGAACTGGTCCTCCTGCTGCTGCGCATCGGCTTCCTGGTGCTGCTGTGGTTCTTCGTGTTCGGCGTCGTGTACTCGCTGCGCGCCGACCTGTTCGGCGTGAAGGTGCGCAAGCTTCCGGCCGAGGCCGCCGCAGGCGCGCCGGTGGCGGCTCCCGCTCCTGCCCCGGCATCCAGGCCCAGGGCCGCAGCCCGCAACGGCAGCCCCGCCACCACTGCCACCGTCTCCAAGCTCGTCATCACCTCCGGCCCGAAGGCCGGTCTCGAGCTGCCGCTGGGCACAGAGCCGATGACGATCGGACGCTCCAGCGAGTCCGGACTCGTCATCCGCGACGACTACACCTCCAGCCACCACGCGCGGCTCCTGCTGCGCGGCGACACCTGGGCCATCCAGGACCTCGACTCGACCAACGGCACCTTCCTGTCCGGCAAGCGCCTGAGCGGCTCCCCCGCCTCGATCAGCATCGGCGACACGGTCAAGGTCGGCGCCACGACCTTCGAGCTGCGGGCCTGAACCCGGCATGGTCTTCGAAGGATCGAGCTCCGCGATCTCCCACACCGGGAAGGTGCGGTCCAACAACCAGGACTCGGGTTACGCCGGGGCGAACCTGTTCGCCGTCGCAGACGGCATGGGCGGGCACGCGGGCGGTGACGTGGCATCCACGATCGCCATTCAGCAGCTCGAGCAGCTCGATCAGGCGTTCGCCTCCACGGACGACGCCCAGGCGTCCCTCCAGGCCGCTGCGACCACCGCGGCGGGCGACCTCATCCGCGCCGCGAAGGAGCAGCCCGAGCTCGCCGGGCTTGGCACGACGGTCAGCGCGATCATCATGGTCGACGACCATGCCGTCATCGGCCACATCGGCGACTCGCGCATCTACCTGTACCGCGACGACGAGCTGACCCAGATCACCGCCGACCACACGTTCGTGCAGCGGCTGGTCGACTCCGGTCGCATCACCCCCGAAGAGGCGCGCTACCACCCCCGCCGCTCCGTGCTGATGCGCGTGCTCAGCGACATGGACAACGACCCGGAGCTCGACATGTTCGTCATGCCGACGCTCCCCGGCGACCGTTGGCTGCTCTGCTCCGACGGTCTCTCCGGCGTCGTCGACGAAGCGCACATCCTCAAGGCGATGCGCATGAGCCTTCCGCCCGGCCGCACCGCCGACAACCTGCTCAAGCAGGCGCTCGACGGCGGCGCACCGGACAACGTGACGATCGTGCTCGTCGAGGTCGGCGGGCTGCATCCCCTGTCCTCCGGCACCGCCACCATCGTCGGCGCGGCATCCACCCCGTCCGGCGTGCTGGTCCCGGCGGCACGCGCCGGGCGCACCAGCTGGCTGCACCCGGTCCGCCAGGCGGCCAACGACCCCTCCCACTTCGAGCCGGCCGCCGACTACCTCGAAGAGCTCATCGAAGAGGATCGCCGCCGCGCCAAGCGCCGCCGCATCGGCTGGATCGCCGCCCTGCTCGTGGTCATCCTCGCCCTCACCGGTGCAGGCTTCCTCGCCTACAACTGGACGCAGACGCGCTACTTCGTCGGCGCCGATGAGGACAGCGTCGTGATCTTCCAGGGCGTGCAGCAGAACATCGGCCCGATCTCGCTGTCCACCGAGATCGAGGACACCGGCATCCTGCTGGCGAACCTGCCGCCGTACCAGCGCTCCTCGGTCGAGCGCACCATCACCGCCCGGTCCCTCGCCGACGCCATGGCGATCGTCGACCGCCTGCGCGCCGGCGAAGAGGCCGTCACCGGCGAGACGTCGACCCCGTCACCGACGCCGACCCCCGCCCCCACGCCGACGAGCACGCCGGACGGCGCATCCGACGGCACCGAGGGAGGGGGAGCATGACCACGGACGTCGCCGCCGACACCGCGGTCATCAAGGCGCTCAAGCGGATGCGGATGCCGCAGACGCAGCGCAACCGCGAGTTCTGGCTGCTGCTGTTCGCCTGCGCCATCAGCGGCGCAGCGCTCGCACTCGTGCAGCTCGGTGCTCTCGGGCTCATCGACCCGTTCATCCTCTTCATCGGCGGCGGCCTGGCCGTTCTCGCCTTCGCCCTGCACTTCGTGCTGCGGGCCGTGGCATCCGACGCCGACCCGTTCGTCCTCCCGATCGCGACACTGCTGACCGGCCTCGGCATCGCGATGATCTACCGGCTCGACATCGCCGAGGGCTACACCGGCTGGGACGCGTTCTCGACGAGGCAGCTGGCCTGGACCGCGATCTCGCTGGTGGGCGCCATCGCCGTCGTCATCCTGCTGCGCAACTACCGGGTCCTGTTCCGGTACACCTACCTGTTCGGCCTCGCCGGCATCGTCCTCCTGCTGCTGCCGTTCATCCCCGGACTCGGACGCACGGATGCCGGCGCCGACGTCTGGGTGTCCATCGGCGGCTTCGTGTCGTTCCAGCCCGGTGAGATCGCCAAGATCTGCCTGGCGATCTTCTTCGCCGGCTACCTCGTGCGTACGAGGGAGAGTCTGACCTCGGTCGGCAAACGGTTCCTCGGCATGACCTGGCCGCGGATGCGCGAGCTCGGACCGGTGATCGTCGTCTGGCTGATATCGCTCGGCATCATCGTCATCCAGCGCGACCTCGGCACCGGAATGCTGATCTTCGGCCTGTTCATCGCCATGATCTACGTGGCCACCGGCAAGACCAGCTGGGTGCTCATCGGCCTCACGATGGTCGTCGCCGGCGTGCTGGCCGCGACGCAGATCCTCAGCTACGTGCAGGGGCGCTTCACGAACTGGCTGGATGCCTTCAACCCGGACGTCATCGCTGCGCAGAACGGCAGCTACCAGCTGGTGCAGGGCATCTTCGGCCTCGCGCACGGCGGACTCATCGGCACCGGTCTCGGCCAGGGACGCCCGCAGATCACGCCGCTCGCCGAGAGCGACTACATCATCCCCAGCCTCGGCGAGGAGCTGGGCCTCATCGGCCTGTTCGCGATCCTCTGCCTGTACATGGTGTTCGTCAGCCGAGGCATCCGCATCGGCATCGCCGGCCAGGACGACTTCGGCAAGCTCCTCGCGACTGGCGTCTCGTTCACGATCGCCCTGCAGGTGTTCATCATGGTCGGCGGCGTCACCCGTGTCATCCCGCTGACCGGTCTCACGACGCCGTTCCTCGCCGCCGGCGGATCGTCGCTGGTCGCGAACTGGCTGATCGTCGCGCTGCTGCTGCGGATATCGGACGGCGTGCGCCGCCAGCCCAGGGTGGTGATCGGCTGATGACGAAAGAGATGCGTCGCCTCAGCATCGTGATGCTGTTCATGTTCCTGTCGCTGTTCGTGGCGACCAGCTGGATCCAGGTCGTCGAGGCCGACCGCCTCGCACAGGCGGACCGCAACACGCGGTCACTGCTGGACAGCTACGAGATCCAGCGCGGATCGATCATCGCCGACGGCATCCCGATCGCGTCCTCGACGCCGTCGGATGACGAATACCAGTACCAGCGCGAGTACCCCGACTCGGCGATGTGGTCGAGCGTGACGGGTTACTTCAACCCTGCGCTGCAGTCGGCCACCGGAATCGAGGCCGCGCTGAACGGCGACCTGTCCGGAACGGGCGCCAGTGCATTCCTCGCCGAGATCGAGCGGATCGTCTCGGGTCAGCCGCAGCGCGGCTTCAGCGTCGAATTGAGCCTGGATGCCGACGCACAGCGCGCCGCATACGAAGGGCTCGGCGACCTGCAGGGCGCGGCCATCGCGATCGAACCGTCGACGGGACGGATCCTCGCCATGGTCGCCAGCCCCGGTTTCGACGCGAACGCGCTCGCCGTGCACAGCGCGACACAGGCCCAGGCCGCATACGACGAGCTCGATGCGCAGAGCCCCAACCCCCTGCTGAACCGCTCGATCAACGAGGTCAACCCTCCCGGCTCCACGTTCAAGGTGCTCGTGGCGGCCGCCGCGTACGCCACTGGCGAGTGGACCCCCGAGTCCACGCTGCCGAACCCGGCCCGCTACACGCTGCCCGGCTCGGACTCTCAGGTGCGCAACGCCTGGGGCGGCACGTGCGGATCCGGCTCCACCGTGACGATCGCCGAGGCCGTGCGCCTGAGTTGCAACATCCCGATGGCCGAGCTCGCGGTCGAGCTCGGCGACGACACGATCCGCGAGATGGCGGAGAAGTTCGGCTTCAACCAGGAGTTCGAGACGCCGCTGCCGGTCACGGCATCCAGCTACCCGCGCGCTCTGGACGACGCGCAGACGGCGCTGACCGGCTTCGGTCAGGGACAGGTCACTTCGACAGCGCTGCAGGTCGCGATGATCTCGGCGGGCCTCGCCAACGACGGCATGGTGATGAAGCCACGTCTGGTGGATGCCGTGATCGGCAACGACCTGTCCACCGTCCGCGAGTACGCCGACGAGGAGTTCGGCCGTGCGACCGAGGCGGACGTCGCCGACGACGTCACGGCGGCCATGGTCGCCAGCGTCGCGAACGGCGCGGCGCAGGGTGCAAGAATAGACGGAATCGACGTTGCCGGTAAGACGGGAACGGCCGAGAACGGCGACGCACCGCACACACTGTGGTTCACCGGTTTCGCACCGGCGAACGACCCGCAGATCGCTGTGGCGGTCGTCGTCGAGAACGGCGGCGGTATGGGACAGTCGGGATCCGGTGACACGCTCGCCGCCCCGATCGCGAAGAAGATCATTGAGGCGGTGCTTAACGGATGAGGCCGACGCAGGGTGTGTCGTTCGGTGGTCGATACGAGCTCCAGTCGCGTATTGCGATCGGGGGCATGGGTGAGGTCTGGGAAGCGACCGACCACGTCATCGGGCGGACCGTCGCGATCAAGATCCTCAAGGACGAGTACATGGGGGATCCCGGATTCCTCGAGCGCTTCCGTGCGGAGGCCAGGCACGCCGCACTCGTCAACCACGAGGGCATCGCCAGCGTGTTCGACTACGGCGAGGAGAACGGCAGCGCCTTCCTCGTCATGGAACTCGTGCCCGGTGAGGCCCTGTCCACCATCCTCGAGCGCGAGACCTCCCTCAGCGCCGACAAGACGCTCGACATCGTCGCCCAGACGGCATCCGCTCTGCAGGCCGCGCACGCCGCCGGCCTCGTGCACCGCGACATCAAGCCCGGAAACCTCCTGATCACGCCGGACGGCCGCGTCAAGATCACCGACTTCGGCATCGCCCGCATCGCAGATCAGGTTCCGCTCACCGCGACCGGCCAGGTCATGGGAACGGTGCAGTACCTCTCCCCTGAGCAGGCCTCCGGTCACCCGGCATCCCCCGCGACCGACACCTACTCGCTGGGAATCGTCGCCTACGAGAGCCTGGCGGGCAAGCGCCCGTTCACGGGCGAGTCGCAGGTCGCGATCGCGATGGCGCAGATCAACGAGCAGCCGCCGCCCCTGCCGGTGACCGTGCCGATCCCGGTGCAGAACCTCGTCATGGCGATGATCGCCAAGAAGCCCGCCGATCGCCCCTCCTCCTCAGCGACGGTGGCCCGCGCCGCGCAGGCGCTGCGCCGCGGTGACCTGAACTCCGCCGCAATCGCCGTCCCCGCCATCGCCACCGGTGTGGCGGGCGACGACGCGACGCGCATGCTCACCACCAGCGCCGACGACGGTGCCACGCGCGTGCTGCCGACTACCGCCCAGCTCGCCACCGAAGAGGTGACCGAGGGTGAAGACGGCAAGAAGAAGAAGCGCAGCCCCTGGACCTGGCCGCTGATCGCTCTGATCGCACTGCTGGTCATCGTGCTCGCCGGCACGATCTTCGCACTGATGAACCAGGGCACGCCGGAACCCGACCCGAGCACCCCGACCAGCACCGCCCCGTCGAAGGCCCCTTCGCCATCGGACACGCCGACCGCCGAGGCCGTGGACGTCGATGCCCTGAACCTCGTGGGTATGACCTGCGATCAGGCCACTGCCGCCCTCGAGGCCGAGGGGCTTGTGGCGAACTGCGTCAGTGGAGATCCGGCACCGCAGGAGTCCGACCAGGGCGTGATCTATCGCGTGACCACCGGCGGCAACCAGCCGGTCGGTGCGACCATCGAGGTGCTGTACTACGCCGAGCAGACGCCGATGCCGGACCCGACCGCTCCGAACCTCCCCGACACCGTCGAGACCGACACCGAGGTGCAGGTCACGTGGCCGGGCTACACCTGCCCGTCGGGACAGGGTCAGGTCAGCGCCTACAACTTCACTGTGCGCGGCGGTGTCTTCACCGTCAACGACTCGACCACGGCATCCTTCGGCACCGATGCGCGCACCGGCGCGATCCAGGTCACCGGCGCCGCCGGCGAGGCCCTCGTCGTCAGCTACACCGTGACGTGCTCCGGCGGCAGCGCCGGCGAGCGCACGACGGCGACCTCCCCCGAAGACGTCGCCTCGATCGAAGAAGGCTCCGTCGTCCCCGACCCGGGTGACGGGGTGACGCCTCCTCCCGCCGAGTGATCAGGTTCCACCCGGTAATCTTGCAGGGCAATCGGAGTTGAACATCCAGGGGGACTGAACGTGTCGACAGAGCCGCGCATCATCGCTGAGCGATACCGCGTGGACGAGCTCATCGGCCACGGCGGGATGGCGAAGGTCTTCCGCGGTTACGACATCACGCTCGGCCGGGACATCGCCATCAAGATCCTCGACCCCTCGCTCGCACGCGACACGGCGTTCCGCACGCGCTTCCGTCTCGAGGCGCAGGCGGCCTCGCGCATGTCGCACCCGTCGATCGTGCGGGTCTACGACGCCGGTGATCCCTCCTCGGCGGAGGGCGGGCCGGCCGCGGGTGCTCCCGGCAGCGAGCCGTACATCATCATGGAGCTGGTGCACGGACGTCAGCTGAAGGACATCATCTCCGACGGCCCCGTCCCCGTCGAGGACGCCGTACGCTACGTGGACGGCATCCTCGAGGCACTCGACTACTCACACCGCGCGGGCGTCGTGCATCGCGACATCAAGCCAGGCAACGTGATGGTCACCGACAAGGGCCAGGTCAAGGTGATGGACTTCGGCATCGCGCGCGCGGTGTCCGATTCGTCATCGACCGTGGCCGAGACGACCCAGATCCTCGGGACGGCGGCCTACTTCTCGCCCGAACAGGCCAAGGGCGAACCGGTGGATGCCAGGGCCGACCTGTATTCCACGGGTGTCGTGCTCTACGAGCTGCTCACCGGTCGTCAGCCGTTCCGCGGCGACTCGCCGGTGGCGGTCGCGTATCAGCACGTCAGCGAGACCCCGCTGCCGCCGACCGAGGTCAACGAGGACTCACCGCGCTCCCTCGACCCGATCGTGCTGCGCGCGCTCGCGAAGGACCCGTACCAGCGGTACCCGGATGCCGCGTCCTTCCGGGCCGCACTCGACGGCGCGGTCTCCGGCAAGGCCCCGACGAAGAAACAACTCGGCGCGCTCACCAGCGAGCTGTACGGCCCGAGTCCTCGTCAGGCGCAGGAGACGGCGCGATCGCTCCGTCAGCTCAGCTCCGACACGACCATGACGCGCACGCAGTCCGGTCCCCCGGTTGCGTGGATCTGGGCAGGTGTGGCCCTGCTCGCGGTGCTGCTGATCTCGGTGCTGCTCTGGGTCATCATGATGCCTCGCGGCGAGCAGATCCCTGCGTCCTCCCGGATCGTCCCCGATCTCGTCGACGTGTCGTACGAGCGCGCGCAGGCCGATCTGCTCGAGATGGATCTGCTCTCCGAGGTGGTCTACGAGGCCAGCGCCGATGTCACCGAGGACAACGTGACCCGCACCGACCCCGTTGCAGGGCAGTCGGTGAAGGTCGGGCAGACCGTGACGGTGTACGTGTCCAGCGGTGCCGAGACCGTCACCGTGCCCACGCTGGTCGGTCTCTCACAGGCCGCTGCGAAAGAGGCACTCACCGATGTAGGGCTTGAGCTGGGCAGCGTCATCCAGCGCAACGATCCACAGAGCGCGGCGGAGACCGTGTTGGAGGTGACGAACGTCAAGGAGGGCGACGAGGTGGCGCCCAAGACCGCTGTCGATCTCGTCGTCGCCTCGGGGCGCGTCACGCTCCCCGACGTCACCGGATGGACCGTGGATGCCGCGACCGCCAAGCTCGAGGAGCTCGGTCTGACCGCGGTTCCCGTCGAGTCGGCGGATTGCACGGCGACGAACCCCGCGACGGTCGCGTCGATGTCGGCTGCGCCCGGAGATGTGGCGGTGCACTCAGAGGTCGAGATCCGCTACTGCACGGGCGAGTAGCCGGGCATCACTCGGGCGGTTCACGGCCGCAGCGACCCCGCGCGCTCCACGGCATCCACCGACCCGATCGCGGCGAGCCAGTTCGCCAGTAGCCGGTAGCCGTGCTGGGTGAGCACGCTCTCCGGATGGAACTGGACGCCGACGATGGGCAGCTCGCGGTGCGCGATCGCCATGACGGTTCCGGATGCAGTGCGCGCTGTGACGGCGATCTCCGCGGGCAGCTCGGCCTCTGCGAGCGCGAGCGAGTGATAGCGGCCGACGTCGAAGGGCGACGGAATGCCGTCGAACAGCGCGGATCCGTCGTGCTCGACGGTCGAGACCATGCCGTGCATGAGCTCTGGCGCCTCGGAGACGTCGGTGCCGAACGCCGCCCCGATCGACTGGTGTCCGAGGCACACGCCGAGCAGCGGCATCCTCCGCTCGGCGCACTCCGCCACCACGGCGACGGAGGCTCCGGCGTCCCTCGGGCGACCGGGACCGGGGGAGAGCAGCACCCCGTCGTAGCGGGGGATGAGGCCGGCGAAGCCGGCACGGTCCGCAGCATCCGCCTCGATCATGTCGACGACGGCGCCGAGCTCGCGCAGGTAGCCGGCGAGGGTGTGCACGAAGCTGTCGTGGTTGTCGACCACGAGCACGCGCACGCTCACTCCAGGTCGACCTCGCCCGGGGTGATGATCGGGCTCACCCAGGGGAACACGTAGAAGAACAGTCCGTACAGGATCGCCGCGACGGCGACCAGCAGGATCAGCACCCGCAGCCACCACGGGCCGGGGAGGATGCGCCACAGCGCTGCGTACATCGGGACTCCTACCAGGACGGGGCGGCGACGTCGTCGACCGGGGTGAGGGACTCGGGGGCGCCTTCGACGCGGGGCTGGAACCCTTCGAAGACGGCGTAGCCGATGATGCGCTCGGCGAGCGAGTACAGCGGCGAGCAGGCGGTCAGCGTCAGGTACCGCTCGCCGGTGGCGACATCAGGCATCTGGGGCACGTCGAGCAGCACGTCGACGGCGTCGGGTGTGACGTACTCGAGGTTCCGGAAGCGGTAGGTGAACCATCCCTCGGGCGTCTCGACCACGATCGCGTCGTTCAGGCGCAGTTTGTCCATGCGGTTCAGCGGGAAACCCCAGGTCGTGCGGTGTCCTGCCACCGAGAAGTTCCCCACCTGCCCGGGCATGGCGGACTGGTCGTAGACGCCCAGCCACCCGTTGTCGAGCGTGGTGGGCCGGCTGGTGCCGCCGGCGATCGCGACGTTGTAGTCGGATCCGAACCGCGGAACGAGCATCTGCGCGAACTTCTGGCCATCGTCGGGATGCTCCAGCACAGGGGGTTCGTAGCGGATCCCGCCGTCCTCCGCCTCGACGGCGGGAGGCGGCTCGGGTGCGGGCGCCTCGGCCCACTGCTTCGAGATGGCCTGGCCCTCGCTGTTGCTCTGGGCGCTGATGATGATGTCGCCGACCCACGTCTGCCAGGCGACGAAAAGCAGCACGATCACGCCCGCGGTGAGCAGCAGCTCGCCGAGCACGCTCGTGAACGTCGCCCGCGACCGCCGGCGACCGGCTCGCCGGGTCGGCTGCGTCGCGGATGCAGTCATACGCGCGATCCTATCCCGGCGAGGTTACGGCCGAGGCCGACGATGAGATCGAGGCACTCATGGGTAGAATGACGGCATGGCACGTGACCGAAGCAGAGAAGAGCCCGTCGTCGAGCGCGCGGAAGGCGAGCAGGCGCCGAACGCGGTCTGGTTCAAGCCGGTCATGCTCGGATTCATGCTGCTGGGCCTGGCCTGGATCCTCGTGTTCTACATCTCGGGCATGCAGTACCCGATCCCTGGCATCAGCTCCTGGAACCTCGCCATCGGTCTCGGCATCGCGCTCATCGGATTCCTGATGACCACTCGCTGGCGATAGGTCGCTCCAACTCCTTCTCTTCCGAAAGGCTCCTCGCTCAGCGAGGGGCCTTTCGTCTGCCGCCGTCGCCGATCCCAAGTTATCCACAGGGTTGTGCACAGGTGGGGAGAATTACACCGGTGTTATTCACAGGGGTGGAGAGAGCTGTTAACAACTTCTGACCTGGGGTCCCTAAGGCGTCACAGACCGATCAGGAGCCGCGGGACGACGAAAACCGCCACGAGCAGCAGCACGGCCAAGGCGATCAACAGGAGAATCTGCCAGATGCGCTGAGAGTGTTTGCGAGTGCGGAGGATGACGAGGCCGACGAGGGCACCGACGACAGCACCGCCGACGTGCGCCTGCCAGGCGATGTTGAAGCCGGGAACGAAGCCGATCACGAGGTTGATGCCGAGCAGAACGAACAGCCCAGTCATGTTGGCACCCATGTGCAGCCCGATCACCAGAAGTGCACCGAAAAGGGCGAAGACCGCACCCGAAGCACCGACGGTGGGGGTTCCGGGGGAGATGATGGCGACGGCGACCGATCCGCCGACGCCACCGAGCACGTACAGGGCGAGGAACCGCCAGCGTCCGAGCATGGGCTCAAGGCTGCGGCCCAGCATCCACAGTGCGAGCATGTTCAGCCCGATGTGCCAGATGCCGCTGTGCACCAGCACCGCCGTGAGCAGCCGCCAGGGCTGGAACGGGAAGCCCGACAGGTCAGGGAACACGTACCCGGCGGCGAACAGGAATGTGCCGGTGATGTTCAGGCCGGGGATCAACTGCAGCAATCCGACGAACGCGGTCACCGCGATGATCCCGTAGGTCATGAGCGGGCGCCCGGACTGCACCGGCGCCGCGACGGCGGTCGAACGACCTCGCCAGCGACGCTGCGCGCGCTTCTGCGCGGGGGTGCGGTTCTGGCGCTCCGCCTTCATGCACTCAGGGCAGATGACGCCGACCGCGGCCTGCGTCTGGCACTCGGGACAGATCGTGCGCATGCAGCGCTGGCAGAGCACGAAGCTCTGCCTATCCGGATGGCGATAGCAGAAGTTATCGCTGTTGCTCGCGAATTCAGAGGACGTCATCCGGATCGGCCAGGGCTGCGGGTCAGACCGCGCTGATGTCGACCGACTGCAGGACGACATCCTGAACGGGACGGTCACCAGCGCCGGTCTGCACGGCGGCGATGGCGTCGACGACCTTCTTGGAGGCGTCATCAGCGACCTCGCCGAAGATCGTGTGCTTGCCCATCAGCCACGGCGTCGGGTCGGTCGTGATGAAGAACTGCGAGCCGTTGGTTCCTTCGAGCTCGCCGGTGATGGCGTTGCGGCGCAGACCGGCGTTGGCCATCGCGAGGATGTAGGGCTCGTTGAAGTTCAGCTCGGGGTGGATCTCGTCGTTGAAGTTGTAGCCGGGTCCGCCGACGCCCTGACCGAGCGGATCGCCGCCCTGGATCATGAAGTTCGGGATGATGCGGTGGAAGATGACGTCCTTGTACAGGGCGCCCTCGCCGGGCTTTCCGGTGGCCGGGTCGGTCCAGTCCTGCGAGCCGTCGGAGAGACCGACGAAGTTCTTGACCGTTTTGGGGGCGTGGTCGCCGAACAGGTTGATGACGATGTCGCCGTGGTTGGTGTGCAGTGTTGCGACGTGTGAGTGCTGAGGCATACGACCATTCTCGCAGAGCTTGTCGGGAGCGGGCCGGAAGCGCGTCGGGACGATAGCGCGCACGACCTCGGATGACAAGGGTCTGCGTAATCAGTGCCGCTATTCAGACTCGTCTGGCAAGATGGGGACACCCCGTACTCCAATGTCGACAGGAGAACAATCGTGAGCCTGACCCGCAAGCGGAAGAAGGAGCTGCGCCGTCTGCAGCACGACGCCACCGATCTCTGGGAGTCCCAGCAGGAGCTGGTCGGGCACGCGGCCGACATCGCTCGTGAGGCCGGACGCCAGCTCGGCAATGTCGGTCGCGAGCAGGTTCTGCCTGTCGTGCAGGACACGTATCACCGTCGTGTCGCCCCGACGGTCGACCGCGGCGTGAAGCTCGGCCGCCACGTCGTGGACGACAAGCTCGTCCCGATCGTCGGCGGCGTCGTCGGCAGCGCACTCACGGCATGGGATGTCGCCAACGCCAAGCGCCAGGGTCTGACGATCTCCCACGGACGCATCGTGAAGAAGAAGCAGGGACCGGGTCTCGGCTCGATCGTCGCGATCATCCTCGGCGCTGCCGCAGCTGCCGGCGTGCTGTACGCCGCATGGCAGGCACTGCGCACGGACGACGAGCTCTGGGTCGCCGACGACCCGCTCTCCGCGCCCGACGCGTGACATCATCGCCTGCTGCTCCGCTCCCTGAGCCCGTCGAAGGGTCGGAGCAGCATTCGCGCGTTCGGGATGCCGCGGCGGCCCGTGGTCTCGACATCGAGATCCGCGAGCGGCCGAACGCCCGCAGCCTCCACGAGGCCGCGGAGCTCCTGGGCATCCCGGCATCCGGCATCGTGAAGACCCTCGTCGTCAAGCGTTCGGACGACACGTTCCTGTTCGCGCTCGTGCCCGGCGGCCGGTCCATCTCATGGCCCAAGCTGCGGGCGCTGGTCGGCGTCAACAAGCTGCGCCTACCCGAGCCCGACCTCGCCCTCGCGGCCACGGGCTACGAACGCGGCACGATCGTGCCCATCGGCAGCACGACCGACTGGCCGGTCTATGCCGACGAGACGATCCTCGGACAGCGCATCGCGATGGGCGCGGGAAGCCACGGCTACAGTCTTTTCGTGAACGCCGACGATCTGATCGGCGCCTACGGTGCGACGGTGGCCGACATCTCAGTGCCGGAGACCGAGCGCTAGCGGGTCGTTGAGCGAAGCGGCCCCAGCCGAAGCCAGCGTCAGATGATCTCGGCCATGCGCAACGCGATGTCGACGAGCTTGACCCGCTGCAGCTTCGCCACCTCGTCGACCGTGAACCACCCGGCCATGTCGGTGGAGCCGTCTTTCTCGAACTGCAGCGTGCCGCCGGTGATCTCAGCGGCGTAGACGATGCGCAGGGTGTGCAGCGGAGCATCCGCCTTGTGCGTGCGCCGACCCGCGGGGATCACCCGCGAATGGATGCCGAGCAGGTCCTGGACCCGCACCGCGTAGCCGGTCTCCTCGCGGACTTCTCGGCGCGCTGCATCCTCCGGATCCTCACCGGCCTCGAGGCCGCCGCCGGGCATCGTCCAGGCGGCTCTGCGGCCCTCGGTCCAGCGCGCCAGCAGCACCCTGCCGTCATCGTCGGTGATGACGGCGTACGCCGCGACGCGCAGATCCATGGGTCAACCATAGTGCGGCGCGATTCGCGCGGATGACGCCGTGACGTCAGCGCCCGCGCAGCTCAGGAACCCAGCGCGTCGAGCGCTGCTTCCAGCCGTGCGACGGTCCCGTCGACGTCGGCGAGCTTGTCCAATCCGAAGAGTCCGATGCGAAACGTCGAGAACCCGGCCGGTTCGTCGCAGTGCAGCGGCACCCCGGCGGCGATCTGCAGTCCCTGCTCCTTGAACGCCGCACCCGACTTCAGGGCAGGATCGTCGGTGTGCACGACGACGACTCCCGGTGCCGCGAAGCCTGCGTCGGCGACCGAAGCCAGTTCGCGCGCCGCCAGCAGCGCGCGCACGCGCGAGCCCAGCTCGATCTGCGCCGCACGAAGCCGGTCGAACCCGCGGTCGCGTGTCTCGATCATGGCTGCGAGGTTGCGGACCAGAGCATCGGTCGGCATCGTCGCGTGGTAGGCCGGGCGTCCGGCACGGTACTCGTCGGCGATCGTGAGCCACTTGGAGAGGTCGATGGCGAAGCTCGTCGATGGGCGAGTGGTGACGGCATCCCGCCCTGCTTCGCTGAGCATCACGTAGCCGGCCGCCGGCGTACCGCTCCAGCCCTTCTGCGGTGCGCTGAGCAGCACGTCGACCCCGAGGTCGTCCATGTCGACCCACATGGCGCCGGAGGCGATGCAGTCGAGGACGAGCAGGCCGCCGACCTCGTGCGCGGCATCCGCGAGCGCACGGACGTAGTCATCGGGGAGGATCATCCCCGAAGCAGTCTCGACGTGCGGGGCGAACACGACCTCCGGTCGACGGGTGCGGATCGCCGCGACGACGTCGTCGATCGGCGCAGGAGACCAGGCCGCCTGCAGGTCGTCGCTGTCGGGTCGCGCGGTGAGCACCGTGACGTCATCGCTGATGCCGCCGGCATCCAGGATCTGCGACCAGCGGAACGAGAACAGTCCGTTGCGCACGACGAGGGTGCGCCGGCCCGTCGCCAGCTGACGGGCGACGGCCTCCATCGCGTAGGTGCCGCCGCCGGGGACGATCGCCGAGGTGTGCGCACCGTACGCCTCCTCCAGGATGCCGAGGATCTGCTGCATCGCACCGACGAAGCGGGCGGACATGTGATTGAGCGAGCGGTCCGTGAACACCACGGAGTACTCGAGCAGACCATCGGGGTCGACGTCGTCATGCGGGAGTGCGGTCATGGGGCCCAGCATCCCATACGGCGTCGGATCGATCAGAAATCGAGAAGCACGCGGCATCGAGACCTTCGTAATCTGTGATCACGACGAAGGAGAGTCCATGAGCGAGAAGAACTTCACCGCCGAAGAGCGCGACGCCATGAAGGCGAAGCTGGCGGAGAGCAAGACCACGAAGTCCCGGGCGAAGAAGAGTCCGGAGGAGGTGCGCTCCGAGGGCGCCGCCGAGATCGCGGCGAAGATCAAGGAGATGCCCGAAGACGATCGGATGCTGGGCGAGAAGATCGCCGCCATGGTCTCCGAGAACGCTCCGCATCTCATGCCGCGCACGTACTACGGGATGCCGGCGTGGGCGAACGATGCCGGCAAGGTGGTGTGCTTCTTCAAACCGAAGTCCAAGTTCAAGGTGCGCTACGCGACCTTCGAGTTCGAGGCCCCCGCGAACCTCGATGACGGCAACGTGTGGCCTACGGCCTACGCCGTCACCGCGCTGAGCGAGGCAGACCTGACGTTCCTGGCGGAGCGGGTGCGGCAGGCGGCGAGCTGATATGGGGTAAGGTCATTCGCATGACAACCCGTTGGTATGCGTATTTCGAGTCGGCTCTGGAGGGGCCGGCGCAGATGTAGCGCGCACCAACCCTTCAGAGCCGACAAGCCAGAGCATTCGCTCTGGCTTTCGCCGTTTCGGCGGGCTCTGCATCCCGGGTCCGCCTTCACACAGGACAGGACCCATGAGCACCATTCACGCCACAGAGACCACCGCCGATCTGCACGTCGCGAGATTCACGACGCTCCCCGCGCCGGGCGACATCGCCGATGAGTTGCCCATCGGCGACGAGCGGGCCGCCCTCGTTTCCCGCACGCGCGACGAGGTGCGAGCGATCATGGCGGGGGAGGACGACCGTCTGCTCGTCGTCGCGGGCCCCTGCTCGATCCATGACACCGCCGCTGGGCTCGAGTACGCCGGCCGTCTGGTGCGTGCTGCCGAGGAGCACCGCGACGACCTGCTGATCGTGATGCGCACGTACTTCGAGAAGCCCCGCACGACCGTCGGCTGGAAGGGCCTGATCAACGACCCGCACCTCGACGGCAGCCACGACATCGAAGCGGGCCTGCGGATGGCGCGCGGCTTCCTGCGCGACGTGACGGCGCTCGGGATGCCGTGTGCCACGGAGTTCCTCGAGCCGATCAGCCCGCAGTACACCGCCGACCTCATCACATGGGGTGCGATCGGTGCGCGGACCACGGAGAGCCAGATCCACCGGCAGCTGGCGTCGGGCCTGTCGATGCCGATCGGCTTCAAGAACGGCACGGACGGCGGGCTTCAGGTGGCGCTGGATGCTGCGGCCGCGGCATCCGCTCCGCAGGCGTTCCTGGGGATCGGTGCCGACGGGCGCGCGAGTCTCGTCGCGACGACGGGCAACCCCGACACCTCGGTGATCCTGCGTGGGGGAGCAGACGGCCCGAACTACGACGCCGCCCACGTGGCCGAGGCGGCCGCCCGTCTGGATGCCGCGATGCTCACCCCGCGCGTGATCGTCGACGCGAGCCACGCCAACAGCGGCAAGGACCACATCCGCCAGGCCGCGGTCGCCCGCGAACTCGGTGCGCAGCTCGCGGCGGACGGCGCCCCGATCGCCGGGGTCATGCTGGAGAGCAACCTCGTGGCCGGTGCGCAGAAGCTCGATGTGTCGGCCGGGCGGACGCGACTGACCTACGGGCAGAGCGTCACCGACGCCTGCATGGGCTGGGATGCCACGACTGATGCGCTCGCTGCGCTGGCCGAAGGCGTGCGGCGGCGGCGCGGCTGATCCGACGGGGTACGCGTGGGCTACGAGCCGAGCAGATCCGGCACTTCGTCCTCGAACTGGTGGCCGCCGGTGGAGTGCGCCTCGACTCTCGCGCCGGGCAGTGTCCGCGCGTTGAGGGCGAGGTGCGCGAAGGGGACCACGGCGTCATCGCGGCAGTGATGCAGGGTGAGCGACTGCGGCGGTTCGGGGCCGTCGAAGTCGTACTCCTCGACCTCCCAGCCGTCCTGGCCCCAGTTCGGCATCGCGAGCAGGTGCGCTCGTCGTACTTGCCAGACGCGTTCCGCGAGCACCTTGACGAGAATCGACGCGCCGAACGAATGCGCGACGACGAGATCATCATGACCCAAGTCGGCGAGTTCGTGGCGGATCGGGGCGGCCCAACTCTCGACGGACATGTCCTCATCGGACATTCTCGGCATTAACAGCTCTGCGTCGATCGACTTCGCGAGCCTCGTTGCGAGGGTGCCGTCCTCCTCGAAACCACCGGCTCCATGGAGGAACATCAGCGTCGTGCGGGCTCCGGACCTTGCCTGGACCATGGGCTCAGACTAATCCGTGTCAAGGGGCGCGCGCATCCATCGCCGCGGTCGTATCTTCGGTATCGACGCCGCCGCAGCGGCTTTGAAGAAGGGAACGCGCATGAGCCTCAACAGCGACCGCAACGACATCAGCACCGAACCATCGCCAGGCCCGGAGGAGCACGACAACCTCGGCGCGCAGGACGGCAAGGGCGATCCGCCCACCGTCGTACCCGACGATGACGAGGGCGACGAGGACGGCGACGTTCTCGCGGAGGATCCGTCTGAGTGAAGGCGCTTCGCATCGCTCAGTCGCGGAGCGACGAGGTCAGCGTCGGTGAACTCCGATGCGCGCCGGGCGGTGCGTGACTTCTGCCGCGGGCTCCTACCCGCCGTACGGGCTGACCCAGTCGGTGACCAGGTCCGCGTTCAGTGTGAGCACGTCGCCGGGCTGGATCGCGTCGCCTCCGGGGTACATGTTCAGCGTCTCGAGCGCGATCCCGTTGTAGATGCAGAAGCGGTCGCCGATCACGGATGTCACATCCCCTGGGGCGACCGTGTACGTAGCAGGGCGTCCCTGGTCGTCCAGGCCGACGCCGCCAGTCGCGAACTCGCGTGGTCCCATGTCGACCATGTCAGCGCCGAGCATCTCGGCGTGCATCGGCTCGTCGTTGTCGCTGCCGATCCAGATATAGGCGGATGCCTTGCAGTCACCCGGGCCGCCGGCGGGGATGCTCGTGCCGTGACCGATGCCGACGTAGCCGGCGGGCGCGCCGCCGGTTGAGGTGTCTTCAGCCGCGGCGTTCTCGGTCGGGGAGTCGGTCGCCGGCTTCGCAGTGGAAGGCGCGCTCGCATCCGGAGCGGCGACGGGTCCGTTGCCAACCGGGAGCACAGCGGTGACCGCGGGCGCCGCGATCGCGACAAGCCCCGCCACCACGAGCACGGCAACGCCCCAAGCGATCTTCGTTGAAGGACTCGACATGCTCTGATACTGCCATCTCTCGTCTTATGCGGGCCAGAGTGACGTTCGATCTGTGGAGCCTAGGAGACTCCGTCGCTGGGGCTTCGCCCCGGCTCCTCCCCGAACCACCCAGCTTGATAAACGGAAGAAGCGCCACCCCTACGGGGCAGCGCTTCTTCCGTTTGTGGAGCCTAGGAGATTCGAACTCCTGACATCCTGCTTGCAAAGCAGGCGCTCTACCAACTGAGCTAAGGCCCCGAACGGGTATTGAATTGGAGTGAACGGTGGGGCTACCAGGACTTGAACCTGGGACCTCTTCATTATCAGTGAAGCGCTCTAACCGCCTGAGCTATAGCCCCGTCAACCTCCAAGACTTTACCGGAGATCGACGGAAAATCCGAATCGAGATCGATCAGTCCGCGGCGCGCAGATCGACGCTTCCAGCCGACACGCTCGCGTCGATCTCGAACCTCGAGTCGTTGGAGGTGTTCAATCCGTTGTCGAGCGATCCGGCACTGACGTCCTGCGTGAGGTTGTACTCCTCATCCGGCACCGTCAGCTCGAGCGAGCCTGCGCTGACATCGATCAGCACCGACCTCGGTGCGGATCCCGTGAGCTCGGCCACGATCTTTCCGGCGGACACCGTGAAGTCCGCCTCGTCGACGCCCGACAGCGACAGATCTGCGCGACCCGCGCTGACGTCGGCATCGAGTGAGGTCGCGGATCCGTCCATGCTGAAGCCGCCCGCGCCCACCTCGATGTCGACCTCGCCGTAGCCGCCCTCGACGTCGAGGCTTCCTGCGCTCAATGAGAAGTCGGCATCCAGCTCTGCCCGTTCGAGGTTCTGCGGCAGTGTGAGCACGACGGTCTGCTCGTCGCCGAACCAGCCGTCGCCGAACCAGCCGTTGCCGAACCACCATCCGAATCCGCGATCGGGGCTACCCACGATCAGTTCGTCGCCGTCGCGCTCGAGGGTCCAGTTCCCGCTGCGGGCCCCGGTGACCTCGAGCGTCGCCTCGTCGACGTCACCGAACCGCGCCGTGACATTGCTCGCGTCGGCGTCGAGTGTGATGCCCTCGATCCCGTCCACGTCCAGGCTCTGAGTGTCGGCGTCTCCCGAATGTGCGGCGGCTCTGACATCGTGCACCGCGGCGAAGGCCGCGGTGCCGCCGGCGCCCAGCAGCACCACGCCGCCGAAGACCGCGATCGCGATGGCCGCGGCACGCGCGCCGGATCCCTGCGGCTCGCGAGGCGCTCCACCCGATCCTCCCGAGGAGGCGCCACCGCCCGAGACGGAGGCAGCGGATGCCGCGGGCGGGGGAGTCAGGGGAACGTCGTGCCCACCCTGCGGACTCTGCGGTTCGGTGTTCATCGTGCTGCTCCTGTCATCGCTTTCAATGCTCATTGCTGGTTACCGGTCGGCGCCTGCCCGCCGGTGTTCTCGATGTGTGCGAGGGCTGCAAGCACGCGCCGGTTGCCCGACTCGTCCTGCTCGAAGCCCAGCTTCTGGAAGATGGAGGTGATGTTCTTCTCGACGCTCGCCGGCGAGAGGAACAGCAGGCCCGCGATCGCCTGGTTCGACTTCCCCTCGGCGATCAGGGCGAGCACCGTACGCTCGCGCTCGGTGAGCCGCAGCATCCGATCGTCGCGGTTCCGACGGGTCAGCAGCTGCGCCACGACCTCAGGATCGAGAACCGATGCGCCCTCCGCGATCCGCTCGACCGACGCGAGGAAGTCCGAGACATCCGCGACCCGATCCTTGAGCAGATAGCCGAGCGGACCGCCCTGCGCGGCGATGAGATCGCTGGCATAGCGCTCCTCGACGTACTGCGAAAGCACCAGTAGCGGCAGCGACGGATGCGTCGTGCGAAGACCCAGAGCCGCCCGGATCCCCTCATCGGTGAACGTCGGCGGGAGCCGCACGTCGAGGATGCAGAGCTCCGGCTTCGAGGTCTCGACCGCTTCGGTCAGCCCCTCGGTGTCCGGAAGCGCCGCGACCACCTCGTGGCCGGCATCCTCGAGCAGACGCACCAGTCCTTCACGCAGCAGGACGGAGTCCTCACAGATCAGGATGCGCATGGCACGCTCACCTCCAGGGAAGTCGGACCACCCTGCGGGCTGTCGATGCGGAACGTCCCGCCGGCGGCGAGCACGCGGTTCGAGATGCCGTCGAGGCCTCCGCCGGGCTGCACCTGCGCACCGCCCATGCCGTTGTCCTCGACTCGCGCCCACAGCACACCGCCCTCGCGGATCCTGACCACGACGCGGCACTCGCTGGCACGGGAGTGCTTGGCCGCGTTCGTGAGCGACTCGGCGATGGAGAAGTACACGGCGGCCTCCGCGTCGCGGCTGCAGCGGCCGTCCATCCGTACGTCCAGGTGCACCGGGATGTGCGACCGGCTGGCGAGCGCGGACAGCGCAGCATCCAGCCCCCGATCGTCCAGGACGGACGCATGGATGCCGCGGGCGAGCTGTCGCAGCTCGGTGATGGCGGCCTTCGTCGAGGTGTGCGCCTCGGAGATCAGGGCCTTCGCGGCGGTCGGGTCGTTGTCGATCTTCTGCTGTGCGAGACCCAGGGTCATGCCGACCGAGACCAGCCGGGGCTGGACGCCGTCGTGCAGGTCGCGCTCGATGCGCGTGCGCTCGACATCGGCGGCGCGCACGGCGCCCTCACGCTGAGCGGAGGTGGTGCGCACCCGCTCGGTGAGCTCGGCCTCGCGGTTCGGCACGATGAGTGCCCGCGAGATGGTGCGGTGCAGCAGCGCGAGACCGATGATGCCGGCAGCAGCAGCCACGACACCGAGGATGCCGAACAGCGGAGCCCATCCGACGCCGATCGTGTTCCCGAACGGGGCCGCGCTCTCACCGTCTGCGAAGAGCGGGGTGAACGAGTAGATCGCCGACCAGACCACGCCCGAGAAGAGCCGGATCACCAGCGCGCCGAAGATGCATGCGATGGCGAAGTTCGCCAGTGCGCGCCACATCCGTCCGTCGATGCTCTGGCGTCCCAGCGACCGGATCCATCCGCCGAATCCGGGCGTGCGCCGGCGGCGCGGCTGGAGGTCGGCGACGTCGAGGCCGTACAGACCGCGGATGCGGGTCACCTCGAACCAGCCGACGCCGTACAGCGCGTACACGAGACCGACCAGGAACACGATCCCGATGCCCAGGACGAACAGCAGGCCGACGCCGGTTCCGAACACGGCGGCGAGGATGCCGATCACGCCGCCGCCGATGACACCGAGTGCGGCGAGATGCAGGATGGTCATGAACAGTCGCAACGGCGGCGCGGTGCGCGGCTTGTCCGCCGGTGCGGAGGGGACAGTCTGAGTGGTCATGCCTCAAACGTAGGCCGCGCGCCAGGGATGCCGACACCGAGTCAGCCGGAGAGGTCGGTTCGGGTTTTCCGTACCCCGCATGACGGGAGCCAGGAAACGACGAATGGCGGATGCCGCAGCATCCGCCATTCGTCAGAAGATCGTCAGTTCGACATGAAGCCGACCAGCAGACCGCCGGTCACCTTCACCGCGAGGTTGTAGATGCCCGCGACCACGGCGCCGAGCACGGTCACCACGATGAGGTTCAGGATCGACACGACGGCCGCGAAGGCCATCACCTGGGGCAGGCCCAGCAGCGCCTGCAGATCCACCGCGTTGTCGGTGATCTGCCCGACGAAGTCGCCGGCGCCGGCGATCAGGCCGGTCGCCTGCAGCACGAGGTAGATCAGGAAGAACGACACCATGGTCACGATCGCGAGCGCGACGGCGCCCAGGAAGGAGAGCTTCACGGCCGACCAGAAGTCGACATAGACCAGGCGCAGGCGGACCTGCTTGCCGCCGGTCTTGCGCGTGGACTTCTTCGCCAGCTTGTCGGCTACTGTGCTCATGCGTCTGTTTCCTCAGGTTCAGGGTTCGAATCGGGGGCCGTGGCCGACTCCGGGGCGCCGGACTCCGCCTCCGCCTCGTCGAGGCCCCGCTCTTCGTTGCGGGCGATCGCGAGGATCCGGTCCTTCTCGGACGTTCGGGCGAACAGGACACCCATGGTGTCTCGGCCCTTCGCGGGCACCTCGGCCACGGCAGAGCGTACCACCTTGCCGCTGGAGAGAACCACCAAGACCTCGTCGTCCTCGCTCACGATCAGACCGCCCGCGAGGACACCCCGATCGTCGTTGAGCTTGGCGACCTTGATGCCGTATCCGCCGCGGTTCTGCACCCGGTACTGCTCGACCTCGGTGCGCTTCGCGTAGCCGCCGTCGGTGACGGTGAACACGAAACCGTCGGGCGCCGCGACGGATGCCGAGAGCAGCCGATCGTCGCCCTTGAACTTCATGCCGGTGACACCGGCGGTCGCGCGGCCCATCGGACGCAGGGCCGCGTCGGTCGCCTGGAAGCGCACCGACATGCCCTTGCGGGAGATGAGCAGGATGTCATCCGTGGCATCCACGATCATGGCGCTGACAAGCTCATCGTCCTCACGGAGCCGGATGGCGATCACGCCGCCCTGGCGGTTCGTGTCGTACTCGCTCAGTCGCGTCTTCTTCACCAGGCCGTCGCGCGTGGCGAGCACCAGGTAGTCGGCGACGTCGTAGTCGCGCATCGCGAGGATCTGGGCGATGCCCTCGTCCGGCTGCAGCGCGAGCAGGTTCGCGACGTGCGTGCCCTTCGCGTCGCGGCCGGCCTCCGGCACCTCGTACGTCTTGGTGCGATACACCCGGCCCTTGTCGGTGAAGACGAGCAGCCAGTGGTGCGTGGTCGTCACGAAGAAGTGCTCGACGATGTCATCCGCACGCAGCTGCGCGCCCTTGATGCCCTTGCCGCCACGATGCTGCGAGCGGTAGTTGTCGCTGCGGGTGCGCTTGATGTAGCCGTCGCGGGTGACGGTGACGACCATGTCCTCCTGCGCGATGAGATCTTCCATCGACACGTCGCCGTCGAAGCCGTGCAGGATGTGCGTGCGACGCTCGTCGCCGAAGCGTTCGACGATCTCAGTGAGCTCTTCGCGGATGATGCCGCGCTGGCGCGATTCATCGGCGAGGATCGCCTTGAAGTCGGCGATCTTCACCTCGAGCTCGGTGGCCTCGTCGATGATCTTCTGACGCTCCAGGGCTGCCAGTCGGCGCAGCTGCATCTGGAGGATCGCGTCCGCCTGCACGTCGTCGATGTCCAGGAGTCGTTGCAGACCCTCGTTCGCCTCCTGGGGGGTGGGTGAACGCCGGATCAGCGCGATGACCTCATCCAGCGCGTCGAGTGCCTTGAGGTACGCGCGCAGGATGTGCATGCGCTCCTCGGCCTTGCGCAGCCGGAAGATCGTTCGGCGCACGATCACGTCGATCTGGTGCGTGATCCAGTTGCTGATGAACCCGTCGAGCGCCAGCGTGCGCGGCACGCCGTCGACGATCGCGAGCATGTTCGCGCCGAAGTTGTCCTGCAGCGGAGTGTGCTTGTACAGGTTGTTCAGCACGACCTTGGCCACGGCATCCCGCTTGAGGACGACGACGATCCGCTGACCGGTGCGGTCACTGGTCTCGTCGCGGATGTCGGCGATGCCGGTGATCTTGCCGTCGCGCGCCAGGTCGCCGATCTTCACCGCGAGGTTGTCGGGGTTGACCTGGTAGGGGAGTTCGGTGATCACGAGGCAGTTGCGGCCCTGGACCTCCTCGACGTTGACGACCGCGCGCATCGTGATCGAGCCTCGACCGGTGCGGTACGCCTCCTGGATGCCCTTGGTTCCCAGGATCTGCGCGCCGGTCGGGAAGTCAGGACCCGGAATCCGCTTGATGAGGCCGTCGAGGAGCTGTTCACGCGGAAGCTCGGGGTTGTCGAGCGCCCAGAGGGCGGCATCCGCCACCTCTCGGAGGTTGTGCGGGGGGATGTTGGTCGCCATGCCGACCGCGATGCCGACCGAGCCGTTGACGAGCAGATTCGGGAATCGGGCCGGGAGGACCACCGGCTCCTGGGTCTGGCCGTCGTAATTGTCCTGGAAGTCGACGGTCTCCTCTTCGATGTCACGCACCATCTCGAGCGCGAGCGGAGCCATCTTCGTCTCGGTGTATCGCGGGGCCGCGGCGCCCATGTTGCCGGGTGAGCCGAAGTTGCCCTGACCGAGAGCCAGCGGGTAACGCAGCGACCACGGCTGCACGAGACGGACGAGCGCGTCATAGATCGCCGAGTCGCCGTGCGGGTGGTACTGACCCATCACCTCGCCGACGACGCGCGCGCACTTGGAGAACGACTTGTCCGGGCGGAAGCCGCCGTCGTACATGCCGTAGATCACACGGCGGTGCACGGGCTTGAGCCCGTCGCGAACATCCGGCAGGGCGCGGCCCACGATGACGGCCATCGCGTAGTCGAGATAGCTGCGCTGCATCTCCGACTGCAGGTCGACCTGGTCGATCTTGCCGTGTTCGTGAACCGGCTCGGGGCGTTCTTCGTCAGTCATGTGCTTCTTTCAGTGTCTGCGTTTCGTCTCACTGCGCTCGCTCGATGGTCGAGTGGCGTCAGATGTCGAGGAAGCGGACGTCCTTCGCGTTTCGCTGGATGAAGCCGCGGCGGGACTCGACGTCCTCGCCCATCAGCACGCTGAAGATCTCATCGGCGCTGGCGGCGTCTTCAATGGTCACCTGACGCAAGGTGCGCGTCGTGTGATCCATCGTGGTCTCCCACAGTTCCTTGGCGTTCATCTCGCCGAGACCCTTGTACCGCTGCACTCCGGAGTCCTTCGGGATGCGCTTGCCGTTCTCGAGCCCGTGCTTGAGAAGAGCATCGCGCTCGGCATCGGAGTACACGTACTCGTGCGGCTGATTCGACCACTTCAGCCGGTACAGCGGCGGCATCGCGAGGTAGACGAATCCGGCCTCGATGAGGCCGCGCATGTAGCGGAACAGCAGTGTCAGCAGCAGCGTGGTGATGTGCTGGCCGTCGACGTCGGCATCCGCCATCAGAACGATCTTGTGATAGCGGGCCTTCTCGATGTCGAAGTCCTCGCCGATGCCGGTGCCGAAGGCCTGGATCATCGCCTGAACCTCTTTGTTGGCCAGGGCCTTGTCGAGGCGAGCGCGCTCGACGTTCAAAATCTTGCCTCGGAGCGCCAGGATCGCCTGTGTGTGCGGGTCGCGACCCTGCACCGCCGAGCCGCCGGCCGAGTCACCCTCGACCAGGAAGATCTCGCTGATCGACGGATCCTTGCTGGTGCAGTCCTTGAGCTTGTCAGGCATCGCCGCGGACTCGAAGACGCTCTTGCGACGGGCGGTCTCGCGCGCCTTGCGTGCTGCGAGGCGAGCTGTGGCCGCGTCGATCGCCTTGCGGATGACGTTCTTCGCCTGCGTGGGGTTGCGCTCGAACCAGTCGCCTAGCTGATCGCCGACGACCTTCTGCACGAACGCCTTCGCCTCGGTGTTGCCGAGCTTGGTCTTTGTCTGCCCCTCGAACTGCGGTTCGCCCAGTTTGATGGAGATCACGGCCGTGAGGCCCTCGCGGACGTCGTCTCCGGAGAGATTGTCGTCCTTCTCCTTGAGGAGGTTGTTCGCGCGGGCGTACTTGTTGACGAGCGTCGTCAGCGCCGCGCGGAATCCCTCCTCGTGCGTGCCGCCCTCGTGGGTGTTGATCGTGTTCGCGTAGGTGTAGACGTTCTCGGAGTAGCCGGTCGTCCACTGCATCGCGATCTCGAGCGAGATCTTGCGCTCGGTGTCCTCGGCGTCGAAGTCGATGATCTCCTCGGTGACGACCTCGGCGTGCCGCACCTTGTTCAGGTACTCGACGTAGTCGACGAGGCCGCGCTCGTAGAGGAACACGTCGGCACGCTGCTTCGTGACGGTCGTGCCCTCTTCTTCGATCTCATAGGTCGCACCCTCACGCTCGTCGCGCAGCTCGATGCGCAGACCCTTGTTGAGGAATGCCATCTGCTGGAACCGCGTGCGCAGCACGTCGTACTCGAACTCGACGGACTCGGTGAAGATCTCGGGATCCGGCCAGAAGGTGATGTCAGTGCCGGTCTCTTCAGTCGGCTCGCCCTTCTCGAGCTTCTGCTGCGGCGCGCCGCCGTTGGCGAAGCTGTGGTGCCAGGCGAAGCCCTTCTGCTTGACGGTGACGTCGAAGCGGGTGGACAGCGCGTTGACGACGGACGAACCCACGCCGTGCAGACCACCGGAGACGGCATAGGCGCCGCCACCGAACTTTCCGCCGGCGTGCAGGATGGTCAGCACCACCTCGACCGTCGACTTGTTCGGATCGGACGAGTGCGGGCCTGTCGGGATGCCACGGCCGTTGTCGACGACGCGCACGCCTCCGTCGGCGAGCAGCGTCACCATGATGGTGTCGGCGTGGCCCGCGAGCGCTTCGTCGACCGAGTTGTCGACGATCTCGTAGACCAGGTGGTGGAGGCCACGCGGTCCGGTGGAGCCGATGTACATACCCGGGCGCTTGCGCACGGCCTCGAGGCCCTCGAGGATCTGGATCTGGTCGGCGCCGTAGTCGCCGGACTGCTTCTTCGCCGGAGTGATCCCGGGTGTGGATTCAGGCTCGTCAACAGGATTTTCAGGCGTCATCAGAGGGCATTCTCCACATCGATATCTCGAATACCCAGTCTACCCTCATCAAGGCCCCTTTACCTCGCTGAACGGCCGTGTGTGGCCCTGAAATCGATCCGGACCCCCTCGATGGTGTCCTACCCGTAGGTATCGCGCGGACCCCGCCCTGGGACGGCTCTGGGCCCCCATTTCCACGACGGGACGTCCGGACCGATGAAACGGAGGTTGTCCACACCCGCCTGCGGATAGCGTCTTCCGATCTCGGTGAGGATGGTCGCTCGCATGAACTGCAGGTTCTTCGCCCAGGCGGTCGAATCGCACTTCACGGTCAGCATTCCGTTCTCGAGCGATACCGGTTCGGAGTGCTTCGCGGTGTCGTGACCGGCAAGATCGGCCCATTGCCGTACGAGGTCCTCGCGGGCGAGGGTGATCTCCCAGCCGGCTTCACGGCTGAGCTTGTCGAGAACAGCGCCGAGCGCTCCCGGGTCGCGCCCGGGGGTGAACGGTGCGTTGTCGTCATCGTCACGGATGCGGCGCTTGCGCTTCCAGCTCTTGGAACTCGGCTTCAGTCCGCGCAGCCGAAGGTAGGTCGCGACAGTCTCGGGGGTGTCGGCGTCGGTCATTCGGCTGCCTCCCCCTTGGTTTCGTCGTCGCGCTCGTCGGTTTCACGCTCGTCGCTGATCGTACCCGCGTGGATCCGGACGACATGCCGGTGGAGCGGTTCGGGGATGTCCTCTTCGACGGCGGCCGTGACGATCACCTGCTCGTACCCGGAGGTCAGGGTCGCCAGTCGCTGACGACGATCGGCATCGAGTTCGGCGAAGACGTCGTCGAGGATGAGCACCGGGTCGCCGGCCGGGGATTCGGCTCGCAGCAGTTCCGCGGATGCCAGCCGAAGGGCGAGCGCGACGGACCAGGATTCACCATGGGAGGCGTACCCCTTCACCGGGAGATCGCGCACGCGCAGCAGCAGGTCGTCGCGATGCGGGCCGACGAGGGTGAGTCCGCGGTCGAGCTCCTGGGTGCGCTTGGCCTGCAGCGCGGCGCGGAACATTTCGACCAGACCGCCGCGGCTGTCGTCGGCGCCGACTTCGCCCTCTTCGGGGTTTCCGCCGCGGACCGACAGCGCCCATTCGAGCTCGGGACTGTGGTCGGCGCCCGCGATCGCGGTGTAGGCCGCGGCCAGCGGCTGCTGCAGATCCGATGCCAGACGAAGACGAGCGTCGATGATCTCCGACCCGAGCGCCACGAGCTTGTCGTCCCAGACCTCGAGTGTCGTCAGCGCTTCGCCGCGGACGCCGCGGGCTCGGGCCGATTTCAGCAGGGCTGTGCGCTGCTTCAGTACGCGGTCGTAGTCACCGAGGACCGCCGCCATGCGGGGCGCGCGCTGGATCAGCAGCTGATCGGCGAATCTTCTGCGCGAGGAGGGGTCGCCTCGCACGATCTGGAGGTCTTCCGGCGCGAAGAGCACGACATGCGCGTACCGGGGAAGCTCACTCGTCTTCGACGGCGAGCCGTTGATGCGCGCCTTGTTCGAGCCCTGCCGGTTGATCTGCACCTCTGTGAGCACACGTCGTTCGCCGACTGAGAGCCGTGCCCTGATGACGGCGAACTCCTTGCCGTCGCGGACCATCGGAGCATCCGAGGACACCCGGTGCGAACCGAGGGTCGCGAGGAACACGACGGCTTCGGCGAGATTCGTCTTGCCCTGGCCGTTGCGACCGACGAGCACGTTCGGGCCGGGAAGAAGACTGAGATCGGCGGTCGCGTAGTTGCGGAAGTCGACCAGGTTCAGGTGCTCCACAATCACCTGCTCACCCTACCTTCGGGGACCGACACCGCTACACGATGGATGCCGTCGGCGGGACATGCCCTCGCTCGGCCTTCGGCCGTGCTCCCGCCAGACCCGGTGCCAGCCCGTCGAAGGCATCCATCGCTCCGCTCGGACACCACGCGGGTCGTTGAGCGAAGGCGCGCAGCGCCGAAGTTGAAACGGGGTGAGCGAGCGAAGCGAGTCGAAGCCTTGCAGGAGGAGGTCGGGATCAGCGGAGCAGCAGGTTCGGCTGGAGGAGGTACTTGAACGAGTCGGAGCCGGCCTGGTCGACCGAGGTCTGGCTCGTGATGAGCACCGGGCTGAGCTTGTTCGCGTTGTCGCTCGACGTGAACGTCACCCGGACGAACTCGCTCTTGACCGCGCTCAGCGCTTCGGTCAGGTACTGCGGGTTCAGGCCGAGGGTCACGTCCGCGCCGCCGGTGAGGTGTGCATCGACGGACTCGGATGCCCGCGCCTGCTCGCTGCCCGATGCATCCATCGTCACGCTGTCCGCTGTGAATGTGAATCGCAGGGGAGCTGCGCGATCGAGGACGAGGGCGACGCGACGGACGGCCTCGATGAGATCCGCGGTGTTTACGACCGCGTAGTGATCGGTCTGCTCGGGGAAAAGGCGGCGAACGGGCGGGAAGTTGCCCTTGATGAGCAGCGACGTGACGGTCTTGTTGCCGGCGGTGAAGGCGATGATCTCGCGGTCGCCGCCGCCGGAGAACGCGACCTGGATCGTGCCGGCATGCCCGAAGGTCTTGCCGACCTCGGTCAGGGTGCGGGCGGGGACCAGGGCGGTCTGCTCGGGCGCTTCGCCGTCCCACGGAACGTCACGCAGGGAGACGCGGTAGCGGTCGGTGGCGACGAGGCTGAGGTTCTGGCCTGACACCTCGAGCTGCACACTTGTCAGCACCGGAGTCACATCGTCGCGGGAGGCGGCGAAGCCGACCTGTGCGATCGCAGTGCCGAAGTCATCGGCCGGGACCACGCCGGAGGAACCGGATACCTCGGGGATCGACGGGTACTCCTCGACAGGCATGGCCGCAAGGGTGAATCGGGCCGAACCACATGTGACGGCGATGCCGCCGTCCTCCTCGACGGCGATCTCGATCGGAGCGTTCGGCAGTCGGCTGGCGATGTCGGAGAGCAGACGGCCATGCACGAGGATCGTGCCGGCGGTGTCGACGGTCGCGTCGATGGTCGTTCGAGCCGATGCCTCGTAGTCGAACGCGGAAAGCGTCAGTCCGTCATCCCCGGCTTCGATGAGCACACCGGCCAGGATCGGCTGGGGGTTGCGCTGCGGCAGCAGCTTGACGACGAAGGACACTGCTTCGCTGAAGACATCGCGATTGACCTGGAACCTCACTGGCGCTCCCTCGTCGTGAATTACAAGACCTGCGAGGCATGGAGCCACCTCAGGGGTTCCCATCGTATCCCCACAGCGACAATGCGTCATACGCCCGAGTTCCCACACCTTCGAGGTGATCGGATGACGTCTTCAGAGGATTAACTCCTTAACGGTGTTAACAGCTGTGGATACTGTGGATAACTCGGTGGATATCAGGCGCGAGTAGGGAACTACATCCGTGTGAGATGTGGAATCGCTGAGGAAACCGCGTGAACATGCGGAAGTCGCAGCATCCGCTCTTCGTGGAGTTATCCACAGTATGCCGCGATCCGCACACATTCGTCCCGAAACCGAACCGCATTCATCCACAAGTTATCCACATGTGCAAAGCGGCATTTAAAGGGATGCCGAGGACGCCTGTCAAGCTCGGATCCGACGCGGGCGCGTCGCGCTCGCGGGTCAGCGACGGCCGAGCTGCGTGGTGATCTCGGTGACCTGGTTGTAGATGGAGCGTCGCTCCTTCATGAGGTCGCTGATCTTCTTATACGCGTACATCACGGTTGTGTGGTCGCGATTGCCGAACAGCTGCCCGATCTTCGGAAGCGAGAGGTTGGTGCGCTCGCGACACAGGTACATGGCGATCTGACGTGCAGTCGCGATCTGCTGCGAGCGGCTGGAACCGTACAGGTCGTCGACGGTGAGCTTGAAGTACTGAGCTGTCGCGGTGATGATGTCGGTCGGCGAGATGATGTTGTCCTCCGCCGTGTCGACGATGTCGCGGAGCACGGTCTGTGCGAGCGAGATGTCGAGGGAGGACCGGTTCAGGCTCGCGAATGCCGACACCCGGATGAGGGCGCCCTCGAGTTCGCGGATGTTCGACGAGACGATCGTCGCGATGTACTCGAGCACCTCGTCGGGGATGTGCAGGGCTTCGCTCTGTGCCTTCTTACGCAGGATCGCGATGCGCGTCTCGAGGTCGGGTGCCTGGACGTCGGTGATCAGGCCCCACTCGAACCGGCTGCGCATGCGGTCCTCGAAGCCGGTCAGGTGTTTGGGTGCGACGTCGCTGGTGATCACGATCTGCTTGTTGTGATCGTGGAGGGTGTTGAAGGTGTGGAAGAACGTCTCCTGCGTCTCGGCGCGGCCCTGCAGGAACTGGATGTCGTCGATGAGGAGGATGTCGACGTCGCGGTAGCGCGCCTGGAATGCCGACCCGCGGTTGTTCGCGATCGAGTTGATGAAGTCGTTGGTGAACTCCTCGCTCGACACGTAGCGAACCTTCACGCCCGTGTACAGCGACTGCGCATAGTCGCCGATCGCATGGAGCAGGTGCGTCTTGCCGAGTCCCGAGTCGCCGTAGATGAACAGCGGATTGTAGGCCTTCGCCGGTGCCTCGGCCACGGCGACGGCTGCGGCGTGCGCGAAGCGGTTCGACTGACCGATGACGAAGTTGTCGAACGTGTATTTCGGATTCAGCCGCGACTCGTGGCGCATCGGCGTCGGCTGTTCCACGGGCAGGTCGGTGCGCGGCGACTCCGGGCGACCGAAATCCGCCACGGCAATGGGAGCCGTCGGCTGCTCGGCGAGTTCGTGGTTGACCACGACACGGAACGAGGTGACCTCTTCACCCAGGCGTGCGAGACCCTCCATCAGGGGCACCCGCAGACGCTTGTTGATCTGCGCCGCGGTGAGGTCGTTCGGGACGTCCAGATAGAGGGTGGCTCCCATGACGCCGGCGGGGACGGCAAGGCTCAGGAATCCCTGGAGCTGAGGAGTGACGCGCTCATCCTGATCGAGCAGGTCCAGAACCTGTGCCCAGATCGGAACGTCGGGCTGGGCAGGAGAGGACATGATGCTCCGGGCAAGGGCTCGCGGAGGATCGGCCGACTGCCGCATTCCCCCTGTGGATAACTTCGGATGCCACGGTAGTCATCGAAGCTGTCCGGGGCAACCTGCCTGTGGAAAACCAGCGGTGTGTCCTGCGCGTCGCGTGTGTCGTGCTTGTGGATAAT